>JAMIFV010000035.1:0-6223 GCA_035906055.1 Alphaproteobacteria bacterium | reverse complement strand
CAAAAACCGTAAAGTTAAAATCCTCTACGACAAGGCGGTGTATAAGCTGCGTGGCGGCATTGAGCGTTACTTCGGAAAGCTCAAGGAAAATAAACGCCTCTGTCTGCGTTTCGACAAGGAAGACAAAGTTTTCCTCAGCTTCGTGGCACTCGCCGCAACTAAAATCCTCTATAACTGGAAAATTAGCTAACAGTGCCTAGGGACTAGCCGTCCCCGTTTGCGCTCCGCGCAAACTCCCCTGCGTAAATCCCGGTATTAGAGCAGACAGTTTTAGAGCAGTTGCCTTAATCGTCATACCGACGAAAGTCGGTATCCAGAAAACAAAAAGACTGGATTCCCGCTTTCGCGGGAACGACAAAAAACTCCCGCGCGCATAAGGCGATGCTCTGGAATAGAGCTTATCCGTCATTGCGAGGAGGCGTAGCCGACGCGGCAATCCAGTCTATCACAATGTTCTGTTAAGCAGGATTGCTTTGCTACGCTCGCAATGACGAGTTAAAAATAACTAAAGCTTCGCTTTAATGGCGTTTAGTGCGTCATCCAGCTTTGCAGCGTCCGGGCCGCCGCCCTGCGCCATTTCGGGCCTGCCGCCGCCGCCTTTGCCACCCACGGTTTCCACCGCCAGCTTTACAAGGTCTACTGCGTTATGCGTGCCGCCCTTGGCAATGGCAACCACTATAGAAGCCTTGCCATCCACGTTGGTAGCAACCGCCACTACGCCAGCCTTGGCAAGGTAGCCTTCCGCCACGCCGCGCAGTTCCTTGGGGTCGAGCCCGTCAAACACTTTGCCGATGAAGCTGGTGCCGTTAACGGTTTCAACTGAAGCTTCACCACCGCCGCCACCGCCGAGCGCCAGCGCTTTCTTCGCGTCAGCCAGTTCTTTTTCGAGCTTCTTGCGGTCGTTCTGCAGCGCGTTGATTTTTTCTGCCACTTCGGAAGGCTGTGTCTTAAAGCCAAGCGCGAGCTCGCGCATGCGGGCATCCTGTTCAGCAAGGTATGCAAAAGCGCCCGATTGCGTCACCGCTTCGATACGGCGCACACCTGCTGCCACAGCGGCTTCGCTCACAATCTTGAACAGGCCGATATCGCCGGTGTTGCGCACGTGAGTGCCGCCGCAGAGTTCGGTGGAGTAGGTGGTTTCATTATCTTCGCCCATGCTTAAAACGCGTACCTCATCACCATACTTCTCACCGAACAGCGCCATGGCTCCGGCTTTAATGGCTTCGTCCGGGGTCATCAGGCGCGTGGTGACGGGCGTGTTCTGCCAGACCATGCGGTTGACTTCCAGCTCGATGGCGGCCTGCTCCTCGCGGGTGATGGGTTTGTTGTGGCTGATGTCGAAACGCAGCTTGTCTTCAGCCACGAGCGAGCCCTTCTGCGAGATATGCTCGCCCAGCGCATGACGCAGCGCAGCATGCAGCAGGTGCGTGGCGGAATGGTTGGCGCGGATGCGGTTGCGGCGCACGGTATCTATGGAAAGCGTAACCTTATCGCCCACTTTCATGCTGGCCTTCAGCGTGGCCTTGTGCACGTGGAAATCTTCCACCGGCTTGCTGGTGTCGTTTACCTCGGCAATAACCTTATCGCCGTTCTTCACCCAGCCTGCATCGCCTACCTGACCACCCGATTCACCGTAAAAGGGTGTCTGGTTGAAGACGAGGGAGGCTTCGGTGCCCGCTTTGGCTTCGCTTACGGACTCCCCGTTGACCACGATGGCAACCAGTTGCGCTTCGGCAGTGTCGGCATTATAGCCGAGGAATTCGGTGGCGCCGACCTTGTCTTTAGCCTCAAACCAGATACGGCTGGTGGCTTTTTCGCCCGAACCGCTCCATGCGGCGCGCGCGCGGGCTTTCTGTTCTTCCATCGCGGCGGCGAACCCTTCGCCGTCCACTTTTTTGTTCTGGCCGCGTAAAATATCTTGCGTGAGGTCAAGCGGGAAGCCGTACGTATCATACAGTTTGAACGCCACGTCGCCGGGCAATGTGCCATTGCCCGCCAGCTTGCCGGATTCTTCGTCGAGCAGTTTGAGGCCACGGTCGAGCATCTGCTTGAAGCGGGTTTCTTCCAGCTTCAGCGTTTCGGTGATGAGCGGCTGTGCGCGTTGCAGTTCATGGAAATGATCGCCCATTTCTTTCACTAAAGATGGCACAAGTTTATACATCAGCGGTTCATGGCAACCAAGCTGGTGCGCATAGCGCATGGCGCGGCGCATGATGCGGCGCAGCACATAGCCGCGACCTTCATTGGAGGGCAACACGCCGTCCGCCATCAGGAAGCAGGTGGAACGCAAATGATCGGCAATCACGCGGTAAGCCACGCGCGCTAGTTTTGTGTCCGGGTTTTTTGCGCCGGTTGCAGCGGAAATAGAAGTAATATCGCTAATCAGGTGCCTGAACAAATCAGTATCGTAATTGTCATGCACACCCTGCAGCACAGCGCAAAGGCGCTCGAGCCCCATGCCGGTATCAATGGAGGGTTTGGGCAGGTTGATGCGCGTGTCCTTATCTATCTGCTCATATTGCATGAATACGAGGTTCCAGATTTCTACGAAACGGTCACCATCCTGATCGGCACTGCCCGGAGGGCCGCCGGGGATTTTATCGCCGTGGTCGTAGAAAATCTCGGAACAGGGACCGCAGGGGCCTGTATCGCCAGCCGACCAGAAATTATCAAGGCTGTTAATGCGGATGATTTTGCTGTCAGGGAAACCGGTAAGTTTCTTCCATATGTTAAACGCTTCATCATCGTTGTGATAAACGGTAACGCAGAGCTTTTCGGGCGGAAGGCTTAATTCTTTGGTTAGCAATGTCCATGCATGCTCAATGGCAAGTTCTTTGAAGTAATCGCCAAAGGAGAAATTGCCGAGCATCTCAAAGAAAGTATGATGGCGTGCCGTGTAGCCCACGTTATCGAGGTCGTTATGCTTGCCGCCTGCGCGCACGCATTTCTGGCTGCTGGCCGCGCGCGTGTATTTGCGCTTTTCCGCACCCGTGAACACGTTCTTAAACTGCACCATGCCCGCTGCGGTGAACATGAGCGTGGGGTCGTTATGCGGCACGAGCGAGCTGGAAGGCACGGGCTCATGGCCGTTCTTGGTGAAGAAATCAAGGAATGCGGAACGCGCGGCGGATGTGGTAATCATATGTCTAAGCACTGTATTCATGTTATTGTCATCCTGCGGCCTGACCGCAGGATCCATCCAGCCTACGCAATGATGGATCCTGTGCTTTTGCACAGGATGACGAGTTCCCGAGGGCATTACTTAAGCCAATAACCCCTGTTTGTGCAACTGGATTGCGCATAAACAAAGGCCTCCGGGCATAACCCGGAGGCCTTTTCCATGATCAATAATGACTTTAGGCCGCGTCCTCGGCGAATTCGCTCGCGGGCGCTTCCAGCTTCTTGTTCACGTCGCCCGAGGCCGCGCGGATCTTCTTTTCGATCTCTTCGGCGATCTTGGGGTTTTCCTTCATGAAGGTGCGGGCGTTTTCCTTGCCCTGGCCGATGCGCTGGGAGTTATAGGACAGCCACGCGCCGGACTTTTCAATGATGCCTGCCTTCACGCCGAGGTCGATGAGTTCGCCGGTCTTGGAGATGCCTTCGCCGTAGAGGATGTCGAAATCCACCACGCGGAAGGGCGGAGCCACCTTGTTCTTGACGATCTTCACGCGGGTGGCGTTGCCGATGACTTCTTCCTTGTCCTTGATCGCGCCGATGCGGCGGATATCCATGCGCACGGACGCATAGAACTTCAGCGCGTTGCCGCCGGTGGTGGTTTCGGGGTTGCCGAACATCACGCCGATCTTCATACGGATCTGGTTGATGAAAATGATAGTGGTGTTGGAGCGCGAGATGGAACCGGTGAGTTTACGCAGTGCCTGGCTCATCAGGCGGGCCTGCAGGCCCATATGGGAGTCGCCCATTTCACCTTCGAGTTCGGCTTTGGGAACCAGCGCGGCGACCGAGTCCACCACCAGCACGTCGATAGCGCCGGAGCGCACGAGCGTGTCGGCGATTTCGAGCGCCTGTTCGCCGGTGTCGGGCTGGGAGATGAGCAACTCATCTACATTCACGCCGAGCTTGCGGGCGTAAACCGGGTCGAGCGCGTGTTCCGCGTCGATGAACGCGCAGGTGCCGCCGGTTTTCTGGGCTTCGGCCACCACATGCAGGGTGAGGGTGGTTTTGCCGGAGGATTCCGGCCCGTAAATTTCGATCACGCGGCCTTTGGGCAAACCGCCGACGCCAAGCGCGATATCCAGCCCCAGCGAGCCGGTGGAGGTGGCTTCCACTTCCAGATGTTCCTGCGAACCCATCTTCATGATGGAGCCTTTGCCGAAGGATTTTTCAATCTGGCTCAGCGCCGCTTCAAGCGCTTTGGATTTGCTGGTGTCTTTTTCTTTCTCGGCCATGGAATCGATCCTCTCTGTTTACTTACTGCTTTAACTATTGTTACCGTAATGTACACCGCCCACAGGGCGAGGCAAGGGGAAAGATGGCAAGGTTATTCCCGGATCAGAACCTCTGCCGGTATGCCCAGCGCATGATGCAGTTTGCGAATCATGGCAAGGGTAAGAGTACGTTTATGGTTCAGCACTTCCGACACGCGCGCGCGGCTGCCGATATAGGGCTCCAGATCCTTGCGCTCAAGGCCCTGCTGTTCCATGGCAAAGGCGATAGCGGCTATGGGATCGGGCGGATCGATTGGATAATGCTTCGCCTCATAAGCTTCTATCAGCGTGGTCAGCACGTCCAGCCGGTCGCCATCAGCGGTGTTTGGCTTGGCATGGAACAATGTTTCCACCTGCTTGAGCGCGTGCTGGTAATCTTTTCTGGATTTTATCGGTTTTATGTCCATATCAGATAGTCTCCGCGTTGATCTTATCATATTGTTTATGTGTGCCTACGAAGCGTATATATATAAGCCTGTAGGGGTAGTTAATGGCTGTAACCAGCCGGTATTTGTTGCCTGCGATGTTAAATACCGCACGGTTTTTGCCAAGAATACTCACATGACGAAACTGTTCTTTAATAGCCGAAGGTGTAGCCCAATCCGCCGCTGACGCAACCTGAAACCAGCTTTTGAGAGGCTGTTCAGAGTCGGCATAAGCGGCGTGCTGCCAAAAATCACGTAGGGTTTTGCGGGCAATGATGCGCATGCAGCAATATAGCATGTTCCCAATATGGGATCAATAGAAAAGATGTGCTGCTAATTCAGCTTTCGTCCGGAGACAATCATACAGCTTGCAGGAGGATAAAGCGTGGCGGCTACAGTGCAGGATGCGGGGTTATTATAGTAATTTGTAATACTGCGAAAGCCGCCATTGTTTGCGATGCCGTCATCGGTCTTGGCATCAATGGCATAGGTTAGCCGGGCATCCATTCCAACGAAATTGCCGTTACCCGGAACTCCAAGCGTGTAAATAACACGGGATCCCGGCCCGGCGCCAAAGAAAAGCGCATTGGATGTGCCAAGAAAAGCCATAGCCTGGCTGAAAGCGGATAAATCGGAGGAATAAGTGGCGCAACTGACGATGATTCTGGTACGCGCACCGTTGGCCAGAAGCGGAGCATGCCTGAGAAACTGATTGGCACCGGAGAAAGGGCTGTAAGCCCCAAGTTTAGCCATATTTAAATGTATAAAGAGTTGGTTCGGCTCATCATTGCCATTTCCGCTAAGGCAATCAGGGTAGGCATACGTGTCGCCGTTGCCATCAATAACCGTGCGGATTAAACCGTCGCCATCACCATTGGCGATAGCGGAGCCCAAGGGGTCTGTCGTACCAAAGAAAGTAGTGGCGCTGGCGCAGTCCCCGGGCAGGCAGGAATATTTGCTGCGGAATGTGTGAATCTGGCTTTCAAGGTTTGAGGCCTGCGTGATGATGGAACGCACTTCCGATGCCTGTATTAACTCTCGTCCCATTAATATACCCCCAACAATCAACCCGATGATGACAAGCACTACCGAAAGTTCGATTAGTGTGAATCCTTTGATTTTTTGTGATTTATTTCGGGTGTGGTAAAGTATAGTCATTTCAAATAACAATTACTGATGTTATAGTGTGCCTCTGTCAGCATCGTGAGGTCGATAAAATGAGTTACAGTATTGATATACAGAAACGTGCATTATCGTTTATCTCCTCTGGCGGAAGCCAGAAGGAAGCGATTCGAATATTTGGTGTGAGTCGCAAGACGCTCTATAACTGGCTATATCATCCCAGACTTT
>JAMIFV010000034.1:0-20026 GCA_035906055.1 Alphaproteobacteria bacterium | reverse complement strand
CTCATTGCAGGATAACCTGCACAGCCTCTTTACCTGTCGCGATATACCAAGCCTCGCAATACCGCCTACCATAAACCACCTCGAAGGAACATTCGCGCATCTCAAGGAAAAAATAAAAATCCACCGGGGGTTGAGATCACAAAGAAAGAAAAGGGCTATCAAATTTGTACTTTCCAGCCCCCCATTTCTTTAATTATGCCGAAATACAAAAGCCAGCCCGTGAAGGGCTGGCTTTTGACGTTTGCGTAAACCGCCGGATTACTTCGCGGGGGCTGCGTCGGTAGCCATACGCATGGAAACGATTTTGTCGGGATCAGTAACCTGGCCGTTCTGCGCGAGGTTGCCACGCTTGATCTTGTCTACGACATCCATGCCGCTGACCACCTTGCCCCATACGGTGTAGCTGTTGTTAAGGCTGGGGCTCGGGCCAAACATGATGAAGAACTGGCTGTCGCCGCTGTTGGGGTCACCCGCGCGCGCCATGCCTACAATGCCGCGTACGAACGGGGTGCTGGTGAATTCAGCAGCAAGCTTCTGGCCGGAGCCGCCCGTGCCGGTGCCGGTGGGATCACCCGTTTGCGCCATGAAGCCTTCCATTACGCGGTGCCATACGATGCCGTCATAGAACTTGGACTTGATGAGTTCCTTGATGCGCGCAACATGCTTGGGCGCAAGATCGGGAAGCATTTCAATAACGACACGGCCATCTTTCAGGTCGAGGAATACGGTGTTCTCGGTGATCTGGTAGTCATCTGCCAAAGCGGTATTTGCCACAAAAAATCCTGCCAGTAAGGTTGCAAAAAAACGTGTTAGACGCATTGAAATACTCCACATGATGGTTGGTGAACAAGAAAATTATAGTAGCGGGGAAAAAAACCTTTGTCTATGTGCTCAACGGCGACAGGGGCGAGCAACGGCGCAGCCATGGAGCGGATGTCCTTAATGCAAGGTGGAACAGCGGGCTGTCAGCGTTTGCTGAGCTCAAAGGCAGAGGCAACGCGTTCTACTGCAGGCAGGGCATGGCCGTAAGAAGGATCATTAGCGCTTTCGCCGCCGCTTACAAATTGTTTCATATTGGCGCTGATAGCATCTAGCCCCATCTGAGACATCTTCGGCATTGAGGCAACTGAAAGCATGCCGTCACCCATGTTAGCGATGGCGCTTGCGATGCCGGTGGGATCACCACCGCGCTCGCCGGTCCCTGGAATTTCTGCGCCCAGAACTTTGTCGGCAATCATTTTGAGAAACATAGCCTACCCCTGTGAAATTTGGTTTTTCTTAACTCACGATACTATTCTATTATAGTTGTTTAACAAAATCCAGAAAAACCGCTTTGCGGCCTTCCGCCTCGGCCTTGCCCTGATAGCGAGTGGCAACCCAGTCCGCAGGCGGCGTTTGCCAGTCAGCAGGGCGGATTGCCTTCCATAAGAATTTGTTAAATATAATAAAATGCTCAAGTATCCATGTGGCGTAGTCCACATGATCGGTGGCTACGCGCAATGATCCGCCCGCTTTAAGTTTCTGATGGATAATGGAAAGCGTAGTCTGGTTGATGATGCGGCGCTTGTGATGGCGGGCCTTCGGCCACGGGTCGGGGAAGAGGATGAACATGCGCTCGATGCTGCCGTCCGGCAGGTTGTCGAGGATATCACGGGCATCGCCGCCATACACACGCACATTGCCAAGCTTGTGTTCGTCGATGGCCGCCAGCAGGGTAGATATGCCGTTGATGTAAGGTTCGCAGCCGATGAAGGAAACATCCGGGTTGCGCCGTGCCTGTTCGGCAAGATGCTCGCCGCCGCCAAACCCCAGCTCAAACCAGAGGGGATTATTATTACCGAAAAGGGAAGGGGCGGTGATAGCGCCTTCGGGTTTTGCCACCTCTATGGCGGGTAGCAACGTTTCAAACAGCGCGGCACGGCTGGGGCGCAGCTTGTGGCCTTTGCGCCGCCCGAACGAGGCGATGTATTTTGCGGGCTTGTCAGACATCGGGAATCACACGCGGATCACATGCACGTCCAGCACGGGTTTTTTGCCCAGTTCATCGCGGTAAAGCTTGCGTGCGGCGGTGCGGATATTCTCGCTTATCCTGTCCACGGTATCCTTGCGCGTGGCGCGGCCTACGGCTTCTTCCACCATATCGACCAGTGCGGCGATGAGGTCGCGGTCCTCCTTCATATCCAGTGAACCGGGAGCAGATATGCGCGGCGCGGCCAGCAACTCGTTGGTTTTCTGGTCCACCACCACCGAGATAACGCAGCAGCCTTCGTCGCGGATGCGGCGGCGCATTTTGAGGATGGGGTTATCCGATGCAATAAAGCTGTTGCCGTCGATAGCGGTATAGCCTGTCTTTACCGTACCCACTTCCGTGGGGCCATTGCCGGAGAGCAGGATAACGGAGCCGTTACGCGCCTCTATGGTCTGCTTTATGCCAAGCGACTGAGCGAACAGCGCATGCTCGTGGATGTGACGCGCTTCGCCGTGCGTGGGTATGGCAATCCGGGGGCGCACCAGTTCATACATGCGCTTTAACTCATTGCGGCAGGGATGGCCTGACACATGCACATGATGGCGCTTGGCGGTGATGAGTTCCACGCCCATGCGGGTGAGCGCATTGTAAAGATAGGCCACGCGGGTTTCGTTACCCGGAATCTTGCGTGAAGAGAAGATGACCGTATCACCGGAAGAGAGGCGGATATTGGGATGATCGCCGCGCGCCACTTTGGAAAGCGCCGCCAGCGGCTCTCCCTGACAGCCCGTGCAGATGACCATGAGCTGGTCTTTGGGGATATCGGATATTTCGCGTTCGGAAAGCAGCGGGGGGATATCCTGCAGGTAGCCGCTTTCCTTTGCCGCCGTGGTAACACGGCGCAATGAACGCCCTGCAATGGCGATGCGCCTGCCTGCCGCGTGGCCAGCCTTGATAAGCGTTTCCACACGCGCGATGTTGGACGCGAACGTGGTGACCACTACGCGGTTCTTGCAGTTGGCGATGATTTCGGTGATGCTTTCGCGCACGCCGCTTTCCGAACCGGATTCCCCGTCGCTGTAGACGTTGGTGGAATCGCATACCATGGCGAGGATGCCTTCATCCCCGTAGCGTTTGAGTGTGGCTTCGTCGGTGGCGGGGCCGACGAGGGGATCGGGGTCGAGTTTCCAGTCACCGGTGTGCATCACCACGCCTTTATCCGTGCGCAGCGCGATGGCCTGCATTTCCGGAATGGAGTGGGTGAGGGGGATCATCTCGAATTCAAACGGCCCCATCTGTATCCTGGTGCCGGGCTGGACTTCATTTACCGGAATCCTTAGGTTCAGGCCTTCATCGGCCAGCTTGGCCTTGAGCACGGCGGAGGTGAACGGTGTGGCATAGACCGGCACCTGCAATTCTTCCCAGAGATAGGGAACAGCGCCTAAATGGTCTTCATGCGCGTGCGTGAGCACGATGCCGAGCAGGTCTTTCTTGCGCTCGGCGATGAACTCGATATCGGGCAGCAGCACTTCCACGCCGGGGTAGTAGGCGTCGGCAAAGCCGATGCCAAGGTCGATCATGATCCATTTGCCCTTATAGCCATAAAGGTTGAGGTTCATGCCGATCTCGTTGGAGCCGCCCAGCGGCACGAATAGCAGTTCGTCAGAATAGTCTTTAAAGTTCACGTTCATTATTTGATGTCCAGAATGCTTCGGTAAAGTTCATATTTGGAGGAGCCCTTGGTTTCCGCGTTGAGGCGTTTTTCAATCGCTTCGCGCACAGGAGGGTTATCCCTGGCGTAGTCACGTAGTGTCATGGCCGCGAGCGCTTTATTCTCGGTCGTGGGGTCGGCGTCATCGGTCATGTAATAGGCGTTATTGAGCTCCTTGGAGTGTGTTTTCTCCGTAAGCATGGCTTCGATGATCTGCTCCACATACACCGTGTCGCCTGAAGCGAAGAATGCACCCCATAGCGTATCGATATGCCCGGGCATTACAATGGGTAGATTTTTCAGGTTTATTTTGTGGTTCATGTCGCGCAGGCGGATCATGTCCTCACCTTCCCAGCGATGCGCCTTGGCAAACAGGAGCGCGCTTTCCTTCATGCCCGCATGCATCAGCGCGTTGACGATCACATACTGCGCGTGCGTGTTGTAGTCGTTGCGGCTCATCCAGCGCATCACGTGGTCCTTGTTGGCGGGAAACACCACGGTGAGGAAGCCCACCAGCGGTGCCCATGCGGTCTTGCGGGTAAGCATGTCGGTGCTGGCCATGAGGTCGAGCAGCGTATCGACCTTCTCAGGCTTGGGGTCTTTGTAATAATTGAGCACGCTGTCCCACAGCAGTTTGCGCGCCGGTTTATCGAGCTTGGATTCGCGCCCGCCCTGCGTGTCGTCAACACCGGATACATACGGCTCAAAATCCGACTGCGCCATGGCAGGGGAAGACAGCATGAGGCCGACGAGCAGGCAGATCAGTTTTTTCATGGCGTGTTTCTTTCGTAAATAATGCGCAGGCCTTCGATGATGAGGTCAGGCTCCAGCGCGTCGATAACCGGGGTGGCTTTGGCAAACAACGGCGCAAGGCCGCCCGTGGCGATTATTTTCATGGGTATGCCTGCCTCTTCCCTGATGCGCGAGGTAATGCCTTCGATCAGCCCCACATAGCCGTAATAGATGCCTGACTGCATGGCCTGCACCGTGTCTTTGCCCGTCACGCGGGCGGGCCGGATGACCGTCACGTTGGGAAGCTTGGCGGCAGCGCGGTGCAAGGCTTCCAGCGAGAGGTTTACGCCCGGAGCGATAACGCCGCCGATGTAATTGCCTTCGTTATTGACCACGTCGAACGTGGTGGCGGTGCCAAAATCCACGATGATAAGAGGCTTCTTGTGCCGCTCCCATGCGGCGACCGCGTTTACCAGACGGTCGGCACCCATTTCGCTCGGGCGGTCGATAAGCACCCTGATGCCGATATCCAGCGTGGATTCGCCCACGATGAGCAACTCGGTCTGGAAATATTGCCGCACCAGCATGCGCAGTGAAAAGACGACCTGCGGCACCACGCTGGACATAATGGCGGCTTTAACTTCTTTATAGTCCACCCCCGAGTAGGACATGATCTGCATCAGCCAGATGCCATATTCGTCCGAGGTGCGTCTGGCATCGGTCGCCACGCGCCACTGGCCGAGCAGCCTGTCCTGTTTATATACGGCGAATACCGTGTTGGTATTACCTGCGTCGATCACTAGCAGCATGTTTATACTCTTCGCATTTCGAACATTGGCGTTGTTATCCTTCGGCCTCGGTGTGCTCATATACCGGTGTGTGTACCCGCACCTCGCCCCGGCTGCCTGGCCAATGCACGAACTGCTGTGAGTATACTAAGATCACCAGAAAACGTCACCGGCGCTGATGGCCACGCGTTTACCTTTGGAGGACTTTAGCAGCAACTGGCCGTTAGTATCAATGCCCTCGAATATGCCCGAATGGGTTTCTTTGGGCAGGCGCACCTGAATGGTCTTGCCCTTGCGGAAGGCATATTCCAGCCATTTGCGGCGGATGGGGGCAAAGCCGCGTTTTGCCCAGATGTCATATTCGGTGATAAAATGATGGATAAAGCGGGACAGAACGATTTTAGCGCTGATGATCTCCACACCGGCGGCCTTAAGGTAAGTGGCAGGAATATCTGTATTTTCCGGGCAGGAGTCGATGTTCATGCCGATGCCGATGACCACCCAGCGTACCATGCGGTTCTGGCCGGGCGTCATATCTGCCGTTTCAAAGGATTCCAGCAATATGCCGCCGATCTTCTTGCCGTCGAGCAATATGTCGTTCGGCCATTTGCAGGTGAGTTCGCCGCCCTGGATGATGGGGGCAAGGGTTTCAACCGCCGCAACGGCGGTTACGAAAGCAAGTTGGGCTGAGGTGGCGGTGTCGCAGTTGGGCGAGAGCAGGACGGAGCAATAGAGGTTGCCTTCCGGCGACACCCAGATGCGCCCCATGCGGCCGCGTCCGTTGGTCTGGCGTTTGGCCCACACGACCGCGCCGTGGGAGCCGCCGCCTTCAGCGATGCGGCGCGCTTCGTCATTGGTGCTGTCCAGCTCTTCGTAGGAGAGCAGGTGGTAGTCGTCAATGAGGTTCGGTTTGGCGAATAACGTCAATTAAACAGCGCCTCCGCCGCAGCACGCGCATAATGCAACAGTGGCGCAGGCATGAGGAAGAAAAACAATGTGATGCTTGTGCATAATACAGTAACGAATGTTAAAGACTTGGGTATGCTGGCGTCAAGGGCGATAGTGGGGGCTTCATCGAAATACATGACCTTGACGACCTTGAGATAATAAAAACAAGCCACGACACTTGCAAGCACGCCGATCACGGATAACGCAACCAGCCCGTTTTCGAGTGCGGCAAGGAAAACGTACATCTTGCCGAAGAAGCCTGCAAGGGGAGGAATGCCTGCCATGGAGAACATGAACGTTGCCAGTGCGAAGGCCATGCGGGGATGCGTGCGTGAAAGCCCGGAAAGGTCAGCAATCTCCTCAACATATTCGCCGTTGCGCTTCATCATGAGGATGCAGCCGAACGCGCCCGCGCTCATGACGAGGTAAATGGCGAGGTAGAACAGGATGGCCGCGATGCCCGACACGGTGCCGGTGGCGATGCCAACCAGCACATAACCCACATGGCCGATGGAACTGTAAGCCAGCAGGCGCTTGATGTTTTTTTGGCCCAGCGCACCGAACGCGCCTACCAGCATGGACGCGATGGAGGCGACTATGATCACCTGCTGCCACGCCTGAAGCATGCCCTGGAAGGGGCCGCAGAGCAGCTTGGCCAGCAGGGCCAGTGCCGCAATCTTGGGGGCAATGGAGAAATAGGCCGTTACCGGTGTGGGCGCGCCTTCATATACGTCAGGCGTCCACATATGGAAGGGGGCTGCCGACACCTTGAAGCAGAACGCCACGGCAATCAGCACGAAGCCCGTGAGCAGGCCGGGCGAGAGCGCGGACTGTCCCTTGATGACTTCGGCGATCTGGGTGAAGCTGGTGGTGCCGGAGAAGCCGTAAACCAGCGACGCCCCGAACAGGAACAGGCCGGAAGCCAGCGCGCCGAGCACGAAATATTTTACGCCCGCTTCGGTGGAGCGCAACGAGTCGCGGCTGAAGGAGGCCAGCACGTAAAGCGCCAGCGAAGAGAGCTCCATACCCAGGTAAAGCGACATCAGGTCGTTGGCCGAAACCATGAAAAACATGCCCACCAGCGAGAACAGCATGAGCACGGGGAATTCAGGACGCCTGTGTTCTTCGCGCCCCAGCCAGCCAGCGCTGAGGATAAACACCAGCGCGGTGCCTGCGAGCAGGAGCAGCTTCACATACTTGGTGTAGATGTCGGTAGTGAAGAGCATATTCAGCAGGTAGTGGCGCTCGAAGGGAATCGCGGAGGTCAGCATCATGAGAATGGTGGACAGCAGCACGAACACGCCGAGCCAGTGCATTTTTACGGCGCTCCTGTCGCCTGCGAATACGCCGCCGATCAGCAGGACGACAGCGGAAATGCCTACCAGCACCTCCGGCAGCAATGCCGCGAGGATAAAGGAAACAGGCATATCCTGCATCACGAGTTGAAGTTTATCCATTGGGTAGGCTCACTTGCTGCAGCAGATGTTCGACGGAGGTATGCATGGAGGAAAGGAACGAATTGGGGTAAATGCCGATCCACAGCACCATGATGATGAGCGGCAGGAAGATAAGCCATTCGCGCTTGCTGAGGTCGGGCATTTTCATAAGGTCGGCTTTTACCAGTTCTCCGAATACCACGCGGCGGTAAAGCCACAGGGCGTAAGCGGCGCCGAGCACCATGCCGGTGGCGATGAGGGTGGCTACCTTGGCGGATACTTTGAACACGCCGAGGATAACGAGGAACTCACCCACGAATCCGCTGGTGCCGGGCAGGCCTGCGGAAGCCATGGTGAAGAACAGGAAAGCGAAGGCGAAGTAAGGCATGATGTTCACCAGGCCGCCGTAACGGGCGATTTCGCGGGTGTGCAGGCGGTCATAGACCACGCCCACGCACAGGAAGAGAGCGCCGGACACCACGCCGTGGCTGATCATCTGCACGATGGCACCTTCCACGCCCTGCTGGTTGAGCGCAAAAAGACCGGCGGTGACAAAGCCCATATGCGCAACGGAAGAATAGGCGATAAGCTTTTTCATGTCTTCCTGCACCAGCGCCACCAGCGAGGTGTAGACCACCGCGATGATGCTGAGCGCGAATACATACGGCGCAAAGTAATGGGTGGCGAGCGGCAGCATGGGCATGGAGAATCGCAGGAAACCGTACGCGCCCATTTTCAGCAGGATGCCTGCAAGGATGACGGAACCGGCAGTGGGGGCCTGCACGTGCGCGTCAGGCAGCCAGGTATGCACCGGCCACATCGGCACTTTTACCGCGAACGAGGCAAACATGGCGAGCCAGAGCAGTTTCTGCACGTCTTCGCTGTAATTGGGCACAAGCTTCATAAGTTCGGGGATGTCCATCGTGCCGTGGGTAAGATAAATGAACAGCACGGCCAGCAGCATGAGTACGGAACCCAGCAGCGTATAGAGGAAGAACTTATAGGCTGCATAGACGCGGTTAGCGCCGCCCCATACGCCGATGATAAGGTACATCGGGATGAGCATGCCTTCAAAGAAGATGTAGAACAGCAGCAGGTCGAGGGCGCAGAATACGCCGATAACGAAGGATTCCAGCACGAGGAACGCGATCATGAACTCGCGCACGCGTTTGCTGACCGATTCCCAGCTGCACAGGATGCACAGCGGCATGAGGAAGGTGGTGAGCAGCACCATGAACAGCGAAATGCCGTCAATACCCAGATGGTAATTGATCTTGTAGCCTTCAAACCACGGGCTGAACTCTTCAAACTGGAAGGCGGGGGTCGTGCTGTCAAAACCTACCCATAACGGTATGGAAAGCAGGAAAGTCAGCAGCGTGGTGGTAAGCGCGATACGGCGGCTCGATGCCTCGTTGCACTGGAACAGCATGAGCCATGCAGCCCCGAACAGCGGCAGGAAGATGAGCACGGAAAGCAGGTGCGATTGCAGGAAACCGCTCATACGCCCGCTCCTTTCAGCGCCCACCACAGCAGGCTGCCCAGCAGGGTTACGATGGCCAGCAGCATCACGAAGGCATAATGGTAAAGGTATCCGCTCTGCATGGTGCGTGCACGGTCGCCAAAGCGGGCAGAAAGCCATGCGAAGCCGTTGGGGCCAAGGCCGTCGATTACCACTGTATCCCAGAACTTCCAGAGATGGTTGCCAAGCTTGAGTGAGGGTTTCACGAACACGGCGTCATAAAGTTCGTCGAAGTACCATTTATTGAGGAAGAAACGGTAAAGTTTGCCGAAGGCCGCAGCCATTTTGCCCGGCAGCGACGGATTGAGGATATAGAACACGTAAGCCAGCGCGATGCCAAGCAGGCCGACGACGGTGGGCAGAAGGCCGACCCATGCTGGCGCATGATGCGCGTGCTCATAAAGCTCGCCGGAACTGGCAGTGGCGATGGCGGTTTTCCAGAAATGGTCTTCCGCATGCACCATGCCGAAAACATGGTAGCCGATATAGCCGGAGAGCAGCGCGCCACCTGCCAGCAGCAGAAGCGGCAGCAGCATAATGGGGGGGGATTCATGGATATGGTGCATCACTTCTTCGGACGCGCGGGGCTTGCCGTGGAAAGTGAGGAACAGCAGGCGCCATGAATAAAACGCGGTGAGGAACGCTGCCGCGATGCCAAGGCTGAAGGCGAACATGCCGACGCTGCTATGGGCGGCATAGGCGGATTCGAGGATCATGTCCTTGGAATAATAACCGGCGAAAAGCGGGACGCCTGCCAGCGCCAGCGACCCTATCCACATATACGCGTAGGTGAAGGGAATCTTCTTCCAGATGCCGCCCATATTGCGCATATCCTGCTCGCCGGACATGGCGTGGATGACGGAACCGGCGCCGAGGAACAGCAGTGCCTTGAAGAAAGCATGCGTCATCAGGTGGAAGATGCCGGCGGAATACGCGCCTACGCCGCAGGCGAAGAACATGTAACCCAGCTGCGAACAGGTGGAGTAGGCGATAACGCGTTTGATATCGTTCTGTACAAGACCTACGGTGGCCGCGAAGAACGCGGTGCATGCGCCGATGACAGTAACCAGTGCCAGCGCATTGGGGGAAAGCTCGAACAAGGGCGAGCAGCGCGCCACGAGGAACACGCCTGCCGTCACCATGGTTGCGGCGTGGATGAGGGCGGAAACCGGGGTGGGGCCTTCCATGGCGTCGGGCAGCCATGTGTGCAGGCCAAGCTGCGCGGATTTGCCCATCGCGCCGATGAACAGCAGGACGCAGATGACGTCCATGGAGGGCAGCGACATGCACCAGAAATCCACCATTTGCTTGCTGAGTTCGGGAGCTTTGGCGAATATCTCGTCGAACTGCACGGAGCCGGTAAGCATGAAGATGCAGGCGATTCCCAGCGCAAAACCGATATCGCCCACGCGGTTGACGATGAACGCCTTCATGGCGGCGGCGCAGGCTTCGGGCTTTTTATACCAGAAGCCGATGAGCAGATAAGAGCATAGACCCACGCCTTCCCAGCCGAGGAAGAGCTGGATCAGGTTGTCGGACGTGACGAGCATGAGCATGAAGAAAGTGAACAGCGACAGGTAACACATGAAGCGCTGCGGATGTTCATCATGGCTCATATAGCCGATGGAATAGAGATGCACGACGGCGGAAACCCACGTGACCACCACAAGCATAACGGCGGTGAGCGTGTCAACGCGCAGTGCCCATGAAGAGGCGAGGGTGCCGGAATGGATCCAGTCGAGCAGCACGATCTTCTGCGCGTTGCCGAGCAGGGCTACGTCGTGGAATACAAGGCCTGCGCAGACTGCGCTGCCGATAAGGCCGCCGCAGGTGACGAGTTGGGCAAGGCGCACCGGGATGACACGCACGAAAACGCCGGAGAGCAGCGCGCCAAGGAGTGGAAGGAATACGACTGCGGATGCCAGCACTTCTCTATCCCTTCATACTGTCGATGTCTTCGACGGCGATCGAAGCGCGGTTGCGGTAGAAGGCCACGAGAATGGCAAGGCCGATGGATGCTTCGGCGGCGGCAACGGTAAGCACGAATATGGTGAATATCTGTCCGGTGAGGTTGCCAAGATAAACGGAAAAAGCCACGAGGTTGATGTTCACGGCCAGCAGCATGAGTTCCATGGACATGAGGATGGTGATGACGTTCTTGCGGTTCAGGAAGATGCCGCATACCCCGATAACGAACAGCAGCGAGGACAGCGTGAGGTAATGCATGATGCCGACGGAGCCGAAGAAAGTCTCGTTCATTGCGCCCCCTGTCCCGGCTTGAGCGAAACCAGCTCGATGGCATTTTTGCGGTTGCGCGCGACCTGGTCGGCTATCACCTGCCTGCGCACGCCGGGGCGGGTGCGGTGAGTTAGCACGATCGCGCCGATCATCGCCACCAGCAGCACAAGGCCCGCGAGCTGGAAGAGAAGGATATAATCCGTATACAGCGCATTGCCGATGGCGCGGGTGTTGGATACCTCCCTGGTGATAGCGATGCCGCTTTTGATGGCAGGCATGGGTTGCAGCAGCGAGGCATAGATTGCCACCATGATCTCAGCGAAGAACAGACCGGCCACCAGCAGGCCTGCGGGCAGGTATTTAAGGAAACCCTGCCGCATCTGGGCGATATTGATGTCGAGCATCATCACCACGAACAGGAAAAGCACCGCCACCGCGCCCACATAGACGATGACCAGCGTCATCGCGATATACTCCGCGCCGATTAGCAGGAAAAGCCCCGCCGCATTGAAAAACGCCAGAATGAGGAACAGCACCGAATAAACAGGGTTGCGCACGCTGACGACCATCAGGGCGGAGAAGGTAAGCACCAGAGCAAACATGTAGAAAACGATAGTCGCGAGTGTCATAATTGCGGAGGCCGTTTTTTGAAAATCTCGGCTACAGCAATAGCAAAGCGTTCGTGAAGTGCAACTAAAGAAAATAGAAAAAATACAAATCTTTGTGAATAGCGTAACGAATTAGTTACACACCGTAGTTATTACAACTGGATTCCCGCTTTCTCGGAGTGACAAAAGAAATAAACAACCCCGCCGCAAGCAGCGGGGTATTAAGTGTAAGGGGGATGAATACACCCCCCTTCGCTAACGCTTACCCCTCTGAAGGGGGCGTCGCCTTCGGCTCCTCCACGCCGCAAGCGGCGGAGAATGTACCCGGAGGGATTCAATAACGCTGCGCCGTATACGTGCGGGAGTTATTCGCGAAGACCCCGTAGGGGTGGAATCGGCGGAGCCAGGAGAGGCAGCGTGCGCCTTCCATGATATATAAATACTAGCGGTATTCTGCGTCGGCGGCAAGGTTGGCGGCGATGGCAGGTTCCCAGCGGTCGCCGTTGGCCAGCAGCTTATCCTTATTATAGAAAAGTTCCTCACGCGTCTCGGTGGCGAATTCAAAATTGGGGCCTTCGACGATAGCGTCTACGGGGCAGGCTTCCTGACAGAAACCGCAATAGATGCATTTAGTCATATCGATATCGTAGCGTGTGGTGCGGCGCGAACCGTCCTGGCGCGGTTCGGCTTCGATGGTGATGGCCTGTGCAGGGCAGATGGCCTCACAAAGCTTGCAGGCGATGCAGCGTTCTTCGCCGTTGGGGTAACGGCGCAGCGCGTGCTCACCGCGGAATCGCGGGCTGAGCGGCCCTTTTTCGTGCGGGTAGTTAATGGTAACGGGCTTGCTGAAGTAGTATTTCAGCGTGATCCACAAGCCGGTGACCAGCTCGGAAAGCAACAGCGAGCGCGCGGTCCTGTCAAGCCTGGCCATTGGTCTTGTCCTTCATGCTGGATTTTTTCATGTAGAGCACATAGCCGATGATGGCCAGTACGGCCAGGGCGATGCCGCCCATAACGACCTTGGGGGTGTATTCACGCACGAGGTCTTCCTTGCCGCCGATATAATATCCGACTGCCATCAGCGTTGCCATCCAGATGCCGCCGCCGATGCCGGTAAAGATGCAGAATCTCTTGAGGTTCATGCGCGCGATGCCAGCGGGTATGGAGATAAGATGGCGCAGGCCCGGAACAAGGCGGCCTGACAATGTGGATATTTCGCCATGCCTGGTGAAGAAGTATTCGATCTTGGCGATCTTCGCGTCGTTGAGGAAAAAGTATTTTTTGTATTTAAGCAGCACGGGGCGGCCAAGCTTGAGCGCAATGAAATAATTGGCAACCGCACCGCCTATCGTGCCTGCAATGCTGCATATAAGCACGATCCACGCGTTCATTTCGCCTTTATATACAAGATACCCGGCGGGAATC
This sequence comes from Alphaproteobacteria bacterium, assembly GCA_035906055.1. Lineage (GTDB taxonomy): Bacteria > Pseudomonadota > Alphaproteobacteria > Rickettsiales > JABCZZ01 > JAMIFV01. Next base: position 6,652 of record JAMIFV010000034.1, on the reverse strand, counting down.
ATGGTGACTTCACTGGGTATAGGCAGGAACGTGCTTTCAAGGAAGCAGGCAAAGAAGATGCCCGGGTAGCCAAGCACATGCACTAAATCAATAATCCATTGAAGGTAGTCAGGTAATTGTTCCATGTTTCATCCTAAATTTGGCAACTTGTTACCATAAACGAGCAGGCCCGACACAATGACAACCCATATCAGTGAGAGCGGCAGGAAAACCTTCCAGCCAAGGCGCATAAGCTGGTCGTAGCGGTAACGGGGCAGGGTGGCGCGCACCCAGATGAATACGAACAGCAGGAAAAGGATCTTGGCGACGAACCAGATAACGCCGGGAATGGCGTTGAAGAACGGATGATCGACAGGCGACCACCAGCCGCCGAGAAACAGGATGGCGGTCATGGCGCTCATGAGGATCATGTTCATGTATTCACCCAGGAAGAAGAGGGCGAATTTCATCGAGGAATATTCCACGTTGTAACCTGCCACCAGTTCGCCTTCAGCCTCGGGCAGGTCGAAGGGGTGCCGGTTGGTTTCGGCCAGCGCCGAGATAAAAAACACGATGAACATGGGGAAAAGGATGGAGAAAGCATGCCAGTGCATGATGCCGCCTTTTTGCGACATGACGATGTCGGAAAGGTTCAGCGAGCCTACGGTTACCAGCACCGTGACGATGACGAGGCCGATGGACACTTCATAAGAGACCATCTGCGCGGCTGAGCGGATAGCGCCGAGGAATGCGTATTTGGAGTTGCTCGCCCAGCCCGCCATGATGATGCCGTATACGCCCAGCGACGAAATGGCGAACAGGTAAAGGATGCCCACATTGATATTGGCGATAACCCATGTTTCAGACATGGGGATGACCGCCCAGCCGACCAGCGCCAGCGTGAAAGTGAGCATGGGCGCGATGAGAAACACCAGCTTGTTGGCGTTGGTGGGCGTCATCGGCTCTTTAAGGATGAGTTTCAGGCCGTCGGCAAAGGGCTGCAGCAGCCCGAAGGGGCCGACCACGTTGGGGCCTCGGCGCAGCTGCATGCCGCCGATAACCTTGCGCTCCATATAAGTGAGCATGGCCATGCTGATGATAAGCGGTATGGTCAGCAGCAATATCTTGCCGACGATCAGCAGCACGGGGATGATATAAAGGTTGAGAATCTCTTCCATTACGCGGCGTCCCTTATCTTGAGATTTTCTTCCTGCGCGGCCACGCATTCAGCCATGGTGCGCGAAGCGCGGCTGATCGTGTCGGTCATGTAGAAGTTGGGAACGGGGTAGGCGAACGGCGCGTCCTGCAGTTTGAGGCGGGTGACGGCGTTGCTTTCCGGCGCTTTCCACGGGCTGGGAGTGATGGCATCCACCTGCGTCATGTGCGGCACGGCAGCTTCCAGTGCGGCGCGCAGCTCTTCCAGCGTATTGTAAGGCAGCACGTTGCCAATGGCTTCAGACAACGCGCGCAGGATCTTCCAGTCCTCGCGGGCTTCGCCGGGGGCGAACACGGCCTGAGCAGTGCGCTGCACGCGGCCTTCGGTGTTTACGTAGGTGGCATTCTTTTCGGTGTACGCTACGCCCGGAAGAACCACGTCTGCGCGGTGGGCACCACGGTCGCCGTGGTGGCCCTGGTAGATAACGAAGGTATTGCCCAGCTCTGCCGTGTCGATCTCGTCAGCACCGAGCATGTAGAGCACTTCGATCTTCCATTTATTGGCGGCCTTCACGATGCCGTAAATATCGAGGCCGCCTTTCTGGGGCACGAAGCCGATGTCGAGGCCGCCCACGCGCGCGGCGGCGGTGTGCAGCATGTTGAAGCCGTTCCAGCCTTCCTTGACGCAGCCGAATTCATTGGCGATCATCATGGCGGCGGCGAGCACGTCTGCGCCGTCATAACGGGCAACCGCACCCTGGCCGAGGATGATCATCGGGCGTTCCGCGCCAGCCAGTACCTGCGAAAGCGGGTGTGCGCCGGAAGCGATAGACTTGAGCAGCATGGGGTCGTTGCCCAGCCACTCGGTGCCGTAAGTCAGCTCGGCGGTATCGCCGATGGCGTATACTTTGAGTTTGCCCTTGAGCCACGTCTTGCGGATGCGCGCATTGATGATGGCGGCTTCGTGGCGGGGGTTGGTGCCAACCAGCAGGATAACGTCGGCATTTTCAATGCCTGCGATCGTGGTGTTAAACGTGTAGGACGCGCGGTTGGTGGCGTCATGCATGGCGCCGTCCTGCCTGCAGTCGATATTGGCGACGCCGAGCGAAAGCATAAGCTGCCTGAGGGCGAACATGCTTTCAACGCAGGCGCTGTCGCCAGCGAGCGCGGCGATCTTTTCCGGCGCGGTGGATTTGAGCTTGGCGGCCACGAGTCCGAGCGCTTCCGCCCAGCTTGCTTCTTCAAGCCTGCCGTTGCGGCGGATATAGGGGCGGTCCAGGCGCTGCACGCGCAGGCCGTCGCAGGCATGGCGGGTCTTGTCGGAAATCCATTCCTCGTTGACGTCTTCATTCAGGCGCGGCAATACGCGCAGCACGGAGTTCTGGCGGGAATCAATGCGGATGGCGCTGCCTACGGCGTCCATCACGTCGATGGACTCGGTTTTCTTGAGTTCCCACGGACGCGCCGCGAACGCGTAGGGGCGGGAAGTGAGCGCGCCCACCGGGCAGAGATCCACCACGTTGCCGGAGAGTTCGGAGGTCAGCGATTTCTCCACATAGGTACTTACTTCCATATGTTCGCCACGGCCAAATGCGCCCAGCTCAGGTACGCCTGCAATTTCAGTGGAGAAGCGGATGCAGCGCGTGCAGTGGATGCAGCGCGTCATCTGGGTTTTTACCAGCGGGCCCATGTATTTGTCCTGCACGGCGCGCTTATGTTCGTCAAAACGGCTGAGGCCCTTGCCGTAGGCCATGGCCTGGTCCTGCAGGTCACATTCGCCGCCCTGGTCGCAGATGGGGCAATCCAGCGGGTGGTTGATGAGCAGGAATTCCATCACGCCTTCGCGTGCTTTTTTTACCATCGGGGTGTTGGTCTTTACCACCATGCCTTCAGACACGGGAAGCGCGCAGCTTGCCTGCGGCTTGGGAGGGCCGGGGGACACTTCCACAAGGCACATGCGGCAATTGCCCGCGATGTTCAGACGCTCATGATAGCAGAAGCGGGGAACTTCAACACCCAGCGCCTCACATGCCTGGATAACACTGGAACCTGCGGGTACGTCAATTTCCTGACCGTCGATCGTAAGCTTCGTCATACAATTCTTCTATAGGCTAAAAAACTTTTATTCAACTAATAACCCGCAGGAACATGTAACCTAAAAATCGAATATTTCCACCGTTTTATGCGGCGGCTTTACGTTTTTTTCCCGGTGTGGCATTTGCCGCATTATAACTGGCGGTAAACCTGCATGATACGGGTGGAAATCCCGTTCCAGCTGAACTCGTTGCTGGCCTCCTTTGCGCGGGCGGACATTTCCTTACGGAGTATATCATTAATTAGCAGTTTCTTAAGTGCCGCAGCAACGCCGTTGATGTCGCCGAAGGTGACGAGGTAGCCGCTTTCCATATCCTTGACCACATAAGGGATGCCGCCCACGCGGGTGGAGACAACAGGAAGACCGCAGGCCAGTGCCTCGCAGATGGCGATTCCCTGCGACTCTTCGCGCGAATGCAGTGTAAATATCTGTGCGCGTGAGAGAATATCCAGCACCCTTGCGCGTGGCTGGTCCGTTTCCACCGTGACGGAGCTCTCAAGCCCAAGCAGTTCTATTCTCTGCTTTATCGAAGCAAGGTAGCGCGCGTCGCGCATTGCGCCCACGATCACGAGTTTGGCGTCCGGCTGGTATTTCCTGAGCTGGGCAAAGGCGTCTATGGTCTGCAGATGCCCCTTGCGCGGGTCTATCACGCCGACGCAGGCGATGAGCTTCTCTTTTTTCTCACGCGTCTCAGGCTTGCGGAATTCATCGAGAAACAGCCCCTGCGGTATCACAATGCAGTTTTTACGGCTGAGCGTTTCCTTTACATACTGCGTATCGACGATCACTGACGGGGTGATAAGCAGCATCAGGCGTTCCAGGAACGTGTAAAGCAGGTAGCGCATGAAGTTGCCGAACACGGGATTTTCGTTCATGCGCGCGCGCGTTTCTTTTTCGGCTATGCCGTGCAGCGTCCATACGAAATGAATGCGCCGGAAGCGTAACAGCAGGCACAGGAGCACCTCCATGAGGCCGGAGCCGTGTAAATGCACCACCGGATTATTGAGTCCCCGTATCTTCCTAAGAATCATGGGAATATGCAGCGCTGTGGAAATAAGGAGTTTAAGCGGGGCGTTGAGTTGCAGCACTTCAATGCCTTCTATATCCACAATGCCCACCGGGCGCGATGCCGCTTCCTTGAACGGCATGGAGATGCCCAACATGCTGCCCACGCCGTCTTTGCCCTTAAGCGCCTTGGCAAGGCCAAGCACCGATGTCTGCATGCCGTTTTTAATAAGGCTGCCTTCTTCCGGGAAAGGGCCGATCATAACAATATCAAGCGGGCTGGAATCAGTCATGCAGGCCAGACAAACGTAAAATCCGTAATTGCTTTCGCATTAGGGTGTAGCATACCGGAAAAGCAGATGCGCGTAGTTTCTTGTTTAATGCCGAAAGTAGGTGAATAACAGCCGCAGCCGTCCGTGCCCGGCGCATGTATACCAGCCTTGAGCGGGCTTAAATGCATAAGGCGGATGATGGTGGCGCCCCCGCGCATGATGTGTATGGCATTGCCCTGCTTCTCAGCGGTGAGGCCGGGATAGAGGTGGAAATTGATGGCGACGTTGCGCGCCTCACCTCCCTGTATGCTGTCCTCTATCACCAGCCCGCGTGAAGGGGTGAGGCTCACGCGCCTGCGGTGCATGGCGGAAAAGCGCTGCTGGTAGCCGTCATGGACGGCGTCGATCTGCCAGTGATCGGGGCCGCTTTCAATGAGCGTACGCGTTGCGCTGGCCTTATGCGACCAGCTGAAATGCCCGGACATGGTGCTGGAGTCCACCCCCTCCATGCACAGCGTGTTGTGCGCGGCAGTGCCACGGAAGTAATCACGCCATGCAGCGGAAGCATAAAGATACGTACCGGAATCAGCGAGCACGGGCTTGCCGTCCATATGCAGCCAGACCGCCAGCGCATCCGCATGGCCATGCGCGGCAGTGGATAGATAGCCCAGATAACCGTGGTCGACGCCCAGCCACACTTCGCGCCCGTTCACCACATGGCGCCCAACCGTATAGCCGCCGTCCTCGAATGTGTGCACGCCCTGTGCAGGGCTTATTGCGGCAGGAGGCGCGCCGAACAGGTAATTGCGGAAATCCGCAACGTAATGCGGTGGCGTGAGCTCGGCGCGTTTGAACATTGCGGCGACGCACCCCAGCACGCTTTTTATATAAGGTTCATCGAGGCGGTAAGCGCCAAGCACGCGGGCGTTGCCGTCATCGCCTATGCGCGGGCTGTGGCCGCCTGCATCCATGAACCAGCGCAGATATTCCCCGCCCAGAACTATTTTATGGGTGAAACTGTCCGGCACCTGCCTTTCGGTGGCGCGCGCCACGTGCAGGCCAAGCAGCAGCATCTCCAGCAGCAATGCGGTGTAGTTTGGCGTCTGCTCCGCGCCTGTGCCGTCGGCGAGTATCTGCTTATCGGCTGCGTCCAGCAGCATGGCCCATCCGGTTTCCCGCCATTGGGCCGCATGGGGAAGCGGCGTACACAGCGCGCCCAGCAGGAAGAGGCCCAGGCCTTCCGCTGCGAGATGATTGTTGGCGGCGTTGAAGCGGGAAGGGTAGCGCGCGATCCACCAGCCATGTTCGCGCAGCGTCGTCCAGAGTTTTACGCGCAGGATTTCACTGATGTGTTTTTCACAAAAAGTGATGATCACCAGCATGCTCACCACGCGCAGCGCCAGTTCCATGCCCGAAGCCCAGTGCACCCCCTTATGCGGCTCGTTATGGTCTATCCAGCTTTCAAGCTCCTCAAGGCAGAACTGCGCCAGCGCTGCATCTGCCTGCTTGCAGGATAATGCGGCAACCACCTGCAGATGTTGCAGCCTGCTCAGCTCCCAAACATATTTCACGTCGCCTTTTCCTTCCGCTGCGTGAGTGTTGATGCGGAAGCAATAGTCGTTATCCGGCCAGAAGGTTTCCGTCACCGGGTCGAGGTGCCATTTTTTGTCCGGCACGGATACAGGCCATGCCTGCCCGAGCATGTAGAACTCACCTTTTTGTACCCTGCCTGCATAATTAACCCATTGTGATAGCAGCGCGTCGTCCACGGCTTTGCCGCTGACACTCTCTTTCAGGCCGGGCAGGTTGGGCAGGGGGCCATAGTCCCTCAGGCGGTAGGGGGAACGGAAACGGTCGAAGTATGAGTTCAGTTTTGTTTTTATACTCATATGAACCTGCAGGACGGATGACAGCTCATACAGCAGTTCGCCGAAAATTGTAATGATATAGTCATTTCAAATAACAATTACTGATGTTATAGTGTGCCTCTGTCAGCATCGTGAGGTCGATAAAATGAGTTACAGTATTGATATACAGAAACGTGCATTATCGTTTATCTCCTCTGGCGGAAGCCAGAAGGAAGCGATTCGAATATTTGGTGTGAGTCGCAAGACGCTCTATAACTGGCTATATCATCCCAGACTTT
>JAMIFV010000033.1:0-13888 GCA_035906055.1 Alphaproteobacteria bacterium | reverse complement strand
GCCGGTCAGCAATGACCTCACGAAGCCGTTGAAAATAGTAGCAGGCCGTCTTGAAGTTTACGCCAACCAGACTGGCAGCACAGCGGGCAGTTGCACCGGCTACAAAATGCTCCAGTAACTTAGCCTGAATAACGTTACTTAATCTGCTCTTCCTCATACTGTCCTTGATAACACTTTATTGCGTTATCTGGTACAGCCCCTTCTTTGTTTTCGGAAAGCTTCTTAACCTCCTCATCTAAGGCATCTAAGCTTGCCCTTAAAGCAGTTGGGTCTTGCCTTCTACGCAGTGACAGACTTTGGGATTGCAGTTCATGCTCAACATCATCGCGTATCTTGGCTCCTAATCCCCTTATATCATGGGATACAACTCGTGACGCTGCACCCACAATCGGAGGCGCACCGTGAATGCCCAAGATAAAATCTGCACCCGCTTCTAAAGCAGTTCGTCCAACTTCACTAAGCACGGAAAACGCACGATGATGTAAATGTGTTTTTTCTGGGTTTCTATGCTCAAGGATTTTCTTCCTTGTCTCTAAGGATTCCGCACGATCCCATTTATCTTCCACATCATCTCGGTCAGATGTAACTTTCTTGAGTTGCTTGTCTACTTCTTTCAGCGCCGCCTCAATTCCTGTAAAGAACCCATTAAACTGTTCAATGGTAGTTACTGCATCTTGTCTTGCTTGTTGATGTTTTGCTTGGATGTCCAATCCGTCATTCGTAAGCGTGTTACGAATTCTTTCAAGTATGGATGTAGCTGTAGTGGTGGAATCTTTTGTAATCTGGCTAGCACGCTTAGTTCCTTTTCCCTCTTGTGCTTTTGCGGTTAAATCCGGCTTAAGGACTAAAGTGCCTGATAAGCTTACTGGCTTTTCGCCAAATATTTCGAGTTTTGGCCGTATATCGGGGTTTTTGTCCTTAAGAGCTTTATGAATCTCAGCCTGTAACTTTTCTAAATCCGCAACCTTGCTTGCCCATATCTCGAAATAGTCCATGTGGGGAACTACAGCATGATTTACAAACTGCAAAAATGCTCTCTGTTCAGGTGAAGGAGTTATATCGGCTGTCCGCCCATATTCGGCGATTGTCACAAGGTCAGCCGCTTCATACTCTCCTTTTAGCATTCCAATAAACGCTTTTGAAACCTCTGGCGACTTTTTTGCTAAATACTCCCCTATATTATCCGCAGTCGTTCCATGAGCCTTCGCATAACGTTCTAATTCCGCATATGTTTTCGATGCATGTTCATAAGTATGGCTCATAAGTGCGGGTACTAATGCAATGCTTTCGGTGTATTTATCTAAGCCTTTGAAAGCTTCATCCTTAGCATTCTCAAAATAAGTGATTCTTTGTTGTAAAGTTGATATGTCTTGCTCAATGGCCTTAATTCCGGAGGTGTTTTTTCCTGCGTTTGACATCCCTTTACCAATCATGCCAGCCCCGGTTAGCCAAGTGACAGTCATTGTTGCAGCGCCACCTAGAAAAATATCTGCAATCATGGCACCTACGGTAGTAAGCCCCATGCCACCGCCGATATTTTGTTTGAAATTTTCATCATCTTTTCTTTCAATTCCCGACTTAGATAAGCCTAGATTGCTAATACCGGTATTTAATTCGTCTTTTCTTGCCTTCAATGTCTGATCAAGTACACGCTTAATCTCTTCTCCAAACTCATCATAAAATTTTACCAACTCTTTTCCGGAGGAATCAGTCTGTGCCAAATGTTGTATAATTTGTGATGGAACAGTAGCTGTCTTGATAGGAACGCCACTTTGATGAAATTTAACTAAAGCTTGCTTTTCTCTATCGCCATACAAAGCTTTCAATGCCAATGCGATTGGGTTGTTTTCAGGAAGCTTAGGATCGCCAGATGAATCAGAAGAAGTCATTTTGATCTCAAATATATGTTTAATATACCAATACTTACTGTCGCATAATGCCTAATTTTTATTTATTCTGCTATCTTTAGATTGTTACAGTTTGATGAATATTGGTTAAAATACCGGAACTTCTATACCAATTCAGGCTATGATATGGTAGTTATATAGCCATATTTGCTCTTAATAATGAGAATCAGATGCCTGCTTTTGAAGCATGGAGGGGTAAAGAAGACCCTCGATGGTTACTGTCGCTAAGCCAATCAGAGATTGGGGGCAAAGGTGTTGGCCATGCAGATTTCTCACGGCTAACTAAATATATTGAGCAATTTGCTTCTCGTGATCTTCCCTCTGTTGATTCTCCCAAGTTTCTGGAGAAATTTGATTCAGGGCATCATGAATTTTTGAGTATGCTGAAGAAAGAAGCGGCTGCTTACCATGCCGTCTTCAATTCTGAACCATCTCCAAAGCCTGATGTTTACAGTGCTGAACTCATAAGCCAAGTCAAACATGCTTATGGCGCAAAAACAGTTAAAAGCATTGAGGGAAAGTCTTTAAATGCTGAAACAGCAGGTAACCTAATGGTTGCTGCCGCAATTGCCGCTATACGGGATATGGCTTTAGTTGAGCAATTACACAAGTTTGGCAAAATTGATGAAGTCGAAAGAAAGTTTGGCCTAGATGAAATAAACCAGCGAATGAACAAGGCAGGCATAAACGGCATCGATAGTCTATTTGCGGCACGGCCAGAATTGGAACGTTTTATCGAACGCGACACGACGGTTATTGATGTCAGCCATTTGCCGGGTCACGCAAAAAATGACAAGATGACCCGTGCGGCGTTCTACAATAAAGACAAATCACACGCTAAGGGATTCCCCCCAAGCTCCGGCCTTTCGGTTTTTGTTCACCCGCTTACCTTATTGCGTGAAAATGCTATCGGCACAGACTTTCCTGAGCTTGAAAAGAAAAAAGATACCTATATTGCGGCACATGCGAAAGAGGTGTCGCCGCTTTCTTCAGAAATTGCAAAAAAATTTGCCGCTTTTAGAGATAAAGGTGACCCAATTGATTTTGCGCATCCCGACACAATAAAGCCTATTGCTGCGGCAGCGGACAAAGGAAATTACTTGGCGCGTGATGAATATGTGCAGTTTTTATTGCATGAGGGCGTTGCGATTAACCATCCTGACAGCGGCAAGTATGCTGATTCATTGCGATTACGCAAAAGCGGTATTATCGAAGGTGATGTCACGGATGCGAAATTGGCGCAGGTTGTTACAGAATCACGGCTGTCAGATGCCAGCGGTACACGGCGGGATACGCCTATCAATGCCAAACGATCTCAACATACACCACGTGCAACGGATGTAACGGATGTTGAACTTGATTCAAAAACCGGAAAATATTCCGCAAAAGCCCAACCCAAAGAAGAAGATAAAAACACAGCCGCCAAGATAGCTACACTTGGTGGAGCAACTGCTGTGGGATTGCTCATGGCTACAGGCAGGAATAAAGATAAAGAGAGCGGTACGGATGAAAAGCCGAAGTCGAACCATAATGTAACTCGTTTTGTTGCTCTGGCGACTGCGGCAGCAATCTCCGTGGGCGGTGCGGTCATGTGGTCACGCAAGCCTGAGTTTCTTTACAAACCCACTAAAAACCTTATTAATTCGCTTTCCGGCGGATTAAGCAAATAAGGAGCAGCCCCCTTTGCTGCATTCCCATGAACCCTCATTCTCTGACCAGCTTATCCTTGAACAGGGTGAGATTATTTTCTTTCATGATGGGAAGCTGGAGAATGGAAAAGACTTTTATCTCTATCTTGCTGTTAAAGGCACTAAGCTGAAAGAGTATTTTTTATTGCTCAAATCAGCAACGGTTGGTGCTTTAGATGACCTCAAGAAAGTGGGAAGTATTGTCGCTTTTGGTGAAGGAATACCCTCCGAGGAGCTAAGGCAGCATTTATACGATAAATATGGCGTAGTTAATTCATAGTTCAGGAAATGTGTGCGTAGAGTAATCCTTCTTATTATTTGCCTGTTTTGTGGCTCTTCTTTTGCAAATTCTACAAAGGATAGGACGCCACACGAATCTGTTATTCTTGATAATTTACCAATAACAGAATCTTCATCTCCCAGAAGCAGCCTTAAGACACTCGCTAAAATTGTCGATAAAGCGGGGAATGCTTTCTTTTTATATGAAAGCACATATTTATACGAAGGTATCTATTCGCAAAGCCTGTATTTAGCAAACAACCCAGAAAGTCCCGAGAAAGATACTATATACGAAAGCCTTTCCGATCCTGAAATGGGCGGATGTTATCAAGATTCCAAGAGCGAACTTCTCTCGGAACATAAAATTCCATTGGATAAGCTTAAATCCGCGTATCTTGGAGAGTCTGTATCTAAAGCAAATGCAGACGGCGACAATTATGAAGATTTGATACTTATAATTCGTGAAGAAGAGTGCGGCACAAAAAAGTTAATATATAAAGGCTTTATCATTAGTCCCAAAGACAACGGCTACAAAACAAACCATATTTCTGCTGCGAGTAAGTAATGAAACCTACCTATCTTGATTTTAAAGGCACAGAAAAACTGGAAGGTTTCGAGAAGCATGTAGCCAATGTATTACTCCTGAACGAGCTGGGAGGAATCTCTGACGGCTATCAGTTAAGTCATGCCGCGCTTGGTAATCCCAAAGATCACAATAGCGGTTACAGCTTTGGCGGCAACCAAATGGATTTGGCTAATGGCGGCGCAAAGGGGATGGATTTATTAAAAGACATTGTAGCGCATGCCACATACATGAGCGGCCAGCCAATTGTTGCAGACCCTTCTGGTTTTTTAAGCAGAGTTGATACCGGATTACACTCAAAGGGAAATCCCCATGCACTTAGCGATAAAGACATTGATATAATTAACCTGGCCCTGTCATCTGATTATGGAAAAGATAAAATTAATGAAGCCTTTGTAGAGCATGTGCATGAGAGCATAGCCCATGTTAATGGAATTATTATGGGGCTACCCGATGGAGCAGTAAAAGAAGCCCTATTAGCGTCTCCAGAAATGCAAGTCATATTAAACGATTACCATAATCAGCTTAATCTTTCGCCCAACGGAGCAATGAGTGATTTTTTGCATGGCCAGTCTGTTACTTTACAAGGCGGCACTTTTCAATTGGGAGACGGAATAACACAGCAGCAATTATTAGATTATATTGATGCAACTAAATACTTTGATAACAATCCGGATAAGTTTTCAGAAAGATACTTAGAAAGAACAGTTCCATACATTGAACAGCAAGTCACCACTCCGGCTTTTAACGAAAGAATGGAACTTGAGAGAGCCATTGAGTCTCTAAAAGACCCTATCCCTGTGCCCGATATAGTGCCAAGCACGCAGTGGGCAGATGCACAAACTCCACCTGTCGTAGACCCGCAGGGGCATCCTATCCTTGTAGAGAAGCCACCCGAATTTTTACCGGATACAAACCTTCCTGTTATTGCCGATGCCATTCGTGGTCTGGAAGCAACAGCAAAGGAAGCAAGGGATGAGATTCCCCAAGTCGTACCTCTGGAAATCAATACGCCCGTTTTACCGCCAGAACCTAATCCAGTGATTGATGCCGCACGGCAAGAGCTTAACGTAAACACGGATATCAATACCCCTATATTAGATATTTTACCCGATGCAGTAAAAGGGCTTATGGTTCCAGAACCACTACCCCCTGCGCCACCAGCATGGCAATTGCCTACTGTCGAGCTTCCGCCGGGAGTGCATATTTTAGATGCACCAGATGCAAAGCCTGCATTAGAAGGGGCGACCATTGCCCCACCACCTGCCGTGGAGGTTGTGACTGTTCAGCCTGAGGCATCTCCACCTGTTGAGCCAGCACCAGCCCAGCAATCATGGCTACCTCCAGAGCCTCGTCCGTTTGTCGAAAAACTGGCAAATAACGAACAGCAGCCTCAGCAAAGCTGGACGGAAAGAGTTGAGGCCAGTCCTCCTCCATCTGAGCGTGATTCCAACCCGACATGGACTGACCGTGTAGCCCCCGAACCGCCGCCACCAGCACCTCATCATGAGCCCGAAAAAGACAAAAGCTGGGTTGAACATGTAAGCTCACCAGCGCCTGAAACGCACCATTCAGAAACAAGCTCTGGGCATGATGCAGGTCATTCCAATAACAATGATTCTGGTGGAGTAGGTATATAGGTCTTTGCTTGATTTAGTGGTAGAAAGACTGGTTATACATTTCAGAACACATTTATATAAGCCATTTTGGGCACTAATTTTACAATAAGTGCAATAACGAACCAAAAATTTAAGAAACTCCTATAGGTGCCTACAAATTTAAGGGGTCATCCCAGTTTTGAGGCGCTCTATTCAATCCCATCGCAGGATATGAAACAGCACATACAGAATCCCCCTACATACATATGGGGAAAAGGGCGTGATGATGAAAGGGCAGTTTCAGCACGGTAATTAATGCGATAATTCGTGCTTTACTACATCGTCATTTCTTATCGCAAGGTATCCCCGCAGTATCCCCGAAAGATAGCGTCAAAAACGCATGACGCATTACAGATTGAATAATCGAGATATATTTAGCATAGCGGGGATGCAGACCTTCTGTTCCCAAAGCAGATGCGCTACCAGGCTGCGCTACGCCCCGACACTTAACTGGCAGCGGAAAAGCAGTTCCTCTCCACGAGGCCCCGGCCTTCGCCGGGGGGGCCATTTCCAAGCTCACTTGCGTTCGCTAAAGAAATCTGGCCAGCTGCGCTACGCCCCGACGCAAGCGCCTGTTTATAGCATCTTGTTTCCATTTGTATATATCTTGATGAAGGCACACGCAAAAAATCGCGCAATTCACCTGCACTGGCCTTGCTGCCAGTAAATGCGGTATGTTTATTCCTTGTGCTGCGGTCCGGGCATGCCAACGGGAGGGCGATTTGCCGCCTCCGTGCATTGCCTGAGTTCGTCCGTCTCTGTCCAGCCGCATGCGCCATCGGGCTGGCGTTCGCATTTGCTTTTTTCATAGAAACAATATGCATCGGCGCGGGCCATGCAGTTGCCAATGGCGGGTTCGGTGCCTTCTTCGTAGCATAGCGGCGTGCCGCAGCCGCCCACCACGCAGTTACCGGCCATGGCGGTTGCGGGTAAAACCAGCAGGAAGATGGTTAGCATCAGACGCATCAGGCTGGCACTCCCTTCATGGCGGAATATTAAGGCAGGGACAACTGTGCCATATGCGATGCTGTTTGTACAGGGCCTGATGTACCGCGCCGCGCTTCATCGGCGGCTCAGTGGTGAAAGAGCCGCTCACTGTTTAAACATCAGGAAACGATTACGGCCTGCCGGGAATACTGCCAGACGCGTGCCCTGTGCCTTTGACGCGACTTACTAATGTCTGCGCATCCTGTGTCAGCAGACTCTTTGCCTTCTTAAGGCCTGCCTTGATCGCCTCATTAACCGCTGTTTTTTCCTGTGCCAAAATAGAGCAACTCATCAGCATTTCATATTGAGGTATGCTAAGGCCGGTACGTTGAATGGGATCAGGAAGATAGCGGGTCAGGTCGCCAGCATTAAGCTCTCTCAGCGCGTCCTGTGCATTGGGCATACCCATTATGTGATGAGCAACCGCCGCGACCGTGCTGGTAACATGGTCAACAATACTGCCATTCGGGTTTTTGGTCAACGCCCGGATCTTTTGGTCCATACCTGTCACCTGCGCGTTATACTTGTGATAATCACCCTGATTCTGCGCAAGCAGTTGAGCATTCAATGCCTGTCGGGCATCTGCAAAGGAAAACGCAACGATCTCGCCCTCGCGGATCATACCGAGCCATCCCCGGCTGCCAATGCGGCCTGTCGATGAAGGTGTCGTCGCCATTACTGTGTTTCCAATGCGTTACAATTTGCAAGTGTACAGAATATCATACATATGTACATGAAGATTATGTTACATTTTATGCTATTGGAAGATAATCTATTTTAGCGCTTTTTGTGCAAGCGCCAGCGCCGCCTGCACGGCCTGCAGGCGCACCTGCTGACGGTTTCCGGTAAAAAGATGTTCCTGCGTCACGGCCTTGGCCTGCCCCACCGCCACCGCCACGAACACCAGCCCCACGGGCTTGCGCGCCGTGCCCCCACCCGGCCCTGCTATGCCCGTCACCGCCATGGCAATGCCTGCCCCGCTGTTGACTGCGGCGCCTTCCGCCATCGCCGCCGCGACAGGCGCGCTCACCGCGCCATATTGCGCCAGCAGGCGTTGAGGCACGCCCAGCATGTCCTGCTTGGCCTTGTTGGAGTAAGTCACATAACCCCTGTCCACCACGTCGGATGAACCGGGAATGTCGGTAAGCAATGTTATAATGAGGCCACCCGTGCAGGATTCCGCCGTAGCAACCGTGAGCCTCCTGTCACGCAGGGTGCTGAGCAACGTGGCGGCCTGTTTTACGTTCTCACCACTGAACATGGTCGGACATTCCCATGAAACGCATGAACCCGGTGAACTCGATAGTGATGCCGCTGAGCTGGCCCAGTATGATCAGCAGGCCTGCCACGATGAACGGCAGGAATGCTGCGAGCATGTCGTCCAGCATCACGCCGAGGCCGCCTTTTACTTTCCTGTCCACCCACGAAACGGGCCAGGGCTTAAGCACATCGAAAAAGCGGAACATGGCGAAGCCCACAATGTAGGATTCCAGCGTCGGGAAGAAGAACGACAGCAGGAACCACTGCCCCGCCACTTCGTCGATCACCACTTCCTTGGGATCCTTGGATTGCGTGTGTTTAAGGTAGGTTACCGTGGCCGCCCACCCGATGAAAAACGCGATAAGGCTGGCCAGCAGCAGCGCGTTCTGACCCCACAGGCTATGGATGACATAGGCAACCGGCAGCGCCGCGAGCGACCCCGCCGTGCCCGGAGCCTTGGGCGACAGGCCGGAGCCGAACCATGTGCAGATGAACTTGGCGGGATGGGAAAGTGGCAGCGGGGATTGGGTCATGTCGCCATTATCGTCATGGCCTGAGTTAGCGCAAGTGAACTATAATACAGGTTTGTGTCATCCTCAGGAGCATAGCGACGAAGGATCTCCTTATTTCAAGCAAGGAGATGCTTCGCTGCGCTCAGCATGACGGCACTTGTATTAAGCCGCGGCCTGTTCTTCGCCGGGCAGCTTGACAGTGACCACAGCATACGCCGCAATGCCCTCGCCACGTCCCGTAAAGCCCATTTTCTCGGTGGTGGTAGCCTTCACGCTCACGCGGGACGCGGGCACGCCCAGCATATCGGCAACGCTTTTGCGCATGTTTTCACGGTGCGGCGACACCTTCGGGCGTTCGCACACCACGGTGATATCCACATGCACCACCTGCCCTTGTCTCTGGCGCACAAGCTGCGCGGCATGCATCACGAAGCGCGACGAACTCGCACCGCGCCAGCGCGGGTCGGACGGGGGAAAATGCTGGCCGATATCGCCTTCGCCGATAGCGCCCAGCAATGCATCCACGAGCGCATGCAGCGCCACGTCCGCGTCGGAATGGCCGATAAGCGTATGGTCGCTGGGAATCGGCACGCCGCATAACATTACCGCGCGCTTGGCGGGAAGGATTTCCTCTTCATGTGGGCCGAGGCGGTGCGCGTCAAAGCCCATGCCGGTGCGTGTTTCCATCTTTGCTTCCAGTAGGTTCCTTGCGTCCTGCATATCTTCCGCCGTGGTAATTTTATAATTATGTTCTGAGCCAGGCACAATCTTCACTTCGACGCCCGCATTCTGCGCGACAGACGCGTCATCGGTGAAATCCACACCGGTTGCCTGATTGTGCGCGTCGAGCAGCGCCTTGAAATGAAAGCCCTGCGGCGTCTGCGCGCGGAAAAGCTTCTTGCGCTCAATCGTGCCCACCACCGCGCTCTCTTCCACATGCTTGAGCGTATCGATCACCGGCAATGCGGGGATAACCGAAGGCGACGCCTCCAGCGCTTCCAGCACGCGCGAAATAACTTCCGGCGATACGTTGGGGCGCGCCGCGTCATGCACGAGCACATAATCCGGCTTCTGGTCGGCAATACTGGCAAGGCCGTTCTTCACCGATTCCTGCCGTGTGGCGCCGCCGAGCGCGGGGGGCAGCACCGGGGCGTCCTGCATCTGGACGTCGTAAAATCCCTGATGGGAGGGGTGGATGACCACCTTCACAGCCGAAATGCCCGGATGCTGCAAAAACGCCTCCACACTGCGGCGCAGCAGGCTTTTTTCACCAAGCATCTGGTATTGCTTTGGAATCTCACCCCCCATGCGGCGGCTTTCACCGGCGGCAACGATCAGGGCGACTGCGGTTTTGCTCATAGTGCAAAGCAATAGCAAAAACCCTGCGAATGAAAAGCAAAAAAAAGCCGCTCAAACCTTCTTCACCGGCGATTTATAGCGAGTAAGCTGCTTGTCTGAGGTCAGTAAGATAAGGCCTTCCGTTATGGCCTGTGCAACCAGCATACGATCAAAAGGGTCTTTATGCAGCACAGGTAAGCTTTCCAGGCGCACAGCATGCTCACTGGTTATGTTCAGTTCATGATAACCATTATCTAACAAGCCACGCCGCAGAACCCGCGCATCCACTTCAAAATCCCTACGCCCTAACTGCGACTTGGTAACTACCTCCCACATACTGGCTGCTGAGAAATAAAGATGATTCTCCTCTGTATTTATCAATGTGCGCGCCTGCCGTGAAAGTTTCTCAGGCATGGCGGCGGCCCACAGCAAGAGGTGCGTATCCAGGAGCAGCTTCACTCTTTACCACCAAAAAGTTGCTCAATTGCATTACTGTTCATGGTATCAAAATCCCTGGGCACTTTAATCTGCCCTTGCAGAAACCCCAGCCGCTTGCATTTATCCGCTTCAGGGGTGGTAAGCGCTGTCACTTTCACCAGCGGCTTTCCCGCCTTGGCGATGACAAATCCGTCTCCCTTGGCGGCAAGCTCCACCAACCGCGATAAATGTGTCTTTGCCTCATGGATATTGACGATGTGCATATACTACCCTTAACAGACTAAGCTTAATTAGTTTAGTCTATTTGGAAAGCAAATACAACTGACAGATCAGGGTGACAGTCAATTACGTCCGGTTCATCTTCAAGCCATTGACTGTTATACAGATATTGCCCTCCTACCCGCAACACCTTCAAGCAAAGTAATTTGAAGAGCCAGCCATAGAAAATATATTTCAATAACAAAATCTTACTTCTTTCAGTATTACCGGGAAACATGCCGCATCACTCGTTTCGCATTGTGTATTTGCGCACAACCCGCTATAAGCACGCGCATTATGGCCATCACTATAGATACTATCACGCTCGACCACCCCGTGCTGCTTGCGCCCATGACCGGCGTGAGCGACCTTGCGTTCCGCCGCCTGGTGAAAAGCTACGGCGTTGGCATGGTGGTATCCGAAATGATTGCCAGCCGCGCGATGATACTGGAGACGAAAAACACGCTGCGCATGGCGCAGCATACGCCGGAAGAATTTCCCATGGCGGTGCAGCTTGCGGGGTGCGATCCTGAAGTAATGGGCGAAGCCGCCAAACTCAACGAAGACCGCGGCGCGCAGATCATCGACATCAATTTCGGCTGCCCGGTGAAGAAAGTGGTCAACGGCGATGCGGGCTCCGCCCTCATGCGCAACGTGCCGCTCGCCACCAAGATACTTGAAGCCACCGTGAAAGCGGTGAAGATCCCCGTGACGATGAAAATGCGCATGGGCTGGGATCACCAGAGCCTCAACGCGCCGGAACTCGCGCGCATTGCGGAAGCAAGCGGCATCAAGATGCTCACCATCCACGGACGCACGCGTTGCCAGATGTATAAAGGCAATGCCGACTGGGGTTTCGTGCGCAGCGTGAAGGACGCGGTGAAGCTTCCCGTAGTGGTAAACGGCGATATCACCAGCTTTGACGAAGTGGACAAGGCGCTTTCCGAATCCGGGGCGGACGGCGTGATGATCGGGCGCGGCACTTATGGCCGCCCGTGGTTTCCCGCGCAGGTGTGCCATTACCTGAAAACCGGCGAGAAGCTGCCTGACCCGCCCATCGCCGAGCAAATGGACATGGCGCTGAAACATTACGACGCGATGCTGGAACTTTACGGCATACAGAACGGCGTGCAGGTGGCGCGCAAGCATATCGGCTGGTATTCAAGCGGCCTGCATAACTCGGCGGAATACCGCTTCAACGTGAACCGCCTCACTGACCCCGAAGCGGTAAAAACCATGATGCGCGAATTCTACACCGCCGCCATTGAGCATGAAGCGGCTAAGCCGCTGGTGCATTAAGACTAGGGTCAGGACTCATAAATTCCCCCCTCCTGCAAAGCGGGAGAGGGTTGCGCAGGCTTTGCTGCGCAGCAGCTTAGCCGTAGCTGGGTGAGGGTGAATGTAAATGCCCCCTCACCTCGGCTTGCCTAAGGGCTTAGCTATAGCAGCTAAACCCAAGACAAACACGTCCTCTCCCTCAAAGGGGGAGAGGAAAAGTAAGCAAGAATTTAACGAGTCCTGAACTGCTCAACATTAATCTTTAATTCTGATCGCAGTTGCGTATTAACCCCTCTTTCCAGATCTTCAAGGCTGTGTGCGCCAACCGTAAACGTGCTCGTATCACCGGGCAAGTATTCACGGCGGAATGTGCCTGTTTCTGCGCTGCCTGCACGATCGAATGCATCTCCCAATTGCCTTGCCTGCAATTCCGCCGCGCGTGTGATCAGCGTTGCAGCCGCCTGATGATCGTTGCCATATGCCACGTCGATACCCGCGCGTGTCATGCCTACCTGCACCCTGTAAGTGCCGAAATCATCGACAGGCCTGACCTCAAAGTTTTTGCTGACGATATTCTTTATCGCGACTTTATCCTGTTCGGGCAAGCTATCAGCCGTGCGGGCGACCAACTCTTCCTGCAATTGCCTTGCCACAAGCGCCACTACGCTTTTACGTGGCAAACGTACTGCCACAGGACATGCCCTGCCGGTCCATCCATCCAATGTTTTCTTCATAACCATTAACTGAAACGGCGTTAATTCCTCTACAGATGCTTTCTCTGAAGCTGAAGCCGGTGCTGCCGCAGGTTTCTCCGGCCTCCATATCATAAAATCGATCGCGTCCAGTGGAGCGCCATCATCTACACCTACCCGCATTCGCATTTTCCATACACTATCTATGGAAATACGATAGGCAGGATCAAGCGCGGCATTAATGCCAGCTACCAGATGTTCCGCATCATCCGATACAAGAGTGGCGTTATTCTTGAGCTTTGCATCCGGCATGCTAACGGTGAATCGCACCTTCGTGCCTACCGGCTTTTTTTCCAACGCACCAAGAAATATGTGAAGCGCGACATAATCTTTTTCCGGCAATCCTTCCGGCAGTCCGATTTTGATGCCGTCGTTGATATTCTTTCCCAATGCCTTTACGCGCAGGTTCTCGGCACCTTCAGCGCTCATTCCTATTTTCACCAGATGCGCCTGAACGCCTTCTTTCACTGTGTCCGTAAGCAAGTCATCAAGCTTCGTGCGTTGCCATTTGACATACGCGGCGCGCATCTCTTCATCATTCATTCCATACGGCATAGATTCGGACAGCTATTGATTAAAGAAGGAAAGAGTCTATGAAAATTAAGGCATTATCTCAAATTAAGCTTTTGTGACAAAGCACCGCGATACACAAAAAACGTTATATGTCAGCCATCTAGATACTTACATTTATTGATATAGCTTCATAAATACCCCTTATGCTCACTATAATACTATGCCAGGCTAAGTTACTGGAGCATTTTGTAGCCGGTGCAACTGCCCGCTGTGCTGCCAGTCTGGTTGGCGTAAACTTCAAGACGGCCTGCTACTATTTTCAACGGCTTCGTGAGGTCATTGCTGACCGGCTGGGGGAAGAATCTGGCGAAGTATTCGGCGGTGAGATTGAAGTTGATGAGAGTTATTTTGGTGGCACCCGCAAAGGCAAGCGTGGC
>JAMIFV010000032.1:0-16289 GCA_035906055.1 Alphaproteobacteria bacterium | reverse complement strand
GAAGTCAAACAGAAGCTATGGGGTGGGGAATTTTGGGGTAAGGGCTATTTTATCAATACGGTGGGTCAGTACGCAGACGTAAAGACCATCGCCAATTATGTGAAGAACCAGGGAACAAAAGACTATAAGCCTATACACAAACAATATCAGTTGCGGCTGTTCTAAAATGCCTCGGAGCTTGCTCCGAGGATTCATTTACTGCATTATTGCCATGCCAGCGCAGGCGGGGAGGGCAAATAAAACTACATACCCTCCAACTCATCAATAAGCCCTGAGATAACATCAAGCCCGCCCTGCCAGAAGCTGGGTTTGCTGGCATCGAGCCCGAACGGTGCCAGCAGTTCCTTATGGCGGAAGCGGCCACCGGACTCCAGCATGGTGATGTATTTCTTTTCAAAAGAAGCGGCGTTGCCTTTCTTCTGTTCTTTCTCATACGCCGAATAAAGCGAGTTCACAAGGCAGTCGCCGAACGCATAGGCATACACATAGAACGGTGTATGGATGAAGTGGGGGATATACGCCCAGCTATAATTATATTCCGGCGTCAGCTTTATTGCAGGGCCGAGCGCTGCGGACTGCACATCTACCCAGATCTGGCCGATTCGGTCGGCGGTGAGCTCGGTGGATTTACGCTCGTCATGCACGCGCACCTCGAACTGGCACATCGCCACCTGCCGCACGACGGTCGCGATCATATCTTCCACCTTGGCGGCGAGGATGGCTTTACGGCGATTGGCGTCTTTCTCGCGTTTGAGCATTTCGCGGAAGGTAAGCTGCTCACCGAATACGGAAGCGGTTTCGGCAAGGGTTAAGGGCGTATCCGCCAGCAAAGCGCCTTGCTTGCCCGAAAGCACCTGATGCACGCCGTGGCCGAGCTCATGGGCGAGCGTCATCACGTCGCGCGGCTTGCCCTGATAGTTAACCAGCAGGTAAGGGTGCACGGAAGGCACGGTGGGGTGCGCGAATGCGCCGGGTGCCTTGCCGGGCCTTACTTGCGCGTCGATCCAGTTTTTATCAAAGAACTGCTTGCCGGTCTTGCCCAGGGTGGGGGAGAAGGCGGTATATGAGGACAGCACCAGTTCACGCGCATCGTCCCAGTTATAGCTTTTCTCCGGCACTTTGGGCAGCGGTGCCGCCCTGTCCCAATAATTGAGTTGCTTCATGCCCAGCCATTTGGCTTTCATCCTGTAATAGCGATGCGAGATGCTGGCATAGTTTTTCTGCACGCTGCCCATGAGGGCGTCCACCACCTCGTCTTCCACCTGATTGGAGATATTGCGTGAAGAGATGGGGCGTTCAAGTTTGCGCCAGTTGTCTTCAATCTCCTTATCTTTCGCGAGCGTGTTGGTGATGAGCGCAAAGGTCTTGATATTGGTCTTGAGCCCCTCGGCCAGCCCCATGGCGGCGGCTTTGCGCTTTTCCGGCTTTGCATCGGACATGAGGTGCAGCGTTTCTTCCAATGCCAGGGGCTTACCCGCCACTTTAAAACGCAGGTCGCCCAGCACTTCGTCAAAATGACGCGACCATGCCGAGCGGCCAGCGACGCTTTTCTCATGCAGTATTTTTTCGAGGTCGTCGGAAAGCTGGTAAGGCTTGAGCGCGCGCAACTCACGAAGCCACGGTGCATAATGCGCCAGCTCTTTTGCCGCGAGCAGCGCCTTCATTCTGGCATCGGACAGTTTGTTCAGCGACAGGGTGAAAAACATGAGTTCCGAGCTCAGGATGGTGAGCGTTTCCTGCATATTCTGGTAAAACTGCGCGTTGGCGGGGTCGCTCATATTTCCGCTGTAGAGCAACTGGGCGTAGGAACCCAGCTTGCCGTAAAGATCCTGCAGGGCTTCATACTCCTTGAGCGCCTGATGAAGATCCTGCGCGCCGATGGTGCCCATCAGCGGCTCATATTTCTTACGGAAACGCGAGGTAAGCGCCTTGGCGCGGTCGGTATCCCTGGCGATCTCGGTGGACTGGAGGCTTTTGTAAAAATCGGTCAGGTCCCAGACGGGAAGGGTGGAAGAACGGCTCATTATTTGCTCTCTCTACAGTGTACTTTTATGTTAATAACGTTATAACAAGCAAAATCGTAATACAATACCATACCACCTTTTATGAACAGTACCGGCGTCCAGCTTTTTCCCGCACTTTTCCTTGCTAACGTGAAGATAGCGCCTGACAAGCCGTTCATCTATGAACGCCATGAAAAGATGTTTGTCAGCAGGTTAACCAAAGAAATAGCCGTGGAAGTGAACGGCATGGCGCGCATGCTGGATTTTCTCGGCGTAACGCTGGATTCCCGCGTGGCGTTCTTCGGGCTTTCTCCTTCCAAGGCCTATTGGGTGAGTGAGCTGGCCACGTTTTCGATAAGGGCTACCGCCGTTATTATCCCTTCAGGCTTTTCCGAAGAAGAGAAAATCAGCGTGCTGGCCGAATCGCGCAGCACTGTGGCTGTGGTTAACGGCGTTGCCGAAGCTAATGTGATCACACGGCAGGCCGCAAAGCTGCCTGAACTCAAACATATCATCTGCCTCACAGGCAAGCCTGCCGCGCCTGAAACGCATGTTGCCAGGATGACCCGCCTTGAAGACCTCAAGGGCAGCCATCCGGGAGTAACCGTCTATTATTACGCCCAGTGCCTTGAGAAGGGCGGGCGACATCCGGACAGGACGCCGACCACGCTCGCGGCGCTTTCGCCGAGAGATCGTGCCATACTGTTTTTTTATCATGATAACGAGACCAAAGGGCATAAGGTGACGCTTTATACCCATGCCCAGTTACTGGAGCATGCGCGCGTGATCGAGCGGCTGCTGGGCACGCATTCGCCCGTGCACAATACCGATATCGTGCTGACGGCGCTTTCATGGAACCATCTTGTGGAGCATATTTCCTCCTGCCTGTTGCCGGTGCTGCGTGATTCCGCATTGCAGATCAATTCGGACAAGACCGACTTCACGTGCCTTGAGAGCAGGCCGCAGGTGCTGATAGCGGATGCGGATTATGTGCGCAGCCTCAAGCAGCATATCGAAGCGCATATGAAACGCGCGGGCAAGCTGGAATGGAAGCTGTTCCAGAAAGCGATAGCCTATGGCAAGCGCAAATACGAAAAGGAAGACCGTGTCGGTTTCGGGCGGAAATTATCCGACCGGCTGCTCGATGCCATTATTGTAAAGAAAGTTATCAAAATGCTGGGTGGACGCCTCAGGCTTATCATCGGCATTGACGACGCTGCCAGCTACGAGGTGCATACGTTCTTCCACACGTTCGGGGTGGAACTGGTGGAAATGCCTGCGGAAGCATTCAATCACATCAAGGGCTAACCGTAATAACGCTCTACGGACTGCACTGCTTTTTGCGCGCGAAGCGATGCGATAAGCGTATTGAGGTGTTTGGTATCGCGCACTTCAATGTCGAGCATGATCTCGAAAAAATCCGTGGAGCGCGTGAGTATCTTCAGGTTGGTGATATTGCCGAGGTCCTTGGCGATAACGCTGGTAACGGTGGCAAGCCCGCCTGTCTCGTGCAGCACGGTGGCCTTGATGCGCGCCACATGGGCGGCCTGGCTGTTCATGTCCCATGCCACATCGATCCAGCGTTCCGGCGTGTCGGAGAAGTTTTCCAGCGTCTCGCAGGACGTGGTGTGTATGGTGATGCCCTTGCCGGTTGTGACGATGCCTACGATCTTGTCACCCGGGATAGGATGGCAACAGCCGCCGAAATGCAATGCCATGCCAGGCACCAGCCCGCGTATGGTGATGGCGGGGCCGCTGCCGCTCGTGGGTTTTTTACGCAGTTTGGTCATCAGCGTGCCCTTGGCAGGCTGAATCTTACGATCGGGGAATACGGCTTCAAACACCTGCGTGCGGTTGATGAGGCCTTCACCCACTTCCGCCACGAGGTCTTCCGCCGTCTTCTTGTTGAAATGCTGTGCAACGCCTTCGAGCATCTTGTCGGTCAGGTCGATATCCTCCTGCTTGAAGGTCTTGCTGAGGATGGCGCGGCCAAGGTTGATGTATTCCGCGCGCTGCTGGGTGCGGATGAACTTGCGGATTTCCGCACGCGCCTTGCCGGTGACGACGAATCGTTCCCATGTGGGCGAGGGTGTCTGTGCCTTGGAGGTGATGATATCCACCTGGTCGCCGTTCTTGAGCTGCGTGCGCAGCGGCACGATGCGGCTGTTTATTTTTGCGCCCACGCACGTGTCGCCCACGCCGGAATGCACGGCATAGGCAAAGTCCACCGGGGTTGCGCCGCGCGGCAGTGCGATGATGTCGCCCTTCGGCGTGAAGCAGAATACCTGGTCGTGGTACATCTCAAGCTTCGTGTGCTCGAGGAATTCTTCCGCGTTGGTGGAGCGCTCCAGGATCTCAAGCAGCTCGCGTATCCAGCGGTATTGCTTGCCGTCCTTGCTGTAGTCGCGTTTCTGCTTATACGACCAGTGCGCCGCCACGCCGAACTCGGCGATTTCGTGCATTTCCAGTGTGCGTATCTGTATTTCGATGCGCTGTTGGCCGGGGCCGATAACCGCCGTGTGCAGCGACTTGTAATCGTTGTTTTTCGGCGTGCTGATATAGTCCTTAAAATGGCCGGGTATCGTGTGGTATTCGGCATGCACCGCGCCCAGCGCCTGATAACATTCCGGCACCGTATCCACCACGATGCGGAACGCGATGATGTCGCCCAGCTGCTCAAAGCTGGCGTTCTTGGTTTCCATCTTCTTCCAGATGGAGTAGGGGCGTTTTTCGCGGCCCACCACCGTTGCTTTGGGCAGCCCCGCATCGCTCAGGGTCTTGCGCAGGTGCTCTTCGGTCTTTTCCACCGCCGCCTTGCCCTGCTCGCGCAGGTAGCTGAGGCGGTTGATGATGCCTTCGCGCGCTTCGGGATAAAGCTCGGTGAAGGCGAGGTCCTGCAACTCTTCCTTGATCTTGCGCATACCGATGCGTTCGGCCAGCGCGGCGTAGATTTCAAGTGTTTCCCTGGCGATGCGCTGGCGCTTTTCGGGCGACTTGATGTATTTAAGCGTGCGCATGTTGTGCAGGCGGTCTGCCAGCTTTACCATCAGCACGCGCAGGTCTTCGCTCATGGCAAGCAGGAGCTTGCGGAAATTCTCCGCCTGCTTGGCGTTCTCCGATTTGCTTTCAAGGCGCGAGAGTTTGGTTACGCCGTCCACCAGCGTGCTGACTTCCTTGCCGAAGTATTTTTCAATATCTTCCAGTGTCGCATCGGTATCTTCCACCGTGTCATGCAGCAGGGCGGTGGCGATGGAGGCGGTGTCCAGCCGGAATTCGGTAAGCAGCGCCGCCACTTCAACGGGGTGCGAGAAATAGGGGTCGCCGGAGGCGCGCGTCTGGGTGCCATGCATCTTCATGGCGTACACATAGGCGCGGTTGAGCATGTCCTCATCCGCATCGGGGTCGTAGGATTTTACGCGCTCTACAAGTTCAAACTGTCTTATCATGGGAGGGCTAGAATAGACTATTCAGTAGGTTATGTCCAAACCATATGTCTAAAAAAGAGCTGCAACCTTGCCTCTTGTGCTGTATGGCGTTTTGCTGTACAAGTGGATATGGGGGAATTCCATGCACACTCACACTGACAGCGCTAAATCAGACCGTATCAGCATTCGCCTGGAGCCGGAGATTAAAGTCCGTATCGAACAGGCGGCAGCCATGGACCACCGTTCCCTCACCAGCTTTATTATTGCCAGTGCTGCGGCGATGGCGGAGCAGATACTGAAACGCGGGGATCAGATGGCGTTGAGTGAGCAGGACTGGAATACATTTTATAATGCGCTTGTTCATCCGCCCAAAGCCAATGCAACTCTTAAAAAGGCGTTTGCAAGCTACAATAGTATGAATATCGCGTCTGATGTCTGATGTCTGATGTGTTTCCCGCTCTGGCTATAGAGCCTTTAGCCAAACACCATGACAGGGCCGCTTTTGCATGCGGTGTAGCGGAGCTAGACCGCTATATCAGGGAACAGGCCGGTCAGGATGTAAAAAGGCGCGTTGCCAGAGTGTTTGTCGCCGCCAGTCAAAACTGCGTCATCGGCTTTTACAGTTTGAGTGCAACCTCTGTCTCGCGTGACAGCATGCCGGAAGATGTTGCAAAGAAGCTGCCGCGATATCCTGTTCCGGCAGTATTGCTCGGCAGGTTGGCAAGGGGTGTATCCTGTCAAGGTAGGAAGCTGGGTGAAGCGTTGCTGGTAAACGCCATGAAAAGGGCGTTACTGGCAAGTCAGGAAGTGGCAATGTATGCGCTGGTTGTGGATGCCAAAAACGATAAAGCAAAGGCTTTTTACCAGGCATATGGCTTTATTGCGCTTCAGGAGACACCCATGCGCCTGTTCCTGCCGTTGGATACGATTGCGCAACTGGTGAAGGGAGCATAAACATATCTCAGTGACATTATGTTTTCCTTTGCTATAAGCGCAGCCTTATGAAAACACCGGACAAGAACCCTAAAGAATCGCTGAGTTTCACGAAAACCGATTTCGTGCAACCGTTCCTTATCGACCATTCCGCCATTCGCGGGCGTCTGGTGCGCATGGAAAAGGCGCTTCACTCCATCGTGGCGACGCACGATTACCCGTTATCGGTTTCGCAGCACCTTGCCGAACAGGTGGTGCTGGCGGCCATGCTTTCGGCAACGCTGGCCGGTGACGGCATACTCACCGTACAGACAAGGGGCTATGACGGCCCGGTGAAGTATATGGTGGTAGACGTTCTGGCCAATGGCGTTATCCGTGGCTATGCGCGCATCGACGAAGAAAGGGCGGCGGAGTTGAAGGATGAGCCGATGCCGCTCTCCCAGGTGCTGGGCAGGGGGGCGATGGCGGTGACGCTTGACCCCGGTGATGGCGGTGAGCGCTATCAGGGCATTGTAAGCCTGAGCGGTGAAACGCTGGCCGATGCATTCGATGGTTATTTTACGCAATCCCAACAGGCGCAGGTGGCGTTGCATGTGGCCGTGCGTCCGCCGGAAGGCAAGCGCAAAAAGTGGGCGGCAGGCGCCATTATCATTGAACGTGTGCCGGCCGAAGGCGGCAAGGAAACCGGGCAGACGCCAGAAGAACAGAATGATCTCTGGGAGCGCACGCAGATGTTCATGAAAACCGTGCGCGATGATGAGATGCTTGATCCGGATGTGACGCCGCAGAACCTGCTCTACCGCCTGTTTAACGAAGACGGCGTATGGGTCTATAAGTTGCAGCCGCTGAAAGCGGGCTGCCGCTGCTCGCGTGAGCGCGTGAAAACGGCGCTGCATTCCATCGCGCTGGAAGAACTGCTTTCCGCACTGGTGGATGGCAAAATGACGATCCACTGTGAATTCTGCAATTCGCGTCGCATGTTCACCGAGAAAGATTTGCGCGCGTTACACGAACCCAAAAAGTCGCGCGCCAGAAAACCAAAGCAGTAACTGCTTGCGAAAATACCCCAGTGCGGCTAGTCTCATAAACATAAATGAGGGGTTAAAATGCCGCGTCTGAACGTTAAGGACAAACGTAAGCAGCAACTCATCGACGCCAACGTGGTGTCCATCGCAAAGCGCGGTCTTGCGGATACCACCATCACCCATGTGTCGGAAGGGGCAAATCTTTCACGTGGCATTGTAAACTTTTATTTCGATTCCAAAGAGAAGATGATGCAGGAGACGCTCGCGCACCTGCTGGCCGAGCATGATGCCTGCTGGCAGGAGGCGCTTGCCGCTGCCGAGTCGCTCCCTCCGGTTGATAAGATACAGGCGGTCATGCGCTCGCTGCTTGCCGACCAGCAATGCAGCATGCGCAGGCTCGCCGCCATGTCGGCATTCATCGCGCATGCGGGTACGCATGCGGGCTATGCCAGGATGCTGCGTGCGTCAGATGAATCATTCACCGGGCAGCTTAAACAACTGTTCCAGCTCTCCGGCTGCGAGGCCAAAGTCTCTGACCTGCATGCGCGGCAGGTGCTGGCGTTCATCCGCGGGCACCATATGGTAACGTTCCTCAACCCCGACTGGGGCAAGCCCTCCGCGTTCACTAATGTATGGGCAGACATGCTGCGTATCTGGGCGGGGCAGGCAATGGCAGCCTCACAAGTTTCTGAGAAACCAGATATAATAAAGCGCCCCGCTGAGAAGGCACCGCAGACGCAGACACCGCCTCCGAAGAAGGCTAATGCGAATGTTTTGCCGGGACAACTTGACTTTGGCGATTTATTTGCGAAAACGTGACGCTCATGGAACGCCATTATCTCGATTATAACGCAACCGCCCCCGTGCGCCCTGAAGTGGCTGCCGTGATGGCGGATCTGCACGCCATGCCGCTGAACGCTTCGTCGGTTCACGCGGAGGGCAGGCATGCGCGCAGCATCATTGAAACCTCACGCCGCGCCATTGCCGAACATATCGGCGTGTTTCCCGCTGAGATCGTGTTCACCGGTTCCGGCACCGAATCCAACAACTGGGTGTTGCAGGCCTATGCAGATAAGGCGCAGGTTATTTCCGCCGTTGAGCATTCCTCCATATTAAAGGCGGCGGTTAAGCCTGTCGTGCTCCCCGTGGATCGGGACGGTGTAGTGGATATGGCAAAGCTTGCCGCTGTATTGCCGGGCACGGAAGGCTTCCTCGTTTCGGTGATGCTGGCCAATAATGAAACCGGCGTTATCCAGCCGATGGCGGATATTGCGAAAATAGTGCATGAGCGCGGCGGTGTGCTGCATTGCGACGCGGCGCAGGCGCTTGGCAAGATCCCGCTCGATTTTACTTCGCTCGGCTGTGACCTTATGACGATCTGCGCGCATAAGATGGGCGGCCCTGTGGGCGCTGCGGCGCTGGTGGTTCGCAACGGCCTTGCCATCCCCGCGCAGTCCATCGGCGGCGGGCAGGAGATGAACCGTCGTGCAGGTACTGAAAATACTGTGGCTATCGCTGGCTTTGCTGAAGCGGTGAAATACATCGACCTCGCGCAGATGAAGACCCTCGGGGGCTGGTTCGCCGAATTTGAAAAACAGGCGCTGGCGCAGGGCGCCACTGTCATGGGGGCAGGGGCGGAGCGCGCGCCCAACGTGGTCTATGTGGCCATGCCCGGCATGCGCGCGCAGACGCAGATGATGCTGCTCGACCTCGACGGCATATCCGTCAGCTCCGGTTCTGCCTGTACGTCCGGCAAATCATCCGGTTCGCATGTGCTTGCCGCCATGGGCGTGAGCGATGCGCTGGCCGACTCCGCCATCCGCGTGAGCGGCGGGTGGGGCACCGCCAGAGCCAGCATAGAGGCTTTCAGCCGGAAATGGGCTACTTTTAAGCAGAAAGAATCGGCTTAGGTTCAGCCTTCTGTGAGATTGTCATTCCCACGAAAGTGGGAATCCATCTTCCAATATACTGTATCGCACCAGACGGCACTCTTGCTGGATTCCCGCCTGCGTGGGAATGACACACTAAGAGTTTAGGTTCTGCTCAGGCCTTAAAACTGTGCATTTTAGGGCTAGCAGCCCCCTGATTTATGCACTGGACGAACCCGCAGGCAGGCATTATATAACCCACGAGCAATTCAGGTAATTTAAGCTCGTTCTAATAGTTGACGAAATTACTAGGTTATACTAGGATCAAGCCATACATGGATAAGGTTATGGAACAGAAAAACGCCCACAAAATGCCGATCTACATGGACTATCAGGCGACCACGCCGATGGACCCGCGCGTGCTGAACAAGATGCTGCCGTTCTTCGGCACCATGTTCGGCAATCCGCACTCCCGCAGCCATGCCTATGGCTGGGAAGCGGAAGAAGCGGTAGAGCAGGCGCGTGAGGAAGTGGCGGCACTCATCCACGCCAACCCCAAAGAGATTGTGTTTACCTCCGGGGCCACCGAATCCAATAATCTTGCCATTAAAGGCGTTGCGCATTTCTACCGCGACCAGAAGAGCCACATCATCACCACGGTGACCGAGCATAAATGCGTGCTCGATACCTGCCGCCACCTTGAGCAGGACGGTTTCACGGTTACCTATCTGCCCGTGCAGAATAACGGCCTTATCGACCTTCAGGAACTTAAGAGCGCGATCACCGATAAAACGCTGCTCGTGTCCGTCATGGCGGTGAACAATGAGATCGGCGTTATCCAGCCGCTGGCTGAGATCGGCAGGCTCTGCCGTGAGAGCGGCGTGTTTTTCCACACCGACGCCGCGCAGGCTTTCGGCAAGATTCCGCTCGACATGGAAGCGATGAACATCGACCTGATGAGCATTTCCGCCCATAAGATTTATGGCCCCAAAGGCATTGGCGCGCTCTATGTACGCCGCCGCCCGCGCGTGCGCCTTGATCCGCTCATCAATGGTGGCGGGCAGGAACGCGGCATGCGTTCCGGCACGCTTTCCCCCGCACTTTGTGTTGGCCTTGGCGAGGCGGCACGTCTCGCGCGCGAAGAAATGGGGCGCGACCTTGAGCATGTGCGCCGCCTGAGCGACAAGTTCCTGGGGGCGGTGCTGGACGGCGTTGCGCATGTATTCCTCAACGGCGACCGCGAGCAGCGTTATCCCGGCAATATGAATATCAGCTTCGCCTACATTGAAGGCGAGTCGATGATCATGGCGATCAAGGAGCTGGCGGTATCTTCGGGTTCCGCCTGCACCAGCGCGTCGCTGGAGCCTTCCTACGTGCTGCGTGCGCTGGGCGTGAACGAGGAACTGGCGCATACGTCCATACGTTTTGGCATTGGCCGCTTCACCACGGAAGAAGAGATTGACCGCGCTATCGAGATAGTGAGCGGCAGCATTGAACGCCTGCGCGAAATGAGCCCGCTTTGGGAAATGGTGCAGGAAGGCGTTGACCTGAGCAAGATTGAGTGGAGTGGGCATTAATACGCACACGGTACTCGGTTAAGCGTACCCGGTGAGTCCGGGTACCGAGTACGGGCTACCGAGTACGAATTGAGAAAGGAAAAAAGTATGACATATAGTGAAAAACTGATCGACCATTATGAGAATCCCCGAAATGTGGGTTCCATGAATAAGGACGATGAAGCGGTAGGAACCGGCCTCGTGGGTGCCCCTGCCTGCGGCGACGTGATGAAGCTGCAAATAAAGGTGAACAAGGCAGGCGTTATCGAAGACGCGCGCTTTAAAACCTTCGGCTGCGGCTCAGCTATCGCTTCCAGTTCGCTGGTCACCGAATGGGTGAAGGGCAAGTCGCTCGATGAAGCGATGAAGATCAAGAACTCGCAGATTGCAGAACATCTGGCGCTGCCGCCGGTGAAGATCCACTGCTCGGTGCTGGCGGAAGACGCCATCAAGGCAGCTATCACCGACTACCGCGCCAAGCAGACACAAACGAGAAAGGCGAGTTAGCAGAGTACGAGATACGGATTTCTTGTTATCTCGCTTTCTCGCTCCTGACGTATGAAAAGCGCTGTATCCATAACCCCGGCTGCATCTGAGCGTATCAAAGGCCTGCTGGCCGCGCGCGGCAAGCCGTCTGCTGGCGTGCGCGTCGGCGTGCGTACCAAGGGGTGTTCCGGCCTTTCCTACACGATTGAATATGCCGACGAGATCGGCAAGTTCGACGAGGTGGTGGATACCGGCGAATATAAGCTGCTCATCGACCCCAAGGCCGTGATGTTCATCATCGGTACGGAAATGGATTTCGTGGAAGAAAAACTCAAGAGCGGTTTTGTCTTTAGGAACCCCAACGAAAAAGGTCGTTGCGGGTGTGGTGAAAGTTTTCATGTCTAGTGCATGACATGAATAATTTTTTTTCCGTATTTGATATTCCTGTTTCCTACGATCTTGATCTTGCTGATCTTGAAAAACGCTATTTTGCGGTGCAGCGCGTCTGCCATCCTGACCGCCTGATCGGCAAGCCCCCGGCAGAACGCCAGCAGGCGATATTCAGATCCATGCAGGCGAACGAAGCCTATGAGGCGCTGAAAGAACCGCTGCTGCGTGCGCGGCATATGCTCGGTTTGCAGGGTATACTGGTGGGCGGCGAGAAGGACACGGTAAAGCCGTCACCAGTGCTGCTTATGGAAATTATGGAACTGCGCGAGCAGATAGATGAAGCGAAGAAAGAAGATATTCAGGGCTTTGTAGCGCAGAACCAATCAAATATTGCAGCAGAGATTAAACGCATTTCGCAGGCGTTCAGCACACATGATATTCAGGCTGCAACGCAGGCAACGCTCAGGCTTGGCTATTTACTTAAAATAGCGCAAGACCTGCGTATTAAGCTCAGGACTCATTAACGTAAACTTTCTTTTTCTCTCCCTTTGAGGGAGAGGACGCGTTTGCCTTGGGTTTAGCTGCTATAGCTAAGCCCTTGATGTTTAGTCCCACTTTGTAATGGTGTAGAGTATTCTGCACTGCCAACCAGGGAGGAATTATGGGACAGGTATTACACGGGAGCGCCCGCACGACAGCGGCGGTGCGTCGAGCGATACAACATAGTCAAGAGAGCCTGAACACGCTTGCTGCTCGTTACGACATCAATCCAAAGACGGTAGCGAAGTGGAAGAAGCGTACGCATGTTGATGACGCGCCGATGGGGCCGAAGGAACCGCGTTCCACGGTACTGACGCCGGAGCAGGAAGCAGCGTGCGTTGCATTCCGCAAGCATACGTTACTGCCATTGGATGATTGCCTGTATGCCCTGCAAAGCAGCATCCCCGGCTTGACGCGATCATCCCTGCATCGCCTGTTTCAGCGCCATGACATCAGCCGCCTGCCTGACGTTGAGGGAGAAAAACCCTCCAGGAAAAAGTTCAAGAAATACCCGATCGGCTATTTCCACATAGACATTGCCGAGGTGCGAACGGAAGAAGGAAAACTATACCTGTTTGTGGGTATCGACCGCACCAGCAAGTTCGCCTATGCCGAGCTGCACGCCGCGTCAGATCGAACCGTGGCTTGCGGCTTCCTGAGCAATCTTGTACGGATCGTGCCCTATAACATCCATACCGTGCTTACTGATAACGGCGCCCGGTTCTGCATCCAGCCGCGTTATCATAACGGGGAAACCGCACGCTTCATGCGGCACATGTTCCATATCCGTTGCCTGGAACACGGCATCGAGCACCGGCTGACCAAACCCAATCATCCCTGGACCAATGGACAGGTGGAGCGCATGAACCGGACGCTCAAAGAAGCTACCGTCAAGCGATACCACTACCAATCACATGCTCAATTGAAGGAGCATATCGCTAACTTCCTGAATGCATACAACGTCGCAAAACGTCTCAAAACACTCCAAGGACTCACACCTTATGAATACATCATCAAATCCTGGCAAAAAGAGCCAGAACGATTTAAAATCAACCCAAACCATCACAAAGTGGGACTAAACACTTAGGCTCAGGACTCGTTAAACTCCTGTTTACTTTTCCCCTCCTTTTGAGGGACAGAGAAAGTCCAGATGTTATACTCTGCTGCGGGCGAGCGTGGGTTCCACTCCGTGAACCAGCCCACGTTGTTTGCATTGTGTGGCAAGCATTCTGTAGACAGAAGATTGTTCTTTGAAATAAGCGGCACTTTCACCTGAAGCATCCCTCACATAAGGGGCATACCCAAGGAAATGCTTTTGGTTGGCGTTGTTCTCCAGAGCAAGTATAACGGAAACATCAATCTGCTCACCAGTTGCCTTTACTATGCTGAGCGCGAGGTCAAGCGCTTTCATCATCGGCTCGCCTGCGACATCCTGTTGCGCTTGCGTGCCGTTTTTAAGGTCTGCTTCAGCCCTTGTACGTAATTCGCCTGAGTAATGCGATCATGCCTGCTCATAAATGCCCATTGGCAGGCTGTGTATATTGTATCAGGTCGCCGTCTATCAGTGAATGTTCGAGCGTGAGGTATTTGGACACGACAATGCTGTGGCAGCTCGCGATGGTTCTACCTTCGACGCTGGCGGGGTCCTGCATGGCGGCCATATGCAGGTTATCAAGGCGCGTATTGTCCAGGCTGTAAAGCACGTCTGGGGTCATCTTCTCACCGGTCTTCACCACCTGCGAAAGGCGGCTGCGTGCCAGTGAGAGCGAAAGGTTGTCGCCCAGTACCTTTACATGTTCTTCCGGGGCATTGATGATCTCGTCGTTTATCCAGCGCAGAACAACTGATGCCGCAGACTTGCGGCGTTCCGTGATTTCGTCTGCAGATAAAGTGGCAAGGTCCATAGACTATTCCGTTGAACAACCTTAGAATATCTATCATGTGGAAATAAATCCTCAAGAGTTAACATTGGTTAATCGTGCAAAAAATCAGACTTGACAATTTGTTGGTTCAACTGGGACTCGCTGAAAGCAGAACCCGGGCGCAGGCGCTCATTGCAACCGCAAAGGTGTATACAGGACAGGTGAAACTGGACAAGGCCGGGCATATGGTTTCCCCTGATATTCCACTCATCGTGCGGGAGGCGGAGCATCCTTATGTATCGCGCGGCGGGCTTAAGCTTGCGCATGCAATCACGCATTTTAGTCTGCAGCCGGAGGGTATGGTATGCGCGGATATCGGCGCTTCAACCGGCGGTTTTACTGACGTGCTGTTGCGCGGCGGCGCGGCAAAGGTCTATGCGGTGGATGTGGGGCATGGCCAGCTTGACTGGAAGATACGGCAGGACGGGCGCGTGGTGGTGCTGGAAAAAACCAATGCAAGGCAGTTGCAGGCCAGCCATATACCCGAGCCACTGGACTGGGTGGTGTGCGATGCCAGCTTCATCAGCCTGAAAACCGTGTTGCCTGCTGCGATGTCCTTAACAAGGGGCGGGGCTATGCTGGTCGCGCTTATCAAGCCGCAGTTCGAAGTGGGGCGCGAGAGGGTAGGCAAGGGCGGGGTGGTGCGTGAGGCGGAACTGCACAGGCAGGTATGCGATAGTACGTGTGATTGGCTCAGTGGACAGATGGGGTGGCAGGTGCTAGGAGTAACGGAAAGTCCAATCAAAGGCCCTAAGGGGAACACGGAGTTCCTCGTCTGCGCCCAAAAAAAATGAGAGTCTCTAATCTATGTCGGTTTATCAGCTTATCTTCCTCGATAGTTTCAACGGCACCAGCATCTTTTCCCTGAGCACCGAGACGCTATGGTTCGCTGCCAAGGAATTCGATAATTATAACGTCTTCCTTGTCACGCTGGCGGCATTCATGGGGGCGGTGCTTGCCATGGTAACCACATATGTGATTGGCCGCCTGCTTGGGCCTGCGATGAAAAGCTTCTTCATCATTGACGAGCCTGTTTACCAGAAAGTGGCGGCCCTGTTTTCGAAATACGGCGTATATATTTTCCTGCTGCAGATGATGCCGGTGGTAAAGATACTTTTCCTGTTCGCAGGCATGCTGAACGTATCGGTCAAGCGCATTTTACTGTTTATAATTGCCGGGCGCGCGCTTTACTACATGTACTACTTATACCTGCTTCCCCATATCCCGTATTATTCCAGCATGCTCAGGTGACCTATGCCGCAGTTTAATATCGTCAGCAAAGATCTTCTCCATCACGTTGAAATAACCCTTAATAACGAAGCCGTGCGCACCGAGGCGGGCATTGCGCGTTACTGGCGTGGCAACATCAACCAGAAGAACGCCATGCCGACGGTAAAGGGCATGCTGAAATCCGCGATGACGGGCAACAAGATATTCCGCCCCGTATATGAGGGCACCGGCAAAGTGATGCTGGCGCCACGCTTTCACGAATTCGTGGAGCTGCATCTTCGCAGCGAAAAATATGTTATCGAGCGTGGCGCTTACTGGGCGTCGGATATGGGCGTTGAAGTGGACATGTTCATGAATTCCATGTCCGCAGGCATGCTGGGCGGGCAGGGGTTCATCCAGACCGCGGTGCAGGGCACAGGCACCGTTATCGCCTGTTCGCCGGGGCCGCTGGAAGTGATGGAGCTTCGTGGCGAACGCATTGTGCTCGATGGCGCAGTCGCCGTGGCACGCAGCGCAGGCCTGAAATTTACGGTGCAGACCTCGAGCCGTTCCGTGTTCGGTTCGGTCACTTCCGGGCAGGGGCTTGTGCAGGTGATCGAAGGTACCGGGCGTTTATACCTCTCGCCGGTGCCCAACCATTCCGTGGCGCTGCAGGAAGTGATCGTGGACAGCATCCTCGGAGTTATTTCTGCCCAGAAGAAATAGACGCTTTTGGCATAATTAAAGAAATGGGGGGCTGGAAAGTACAAATTTGATAGCCCTTTTCTTTCTTTGTGATCTCAACCCCCGGTGGATTTTTATTTTTTCCTTGAGATGCGCGAATGTTCCTTCGAGGTGGTTTATGGTAGGCGGTATTGCGAGGCTTGGTATATCGCGACAGGTAAAGAGGCTGTGCAGGTTATCCTGCAATG
>JAMIFV010000031.1:0-47878 GCA_035906055.1 Alphaproteobacteria bacterium | reverse complement strand
GTCCGGAATGTGCCACTCGGTATCCGCATCCTTCGACAGCTCGGCGAACAGGCGGTCGAACACGCCGCTTTCCACCCAGCGGTAATAGCGTGTCTTTATCGTCTGAAGCCGTCCAAATTGCGCGGGCATATCCCGCCAGCGCCCACCGCTGCGCACCAGCCACAGCAGCGCATCCACAAATAGCCGGGTGTTCGTCTGCGCACGCCGACCGACATGCCCCTTCATGCCGGGCAGCAGGCCTTTGATTCGTTCCCATTGATCATCGCGTAATGTTTCATTCTGCATGGCTTTCTCCTTCTTGCCATGCAACCGCTAACATCTCAATCTTATGAAATCGTTAATTCAGGACTGCAGCCTAGAATACTTTTCATTTAACCGTGCCCAATATTCAGGGGGTGGGGTCCGACGGCAAAGCGATGCTTTGCCAGGGCCTCGCCCCCTGAAGCGTTCTGGCATGCGCGATACGTATCCCGCCCTGCCCGAAATGCAGCGCGGTGGCGCCGTTAGCGCTGAGTGCCGCATCGTCTATCACCAGCTTCGCATGGCAGGCGCCTTGGGCAATCGCAAAGCCTGTGACAATGACGATATCCGCCTGCGTGCAATCTTCCATCGCTGCTTCCTGCGTCTTGGGCAGGGCGATGGAATGACCGTGTAATGTTATAAGGCAGCCCTGTTTGTCGCAGTTTGCGGGGGAGGCTTTGCGGTTCTCCATGTCCTGCACCAGCATGGCGCGGCTCCATTGTTCGGCTACAAAGCTGCCTGCGCGACCCTTGAGCATGAATGCGCTGCCGTCTTCCATGCGCACGGCCACCTGCTTGCCGTCGCCGCTTATCAGCAGGTCGGGCGTTTCATAGTACAGGCAGGTGAAGAACCCGGCGGCGATGAAGGGCAGCCCCAGGAGCCTTATCCACCCGCGCCAGAAATAGAGCCATACAAGCCCGCAGGCGATGACAAAAAAGCCGAGATCGGTAGGGGCTGGCACCAGCAGCATGGCATGGGGCAGGCTGGCCACCCAGTGCGCGAGCGTGTTCAGCATATCCAGCGCATACTGCATGGGCGTAAAGGCGATGAACCCCAGCCCCAGCGGCAGCAGCGCCACGCCCAGCACCACCAGCGGCATCAGCACGAAGGATACAAGCGGTTCGGCAAGCGTGTTGGTGAGCAGGCTGTACGTGCTGAACTGGTGGAAATGGTAGATGATGAACGGTTCCGTGCCTACCCATGCCACCAGCGCGGTGCCTGCCACGGCATAAAAGTAAACGACAAGGCGTTGAATGCCAATGCCGGTAGCGCGTTTGCGCAACTGCCCCATGATGCTTTCATACGCGGCGACAATGGCGGTGGTGGCGCTGAAGGAAAGCTGGAAGCTGGCGGTAAGCACTGCTTCAGGCGTGAAGCACATTATGATAACGGCGGCTGCGGCGATGGCGCGCATGGGCGAGGGATCGCGGTCGAGCATGATGGCGATGAAGATAAGCGACACCATTAAGAATGCGCGTTCGGCGGAAACGGGCGATCCGGCAAGCTGCAGGTAAAGGAAGCTGAAGACGAGTGCCGCCGCCGCTGCCCATTTCTTGATGTTATAGCGCAGCGCCAGCGCCGGAATGGCGGCCAGCAGCAGGCGCACGGTGAAAAAGGCGATGCCTGCCACAATAGAGAGGTTAAGGCCGGATACGGCGAGCAGGTGATAGATGCCCGCGATGCGCATATCCTCATTCACGCTTTCGGGGATGGAGGCGGTCTGCCCGGTGACGAACGCGGCGGCGATGGACCCGGCGGGTTCATCAAAATGCGCACGTATCGACTGCGTAACACGGTGGCGCAGTTCCGAGAAGCCTATAGCGAATGATGATTGCTCCGGCGTGGCATTCACTGTCACTGGCGGCATGCCGTAGCCCACCGCGCCGATAGCTTTGAAATAGTAATGCCGCGCGAAGTCGAACCCGCCGGGCAAGGCTGCCTGCGGGGGAGGGAACAGCCCGGCCAGCAGCGAGACGCTCTGGCCGTTGCGGAGGCTGTCGTCATAACTTCTGAGCGTCAGCGTGATGCGGGCGGGGGTGCCTTCTTTCGCAAGGCCTTCAATAACAACCTTGTTCAGGTACAGCTTGCTGCCTTTGGGCGTCTGCTCGATGCTTTCCAGCGTGCCGGTCACTCTGGCAAACGGCATCGGGCTTGTAAGCGCCACCACATCCATGGACGCGGTGCGCCACTGTGCCAGTGTGAACCCCAAAGCCGCCAGCATAAAAGCTATGCAGACGTAGCGCAGGTAGGTGAGTCTTGTGGCGTAGACGATGCCGATGCTTGCCAGCAAAGCGGCACATCCAATAAAGGCAGGCGGCTCATAAGGCAATGAGAAATAGGAAATTATTCCCAGTGCCATGCAAAAGGGGGCGAACAGGATAAGCCGGTCATGCTCTTTCTGAAAAATAATGCGTAAATTAAGCATGAGTGGCTAGTAGCTAGTTGCTAGGGGCTGGTAACAGAATAGTGGCAATGGCAGGCTTTTTGCTATATTACACAACACCTCTTTAACTACTAGCCTCTAGCCACTAGCCACTTAACTTATGTCCGTCGTTACCCGATTCGCACCTTCACCCACCGGATTCCTGCATATTGGCGGCGCACGCACCGCGCTGTTCTGCTGGCTTTTCGCCCGCCGCATGGGCGGTAAATTCCTGCTGCGTATCGAAGATACCGACCGCGAGCGTTCCACGCAGGCGGCGGTGGACGCCATCATCGAAGGCATGAAATGGCTGGGACTGGAATGGGACGGGCCGGTGGTGCACCAGTTCGCCCGCGCCGATCGCCATGCCAAAGTTGCCAACCAGCTTCTGGAACAGGGCAGGGCCTATCACTGCTACACCTCCGCGCAGGAGCTTGCGGCACTGCGTGAGCAGGGCAAGGGGTATGACCGTTACTGGCGCGATAAGGGGCCCAGCGATGCGCCCGTGGGCGTGAAGCCCGCCATCCGCCTGAAAGCCCCGCTGGAAGGCGAAGTGCTGGTGAGGGATCATGTGCGCGGTGATGTGCGCGTTCCTGCCGGGCAGCTTGAAGACCTCGTGATACTGCGTTCCGACGGAACGCCGACCTATAACCTTGCCGTGGTGGTGGACGACCACGATATGGGCGTGACCCATATCATCCGTGGGGACGACCACCTTACCAACGCCGCCAAGCAGGTGGTGATGTATGAAGCCATGGCCTGGGCCGTGCCGGATTTCGCGCATATCCCGCTTATCCACGGGCCGGACGGTGCCAAGCTCAGCAAGCGCCACGGCGCGCTTGGCGTGGAAGCCTATCGCGGTATGGGCTACCTGCCGGAAGCGTTGCGCAATTACCTGCTGCGCCTTGGCTGGTCGCACGGGGATGATGAAATCATTTCCACCAAGCAGGCCACCCTCTGGTTCAACCTTGAAGGCATCGGCAAATCGCCTTCGCGCTTTGACTTTGCCAAGCTGGAGAACCTCAACGGCCATTACATCCGTGAAACACCAGATACGGAGTTGGCCGGGCTGCTCGCCGAATATATGCTGGAAGGCTCCGCGCATCTGCTGGAAACCCACAAAGCCCGTGTGGTGCAGGGCATGAATGGCCTCAAGCAGCGCGCCAAGAATATGCGCGAGCTGGCGGAAAGCGCGCGCTTCTACGTGTTGCCGCGCCCCATTCCGTTCAACGAAAAGGCGCAGGGGCTGCTGGGGGATGAAGGCAAAAAGGTGCTTGCCGCCCTGCTGCCGCTCTATGAAGCCCTAAGCGACTGGAGCGAGGCGTCTGCGCAGGAACTTGCCAAGAACTTTGCCGAAAAACAGGGGATTAAGCTGGGTTCCGTGGCGCAGCCATTGCGCGCTGCACTTTCCGGCAGCAATGTGTCGCCCCCGGTGTTTGAAGTTATGGTGGTGCTGGGCAGGGAAGAGTCGCTTGGCAGGATCCGCGACGTATTGTAAAATCATTACAGAGTAACCACATTAGTGCTATGGCCGTATTACCCTTAATCATCGCTCCCGATCCCATCCTCAAGAAAGCCTCCGCCCCCGTGACGGAAGTCAATGACGAGGTGCGCGAATTCCTAAACCACATGCTCGATACCATGTACCATTCCGGTGGCATCGGCCTTGCCGCCGTGCAGGTGGGGGTG
Source organism: Alphaproteobacteria bacterium (assembly GCA_035906055.1). Taxonomy (GTDB): domain Bacteria; phylum Pseudomonadota; class Alphaproteobacteria; order Rickettsiales; family JABCZZ01; genus JAMIFV01. The sequence goes on along the minus strand of JAMIFV010000031.1, from coordinate 43,746 downwards.
CATCAGCGCCTTATCGTGGTGGATGTGAACTGGCGCGACGAAGATGAAACCAGCCGTAAACCGCTGAAGCTCATCAACGCCGAGATCGTTTCCGATTCCGGCGACGCGCATGAATACAAGGAAGGGTGCCTCTCGTTCCCCGACCAGTATTCGGAAGTTACCCGCCCAGGCAGCGTGAAGATCAACTACACCGATGAGAACGGTGAACCCCGGCAGCTTGAGGCTGATGGCCTGCTCGCTACCTGCATCCAGCATGAGATCGACCATACGAACGGCATTACGTTCGTAGATCATATCTCACGCATGAAACGCGAAATGATCCACAACAAGCTGACCAAGGCGAAGAAGCGTGGCGACTTCCATCACCATGTCCACGACGAGCATTGTAATCATTAAATTACTACTATTGCTTGCTGCAAATAATAGCTTGCTGCGCTTCCGCTACGCATGTACTTAAACGTACACTTGCGTTGCGGTTCTCGCGCACCAAATATTTTCGCTACGCACTAGCGTAATTTAGAGAGACGCATTAGATGGCAATAGTTATAATGAATTTAATTATTAATTAATCTTATTGCTGGATGTTTGGCTAATGGCTTACACGATCAGGCATAATGAATTCCATAAGCAGCGCGGCAGCAGAAAGCTGGTCTGGGCGCTTACGGTCACGTTCATCCTGTCCTATCTGGTCGGCCATGCGCTCACCGGGGAACGCGGCCTGTTCGTGCTGCTCAAAGAACAGAAGCGCCTGGAAGCGCTGACGGCGGAGCTTGAAAAAGTGAGTGCCGAGGGCAAGGCGCTGGGGCATAAGTCTCAGATGATGCGCTCGGATTCGCTCGATCCCGACCTGCTGGACGAGCTCTCCCGCCGCCGTCTCGGCAAGGCCGGTAAGGATGAAATGGTCATCATCCAGGCACCCCCGAAAGCCGATAAGCAATAGCACGATGCTGCACCGCAGCATAAGTCGATGTAATCCCTTAAGAAAACATTTGCCATAGCGCCGAAACCCTTGTTATAAGGGTGCGCGCCTTCATGTTATTAACTTTCCGATGAGGATTTCATGGCGAAAGCCACTGCCGCAAAAACCGCGACCCCTGCAAAAAATCCTGCCAATAATAATATCACTCCCGCCGCAGGCCATAATGCCCAGCTTCTGGAGATGTATCGCGAGATGCTGCTCATCCGCCGCTTTGAAGAAAAAGCCGGTCAGCTTTACGGCATGGGTCTTATCGGCGGCTTCTGCCATCTGTATATCGGGCAGGAAGCCGTAGTGGTGGGCATGCAGCAATCCATCACCCAGAAAGACGCCGTTATCACCAGCTACCGCGACCATGGCCACATGCTCGCCTGCGGCATGGACCCCAAAGGCATCATGGCGGAACTCACCGGCCGCATCGGCGGCTTCTCCAAGGGCAAGGGCGGTTCCATGCACATGTTCTCGGTGGAAAAGAATTTCTACGGCGGCCACGGCATCGTGGGTGCGCAGGTACCCATCGGCACGGGCATCGCGTTCGCGCACAAATACCGCAAGAACGGTTGCGTATCGCTCACCTACTTTGGCGACGGCTCCGCTAACCAGGGGCAGGTCTATGAAGCGTTCAACATGGCGGAACTGTGGCGCCTTCCGGTTGTCTATATTATCGAGAATAACGAATATGCGATGGGCACGAGCGTGAAACGTTCCCACGCCACCACCGAACTCTATCGCCGTGGTGAGGCGTTCGGCATTCCGGGTAAGCAGGTGGACGGCATGGACGTGCTGGCGGTTAAAGAAGCAGGCGCAGAAGCCGTGGCGCATTGCCGCGCGGGCAAGGGGCCGTTCCTGCTGGAAATGAAAACCTACCGCTATCGCGGCCATTCCATGTCCGACCCTGCCAAGTACCGCAGCAAGGAAGAGGTGGAAATGTATAAGGAGCAGCGCGACCCCATCGAGCGCCTCAAGGGCAAGATGTTGCGCGAAAAGCTCACCGATGAAGAAGCGCTCAAATCCATTGAAGCGGATATCAAGTCAATCGTGAATGATGCCGCTGAGTTTGCAAAAGAAAGCCCCGAGCCGGATGCGTCCGAGCTGTGGACTGACGTGGTGGTGGAGTAAAACGATGCCGTTGAGAGACAAGATCAAGGCGCAGGTGGAACATGAGAAGGCAATGAAAGACGCTGCAGCCATAGTCATCGGTAACGCGTTTCGCGTTGCACCTGAGAAAATATCGTTTGAGCAATTGCCGTCCTCGCAGGACATTGCTGTAGCTTCGGGTTTTTATGCAAGCGGATTCAGGGGAGCAGAGCCTCTGGAGCAACTGCTTACCGAGGGGCTTGGCATTAAGGCAACCCCCCTGTTTACTCCGCAAGGGCTTGTTGGTGGCGTGGCGTTTCCCGACCGCACGGTTATACAGGCAGCCGAAGCGTTACAGGAGATCACGCCGGAAGAGATTGCCGCGCTGGCGGCCAAGATTCAGCAGGCTAAGGAACTTTCCGGTTCACGTTCACCTACCAGATAACTTTTTTAAAGGGCAGAGAAAGACAATGGCATTACAAACAGTACGAGTAGCGCTTCGCGATGCAATGGCCGAGGAAATGCGCCGCGACAAAGACGTATTTGTCATGGGTGAGGAAGTGGCCGAATATCAGGGTGCTTATAAAGTAACCGAAGGCCTGCTTGCGGAATTCGGCGCGGAGCGTGTGGTGGATACGCCCATCACCGAGCATGGTTTTGCCGGTCTTGCCGTAGGTGCCGCCATGCTTGGCCTCAAGCCTGTCGTGGAATTCATGACCTTCAACTTCGCCATGCAGGCGATGGACCATCTCATCAACTCCGCCGCCAAGACCAACTACATGTCCGGCGGCCAGATCCGCTGTCCCATCGTGTTCCGCGGCCCCAACGGAGCTGCATCGCGCGTGGGCGCGCAGCATTCGCAGTGCTATGCAAGCTGGTATGCCCATATACCGGGCCTTAAAGTTATCGCGCCTTATTCCGCTGCCGATGCCAAAGGCCTGCTGAAATCCGCTATCCGCGACAGGAACCCGGTTATCTTCCTTGAGAACGAGATTCTCTACGGCCAGAGCTTTGAAGTGCCCGAAGGCGACGATGTAACCGTGCCCATCGGCAAGGCTGCCGTGCTGCGCGAAGGTACGGATGTTACCATCGTGGCGTTCTCCATCATGGTGGGCCATGCGCTCAAGGCCGCTGAAGCGCTGCAGGCCAAGGGCATCAGCGCCGAAGTGATCGACCTGCGCACCATCCGTCCGCTGGATGTGGAAACCATTGTGGAATCGGTGAAGAAAACCAGCCGTTGTGTATCAGTAGAAGAAGGCTGGCCGGTTGCGGGCATGGGCTCTGAAATTGCCGCCATCATCATGGAAAACGCGTTTGACTATCTTGATGCGCCCGTGATCCGCGTGGCAGGCAAGGACGTTCCGCTGCCTTACGCCGCCAACCTTGAAAAGCTGGCGCTGCCGCAGGTGGACGATATTGTGGAAGCGGCGGAACAGGCATGCTATCGCGGGCAGGCTGCCGCATAACGCTTAAAACCAACAACAGGAGAACTGCCATGAAAAAAGTGCTTACCGTCGCTCTTTCCTCTCTCCTTATCTGCTCTCCCGTATTCGCCAAGGTGGCGATGGCCGAGCGCGCCGCTGCCAGCTACGTGGGCGTTACGGCTGGCTGCATGACCGAGAACGCGCAGGTCAGCATCAACTTCAACGGCGTTGAATCGGACGCGAACATGGTGAAGACCAGGTTTGACGGCAAGATGGCCGAGATCGAAAAGATATTCAAGGAAGCCGCGCTGGAGAAATTCGAGATGCAGTCGATGAGTTACAATATCAGCCCGCAGGGCTACGGCAACGCCAGCTCGATGTTCCAGTATAGCGGCAATTCAAGTTATATGATCGTGCCTTCCGCCAAAGCCACCGCGCTCATGGCCGACCTTACTAAAAAAGGCTATCAGGCCAACGTTAGCGTGAGCGTCTACCGCAATGGCGGCGCGCCGTGCCCGTCCGATAAGAAATAGTAAGCACCCTCAATGCAATTTGAGAATATCATTATTTACCTGATTGGGTTTGCCGGGACAGGGTAGTATACTATTGGCAAGCAGTTGGCACGATGTGCCGGTGCAAAACTAGTGGATAATCATCATTAACCATCCAAACCTGTTGACGCTGGACACCAGCAACCTTACACCTGAGCTAAAGCGCTGATGCAATTATAGAACATATACGAACATGCCAGTCCTGACACTTGCCAAACTTAAATCCATGAAAAAGGAGATTGAAGAAATCGCCGCATCTTATGGTGTGACAAACCTGCGTGTTTTTGGTTCTATCGCACGAGGGGATGCCAATGAGGACAGTGATGTTGATTTGCTGGTAGACAGGACAACCAAAGGCATTATGGCTTTGGGTGGATTCAAGATGGATATGGAAGATTTGCTTGGACGTAAAACTGATATTGTGACAATGGGTGCGCTGAAAAACTCCTTGTTGCGTGAGCGTATTCTACGCGAAGCGACGCCATTATGACTAAAAAACCCAAAGACGATCTTGTATACCTGCGGCATATGCTGCACGAAATTGCCGAGATAAAAAGGGATTTAACGAGACCGGAGCGTGATTCGACCGTCACGCGTGCGGTGGTGCGCAGTATCGAGGTTATAGGAGAAGCAGCACGGAATGTATCGGAGCCATTGCGGGCACGGTATACGCAAATTCCCTGGAGAAGAATGATTGGTATGCGTAATATTCTTATTCACGGATATTTTGACATCGACTATGAAGAAATTTGGAAAACTGTAGAAAACGATCTGCCGCAACTTGAAAAAGACCTGCTGGCAATTGTCAGCAAGGAGAATAGATAATGCCTGTCGAAATTTTAATGCCTGCGCTTTCCCCCACCATGACCGAAGGTAACCTTGCCAAATGGGTCAAGAAGGAGGGGGACAAGATCAAGTCCGGCATGGTGATTGCCGAGATCGAGACGGACAAGGCCACGATGGAAGTGGAGGCGGTGGACGAAGGCGTAATCGGCAAGATCCTCGTGCCGGAAGGCACGCAGGGCGTGAAAGTGAACCAGCTTATCGCGCTGCTGCTGGAAGAAGGCGAAGACAGCAAGGTGCTCGAAACCTATAAGCCCAAGGCGGCTGCTGTCCAAAAGAGTTCAGAGTCCGGAGTTCAGAGTTCAGAAAAGAAAGAAGCTCCGGTAGCTACGTCTATTGCTCAGGCTCCTTCGCTTGGTTCTGCACCTGTCTATGCACCACCCGCAGCATATAGACCGACCACTGAACTGCGAACTCCGACCACTGCAAAGGCGTTCGCTTCACCGCTCGCCAGGCGCGTTGCGGCGGAAGCTGGCCTTGATGTTGGCCTTATCCAGGGCACCGGCCCGCATGGCCGCGTGGTGCGCGCCGACGTGGAAGAAGCCAGGCGCACCGGCGGTGGCGTCGCCCGCGGCGCAGTTCGCCGCAATCCGGTGGAATATGTCTCCCTCCCCAATAATAACATGCGCAAGGTCATCGCGCGCCGTCTGACCGAATCCAAGCAGTTCGTGCCGCATTTCTACCTCACCGTTTCCATTGAGCTGGATAAACTGCTCGAAGTGAGGAAGGAGCTCAACGGCGAAGCCGAAATGCTGGCTGGCAAAGAAGGCAAACCCGCTTACAAGCTTTCCGTGAACGACATGGTTATCAAGGCCTCCGCGCTGGCGCTGAAGCGCATCCCCGGCGCCAATGCCATGTGGACGGACGAAGCCTGCCTGCGTTTCAACAATGTGGACGTGTCGGTTGCCGTGGCGACTGACGGCGGCCTTATCACCCCCATCATCCGCAATGCCGACCAGAAGACGATGATGCAGATATCGGGCGAAATGAAAGATCTCGCCGCGCGCGCGCGGGCGGGCAAGCTCAAGCCGGAAGAATTCCAGGGCGGCGGCTTCTCCATCTCCAACCTCGGTATGTATGGCGTGAAGCATTTCGCCGCTATCGTGAATCCGCCGCAGGGCTGCATCCTCGCGGTAGGTGCCGGTGAAGAACGCGTAGTGGTGAAGAAGGGACAGATGGTGGTGGCGAACGTGATGGACGTGACCTTGTCAGTCGATCACCGCGTGGTGGACGGCGCACTGGGCGCGGAATACCTGCAGTCGCTGAAACGTTACATTGAAAGCCCAAGCCTGTTACTGATGTAAGGAGAGGTATGCGCCCGGTTCGCGTAACTGCATTATTTGCTGCTCTGCTGCTTGCCGCCTGCGCAGTGCCAACCCTTAAAGAAGCGAGCCTTTCGCCTTCTTCCGGGCATGGTGAAGCGGCTGCTGAAGGCGGCCATGGCGCAGAGGACGGAGAGAAAAAGAAGAAACAGGCCGACGAAAAACCCAAGCCCGATTCCGTTATCAGCAGCGTGCTTGCGCTCCCTGCGGTGAAGCGATGGAGCGAGTGGATGGAATCCAAGAATAACGGCAGCCAGATCGTGGCGTGGGGCGAATACGTGAAAGAAGTGAAGGGCACGCCATGCTGGAGCATCGTGGTGGGCGAAGAGAACAGCAAAGGCAACACCAGCGTATGGAAGCGCTTCTGCATGCAGCAGAAGGGGCTTGAGATGTGGGTGGAAAGCCCGCTTGGAGCCAGCTCCGATGAACCCAATTACATCACTTACGACACGTGGCGCACACAATGCGCCCCATCTTACAACTCACCGGGAATCTGTTAGAAAAAGAGGAAACTATGAGCGATACGAATTTTGACGTAGTAATTATTGGCGGCGGCCCCGGTGGCTATGTGGCGGCGATCCGCGCGGCACAGCTTGGGCTTAAGACGGCCATGGTGGAACGCGAACATCTGGGCGGCATCTGCCTTAACTGGGGGTGTATCCCCACCAAGGCGCTGCTGCGCACGGCGGAAGTGAACCATCTCATCAAGCATGCGGACGCCTTCGGCCTGAAAGTGGAAAAAGTGTCGTTCGACCTCGCTAAGATCGTCAAGCGCTCGCGCGACGTGTCCGCGCAGCTCACCAAGGGCATCGGCCACCTGATGAAGAAGAACAAGATCACCGTGTTCGACGGTTCGGGCAAACTGGGCGGCAAAGGCAAGGTGAAGGTGGAGAAGGACGGCAAAGCCGTTGCCGAACTCACCGCCAGGAACATCATCCTCGCTACCGGCGCGCGTGCACGCGTGATTCCGGGAATGGAACCGGACGGCAAACTGGTATGGACCTACCGCGAAGCCATGGTGCCTGACGTTATGCCCAAATCCCTGCTGGTGGTAGGCTCCGGCGCTATCGGCATCGAGTTCGCCAGTTTCTATAAGAATATGGGCGCGGATGTAACGGTGGTGGAAGTGATGGACCGCATCCTGCCGGTGGAAGACGAGGAAATTTCCAAGTTCGCCCAGAAGCAGTTCGAGAAGCAGGGCATGAAGATACACACCGCCACCAATGTGAAAGGCCTCAAGAAGGGCAAGGACAACGTGACTGTGACGCTGGAAGCGGGCGGCAAGACTATGGATGTGACCGTTGACCGCGTCATCCTTGCGGTGGGCATTGTGGGCAATACCGAGAACCTTGGCCTTGAAGGCACCAAGGTGAAAGTGGAAAAGACCCATGTGGTGGTGGATAAATGGTGCGCGACCGGCGAGCCGGGCGTGTACGCCATCGGCGACCTTGCAGGCGCGCCGTGGCTTGCGCACAAGGCATCGCATGAAGGGGTTATCTGCGTGGAGAAGATCGCAGGCGTGAAGGACGTTCACCCGCTCAATACCAGCAACATCCCCGGCTGCACCTATTGCATGCCGCAGGTGGCCAGCGTCGGCCTCACCGAGAACGCCGCCAAGGACAAGGGCTACAAGGTGAAAGTGGGCCGCTTCCCGTTCATGGGCAACGGCAAGGCAATCGCGCTGGGCGAACCTGAAGGCCTCGTGAAAACCGTATTCGATGAAAAGACCGGCGAATTACTCGGCGCACACATGATCGGCGCGGAAGTAACCGAAATGATCCAGGGTTATGCCATTGCGCGCACCATGGAAGGCACCGAAGCGGAACTGATGCATACCATCTTCCCGCATCCGACCCTTTCCGAAATGATGCATGAGTCTACCCTCGACGCGTTTGGTAGAGTGATACATATGTAATTAATCTCTACTGCGGCTGGCTGCAAACAGCGTTTCCTGTGCTTCCGGTGCTCACGTACTTAAACGTACGCTGCGCTCCGGTTCTCGAAATCCGCTGTTTTCGCTATGCCGCAGCGAGATTCATAATGATAGAGGGGGGGCACGCTGCCCCGTCTTACCTCCGGCAATTCACCCCTGCGGGGTCGTCGTAAAGAATTCCTCCACGCGTACTGCAACGCACATGTTTGAATCCCTCCGGGTGCATTCCCCGCCGCTTGCGGCGTGGAGGAGCCGAAGGCGACGACCCCTTTAGAAGGGGGTAAGCGTTAGCGAAGGGGGATGTCTTCATCCCCCTTACAACTTAATACCCCGCGGCGGGGTTGTTTATTGTAAGCTGCCGCTCCGGTTCTAGGAAGCCCCTTATAGCTATACGTTAAAGGCTATATGACGGGGGATAACGATTCTAAAATAGGGGCCAGGCTATCCCCTGATCGGGGATAATTCCGCGGCTTTACTGCGGCGTTTCATAAGGTTAGTAAATGCTTCACGAAATTCGGGTATATCCATCTGGTTTTCCGGCCAGTGGAAACTATGGGAGGATGCTTCCGCGTCCCATTGTCCTGTGCTGCGGTTCTGCCCGCTATTGGCAGGGTAAAGATGAGGCGTCCCGCGCTCGAGCGGGCTGAGTTGTGAGCGTAGTATGACCGCTCCATCATCGATCACATAAGGTAATCCTTCGCGCGTCAGTGCCACGTTGTCGGTCTTATTGTCACGCAACAGCTTGCCGCTTTTATCAAGCTCATGGCACAGCGCTTTTACATGTTTCACGGTAACGCCCTTGGTAGACATGAGGGGCGTAACCACCAGTGTAATGGGGACATTGCCCATGTCGAATCCAATATTCGCAGCTGCGAGCGGCTTAAGCTTTACCTTGTCGTCCACAGGCTCGTTATAGACTTCTACATTGGTAACAAGCTTAACGGCGAGGTTATCCACAGAATATATCATGGCGTTGTTGGAAGTGCCGCTGGCGACAGGCTCAAGTTCTTCGGGATCAATACCAAGTGAGCGCAGTTCCTTTACAGCCTTATCGGCTATCTGCTTGCCTATATATTTGCCGAAGCGGTCTTGCACTGCTGCGTGAAACTGGCTTTCCTGCTGAACTGCCGAATTCATATAAGTATTATTTATCAGTATTTAGTTTAGTGAAACTAAAGTGATGCTTTTGACTGTTTGGGCGAACAGATGCCAGTATGCCTTGCATGGCTCGTGTAAGAAAATGAAGATTGTGTGACAGAAAAAGATATTTATTTTTCAGCTATTAAGTGCGCAGAACTAACCCAAGTGCCGCCACGGCTGCCACGACCTTTTTGGCTACGTCTTCGATCTCGGCGTCGGTCAGGGTGCGGTCGGCAGCCTGCAGGGTGATGGAGAGCGCAATGGACTTCTTGCCTGGTTCCACGCCTTTGCCCTGATACACGTCAAACAGCGACACTGAACGGATGAGGTTTTTCTCGGCGTTCTCTACGGCTTTGAGGATGTCGGCGGCCTGCACTTTTTCATCAGCCATGAAGGCGAAGTCGCGTTCCACTGCCTGATAGACGGAGCTCACCAGCATCGGTTTGGCTTTTGCCTTGGCCTTGGGAGCAGGCACGGCTTCCAGCAGCATTTCAAACGCCACTACGCGGCCTTCCATGCCGAAAGACTGTAACAGTTCCGGGTGCACTTCGCCGAATATGCCAGCCGTGTTCTTGCCCAGCGTCAGCCTTCCGGCGCGGGCAGGATGGTAATAGCCGGGCGTGGTGCGGTCGGTCGGCAGCTTGCTGGCGTTCAGGCCTGCGGCGGCAAGTGCGGCGAGCAGATCGGCCTTGGCGTCGAATATATCGGCCTCGCGTTCGGTCTTGAAGCTATTGCGCGGATTGGCCTTGCCGCTGCGGATGCCCGCGATGGCCAGTTTCTGGTTTTTAGGGTCAGTGCCGAGGAATATGTTACCGATCTCGAAAAAGGTGCAATCGGCAAGGCCGCGGTCGGCATTGCGTTTGGCGGCGTTAATCAAGTTAGGCAACAGGCTTGGGCGCATCGTGTCGAGGTCGGCGCTGATGGGGTTCTGTAATTGGAGCGCTTCTGCGCCGCCGCCGAACTGCACGGCCTGCACATGGGGCAGGAACGCCCAGCTATAGACCTCGTTCATGCCAGCCAGTGCCAGTGCGCGGCGAATGGCATAGACGCGCTGCTGGTCGGCATTCACGTTCTTTTTGCCCGCAGCGGGCAGGGCAGTGGAGGGGATGTTATTGTAACCGGAAAGGCGTAAGACTTCTTCCACGATGTCCGCTTCGCCTTCCATGTCGGCGCGCCAGCTTGGCGTGGTGATGGCATTGCCTTTTATCTCACAACCAATAGCCTTGAGGTACTGTTGCGCCTTCTCGTGCGGCAGGTTCACGCCGCCAAGGGTGGCGATCTTATCGAAGTTGAAGGTGATGGTGCGGCGCGGGTCGGGTGCCTTGCCGGAAACCACCAGTTTGCCGGGGGTGCCGCCGCAAAGTTCAATTATAAGCGCCACAGCGATGGCAGCGCCGGTTTCCACGAATGCCGGGTCAACGCCGCGCTCAAAGCGGTGGCGTGCGTCGGAATCAATGGCGAGTGCGCGGCCAGTGCGGGCGATGTGCACAGGGTCAAACAATGCCGCTTCAAGAAAGACATCAGTCGTTGTGTCATCGCAGCCGGTCGGTTCGCCGCCGATGATACCGCCAAGGCCCACCACGCCGGAATCGTCGCAGACGGCGATCATGGAGCTGTCGAGCGTGTAGTCCTTGCCGTTGAGGGCTTTTAAGCTTTCGCCGTCCTGCGCGTAGCGCACATGGATGTTGCCCGTGAGTTTCTTCGCGTCGAACACGTGCAGCGGACGACTGAAAGCGACGGTCATGTAATTGGTGATGTCCACCAGCGCCGAGATAGGGCGCAGTCCGATGGCCTTGAGCCTGCGCTGTAGCCACTGCGGGCTGGGGCCGTTTTTCACGCCCGTAATATGGCAGCCGATGAAAAGCGGGCAGGCAGGAATGTTAAGTGCAATGCTGATAGGGCTTTCGCTGGAGCCATGTTTGCCTGCGGGCAGGGCTTTCAATGTGCCAAGTCCGGCAGCGGCGAGGTCACGCGCGATGCCGTAAATGCCAAGGCAGTCGGCACGGTTGGGGGTTACGGCGATTTCGATCATGGGATCATCCGCACCGAGAATGCTGACAACCGGTTCGCCTGTGACTGCCGAGGCGGGCAGTTCAATAATGCCTGCGCTGTCTTCGCCTAAGCCCAGTTCGCTGGCCGAGCACAGCATGCCGTTGCTTTCCACGCCACGGATGCTGCTTTTTTTGATGATCATGCCGTTGGCGGGAATTTTTACGCCTTCCTGTGCCAGCACTACTTTGATGCCCGCACGCGCGTTGGGAGCGCCGCAGACGACCTGGCGGATGCCTTTGCCGTCATTAACCTTGCACACGCGCAGTTTATCGGCCTGCGGGTGCTGGGTGGCTTCTTCAATGGATGCCACGATGAACGGCGCGAGTGCGGCGGAATTATCCACCACGCCTTCCACTTCAAGGCCGATGGCGGTAAGGGTCTTGCTCACTTCATCAAGTGTTGCGGAAGTGTCTAAATGCTCCTTGAGCCAGCCGAGGGTGAACTTCATGGGTTGCCCTCCAAGGCGGAGAAGCCGTAATGGGTGAGCCAGCGTTTGTCGGACTCAAAGAAGGTGCGCAGGTCGGGGATGCCGTATTTAAGCATCGCGAGGCGCTCGACGCCCACGCCGAAGGCAAAGCCCTGCCATTCGTTAGGGTCGATGTTGCAATTCTTCAGCACGTTCGGGTGGATCATGCCGCAGCCCATGATCTCAAGCCAGTCACTGCCAGCACCGATTTTGAGTTCGCCCTTGCCGCGCGCGCAACCGATATCCACTTCTGCGGAAGGTTCCGTGAAGGGGAAGAAGCTGGGGCGGAAACGCACAGGCACGTTATCCATTTCAAAGAAGCGGCGCAGGAAATGCTCCACGCAGCCTTTGAGGTGGCCCATATGGATGCCTTTGTCGATCACGAGGCCTTCCATCTGGTGGAACATGGGCGTATGCGTCATGTCGGAATCGCAGCGGAACGTTTTGCCCGGCGCGATGAAGCGGAAGGGCGGCTTGCCGGAGAGGAGGGTACGGATTTGCACGGGGGACGTGTGCGTGCGAAGTAAAATACTGCTGGGGGGAACGCTTCCCCCATCTGCGCTCCGCGCAGATCCCCCCGCGGGGTCGTCGTTAAGAACTCCTCCACGCATGCGGTGGGGTTTAAGGAAGAACGTATCATGCATCTGGCGCGCAGGATGGTTCTCGGGGAAGTTCAGCGCGGTGAAATTATGGAAGTCGTCCTCGATCTCCGGCCCTTCTTCCACGGCGAAGCCCTGCTCGGCAAAAATGGAGTTCAGTTCTTCCAGTACTCTGGTGATGGGATGCAGCGTGCCTGCGGCTTGCGGGCGCGGGGGAAGCGTAACATCTGCCCATTCCTTTTCAAGGCGCGCTTTCATCTCAATGCTTGCCAGCACTTTGGCGCGTGCGTCGATAGCATCGGTCACCTGCTGTTTGGCAACGTTCAATTCCTGACCTGCGGCTTTGCGCTCTTCGGCGGGCAGGGCGCCAAGCGTTTTCAGGCGTTCGGTGAACACGCCTTTCTTGCCAAGCTGGGCAACGCGCACTTCTTCAAGCGCGGCAACAGATGCGGTGGCTTCAATGGAGGAAAATGCGGAAACAACAAGGGATTGAATGCTGGACATAAACACCCTGAACTCGTCATCCTGCGGGTTAACCGCAGGATCTCATGCCAATTCAAGCTAACTTTCCCTCGGCCTGAGATCCTGTGCTTTCGCACAGGATGACAGAAATACTAACGAAGTTAAGCGGCCTTGGGCAGAGCAGCCTTGGCTTTTTCTACGATCGCCTTGAAGGAATCAGCATCGCGCACGGCCAGGTCGGCCAGCACTTTGCGGTCCATTTCAATGGAAGCGAGCTTGAGGCCGTTCATGAACTGGGAATATACCAGACCATATTCGCGTACGGCCGCGTTGATACGGGTGATCCACAGGCCGCGGAACGTGCGCTTCTTGGCGCGGCGGTCGCGGGTTGCATACTGCATGCCCTTTTCGACCTTCTCGATCGCGACGCGGAAGCAGTTGTTGGAACGCCCGCGATAGCCCTTGGCCATCTTGAGGACTTTTTTGTGACGTGCGTGTGTGGTTACACCGCGTTTTACATGTGCCATGGTGCTTCTCCTTAACCGTTGGGCAGGAAGTATTTGATTACGTTTTCACCGTCTGTCTTGAACAGGGTGGTGGTGCCGCGTGCGTTACGGATGAAGCGCTTGGAACGCTTGCTCATACCGTGGCGCTTACCGGCCTGGCCGGCTTTCACCTTGCCCGTGGCCGTAATGGAGAAGCGCTTCTTTGCGCCGCTTTTAGTCTTCAGCTTTGGCATTTTGCTATCCTCTTAGAAAGAGTTGATGTTCAAGGGCCGCGAGGTATGCCAATACCCGGCTGCCACAATAAGGAGCGGTTTTATAGCGGGTATGCTTGCCGAATTCAAGCGGTAAAAGCGATTATTCCGCTATTGTGCAAGGGGGTGCGAAAAATGAGCAGATTCTCATAATTATTTTCATATATCAATATGCTGTAATGTATAAACATTGTTCGATTATTTTCGGTTTCTATTGAAAGCCGTTTCAGGGGGGGCTATATTTACAGGTAATCCGGTATGAAGCCGGAGATTTCCAAGGAGGAAAACATGGACTATCAGAATCAGCAAAGCCCATACTGGGCGGCTTCCCAGAGCGACGCGGTATCGCGTGACGAGGGGCTGCGCCGCTACATGCTTGGGGTTTACAACTACATGGCCAGTGCGCTTGTGCTGACAGGTATAACCGCCTATGCAGGCGCAAATTTCAGCCCGTTGATGAACGCACTCTACCGCTTTTCGGAAGACGGCAGGCTTATGGGCATGGCACCCCTGGGCTGGGTGGTGATGTTTGCCCCGCTGGCTTTCGTGCTGCTGTTCAGCTTCGGCGTTAATCGCCTGAGCGTTCCGGCCGCGCAAGGCCTGTTCTGGGCATTCGCAGGCGTGATGGGTCTTTCGCTTTCGTCCATCTGCTTCATGTATACGGGCCAGAGCATCATGCGCGTGTTCCTTATCACGGCGATCGTGTTCGGCTCCATGAGCATCTGGGGCTATACCACCAAACGTGACCTCACCTCGATGGGCAGTTTCCTCATCATGGGTGTGTGGGGCATAATACTGGCTTCCGTCATCAACATCTTCATCGGCAGCTCCGCGCTGCAGTTCGCCATCTCGATCATCGCGGTGGTGTGCTTCACGGGCCTGACCGCCTATGACACTCAGAAGATCAAGGGCATGTACTACGCTGTCATGGGTGACGCCACGGCCATCGCCAAGACGTCTATCTACGGCGCGCTTAACCTGTACATGGACTTCATCAACCTGTTCATCCAGTTGATGCACTTCCTCGGCGAGCGCCGTTAAATTCTACTCGTTAACTAAAAAGAGCCGTCATGAGCGATCATGGCGGCTTTTTTGTTGCTTGCACCTGCCTTGCGCTAGTAAATAGTCGCCATGGGCATACCAACCGACGATAAGGATATTGAAGGCAGCCGCGCGCCGCTTTCCTATCACCTTGAAGAGTTCCGCTCGCGCATGTTCAGCGCGTGCTGGGCGCTGGTGATCGGCTTTGCCATAAGCTATTATTTCTCCGAACAGATATATGCCTTCCTCGTGCGTCCGCTGGCAAACAGCTACGCCGATCCGCAATCGCGCCGCATGATCTATACCGGCCTTGCCGAAGCGTTCATGACCTATGTGCGCCTGTCGCTGTTCGCGGGATTTTTCCTCGCGTTCCCGGTCATAGCCTACCAGCTTTACATGTTCCTCGCCCCCGGCATGTATAAGACCGAGCGCGGCGTGCTGATGCCGTATCTCATCATCTCGCCGGTGCTGTTCTTCCTTGGTGCGGCGCTGGCCTATTATTACATCTTCCCGATGGCGTGGAAGTTTTTCCTCGGGTTTGAGTCGCAAGGGGTGGGGGGCCTGCCTATCCAGTCGGAGACGCGCGTGAGCGAATATCTCTCGCTGGTCATGCAGGTGTTGCTGGCCTTCGGTATTGCATTCCAGTTGCCCGTTATCCTCACGCTGCTGGCGCGCGTGGAGATGGTGACGGCCACGCAGCTTGCCAAAGGACGCCGTTATGCGCTGCTTATCATCGTTATCGTGGCGGCGTTCCTGACCCCGCCGGATGTATTCAGCCAGATCGGCCTTTCCGTGCCGCTTTACGTGCTGTACGAGCTTTCCATTATCGCCTGTCGCTACATAGAGAAGAAATACCATGCATGACATAAAGTTTATCCGTGAGAATCCCGAAGCCTTCGACGAAGGTATGAAGAAACGCGGACTGCCGCCGCAATCGCCCGCCATTTTGAAACTGGACGAAGAAAAACGAACACGCCAGAAAGACATCGACGCGCTGCTGGCCGAGCGTAACCAGTTCGCCAAGAAGATCGGCATGGCGAAGTCCAGGGGCGAGAATGTAGACGCCGTTATGGCGGAATCCAAGGCATTGAACGATAAAATCGCCGCGATGGAAGCAGCGGTTAATGAGAATGATGAACTGACGAATTTGCTCTCTGCGTTGCCCAATATTCCAGCGGATGACGTGCCGCAGGGGAGCGATGAAACCGGCAACCAAATAGTGCGCGAGCATGGCAGCAAGCCTGCGTTTAGCTTTGCGGTCAAAGAGCATTTTGACCTCGGTGAGAAGCTTGGACTCATGGATTTTGAACGCGCCGCCAAGGTTTCCGGCGCGCGTTTCGTAGTGCTCAAAGGCGGCCTTGCCAAGCTGGAACGCGCGCTTGCCACCTTCATGCTTGACCTGCACACGAATGAATTCGGTTATACCGAAGTATCGCCGCCGCTGCTGGTGCGTGATAACGCGCTTTATGGTACCGGGCAGCTTCCTAAATTTGCTGACGATCTGTTCCGCACCACCACGGACCACTGGCTCATCCCCACGGCGGAAGTGTCGCTGACCAATCTGGTGAATGATGAAATTCTCAATGAAGCGAACCTGCCCATGCGCATGACCGCGCATACGCCGTGTTTTCGCTCGGAAGCTGGTGCTGCGGGAAGGGACACCAAGGGCATGATCCGCCTGCATCAGTTCAGCAAAGTGGAGCTGGTAAGCGTTACGCATCCGGATGAATCGAATGCGGAACATGAACGCATGACGGCATGCGCGGAAGAAGTGCTCAAGCGTCTGGGGCTTCATTACCGCGTAATGCTGCTCTGCACGGGCGATATGGGCTTCGGCGCGCGCAAGACCTACGATATTGAAGTGTGGCTGCCGGGGCAGAATATGTATCGTGAAATTTCCAGCTGCTCCAATTGCGGTGATTTTCAGGCAAGGCGCATGAAGGCGCGCTTCAAGCCGAAAGAAGGTAAGGGAAACCAGTTCGTGCATACGCTTAATGGCTCCGGCCTTGCGATTGGCCGTACGATTGTCGCCATCCTCGAAAACTACCAGCAGGAAGACGGCAGCATTAAGGTGCCGGATGTGCTGAAACCCTATATGGGCGGTGCGCAGGTGATTAAATAGCTTGTCATTCCCGCGGAAGCGGGAATCCAGTCTTTTATTTGTGACGCTTGGCGTCACGCTGGATGCCCTTTTACAAGGGCATGACAAGTAAAAAAGATATGAAGCAGTACTATGTTTATATCATGGCAAGCCAGCGGAACGGGACATTATATATCGGCGTTACATCGGATCTGGTAAAGCGGGTATATGAACATAAGGAAGGATTAGCGGAAGGTTTTACTAAGAAGTATGATGTCAAACATCTGGTCTACTATGAAACGACAAATGACGTTGAGAGCGCTATTCAGCGCGAAACGCAGATGAAGAAGTGGAACAGGAAATGGAAACTGGAGTTAATTGAGAAACATAATCCTGAATGGAAAGATTTGTACGAAGAGATAGTAAAGTAACTGGATTCCCGCCTTCGCGGGAATGACAAGAAAGTAAGAATAAAAATGCCTAATGCCTCTAGCCTCAGAATATTAGTCACCAACGACGACGGTATCCACGCGCCGGGTTTAAAGGTGATGGAAAATATCGCGCGGTCGCTTTCTGACGATGTATGGGTGGTAGCGCCTGAAGTGGAGCAAAGCGGCGCGTCGCATTCGCTCTCCATCCGCACGCCTGTCCGCTTTCACCAGCTTGGTGAAAAGCGCTTCACGGTGGCGGGCACGCCGACCGATTGCGTTATCACCGCCTCGCGTATCATCGTGCCGGGAAAGATCGACCTTGTGCTTTCCGGCGTAAACCGTGGCCCCAACATCGCCGATGACGTGACGCATTCCGGCACGGTGGCGGCGGCGATGGAAGGCGCGCTGTGTGGCATACGCTCGGTGGCGTTCTCCCTCGCGTTTGATTTTGACAGCGAAAATCCCGCGTATCACTGGCAGACGGCGGAGGCTTTTGCCCCCGGTATCGTGCGCAAGCTGCTGGAACAGCCCGAAGAAGTGGATATGCTGTATAACGTGAACTTCCCCGACTGTACGCCGGAGCATGTGAAGGGCATCAAATGCGTGGCGCAGGGCAAGCACAGGCTGGATAAGGAAATGACGCGCGTGGACGACCCCGATGGCCGCCCGTATTACTGGGTGCACTGGGCCGACCGTGGCGCGCACCCCCGCAGGCCGGATGTTGACATCCACTGGCTAACGGAGAATTATGTGACCGTGACGCCGCTATGCCTTGACCTGACCCATTATGCAACGCTTGCGAGTTTGAAGCAGATACTTGAATCATGAGCAGACACGCTGCACTGACTGCCGACACGCTTCCTGAACGCATCCGCCTGCTGATGAAGCTGCGCAATAGCGGGGTGACGGATACGCGCGTGCTTTCTGCCATTGAATCGGTTCCGCGCGAGCTGTTCGTGCCCGATTCCTTTCGCGACAAGGCCTATGAGGACGTGGCGCTGCCTATCGATTCCGGCCAGACCATCAGCCAGCCCACCGTAGTGGCATGGATGAGCTGGGCACTTTCCACCAACGACCGCCTGCGCGTGCTGGAGATCGGCACGGGGTCGGGTTATCAGGCGGCGGTGCTTTCGCGCCTGTGCCGCATGGTCTATACCGTGGAGCGCCATAAAGACCTTCTGCGCGGGGCGGAGGAGTGCTTTAAGAAAATGAAAGTGACCAATATTCTTACCCATGCGGGCGACGGCGCCAAAGGGTGGAAGCAGGCAGCGCCTTTTGACCGCATTATCGTCACCGCTGCGGCGCCTGCCGTGCCTGCGGCGTTGCTGGAACAGCTCTGCGTGGGCGGGATTATGGTCATCCCCGTGGGCAGCCCGGTGGAGCAGATACTCTTACGTATTGAAAAAACACCAGAAGGCATACAGCAACAGCATCTTATGCCGGTGCGTTTCGTGCCGTTGGTCGAGGGTAAAACAGCACCCTAAAAGTCGGTGCAAAGTGACTGGGCTATGCTATCATGCCGCCTCTTCATCACAAGGGAGGATATTTATGTCCATCAGATCCGCACTGGCAGCAGCGTCTTTGGCAGCAATAACGGCATTTGGCGCGCAAGCCCAGACGCCTGGCCGCTATGAGTTCGACAAGTCCCATACCCACATCATTTTCATGGTAGAGCATCTTGGCTATTCCTGGACTATTGGCCGCTTCAGGGATTTTGACGGCTATTTCACCTTCGATGAAAAAGATCCCGCGAAAAGCGAAGTGAGGGTGACGCTGAAGCCTGCGAGCGTGGACACCAGCGTGCCGGCGCTTGATAAGGAACTGCTTGGCGAGAAATTCTTTAATGTGGCGAAATTCCCCACGATGGAATTCAAAAGCACCGGCATTGCCGTTACGGGCGCAAAAACCGGCTCTGTGGCAGGCGATTTCACCATGCTGGGGGTTACCCGGCCCGTAAAGCTGGATGTGACCTACAACAAGTCCGGCGTGCATCCCTATACCAGCGACTATGTTTCCGGTTTCAGCATCCGCACCCAGTTGAAGCGTTCTGATTTCGGCATGAACGCTTACCTGCCGGATGTGGGCGACCAGGTGAATGCCATCATCGAGGTGGAAGGCATCGACCATTCCAGAAAACCCGGCAAGATTGAGAAGTAACCTGTGAACGGTAACGGTATGAAAAATATGTTGCGTAGCTTTTTGCTGGCGTTGTTATGCGTGCTGGCGTTGGGTAATGTGGCGCGTGCCGCCGACGAACCGCCCTTGCCCGAGGGGCCGCAGGCCGTGGTGACGCCGCGCACCGAGACGCGCCTCTATTCCGACCTTTCCACGGTTACGCCGGGGCGCCCGTTCTGGCTTGTGCTGCATATCAGGCTCAAGGATAGCTGGCATACCTACTGGAAGAACCCCGGTGACTCCGGCACGCCGCCGATCCTCAACTGGACGCTGCCTTCGGGCTTCAAGGTGGGCGATATCGAATATCTGGGGCCGGACAGGCTGCCCGTGGACCCGCTCATGGATTACGGCTACCACACGGACGCCTATTACCTTGTGCCGGTGAAGCCGCCGGAACTGGTAAACCAGAACGCCACGATCATTTTCATGCTCAAAGCCCAGTGGCTGGTCTGCACGAAAGACATATGCATTCCCGAAAAAGGCGAGTTCTCGCTGGTGATGCCGGTGACGCCCTCGCATGGCGAACCGAAGCCCACCGAGCAGGCGAAGATGATCGCGGAACTGGTGGACAGGCTGCCAAAGCCCATCAATGATGCTTTCACGTTCGACAGTAACGGCACCGACGTGACCTTCAGCGTGAAGCTGCCCAAAGCGCCGCAGGCCGGTGCCCGCGTGGAATTCTATCCGGCGACGGATGGTATCATCCTCAATACCGCGCCGCAGAAAGTGGATATCAGCGGCGATACGGTGAACTTCGCCATCGCCGCAGGCAATGTGCATGACGCCAAGCTCATGCAGGGGGTGGTATCGGTCTATGAAGGCGGCAAGCGCCGCGATTACGCGGTGGAACTGAAGCCCGGAACGGTGAGCGCTCCCGCCTCCGCTCCTGCCGCTGCGCAAACGCCGCAAGGCGAGCCGGGGGCATCGCCTGCGCCTGTGCAGGAGAGCAGGCCGCTCACGCCGAACGTGTCGGCAGGCAGTGTCGATATTTCCAGTGCGCTGTGGTTCGCGCTGCTGGGCGGGCTGATCCTCAACCTGATGCCCTGCGTATTACCGATTCTTTCGCTGAAGGTGCTCAGCGTTGCCAAAAAAGCAAGGTCGCAGGCAGGCGAGGTGCGCAAGCAGGCTTTTGCCTATACGGCAGGCGTGGTGCTCAGCTTCATGGTGCTGGCGGCGATATTGCTACTGCTGCAAAAGTTGCTGGGGCAGTCGCTGGGCTGGGGGTTCCAGATGCAGTCGCCGTTGTTCGTGTCATTCCTAGCGGTGGTGATGTTCCTTGTCGGCCTCAACCTCTCCGGCGCGTATGAAGTGCCGGTGCTGCTGGGCAATGCGGGCGGCGATAAGGCCAATGAGGACAGCGCTTCGGGCAGTTTCCTCACCGGCGTGCTGGCTGTGCTGGTGGCGACTCCCTGCACCGCGCCGTTCATGGCCCCGGCCATCGGCTTTGCGCTCACGCAGGATGCGGAAGTGGTCATCATGGTGTTCGCCATGCTTGGCGTGGGGCTTGCCGCACCGTTCCTGCTGCTGAGCTTTTTCCCCGCGCTGGTGCGCCTGCTGCCCAAGCCCGGCGCATGGATGCTGACGCTGAAGCAGTTCCTCGCATTCCCCATTTACCTCACCGTGGTGTGGCTCTTGTGGATCATCATAGGGCAGGCGGGCGCTAATGGCGCGGGCATTGCCATGCTGGCGATGGTGCTGGCGGGGTTCTGTATCTTCCTGCTTCAGCGCGACACATGGCTTGGCCATATCATGGCGGTGCTGCTGGCGATTGCCATTGTGAAGTGCATGATCAGCTACATCACCCCCATGCCGCGCAGCGCGCAGGCTCCCGCCTATTCCGCAGCGGAAATGAAATATTCCTACTCGGCGGAAAAGCTGGCCGAGCTGCGCAAGGCGGGCAAACCGGTGTTTGTGTATGCGACGGCGGAATGGTGCATCACCTGCAAGGTAAATGAAACGATAGCGCTCGATAAACCCGAAGTAAAAGACGCTTTCAAGGAACGCCATATCACCACCCTTGTAGCGGACTGGACGGACGGCGATGCCGAGATCACCAAATACCTGCAGTCGTTCGACCGCAGCGGCGTGCCTATTTATGTGTTCTACCCTGAAGGCGGCGGCGAACCGCAAGTGCTGCCGCAGGTGCTGACGCCTTCCATACTGATAGACGCCACCATGCCAAGGCAGTTCAAAGACGGGGCGGCAGCGCATGAGGGGGGCGGCCAATGAGTGAAACAGACTTCGGTTTCCGCACCGTATCACCGGAAGAAAAAACCTCGCTCGTGCGGGGGGTGTTCACCTCGGTGGCCTCGCGTTATGATCTCATGAACGACGCGATGAGCGCCGGTATGCACCGCCTCTGGAAGCGCGAGTTCGTGGGGGGTGTGGATATCAGGCAGGACATGCAATGCCTCGACGTTGCAGGGGGTACGGGCGACATCGCCTTCCGCCTGCGCGACCGTGGCGCGGCCCACGTGACGGTATGCGACATCAATCACGCGATGCTGGCGGAAGGGCAGAAACGCGCCGATAACGCCAACCGCCTGCACGGGCTGGAATTCATCTGCGGCAATGCCGAATCGCTGCCGTTGCCTGACGCGCAATTTCATCTTTACACCATTGCGTTCGGCATCCGTAACGTGACGTATATTGATAAGGCACTCAGGGAAGCGCACCGTGTGCTCAAACCCGGCGGGCGTTTCATGTGCCTTGAGTTCAGCAAGGTAAAACCCGCAGCGCTCGCCAGGTTCTACGACGCCTATTCGTTCCATGTCATTCCGCGCATGGGCGGTTTGCTTGCGAATGACCGCGATTCCTACCAGTACCTTGTGGAAAGCATCCGCAAATTCCCCTCGCAGGAGCAGTTTTGTGAGATGATCCGCGAGGCAGGCTTCCAGAATGTGCGTTACACCAATTTAAGCGGCGGCATCGTGGCGATCCATTCGGGGTATAAGGTCTGATGCTGCGCCATCTCCATAATACGTTGCGGCTCTTGCGCATTGGCGGTTTGCTGGTTGGCAGCGGGGCGCTGACGCGCAAACCCATCGGCCCCAAGGAACGCGGCAGACGCCTTGCCAGCGCGCTGGAAGCGATGGGGCCGAGCTTTGTAAAGCTGGGGCAGACCTTCTCCACGCGTTCCGACCTTGTGGGCGAGGAGATGGCGCTGGCGCTTTCCGACCTGCAGGACAAACTGCCGCCGTTCGACGGCAAGACCGCGCGTGCGCTGGTGGCCGAGGAAATGGAAGCGCCGCTGGAAAGCATATTCTCCGCGTTCGATGAAAAAGCGGTCGCGGCTGCATCGGTGGCGCAGGTGCATTTCGCCACCACGATGGACGGCAGGGAAGTAGCCGTAAAGCTGTTGCGTCCCGGTATAGAAAAAGCCTTCAGGCGTGATATCTCGCTCTTTTACTGGATGGCCAGCGTGGTGGATTTCTTCCGCCCTGACTTTAAGCGCCTGCGCCTGCGCGAGGTGGTTTCCATGATGGAAGACACGGTGCGGTTTGAAATGGATTTGCGCATGGAAGCGGCAGCGGCCACGCGCCTGCGCGAAAACCTTAAGGATGATGAAGGCTTTCATGTGCCCGCCGTCTATTGGGAGCTGACCGCCCACCGCATGCTGACGCTGGAGCGTATCACCGGCATTCCGGTATATGACGTTGCGGCTATTAAAGCCGCAGGCATCGACCCCACCAAGCTGGTGGACATTGCCGCCGTCAGCATGTTCAAGCAGGTGTTCCGTGACGGGTTCTTCCATGCCGACATGCATCCGGGCAATCTCTTCGTGCGCATGGACGGCACGCTGGCGGTGGTGGATTTCGGCATCATGGGCAGGCTGGACAAGCGCATGCGTATCTTTCTCGCGCAGGTGCTGCACGGCTTCCTGAGCGAAGATTACCACAACCTCGCGCGCGTGCATTTCGACATGGGCATCGTGCCGCCGCATAAGTCGCAGGATGCGTTCGAGCTGGCGCTCATGGCCATCACCAAGCCCATCATCGGTAAATCACTGAAGGATATTTCCTTCGCGAGGCTGCTGGGGCAGCTCATCTCCACGGCGGAGTCCTTCGAGATGGAGGTGCAGCCGCAATTGCTGCTGCTGCACAAGAACATGCTCATCACCGAAGGCGTGGGCCTGATGCTTAACCCCGATGTGAACATGTGGCAGGTGGCCGAGCCGATGATCATGGAATGGGCGGCGGAAAACCTTGGCCCCCGCGCGTGGATCAAAGACCATGCGGAAGAGACATTCTCGCTTATCAAGTCCATCCCCTCGCTGGTGAAGGACGCGCAGAAGATAGTGGCGCGTGAGCATGAGATGGCGGATACCACCGCGCACGAATTGCGTATCGCCGAAGAAAAGCTTAAATTCCAGCGGCAGCTGCTATGGCTGGGGTGGCTGGCATTTGCTGTGTTTGCGCTTGCACAACTGCGCTGAACTGCTAGGTTGCAAGCCTGATTTCACATATTTACAGTATTTTCAGGTATTACATTAGTAAGCGCTCTATTGTCAAAGATTGACAATATTATTACAATTGAGATTCCCCAGTGAATTGGAGTTTACGCTATGACCATGAATATAAACCTGACCCCGCAGCTGGAAGAACTGGTGCGCTCAAAAGTATCCTCCGGTCTGTATAATTCCGCCAGCGAAGTGGTGCGCGAGGCATTGCGCCTTATGGAACGTGAAGACCAGTTACGCGAGACAGCGTTGCAGCAGTTAAAAAAAGATATTCAGGACGGCATAGACAGCGGGGATGCGGGTGCTTTTGATATAGAGAAAATCAAGCGCCTTGGGCGTGAGCGTCTGGATGCTTCCAAAAAGAGCTGAAGTCATGAAGCCGCTGCGCATCACTATCACGGCGCAAGCCGAGCGCGATCTGGGTGATATATGGTTTTATATCGCAGTGGACAACATTGCTGCTGCCGATAAATTGCTGGATATAATTGACAGGCACTTCCTTATGCTGGCGGAACAGTCGATGATAGGCAGGTTGCGGCCCGAGCTTGCTGCAAACCTGCGGAGCCTTGCTATTGAGCGTTATGTGGTATTCTATACGCCTTCTGTAAACGGAATCGAGGTTATCCGCGTTTTGCATGGCGCGCGTGATATGGCAGAGATATTTCATGAGTAAATCCGTTCTCCTTATTGTTTCGGGCAGCATCGCGGCGGTAAAAACGCCCGATATCGTGCGCCGCCTTACCGGGCAGAATGTGAAAGTCACCTGCGTGCTGACACAGGCGGGCGCGCAGTTCGTCACCCCCATGGCTCTGGCGGCGCTCACGGGCAATCCGGGTTACAGTGAACTTTTCTCGCTCAAGGACGAAGCGGAGATGGGGCATATCCGCCTTTCGCGCGAGCATGACCTCATCGCGGTGGTGCCTGCGAGCGCCAATATCCTGTCGTCCATGGTGGCAGGCCGTGCGGATGACCTGGCAACGGCGGTGCTGCTGGCATCCAATAAGCCCGTCATGGTAGCGCCTGCGATGAACACGCAGATGTGGCACAACCCCGCCACGCAGCGCAATGTGCGCCAGTTGAAGGCTGACGGCGTTGAAGTCATCGAACCCGCATCGGGCATGCTTGCCTGCGGCGAAGAAGGCAAGGGCAGGCTGGCGGAAGTGGATATAGTGGTAACGGCGATACTTGCGCGCCTTGGTGGCGCTACGCCTCTGCGTGGCTTAAAAGCTATCGTCACCAGCGGCCCCACGCATGAGCCGCTTGATCCCGTGCGTTTCATCGGCAACCGTTCGTCCGGCAAGCAGGGGCATGCCATTGCCGCAGCGCTGGCAAAGGCAGGCGCGGAGGTGACACTGGTTTCTGGGCCTGTGGCAGAATCCGACCCCGCAGGTGTTACTGTGGTGCGTGTGGAAACCGCTGAAGAAATGCTGGCCGCCTGCACAAAGGCTCTGCCTGCGGATATTGCCGTATGTGCGGCAGCCGTGGCGGACTGGCGCGCCAAGCATGCATCACCGCATAAACTGAAGAAACGTGCCAATTCCTCCCCGCCGGAAATAGAACTGGCGCCGAACCCGGATATCCTCAAGACGCTTGCCACTTCAGGCAGACAACGCCCGAAACTGGTCATCGGTTTTGCAGCGGAGACTGACAATGTTAAGAAACACGCGACCGGGAAACGCCTCGCCAAGGGGTGTGACTGGATCGTGGCCAACGACGTCTCCGGCGGCAAGGTGTTCGGCAAGGACACCACCACCGCACATCTCATCATGCCGCAAGGCACGGAAACGTTTGAGTCCGTGAGCAAGCAGCGGCTTGCCGCAGGCCTCACCGAACGCATCATTCATTTTTTCAGCAAGGAAGGTTCCCATGGTAAACGTCAAGATAGTAAAACTCCCACACGCCGCTGACCTTGCGCTGCCCGCCTATGCCACCGAGCATAGCGCCGGGATGGACCTGCTCGCCGCCGTGAAGGAGGATGTGACGCTGGCTCCCGGTGCGCGCATTTTGGTGCCTGCCGGTATCAGCATCGCGTTGCCGGAAGGCTATGAGGCGCAGGTGCGCCCGCGCTCCGGCCTGGCGCTTAAAAACGGCGTTACGGTGCTGAATGCTCCCGGCACGGTGGACGCCGATTATCGCGGCGAAGTGGGCGTTATCCTCATCAACCAGAGCGACACGCCGTTCGTTATCACGCGCGGCATGCGCATCGCGCAGATGATCATCGCGCAGTATGCGCGCGCCAGCTGGCAGCAGGTGGAAACGCTGGAGGCAAGCGCGCGCGGCGAAGGCGGCTTCGGTTCAACCGGAACGGCAGCGCGCAAGACCGCATGATAGCCCTCTCCAAACGCATCTATTACGCTATCGAAGCCGTGCTGTTCATAGCCTATAATACGGGCGGCTTGCCGCTGAGCGGCAAGGACATAGCCGAAAAGCAGCTTTTGCCCCCGCGCTACCTTGAGCAGATGCTGCAGCGGCTCGTGCGCTTCGGTGTGCTGCGCGGCGTGCGCGGGCCCAGGGGCGGTTACCTGCTGGCGCGCGAGAAGCGCCGCATCACGCTGAGCGATATCTGCGCCGCGCTGGACGAGAACGAGGAAACGCCTGCGTCTACGACGCTGGGTAACCAGGTCGTGGCACCGGTGATACTGGAAGCCAAGGCCGTGCTGCAGAAAACGCTGCAGGACGTCACCATCGCCGACCTCTGCGACAGGGCGTCGGATCTCAGGATACCCAAACACAACGACGATCATCACGACTTCATGATTTAACCGGGGGCACCCCTTAGGAGAACAGGTTATGACTATAACGCTTGATAAGCCCGGACGCGGGCATATTTATGACAATATCGTGGCTACTATCGGCAACACGCCGCTCGTGCGCCTGCATCAGGTGACGAAAGAGGCGGGCTGCGTGGCCGACGTGCTGGCGAAGCTGGAATTCTTCAACCCGCTTTCTTCGGTGAAGGACCGCATTGCGCTGTCGATGGTGGAAGCGGCGGAAGCTTCCGGCAAGATCAACAAAGACTCCGTGCTGGTGGAGCCGACCTCGGGCAATACCGGCATTGCGCTGGCGTTCGTATGTGCAGCCAAGGGCTACAGCCTTACCCTCACCATGCCGGAGAGCATGTCGCTGGAGCGCCGAAAAATGCTTAAAATCCTGGGGGCGAACCTCGAACTGACGCCCGCCGCCAAGGGTATGCGCGGCGCTATCGAAAAAGCAGAGGAGATCGTGGCCTCCAACAACAATGCCCTGCTGCTGCAGCAGTTCAAGAATCCCGCCAACCCTGAGATACACCGCAAGACCACGGCGTTCGAGATATGGAACGATACGAACGGCGCGGTGGATGTTTTCGTGACCGGCGTGGGCACGGGCGGCACGGTTACGGGCGTGGCGCAGGTGCTCAAGGAAAAGAAACAGTCCGTGCGCATCGTGGCGGTGGAGCCGGAAGACAGCCCCGTGCTCTCCGGCGGCAAGCCCGGCCCGCATAAGATCCAGGGTATCGGCGCTGGCTTCGTGCCCGATATTTTACAACGCAACCTCATTGATGAAGTGCTTACCATCGGCAACGAGACGGCTTTCGCCATGGCGCGCAAAGTGGCGAAGCTCGAAGGCATTCCCGTAGGCATTTCTTCCGGCGCGACCATCGCTGCCGCGCTCGAAATTGCCAAACGTCCCGAGAATAAAGGCAAGACGGTGGTGGTGATCGTGGCCAGCACGGCGGAGCGTTACCTCTCCACCGACCTGTTCGTGGAATAATATTAACCTGTCATTCCCTGAATTCGCGTTAGCGGATTATAGGGGAATCCATCTCAAGCAAGTGTGGATAGCCTTAGAGTTGGCTCACGCAACTCAGGCTATGACGAAATACTTAAGTAGCGTGTATGCTAAATGACAGTGAACTGCGCCGCTATGCCCGCAACCTCTCCCTGAAGCAGGTGGGGCAGGAGGGGCAAAAGCGCCTTATGCAGGCAAGCGTGCTTGTCATCGGCGCAGGCGGCTTAGGCTCGGCGGTGATACCGTATCTTGCCGCAGCGGGCATCGGCCATATCGGCATTGCCGACCATGACCGCGTGGAACTGTCCAACCTGAACCGCCAGACCCTTTATGAAACCGCCGATATAGGCCGTCCCAAGGCGCAGGCCGCGCGCGACCGCGTGCAGGAACTGAACCCCGGCACCCGCGTGACCGTCCATGAAGAAAAAGTAGGCACCGGTAATGCGGATGCGCTGGTAAAAGCCTATGATGTCGTGGCGGATGGCAGCGATAATTTTGCCACGCGTTTTGCCGTGAACGAAGCCTGTTTCCGGCAGAAGAAGCCGCTGGTAGCTGCCGCACTGCGGGCATGGGAGGGGCAACTGGCCGTATTTACATCATATGAAAAAGACCAGCCCTGTTATCGCTGTTTTGTCGGCGCGGAACCGGATGACGAGCGCGGTTGCCGCGATGCGGGCGTATTGGGCGCATTCGCAGGCGTTATGGGGGCATTGCAGGCGCTGGAAGTGATCAAGCATATCCTGGGCATAGGTACGCTGGCGGGAAAGTTAATGAAGGTGGACGGACTCACGTTTGTCACAAAAACTTCATTGGTAAAACGCGATCCCGTATGCCAATGCTGCACATCCAAATAAACCCGTTGCAAATTTGTGTAATTCATACACATTAAAAAGAAAAACACTGGGAACTAACACAGGGAACTAATGCGCCGCGTTGTCGCCTCAAGCATGATCGGAAACGGCCTGGAGTGGTATGATTTCGCCCTCTACGGCATTTTTGCCCCCATTATTTTCAAGCCCCAGTATTTCCCCAGCGATAATTATTATGCCGGGATGCTGGCTACCTACGGCGTATTCGCGATGGGGTTCCTCATGCGCCCTATCGGCGCGGTGATGTTTGGCTATATCGGCGACCATTATGGCCGCAAATTCGCCCTGATGGTATCCATATTGCTGATGGCGATCCCCACGGCCTGCATCGGCCTGCTGCCCAATTATGAACAGATAGGCATCTGGGCGCCCATACTCCTTACGGTCATCCGCCTTTTGCAGGGACTTTCGCTGGGGGGGGAATTCAGCGGTTCCATCGTGTTCGTGGTGGAGCATGCGCCGATACATAAACGCGGCTATGCGGGCAGTTCTTCCATCATGAGCCTGTGCGGCGGTATGCTGCTGGGGCTGGCGGTGGCAACCTTCTTTTCCAAGATAATGTCGCAGCAGGACTTTGAAAGCTGGGGCTGGCGCATTCCGTTCCTGCTGGGTATCGCCATCGCTTTCGTGGGAGCCTATATCCGCCATCATACGGACGAAAGCCCGCATTATGAAAAGGCAAAGCAAGAGGATAAGCTCTCCAAAACGCCGCTCAGGGAAGCGCTGCAACAGCATCCGCTTTCATTGCTCAGGGGCATAGGCCTTTACCTTTGCGTAACGGTGCCGTTCTATATCCTCACCGTGTACCTGAACGAATTCCTTACCCATCACTTGGGTTATCCCAAGGACGATACGCTGTTCGTCATGACGCTCAGCATGACATTGCTCATGTTCATGGTGCCGGTAACGGGTAAGGTTAGCGACAAATTCGGCCGCAAACGGGTGCTGATGGCCACCACCATCGCCTATTTCGTGTGCGCCTATCCGTTGTTCCTGCTCATGATCCAGCCGGGGTTTGCCAACGCTCTGACTGCGATCATGATCCTGACGGTAATCGTATCGTTTTATATCGGCCCGGCGCCCACCATGCTGGTGGAACTATTCCCTACCAGCGTGCGTTATACCGGCATGGCGGTATCCTACAATATCTGCGCGGCGCTTTTCGGCGGCACCGCGCCCATGGTGGTAACGTGGCTTATCAAAGACACTCAGATGCTGACAGTGCCCGCGCTCTATATTATGCTGTGCGCAGTACTCTCATTTATTTCCTTTATTGGCTATCATGACCGCTACCGGGAAGAACTCCATTAAACAACACTATCTGCACTGGACAACTGCTCCGTTGCTCCGGCTCTCGAATCCTCACGTAGCGCTGCTACGCTGCGGTTCTGCGACCCGTCGCGCCTTGCATTTGCCTCAGCGCAGCGTGTTGTTGCTGATGTGTACGTTGCTGTTCAGCATGCCTGCTGTTGCGGAAGAGGAAGAAACGTCGGAAAAGCTGCCGCTGCCGCGCTTCGTTTCGCTGCGTTCGGCGGAAGTGAACATGCGCGTGGGGCCGGGCACACGTTACAGCATTAACTGGGTGTACAGGCGCGAAAACCTGCCGGTGGAGATCATCCAGGAATTTGACCAGTGGCGCCAGATCAAGGATTCCGAAGGCACTACCGGCTGGGTGCATAAGCAGATGCTGCAGGGCAAGCGCACCGCCGTGGTGGTGGGCAAGGTGGCCGTGCTGCGCCGTTCGCCGGATGCGGCGGCCAACCCGGCGCTGCGTGCCGAGCCGGGGGTTATCGGTAAACTGCTCTCCTGTGAGGAAAAATGGTGCCGCGTGCAGATATCCGGACGCAAGGCGTGGATACAGAAAACCAGTATCTTCGGTGCCTACAAAAAAGAAGAATTTTAAGTGCAGGTTGTCGGGTGTTCAGGGGATCGGGTGCTTTCTTAACACCTGATAACCAGAAAACCTGATTACCTGATACTGCACACCACCGGCGCATGGTCGCTGGGGCGTTCCTGTCCGCGTAACGTTGTTTCGATCACGCAGGATTCAAGTTTGTCGGCGGCCTGTGGTGAAAGCAGCAGATGGTCGATGCGCATGCCCTTGCCGTTCTCATAGCCGCCGCTGCGGTAATCCCACCAGCTATAGGTGTGGGAGCCGGGCTGCTTCAGGCGGAAGGCATCATATAGCTGCCCGTGCAGCAATGTGCGCAGGCGTTTGCGTTCTTCGGGGTGATAGCAGGTGGTGCCGTCGAGGCTTTTGGGGTCGTAGACATCTTCAGGGTAGGGTGCCACGTTATAATCGCCGCCCAGCACCAGCATTTCATCCAGCTTCAATAGCCCCTGCGCATGGGCATGCAGCCGTTCAAGGAAACGCAGTTTGTACGCGAACTTGTCGGACTCCGGCGACTGGCCGTTGGGCACATAGATGGAGGCCACGCGGATGACGCTGTCCTTCACGCAGGCCACCGCTTCGATATAGCGCGATTCCATGTCTTCCGGTTCGCCGGGCAGGGTGGTCACCACATCTTCCAGCGGGAATTTAGAGAGTATCGCCACGCCGTTATAGGTTTTCTGGCCGTGGGCTTTCACGTTGTAGCCCAGCTCCTCTATCTCCATATAGGGAAACACGTCGTTGGTGCATTTGAGTTCCTGCAATAAGGCGATATCGGGCGAAGTCTCGCGTAGCCACGGCAGAAGCTGGTGCAGCCTTGTGCGGATGGAGTTCACGTTCCATGTGGCGATTTTTAGGGCGTTCTTCATTTAAAAACTAAACAGAGAAACTATTGCCGCAGCCGCATTTGGCGGTGGCGTTGGGGTTTTTTATTTCAAACCCGGCGCTGCCCAGCGTTTCGATGTAATCCAGCGTGGAGCCTTTGAGCATTTCGAGCGAGGTGCTGTCGATAACCACGGTGCTTCCGTTCTTTTCGATCACGAGGTCGTCTTCAGCTAGCGGCTTGCTGTCAAAATCCACCTGATACTGGAAGCCCGAGCACCCGCCGCCGCCGATGGCCACGCGCAGTTTGGTGCCTTCCGGCTCGCCCACCATGATCTTGCTGATGCGTGCTGCGGCGGAATCAGTGACGGCGAAAGATGTGAGCGTTGCGGTATCCATACGATCCTTATTGAAAGAAACCCAGGCTGATTGTACCCTGTGGGCATGAAAAAACCACAAAAAATCGTTACCGCCGTATTGCAGCCCGCGCAGGCTTCCTATGCAACATTGCCCGATAACTGCCGGGGAAGGCTGCATAAAGAACAGGAAGACCCGCTGCGCACGCCTTACCAGCGCGACCGCGACCGTATTATCCATTCCGCCGCCTTCCGCAGGCTGGAATATAAAACGCAGGTGTTCGTGAACCATGAGGGCGACCATTACCGCACGCGTCTCACCCACAGCCTTGAGGTGGCGCAGCTTGCGCGTTCACTCAGCCGTGCGCTGGGGCTTAACGAAGACCTTGCCGAAGCGCTGGCATTGGCGCATGATCTCGGCCATACGCCGTTCGGGCATGCGGGGGAAGATGCGCTCACCGAAGTGATGAAGGATTTCGGCGGGTTCGACCATAACGCGCAGACGCTGCGCATCCTCACCAAGCTGGAACACCGCTACGCCGAGTTCGACGGGCTGAACCTGACATGGGAGACGCTGGAAGGCGTTGCCAAGCATAACGGCCCGGTAAATAAGCCGCCGCGCGCGATGGCCGAATACAATAAGCAGCATGATCTTGAGCTGCACACTTATGCCAGCGCGGAAGCGCAGGTGGCTTCACTTTCCGACGATATCGCCTACAACAACCACGATATTGACGACGGCCTGCGCTCCGGCCTTTTCAGCATCGAGCAGATATGCGATGTGCCGCTGGTGGCGGAGGCGTTCGAGTCGGTCAGCCGCCGTTACGGCACGCTGGAAGAACAGCGCCTTGTGCATGAGTCCATCCGCCGCATGATAAGCCAGATGGTTTCCGATGCTTTGCGTGAGACCACTGCAAGGCTTGCGAAATCCAATGTGCAACGTGTGGAAGACGTGCGCGCGCTCGGCAAGCCGGTGGTGGCGTTCTCCGCCGGGATGGATGCGAAAGTGAAAGAACTGAAAAGCTTCCTGATGCAGAACATGTACCGCCATCACCGCGTTAACCGCATGACCAGCAAAGCGCGCCGTGTAGTGCGCGACCTGTTCCTGTTCTTCATGGAAGAGCCGGAATGCCTGCCGCATGTGTGGCGCGCGCAGCTTGGCAAAAAGGGTTCACGCCAGAGCGCTATCGTCATCGCCGACTTCATCGCAGGTATGACCGATCGCTTCGCCATCGATGAGTGGGAACGCGTTTATAATCCGCGTGAAAGAACATGAGCCGCCGAGTTTTTACAAGGCGACGGGCGCTGAGGCGATGAGCGAATGGACGGTCTGCCGGCTGGAAAGCGGCAGGATTGCTGCCATTTCCGAGGGGGCGGTGCCTGCATAAGCCCCCAAAAAACCTACCTATTTCCTCCTGTGGATAAATTCGCAAGATTTTTATACTAAATTGTCATTTTACTGTTAACATACAGCATACTACAGGATGGCTTGTTATGTTGCCTACGCTCCCGGTGGAATCCACCGGATATTACTTCAAACTGCGAAACATGATCCGCAAAGGCATGCGTGGCGCCTTTACCGATGAAAAGGTGATCATGATCATTGCGCCTGACGAGAATACCAAACTTTCACCGGATGCGCATGAAGCCAAAATAGCCGTATGCTTTACGGTACGGCCTATTAAGAACGGCTCAGCGCATTTTGACGTAGAGCAGTTGAAACATCTTCAGGAACATTTGTTGCTTGCGATCGAAAATTCGGGACTGGTGCAACATCCCGATGCGGAGAAATATGCCGGTGCAGAAGCTACTACCCGTAAGGGCGTTACCGCGATAATTCTGTATGCGTCCGATAGTGAAACACTTGAGCGGATACTGGAAGACGGGCTAGGGCGTATGCAGCACCAAAAAATCAAAACGGCGTTTGAAAATTACCACAGGTAAAAACCGATTCGCTTAGTGTTTGCCTTTTGTCTTGCCTGCCATAACATCTTTGGCTGCTTCTACAGCAGCATTCGTTGCCGTGCGGCACATGTCCTGCATGTAGTTGTCGCTGCTTAACCGGTTGGCTAGCCGGTCGAGCGTCTTTCTCATTGCGCCCAGCGTTTCGGGTGGCCGTTGGCTATCATGTGCGTTAGGTGCAAGTGTGGTGTGGCCTTCAAGGTCCTGCGGGAAGAGGCTGCCCATCGCACCAGCCATCTGGTTCAGAAGACTGCGCTTTTTGTGCTCGGCACCCTCTAAAGTGGCAAATTCGCGGATAGTTTTAACAATGGCATCGGCTGCTGCAATGCCTGCGGCTATGGTGAGCGGGGCGTTATCCTGCTCCCGGTCTTTCCATGACCCTCCTTGACGATGTGTGTGTGCCATGCGTGCAAACTAGCATAAGTCACAAGCGAGTAATGTGACAAATATGTTAAATTTCAGCGCATTGAGATGTATACTTAATCTTAGGAAAAGCGTGCGCTTAACGTGCTTTGCCGGGGGGAGTGGCATTTGCCATTGCGGTTTGTGCCGCCTCTATCGCCGCATTTTTTGCAGCGTTGCACATGCCCTTTATATAATCATCACTGAATCTACTGGCGATTCTATCAATGCGCTCACCTAACTTGGCTACTGTCTCAGGCGGTTTGTGCGCGTAGAGCTTAGGCGGTACGGGATCGTTCTCAGAGCCAGGGAGGGGCTTGTTGACAAGAGAGTATGCGAGACGGTTCAGGATATCCTCTTTTTGCGCTGCATGGTCTGCGGGAACTTCGCCGGTGCCACTGTAATCCTTGATCGCCGCCCCGATAGCCTGCATAGCTGCATCCAGCGCTCCCTGCGTAATGGGCTCATGTTTGCGGTTTTGCCATTTTTTTTCGGGGGGGCGAGGTGACATATAGTTCAAATTCCCTGTTACTTGCCGTACACATTAATACAGGTGCGGTCATCAGTGTGTGACATTTTTGTGAAGTTTTACCCTATTGAAATATATACTTAATCAATAAAAGGATCACGTACGAGGATAGTGTCTTCGCGCCTGGGGCTGGTGGAAAGCAGCGCCACCTGGCATTCGATCAGTTCTTCGATACGGCGCACATATTTGATCGCCTGCGCGGGCAGTTCCGCCCAGCTCTTGGCGCCTTTGGTGCTTTCGCTCCAGCCCGGCATGGTTTCGTAAATAGGTTCCACGCTGGCCTGAATGGCGGGGTTGGCGGGCAGGTAGTCATAGATTTTTCCGTCATGCTTGTAGCCGATGCAGATTTTAATTTCCTTGAACCCGTCGAGCACGTCCACCTTGGTCAGCGCGATGCCGGTGATGCCGCCGATCTTGATGGCCTGACGCACGAGCACGGCGTCGAACCAGCCGCAACGGCGCGGACGGCCTGTTACAGTGCCGAATTCATGGCCGATCTTGCCGATGGTCTGGCCGATCTCGTCGGTGAGTTCGGTGGGGAAGGGGCCGGAGCCTACGCGCGTGGTGTAGGCCTTGGTGATGCCCAGCACAAAGCCGATGCCGTTCATGCCCATGCCAGCGCCGAACGTGGCAGCGCCTGCCAGCGTGTTGGACGAGGTGACAAAAGGATAAGTTCCGTGATCGATATCCAGCATGGTGCCCTGCGCGCCTTCAAACAGGATGCGCTTGCCGCGCTTGCGCAGTTCGTCGAGCATTACCCAGACCGGCATGGCGTGCGCGAGCACGCGCGGGGCGATCTCAAGCAGGCTTTTGAGCATTTCTTCCCTGGTCGGAATCTCAACACCGGCAGCTTTCAGCAGCGGCGTGTGGTGGGCGAGCAGCGCATCGAGCTTGGCCTCGAGCGTTTGTGCGTCGGCAAGGTCGCATACGCGGATGGCGCGGCGGCCAACCTTGTCTTCATAGGCGGGGCCGATGCCGCGGCCGGTCGTGCCGATCTTGCCTGCGCCTCGCCTTGCTTCGCTTGCCTGATCCAGCTTGGAGTGAATGGGCAGGATAAGCGTGGCGTTCTCGGCGATCTTGAGGTTATCGGGCGTAATCTTCACGCCCAGCTTGGTGACGGAGTCCATTTCCTTGAGCAGTTCCCACGGATCGATCACCACGCCGTTGCCGATGATGCTGAGCTTGTCCGGGCGTACCACCCCGGAAGGCAGCAGCGAAAGCTTGTAGGTTACGCCTTCTATCACCAGCGTATGGCCAGCATTATGCCCGCCCTGAAAACGCACCACTACGTCGGCACGCTCAGAGAGCCAGTCCACCACTTTACCTTTACCTTCGTCGCCCCACTGGGAGCCAATCACTGCTACATTTGTCATTTCATACTCCTCGCATTTCTGGAATTGGCGTTGTTATCCTTCGGTCTCGGGGTGCTCATGTACTCACATGTACACTGCGCGCACCTCGCCCCGGCTGCCTGGCCAATTCCAAAACTGCTTTGAGCATGGTTACTGCAACAGCGTGCGTTTATAGCTGCTTACACTACCAATTCCAAGCCACAAAGCGTGGCATAATGACGAAAATCACGATCGCGGGTTAGCAGGGGGGCGGCATGATCAATGGCCGACTGGGCAATAATGGCATCGGCTATTCCTGCCTTCAGTTTCCTGTGGATAAGCTGGTAACGCAGTGCACCGGCCCTTTCCCAGAAGCCGTCTTTAAACTCAAGGCGGTGAAATTGTTGCAACAGGCCACGCACCTGCGCATCAAGCACTACACTTGCCATTTCCGTGACGACCAGTGGGCATAATGCCACGGTTTTATTCTGAATAAAACTTTCGTGGAGTATGTCGGTATCGCGGGAAAAATCGCCTGTAATATAGGCGATAAGGGTGGAGCTATCGACCGTAATCATTCACGATCCGCTTTAAGCTCTTCCCATGTCTGCGCCACCTTCACCTTGCCGCGCAAGCCTGCCATTTGCTGATAGGCTGAGCGGCGTTCAATGGCCTTAAGGCCTTCGCGCAGTGTCTCGGTTATGCCTAATCCCGTGATCTCCATTGCTTTTTTGAGGAGATCAGCGGGCAGGTTGGCGGTGATTTTCTGGATATCATGTTGCATATGGTCTATTATACCATATGGACGACCATATAGCAACGGTAGGGTGTTTAGTCCCACTTTGTGATGGGATGGGGTTTGCACACGACCTAGAGTTCGGTAATAGCGTTCTTTTTCCAGATATATGCAATGCCAAGCCGTTGTGCTTCCTGTGCAGTTTCGGCAGAGGTGGCACCAACCGTCACCCAGCTTTCAGCATGCAGTTTTGCGACTTCTGCCGGTGCGATATCGTGCGGCACGAGTATGCGCCTGCCTGTAGCGGGTGCGGGCAGCAGGTCGAGCAGATGGGTTACGTAAATGGTGAAGCCGGTGGCGGTTTCCTTTTCCACCTTATAGCGGCCACCACGGCCAAGCTCGTGGCGCAGGCCTTTGGCGAATAATGAAAAACTAATTCCCTGATGATAGTCGAACCCGCGATACTCGAGCGGGTCGATGGTCACGCTGACGCCCGGCACCGTAGCGGCGAGGCGCTCAGTAACCGTGCGCAGCGATGCCGCTTCCTCCAGCTTCAGCTTTTCCATTACCCTGAGGCATTTTTCTGGCGCGCCTGCGGCCTCGATAAGCTCGGCCACCACGCTGGCCTGCTTCAGCGGCAGCTTACGGATGCTGGCCGTATCGCGATGGGAAACGGCGTCGCGTACTTTTGCCTGCAGTTCGCTGGAGTTCATCGCTTCGGGGCAAAGCGTGCCAAGCAGCCCCGGCAGGTTGATGTCGAGTGAGAGGCCTTCAATACCCAGAGCCAGAAGCGCTTTGGTGGCGATCATCATCACTTCCACATCGGCATTGAGCGAATCCGTGCCGATAAGCTCGATGCCTGCCTGCGTGAGCTGGCGCTCGTTCTGCAGGGCTTCGGGTTTTATCTGGAGTATCTGCCCCGCATAGCAGAGGCGCAAGGGGCGGGGCGCGGTGTTCATGCGCGTGGATGCGATGCGTGCCACCTGCATGGTGATATCG
The DNA here is from genome assembly GCA_035906055.1 of Alphaproteobacteria bacterium. Classification (GTDB taxonomy): domain Bacteria; phylum Pseudomonadota; class Alphaproteobacteria; order Rickettsiales; family JABCZZ01; genus JAMIFV01. Next base: position 6,293 of record JAMIFV010000031.1, on the reverse strand, counting down.
GCCCGCACGCCCATCATGGCTTGCGAAAGCGGGTCCATCACGCGGAAAGTCTGTGCGGAAAGTGACGCGCCGCGGCCACTGAGCAGGCTGGCCTCGAATTCCATAAGCGGGGGAGTCACCTGCGCATAGCCATAGGACTCAAAAGACGCAATAAGCTGCGCGACCGCAGCGGACTCCTTGCGGGCATCCGGCGGCAGCAGGTCATAAAAGCCTGAGGGCAGCAGGCTGGGGTTTTTATTGTTCATGGCTCGGTTTTTACAGCCGCAGACCGGCAATTGCAATAAATTGCTGGCCTTATTAGCAGCTTGCGCTAGAAGTGATAAACAACAGAGTTATAGGAGTTTTTATGCCCGCACCGCTGGAATATGGCCATTCGCTTACGCTTTCCGAAGCCAAACTCATGCTGGAGGCCGCCCAAAAGGAGGCAGCGAAGAACGGCTGGCCGATGGTGATCGCCATCGTGGATGCAGGCGCGCATCTTGTTGCGCTGCACAAAATGGATAACGCGCAGCTGGGCAGCATTGAAATCGCGCGGCTGAAGGCGGAGACTTCGCTCAAGTTCAAACGCCCCACGCAGGCGTTTGAAGCGGCAGTCGCAGGCGGCGGCATGGGCACCAAGGTGCTTTCCATGCCCGGCGTCACGGCACTCGAAGGCGGCCTGCCGATCGAACGCCACGGAAAAATCATAGGTGCTATCGGCGTTTCCGGCATGCAGTCATCCGACGATGCTGTGGTGGCGCGCGCAGCTATCGCGGCGCTGGCATAGCATGACCGACATTGTTGGGTTCCTTGCCGCCATCATCACCACCCTGTGCTATGTGCCCCAGGCCTGGCATGTGATCCGCTCACGCCAGGCGGCAGGCATCTCGCTGGCCGCGTTCAGCATGCTGTTCACCGGCGTCGCGCTGTGGGCGCTGTACGGCTTTCTCAAGGGCGACTGGCCTCTGATACTGGCCAATACCATTTCATTGGTGCTGATCGGTACGATTATTACTATGAAGATCAGGCTGAGGTAGAAGCAGGCACAGGCGCTGCGTGTTGCTTTTCCAGTTTGCGATACCGCCTGACGCTGAAAAATATGGAGAACATGTACCCGGCAGAGGTGACAATGAACATCGCCCATGTTTCCACCAGCAGCAGGGTGATATACATGCAGAAGATGAACATTACGGGCAGTACCAGTTCATGGCGGATACGCAGCTTTTTCACCGCAAAGGTGGGGATACGGCTTGCCATCAGGCAGCCGATGAGCGTCACCCACAATGCCGCAAACGCAGGCGAGGAGAACAGGCTGGGACCGTAAAAGCTTGTGACCAGCGGCAGCATGGCCAGCATGGCGCCGCCGGGGGAAGGAATGCCGGTGAAGAAGTTCTTCTTCCATTCGCCGTTGAGATTGTTCTGGTCGCCGATGATGCTGGTGTTGAAACGCGCGAGGCGCAGCGCGCAGCAGATGGCATAAAACAGCACGCATGCCCAGCCGATGCCCTTGATGTCATGCAGGCTCCACAGGTACATCACCATGACCGGGGCGACGCCGAAGCACAGGAAGTCAGACAGCGAATCAAGCTGCGCGCCGAACATGCTGGTGGCGTTAAGCAGGCGCGCGAGGCGGCCATCCAGCCCGTCAACGATAGCCGCGATCATCAGGATGCCTACCGCTTCCTCGAAGCGTTTGTCCATGGCGAGGCGGATAGAAGTAAGGCCGCAGCACAGGCCGATTAACGTCACCATGTTGGGGAACAGCCGGGATATCGGCAGTTCGATCAGGCGCTGTTTTCTGCCACGGCGGCGTGCCATCAGATCTTCACTCCCGTGCGCTGGGTTTCCTTGGAATCGAGGTCGGCGAAAATGGTTTCACCGCCCACTGCAACCTGGCCTTCCACCACGAGGGGGATAGCGCCTTCGGGCAGGTAGGTATCCACACGGCTGCCGAAGCGGATAAGGCCGAAGCGCTGGCCGGTGGCCATGCTGTCGTTGAGCTTGAGCTGACAGAGGATACGGCGGGCTACAAAGCCTGCGATTTGCACTACGCCCATTGTCTTGCCATTCGGCAGGGTAAGGGTTACGTGCTGACGCTCGTTCTCTTCACTGGCTTTATCCAGCGACGCATTGAAAAACGCGCCGGGGAAATAATTGAGCCCGGTGACGGTGGATTGTGCCGGGATACGGTTCACATGCACGTTGAATACGTTGAGGAATACGCTGATGCGCACACGTTCATTGCTGCCGAGGTTAAGTTCCTGCGGGGGCACCACGCTTACGATCTTGGTGACGATGCCGTCTGCCGGGCTCACGACCAGGCCTTCGCGCGAGGGCACGGTGCGGATGGGGTCGCGGAAGAACCACGCGCACCACAAGGTGAGCACCACGCCCGCCCAGAACAAATAAGTGGAGAACAGGCTCAGCAGCGCGGTGACGGCGGCGAACAGCGCGATGAATTTCCAGCCCTCGGGGTTCAGGGGGGGAATGGTCTTGAGGGTGGTATCCAGAATCGTTTCTTGTTTGGCGGACATGGCTATGCTTTCATCTTGGGTTGGGTTGCCACTTAACCCGCATGCCCCTTTAAAGTCAACGCATCTGCGCAAAGATACAATATGTATGTATTTTGATGAATCAGGATATTGTTATTAATAAACTTTATTGAAATTTAAAGCTGAGTGCGCAATTGACGCCCGCACCGTTATTATAGTCGAGGGAGTAATTGTAGTTGGTGGAGTCATAGCACGTGGTGGCAGAAGAGGTGGCGGCATTGGCCGACATCGCAACACTGCTGGAAGTCTGGTAATCGGCAAACCGCGCATAAACCTTGCCGCGCGTCGGGCGGCCATCATCGACCTTCTGATCCATGTTGTGGGCTTGCGCAACCGTAAGGCTGACGTTGGAAGCCATGCACCAGGAACAGCTTGGTGCGGACGGATTCAAACTGGTGACGGCGGAAAGGCCGAAGAAGTTCGTCGCGTAGTACGTGTCATAGCCGCAGCATGCAACAAGGTTATTACTGTAGACATATATGTAGTTATTCTGCCCGAATTTCGCTTTGGGCATGTAGTTAACAATATTGGTGCCTGTTACTGCGGCTCCGGGAGGGGTGCTGGGGCTGCCTGCCGTGAATGTTGCATCGATCAGCCGTGCAAATGCCAGATCGACCCAGAACATCGGTATTTCGCCTGCGCCAAAAACATACCCGAAATTACGTGAGGCGGCATTCAGGGAAACGCCTTCAATGACCCCGTTGCCATCGCCCTGTCCGGCATAGATGCCGCGTGAGGCAAAGCCGAAATTGATAGCATCCGGGTTGGGTATGTCGCCGGGCAGGTAGCCGTATTTGCCGCGGAACGTATTAACCGCGACCTGGTATTTTTCGATCTGCTGGAGTTGCGCCCGCATGGAAGCGGCGCTGATAAGATCGCGCCCTACAAGCACACCCCCCACGATCAGGCCGATGATGACCAGAACGATGGAAAGCTCGATGAGGGTGAATCCTTTCCGGTTATTCGCCTTGTCCAAGGGTATAGCTCGGCTTTCCGTCGAAGTCATAAAGGTTTTCCGTTTTTACGAAGTCGATGCCTGCACTGGCCAGCCTGGCGGTGAGCGCTGCCAGATCCGCATGGGTAATGCCGGGTTTGGATGCCTTGAAACGGCAATTATACTGGTCGGAGAGGCTCATGCCCGGCACATAGTCCGGCCATAGTTTGAGGCCTTTGCCCGAGATAGTCTGCAGCGCCAGCGCATCGCCGCTTACAGCCTTCAGCTTCTCTGCCAAAGCGTTCACGTCCGTGCTGGTGGAATAGACGAATACGTCCACACCGGCAAGGCTGCGGGTGGGGTTGTAGGCGGGCAGGGCGCGTCTGGCGGCGCTGGCGCTGTTGCCGGTGGCTTTATAGTTCGCGGCTTTCAGGCTCTTGGGTGTTTCGCCAATGCGTGCCATAACGGCCTTGGCGAATTCCTCCGTGCCCACTTTTTGTCTGGTGGTCTCGTTGGCGATGTCGCCGGTATGGATGCCCGCTTCCAGCGTGGCGAGCCATGCGTTATGCACGCGGGTGGCCACATCGGGCTGGCCGATATGGATAAGCATCATGATGGCGCCGCCCAGAAGGCCGGAGGGGTTGGCCATATCCTTGCCTGCGATATCAGGTGCGGAGCCGTGGATAGCCTCGAACATGGCGAAGTTCTCACCGATATTGGAAGAACCGGCAAGGCCTACGGAGCCGGAAACATCGGCAGCCACGTCGGAGATAATGTCACCGTAGAGGTTTTCCGTCACGATCACGTCGAATTTTTCCGGGGCGCTGGCGATGCGCGCGGTGCCGATATCGATGATAAAATGATCCTTCTCGATCTGCGGGTATTCCTTGGCCACCTCGTCGAAAATTTTATGGAACGTACCGTCGGCCATCTTCATGATATTGTCTTTCGACATGCAGGTCACTTTTTTACGGCCATTCTTTACCGCGTATTCAAACGCATAACGCGCGATACGCTCGGAACCGGAGCGGGTGATAAGCTTGATGGAATGCACCGCGTCGGGCGTATGCTGGTATTCGATGCCCGCGTAAAGGTCTTCCTCGTTCTCGCGCACGATGACGAGGTCCATCTTCGGGTGGTTGGTCTTCACGAACGGGTGATAGCACACGCAGGGACGTATGTTGGCATAGAGGCCGAGCGTCTTGCGCATGGTAACGTTGAGGCTCTTATACCCGCCGCCCTGCGGGGTGGTGATGGGGGCTTTCAGCAGCACTTTGGTGCGGCGCAGTGATGCCCATGCTTCCGCCGGGATGCCGGTGGAATTGCCTTTGGTGTAGACCTTCTCGCCGACCTCGATCGTTTCGATATTCAGCTTTGCCTTGGCTTCAGCGAGGATATTGAGGGTGGCATCCATGATCTCGGGGCCGATGCCGTCGCCATAGGCAACGGTGATAGGGGTAGCGTCGGTCATAAAAGTCCTTTGGCGAAATTTAAAGATTACAACGGTTTTTCAGTCATTAAGCGATTAACAAAGCATGTTTTTAGTTAATGAAACGTTAAAAGCGCTGTGCTATTATGCGGCTTCCACACAGGTTTCTGGCGATTATGGCATTATTATCGGCCACAGAAAGACTACTGACCGAACTGGCATCGCCCGCCATTATGCGGCGGGTGGTGGCGTCTGTCGACCCCCTACACCCCCCGGCGGATTTTAACCCTGCCAGGCTGTTGGTGATGGTCGGCGGCGGCAAAGGTTCGGGCAAGTCCACGCTCAAGGAACTGGTGGCTGGCGCGTTGGAAGAGAATGGCGTAAAGCGCCAGTACATTGCCGAGTTCGGCAGTGGCATTCTGGATGATCTTTTTGCGCTTCCCGGGGTGGGGGCGTTGCGTCCCCTGTTTGATGTCCGTGCAAAGGCAGTGGCAACAGGAAGCCAGCAATCGGCCTTCACGCGCATTTCAGGTGAGTTATTCGCCCGTGGTCGCGAACTGGCTTACAGTCAGCATTCCCCCATTATAATCGATTACCATATGGACGACCCCGAAGTGGTGCGCAGGCTGGTGAGGCAGGCAAAAGACAACGGCTATGAGACTATGTTCGCATCCGTGTCGGTGAGCCCGGAAACAGCGCTCCAGCGTATTGCCGCGCGTCAGGCCAGGACCGGCAGGCATACGGATGTTGGGACGGCACTTAAGACGCATCAGGCCTTTGCCACGGAGCTTCCCGGCTATCATGGCCTGTTCGATGTCGGGCTGGTATTCGACAATAATGAACATTATCTTCGCCTTATCGCCAAGAGCGTGGGCGGCAAGGTCACAGTAATCGATGGAGAAGCATATGAGCAGGCAACCGCAATCGCCAAAGGCACAAGGCAAGCTGGCGGAGTCGCTGGCGGACAAGCTCACGGACATCACGCCGGAACAATGGCAGAAGGCCATGCAGCAGGCGCAGATGCGGGAAGAGCATCCGGTGGACAAAGAAGCTTCGCCGAACGAATAGCGGATGCACTGCAGAACAGGCAGCCTCCGTTTATTTTATAAATTAGGGGGGCGTCTCGCCCCCGCTACCGCTCCCCCTCGCTTCGTGGGGTCGTCGTATAAAACTCCTCCGCGCATACGGCGCTTTTTTAGTAGACACTGTTAGTTAATTATTAAGATTTAGGTGATAGTGCTCCCAAGATAGGAGTGTATCATATGAACCCACGCTTTTACCCTGTATCCGAGTCGTTTTTTGATGCGCATATATTACCATTGATTGCCGCGCATTACTCACGCGCTGGTCGTCCGCGCAATGTCAGCCATTATCAGGTGTTTTCTGCTCTGTTATATGT
>JAMIFV010000030.1:0-64548 GCA_035906055.1 Alphaproteobacteria bacterium | reverse complement strand
AAACCACATTAATGGCATCGAGAATTTCTGGAATCAGGCCAAGCGGCACATGCGGAAATTTAATGGTGTACCACGACAGAATTTCGCGCTATTTTTGAAGGAATGTGAGTGGCGTTTTAACAATCCAAACCCACAAGCACAATTAAAACAACTGAAACAATGGGTTGATAAACACCTATACTAGTTAGCTAGGACAGCCCCCAAATTAATATACAAACGAAGTGTTCTGTAACGGTACTTCTTTGTTACATCAGCCAGCCACAATTTATTGGAATTTGATAGCCAGCGCGCAGTTTAAAGCATTAGTGGCAACAGCATACGAATACTGACTGGTAGTTGTTTCAAAGCAGGTGGAACCGGAACTGCTGGAAGCATAGGAAGTCCAGCCCACGCCAGAGCTGCCAAAGGCGCTGTAATCCATATAGCGTGCCGCCACCCTGCCTTTATTAGCCAGACCATCATCAATTTTAGCGTCAATGCTGTATGCCTGTTGCGCGGAAAGAGCGGTGCTGGAAGCCATGCACCAGCCACAGCCGTTACCGGAAGCCACAATATTCTGGATGGCAGAAATGCCGAAAGAGTTGGCCCCTGGCCAGTAGGCTGAACTGTAAATATACACATAATTTCCCTGGCCAATCCTGGCGGGTGGGAAATAATTATTGATAGTGCTGCCAGAGACAGGGCCGGAAAGCATCGCGGTAGCGCTGCCTGCGGTAAATCTCTCGTCTATCAGCCGAGCGGCGCTTAGATCTACCCAAACCATCAGTGTTTCCCCGGCACCGAACGTAAAACCGTAGTTATTATTCGCAGACGTTGAATTTACGCCTTCGATAATTCCGTTTGCATCGCCTTGCCCTAAATTAGAGCCGCGCGGCGCCAGGCCAAACCGCAGAGCGCTGACATTATCAATATCGCCGGGCAGCGCGCCATATTTCCCCCGAAAAGTGTTCACAGCCTGCTGGTATTTCTCAATTTGGGCGACCTGTGCACGCACGCCTGCTGCGTTGATCAGATCACGTCCGGTCAGTATGCCCCCGACGATAAGGCCGATGATGACGAGCACAATACTGAGTTCAATCAGGGTAAAGGCACTTTTTCCTTGAAAATCAGAAGGGGTAATAATTTGCATAAGATACAGAAATTGATGCGCCGCTTAGAACTAATACCTGCATCCCTTGCATTTCTCAAACCTTTAATTCGGCAGGAACACCATAGTTTATCATACAACAACATCTGTTACGCTCCAGAGCCGCAAGACACTTTTTACTGGAACTGGAAACTCAGCGCGCAATTCATTCCAGCCCCGTTATTTTGACTGATAGAGTATTGCTGGGTAGCGGTGTTGACATTGTTATTATCATAGCAGGTAACGCTGCTGCCAGCAGTTGCTGCGGTACCGGCGGCACCAGTAGTTCCACCTCCCGCAGCGCCAACATTATATGAGAAGTTGTGTATGTAAGTGGCAACTACCCTTCCTTTCTGAGGCATTCCGTCATCCATCTTGCTGTCAATCGCATGGGCCTGCTTCACCGCAAGTGCTGGGTCAGTGGTAAGTTGTCCGGAGCCGTTTATGTTCGTGATGGAACTGATGGCAAAGTAATTCACTTGTGTGGAACTTTTAAAATTCCAGACATAAATAAAATTTCCCTGTCCGATTTTTGCTTCCGGGAAATATTTAGTTAAATTTGTTCCGGATACAGCAACCCCTGTAAAAGTTGAGGGGGTGGCAGTATTGAAATTGCCGTTAATAAGCTTCGCAACGCTCAAATCCACCCATAGCATGCTAAGTTCACCTAACAGGTAAACTCCGCCAAGAGAAGGCGAACCCGTATTATCGACCACACCTTCGAGAAGGCCGTTTCCGTCTCCCTGGCCGGTATATTGCCCACGCGTTGCAAAACCGAAATTAGTTGCTTCGGGATTGGGAATATCTCCCGGAAGAAAATCATATTTCAGGCGAAACGTGTTCACCGCCTGCTGGTATTTCTCTATCTGGCTGATCTGCCCGCGCACAGCAGAAGCGCTGATCAGATCGCGACCAACAAGAATCCCACCTACTATTAAACCAACGATGACCAGAACAATGGACAGTTCAATCAGCGTAAATCCATCTTTACTTTTTTGCATAAACGTATGAAGTGAACGAAGCTAGGCAATAATGGTATCGCCAATTTCAAGCCGGTTCAATTTTTTTGTTTCTCAAAAGGGTTATGAGCAAGAACAAAAGGCTGCTGTTATTCCACAGGACAAGAATAATTCCAAAGAACCGTGATGGGCGGGCTATAGCAAGCAACGACTAATTAGATACGTACAAACAGCCATGGTGTCTTCGAAAGGGTGGAAGATTTTTAGTGCGTCGTTTCTGACAAGAAACCACTGATGCCCGTTGCTGTTAAAAGTGAGGTTTTGCTTAGCAACGCAGGAGTTTAACAAAACGTCATCCCCGCGAAGGCGGACACCCAGCCTGTGTGAACGTTATGTCCTACCTGAGAGATAGGTAACAGTCCATACCGGAGACATAGGTTACAGTTTTTGCATTTGGAGGTTTCCATGCCATGGCAGGAGTGTACCAGCCTTCATGCGTGTTGATTTGCTCTTTCATACGCTCACGCAGAGCTTTGAAATGGTCGAATAGCACCTCACGTATCGCCAGATAGTCCATGTTATAAATCTCAGGGTTCTGAAGCAGTTAAAATCCAACATAACTGAGAGTACGCGATAATTGCAACGCTTCACGAGGGCAACGCGTATTAAGTGACAAGCGTATGCTGCTTGCCTTGCGTTTAGGATGAGTTTGCAAATGTTCTAGGCACACAGGTTATGCCATCCTCATGGAAGCCTTGAATCGCTATCAAGGCAAGGGACAGCAGAAAGTCACCGTTGAGCATGTGACAGTGAACGCGGGCGGACAAGCCATTGTTGGCAACCTCACCCATGATGGGGGTGGGGTAACACAGAAAACGGAGGAACACCCCCATGCACAGCAAATTACCCATGCACCAGTCGAAACGATGCCTACCTAGCCTGCTTCAATAAGCCGCGCGCCAGATTCATAGCCGTTTCATCCAGCAGCGTCAGGTATTCGTCGCGCTTTATGCCGAATCGCGCGAAATCCCGTTCGGTAAAGCCTTGCGGATTCGCAGTTGCATCGTCTTTATTCCCGAGCAACCTGTTCATATCGAGCATTATGAACGCAGTTGTTTCAAAATCCTCTGCGGTTCTTGTGCTTTGCTTCAACTCTTCCCATGACTGGCTGATATGCTCTTTTGAAATCACCCAGCCACCCTCAAGCTCACAGCTTTCAAGGGCCTGCTTCATCACAGGTGCAGCTTTTGGGGAAATGGCAGGCGGCGCGACCCAGTGATTTTCCCAGATAAGTGGCTTTAGTCAAATGAAGTTTAGGTTACATGGAATTAGAATAATTAAAATTACATATTCACATAAAAAATATGTAGTTATTCACATAACTTTAACATGATTATTAGGAAAATCCGTGTAAATTAGTTACATGGAAATCATGCAGAATAACAATCCAGCGCCGGAAATAAAAGATTCCGACCAGCAGGATGCATCCCCCGCCGATGCAAAAGCTGCACCTAAGGGCAAACGCCCCAAACGTTCCACGGGCCTGCGCGTATTCGACGTCATGCTCTACCCGCTCATCACCAATGTGGGCGTATTCGTTATATCGGTCGCCGCCACCTACCTCACCACCAAGGGCAACCTGACCACAGCAGGCCGGTCGCTGGACTGGAAAAAAGATACGCTCGAAGCGGGAGAGAAACTTGTCTATGGGAAAGCAGGGGAATTAATCCATAAACGTGGCGCGTGGCTGGTGGATAAGTTCCAGGATATGGGCATGAAGCCAAAAACGGCTGAGATGTCAAAGATGGTGTTCTTCTCGTTCGCTGACGGTTCACTGCTCGCTCCCGTCATCAAACTGCTGGAAGACCGCCGTGAGCGCATCGGCAAATGGATAGACAAGAAACTCGGCTCTGAACCGGATGATCCCAATGTGTATAAAGCCGAACCCAAGCAAAGCTGGCTCAGCGTACTTGGCGGGCGCGCCGCCACAGCAGCGATAGTGGTGAACACGGCGGTTGCGCTGGAAGCCAAGGCACTGCCCAATACAGCGCCGCATTTTGCCGAAGGTGCGAAGATCAGCCTTAACGATAAGATGTTTCATATTCCCGGCAAAAAGCTTGGCAACTGGATCAAGAAAAATCCCGGTGTAGATAAATTCTTTGGCAAACATGATGGCGCAGAAATCGCCAAGATAAGTATTTTCGAAGCGTTCTACACCTCCGTGTGCACGGCTGGGCTTTATTTCTCCAGCCGCCTGTTCGCCCGCAAGATCACCGCGCATAAGGAAAAGAAGCTGGCTAGAGCTGGGCATACGGATGACGCCGCACCGCCGGTCAATGCCGCATCGGACACGCAGCCCGCGGAGACGGAATGGGCCAGCCGCGTGCAACGCCCCGTGGGCGGCCACCTCGCGCATATCGAAAAGAACCGGGAAGCGGCAAACAACGCTGCCTATTCCATACGCGCCTAAAGCTGCGCTTTCAGTTTATACAACCACTCCAACGCCTCTCTTGGCGTGAGGTTATCAGGGTTCATCCCGGCCACTTCCAGCTCCAGCGCAGAGGGTTTGGCGGGTTCCGGCTCACGCACGGAGCTGAACAGCGGCAGGTCGTCGGCAAGCCTGGCCGCCACCTGACGTCCCTGTGTCGCTTCGAGTGTCTGCAGCACCTCATTTGCACGCGCGATCACGCTGGCGGGTAAACCTGCGAGCCTGCCCACATGGATGCCGTAAGAGCGATCCGCCGCACCTTTCATCACTTCATGCAGGAAGATCACATCCCCCTTCCATTCCTTCACCTTCATCGTGTAGCAGGCGAAGGATGCAAGCGACGAAGCCAGCGCCGTCATCTCGTGGTAATGCGTGGCGAACAGCGCGCGGCACTGCGTGGCGTTATGCAGATGCTCGGCCACCGCCCATGCGATGGAAAGCCCGTCGAACGTGGCGGTGCCACGGCCAATTTCATCCAGTATCACCAGCGAGCGCGACGTCGCCTGATTGAGGATAGTAGCGGTTTCCACCATCTCCACCATGAAGGTGGAGCGCCCGCGCGCGAGGTCGTCCGCCGCGCCTACGCGGCTGAATACGCGGTCCACAATGCCGATATGCGCGTTATCCGCAGGAACAAAGCTTCCCATCTGCGCCAGCAGCGTGATGAGCGCGTTCTGGCGCAGGAACGTGGATTTGCCCGCCATGTTGGGGCCGGTGAGCAGCCACAGGCGCTGCGCAGCCTCAAGGTTGCAGCCGTTACTGATGAACGCGCCCTGCCCGGTTTTTTGCAGCATGTCTTCCACCACCGGATGGCGACCGCCCTTAATATCGAATGCGAGTGAGGCATCCACCAGCGGGCGCGTGTAGCGTTTTTCCAGTGCCAGTTCCGCCAGCGACGCCGCCACATCCAGCGCGGCCAGCGCACGCGCGGCGGTTGCTACGGCATCAGCACCGGCTTTTATCTGAGCAAGTATATGTGCGAAAATCTCCAGCTCCAGCTTCACCGCGCGGTCAGCGCTTTCTGCTATCCTGCGCTCCAGTTCGCCAAGCTCCGTGGTGGTATAGCGCATGGCGTTGGCCAGCGTCTGGCGGTGGATGAACAGTTCGGTGATCTTCTTCTGGTGCTGCGCGGTGATCTCGGCGAAATAGCCCAGCACATTATTGAAACGTATCTTGAGGCTGCTGATGCCCGTTTCCTGCTGGTAGCGGGTTTCAAGCGCTGCGATAAGGCGCTTGCCTTCGTCGCGCAGCATGCGCAATTCATCGAGCGCGGCGTTGTAGCCTTCACGCACGAAGCCGCCTTCACGCGCAAGAACAGGCACATCGTCTTTCAATGCGCGGCCAAGCAGTTCAATCAAAACATCGTGGCTGCCGATACGCTCGCTTTGCACCTGCAACTCCTGCGGCAATAGGGCGGCGCGCGCTTCCAGCACGCCGCGCACCTTGATACAGGAGCCAAGCCCGTTGCGGATCACCAGCAGGTCGCGCGGGCCGCCACGGTCAAGGCAAAGGCGTGACAGCGCGCGTTCAATATCCGGGCATTCCAGCAGGAACTCGCGCAAGCTGCGGCGCAGGTGCGTTTCATTCAGGCAATATTCCACCGCATCGAGGCGGCTTGTGATCGCAACGGTATCGGTAAGCGGTGCGGTGAGTTGCGATGCCAGCAAACGCGCACCGCCGCCGGTAATGGTCTTATCGATGACGGAAAGCAGGCTACCCCTGCGTTCACCGCTGAGCGTATGGATCAGTTCAAGATTACGGCGCGTGGCGGGGTCGATGAGCAGCACCGCGTCGCTGCCCTGACGCACGGGCGCATCCAGACGCGGCAACGAGGCCTTCTGCGTGAGGGTTATGTATTCAATGAGCGCGCCGCAGGCGGCTGCATCGGCAGGCGTAAGGTCGGCCACGGCCTCCAGCGCCGCCACCTGAAAATATTCCTTCAGGCGGCGTTCGCCTTTCACAGCGTCGAACCATACATCAGGCTGGATGGTTGTCTGCCCTTTCCACTCCAGCCAGAATTCCTGCGCCTTAAGCGTAGCATTTGCGCTTTCGCCCACCAGCACCTCATGCGGCGCGATGCGCGCCAGTTCCGATGAAAGCACCGATAATGCCGGGTTGGAGAAACGGAACTCACCCGTGGAAAGCTCCAGCCATGCGAGTGACCAGCTGCCATTCGCCTGCGCAAGTGAAGCAAGGTAATTGGAGCGGCGCGTATCCAGCAACGCATCTTCGGTGATCGTACCGGGCGTCACCACGCGCACCACCTCGCGGCGCATCACCGCCTTGCTTCCGCGCTTCTTTACTTCTTCCGGCGTCTCCATCTGTTCGCAAATGGCCACGCGGCACCCCTGCCCTATGAGCGTGTGCAGGTAACCTTCGGAGCTATGCACCGGCACGCCGCACATGGGTATGTCTTCGCCGTTATGCCTGCCGCGCCTGGTGAGCGCGATGCCCAGCACCTCGGCAGCTTTTTTTGCGTCATCAAAGAACAACTCGTAAAAATCACCCATGCGATAGAACAGCAGGCAATCGGGATACTCCGCCTTGCTGTTTAAATATTGCTGCATGGCGGGGGTGATCGCCGCCGGTGCGTCTGTTTCTTTTACTTCTGCTTTCATACAGTAAGCTATAGCGGGGTTGCTCCAGCCAGACAAGGCCGATAGCATCTTTGCGGTTGCCTCCGCCACTACCAGCAGATAAATAACTTACATGCCATTCATTTCTATACAGCTCAACAGCAACCGTCCACGCCAGATCGGCATTTTCTTCGACAGTATCGAAGCCACAGCAGACCGCCCTGCCGACATCGAAGTGCTGCTGCACATTGATAAAGGCGACACGGCGATGGAGCAGGCCGTGGAAGCGGAAAAAGCCAAACGCACATTTACGCTGCGCGTACTGCAGACCGATATCATCAAGGGCTATTCCACTTTATGGAAACCGCTGAACCCGTTATTGGAGATGACGCACCCGGATGTGTATTTCGTCACCAATTTCAGCGACGAGTTCCTGTTTGAAAGCAAGGGATGGGATACTGAACTGCGCGGATTTGTGGGATACTACCCTGACCATATCTTCCGTCTGCGCGGCTCACAGTACCGTTTCCGCAATTACACCGATTTCTGGGAATGCGGTTATGTGCCCGACAGCATCGCGTTCTATACCAAGCGCTGGCTGGATCTGGGGGGTGACTGGAACCCCTGCCTGGGGCCAGATACATTCCAGCAATTCGTATCGTTCTATCTTTACACGTCAGACCGCTGGACACACACGCACTATAACCGTGATATCCCCCTGCCGCATGCGCGCTTTTCCGGTGAAGGCGCAGGCATCGGCCTTACCGGCACCGCCCGCTTCCGACGCATGCTGCAGAATAACCGCGCATGGTTCACACTGGTGTCGCACCGCATCCAGCAGGAAGCCAGACGCCGTGCCATGCGGCTGAAGGCGCACATCGTCGCCCATGCCAAAGGCGGCCTGACGGTGGAAGAAGAACCGCAGGCACGCCGATTTATTTTAAAAGACAATAGTGGCCGGTTGGCTGAAACGTTCTCCTATAAACTTTCGTGGCTGCGCATCAGCGCCATTAACATCAGCCGCATGCCGTGGGTGCTTTATTACGCGGGCAGCGGCAGGAGCGTATTGCGCTTTCCGCTGCATGGGCTGGTCATCATGGCAGCCACCTATCTGCCCGGCGGCGAGAAGCTGCTTAACTGGGCAGACAAGCGGCTGAAGCGCGGCAAATCCGCCTGACGTGATCACTGTGTTTCCAACCCCCTAAACCTTTGCTGCACCGCAGCAATCCTCACTTTTTTCCTTGCAACTGGGCTTGCGGTATGGAAGTAAGACTCTCCGGCTTACAAAAGCACGGTTAAAATATGTATTTTTACTAACACATCCGCCGCAGGAAAATCAGGAAAAAATATGGCAAAGGACAAACAGCCCATCACCGATCAAGAAGCATTAGCGTTCCACAGTGAGGGCAAGCCCGGCAAACTCGCCGTTGTTGCAACCAAGCCGCTGCTCACCCAGCGTGACCTTTCGCTGGGCTATTCCCCCGGCGTTGCCATTCCCTGCCTTGAGATCGAAAAAGACCCGAGCAAGGCGTATGACTACACCGCCAAGGGCAACTTTGTTGCGGTCATCTCCAACGGCACAGCGGTGCTTGGCCTCGGCAATCTGGGCGCACTCG
Organism: Alphaproteobacteria bacterium; assembly: GCA_035906055.1. Taxonomy (GTDB): domain Bacteria; phylum Pseudomonadota; class Alphaproteobacteria; order Rickettsiales; family JABCZZ01; genus JAMIFV01. The sequence continues at coordinate 55,783 of JAMIFV010000030.1, read as the reverse complement.
CCAGCAAGCCGGTTATGGAAGGCAAGGGCATCCTGTTCAAACGCTTTGCGGATATCGACGGCATCGACATCGAAGTGGACACCACCGACGTGGACGAATTCGTCAACTGCGTGAAATATCTCGGCCCGAGCTGGGGCGGCATCAACCTTGAAGACATCGCCGCACCGGAATGCTTCATCATCGAACAGCGCCTGAAGGAACTCATGGACATCCCCGTGTTCCATGACGACCAGCACGGCACCGCAATCATCTGCGCGGCGGGCCTTATCAACGCCGCACATCTCACCGGCCGCAAATTCTCCGATATGAAGGTCGTGGTCAACGGCGCAGGGTCAGCCGGCATCGCATGCCTTGAACTGATCAAGAAGATGGGCGTGAAGGACCAGAACGCATTCCTGTGCGATAAATCCGGCGTGATCTATCAGGGCCGCAACGACAAGACCATGAACCAGTGGAAATCCGCCCACGCCACCAAGACCAGCAAGCGCACGCTGCTCGACGCCATGACCGGCGCCGACGTGTTCCTCGGCCTCTCCGTAAAAGGAGCCGTCAGCAAGGAAATGGTGAAGGCAATGGCGAAGAATCCCATTCTCTTCACTATGGCCAACCCCGATCCCGAAATCCGCCCGGAAGAGGTAATGTCCGTTCGCAAGGACGCCATCATCGCCACGGGCCGTTCCGACTACCCGAACCAGGTCAACAACGTGATGGGCTTCCCCTACATTTTCCGTGGCGCACTCGACTGCCGCGCGTCCGAAATCAACGACGAAATGAAGATCGCCTGCGCCGAAGCGCTGGCGGCCCTTGCCCGCGAGGAAGTGCCCGACGAAGTGGCCGCCGCCTATTCAGGCCGCAAGATGGAATTCGGCGCGGAATACATCATTCCCACGCCGTTCGACCCGCGCCTCATCACCACCCTGCCGATCGCGGTAGCGAAGGCTGCTATGAAAACGGGCGTTGCGCGCAAGCCCATCAAGGACTTTGACGGCTACCGCCTCGAACTCACCGCCCGCCGCGACCCCACCGCCAACCATATGGGCCTCTTGTTCCGCAAACTGAAGAACAACCCGCAACGCATGATCTTCGCGGAAGGCGAGGACGAAAAGGTTATCCGCGCCGCAGTGCAGTGGCGCGACAACGGCTACGGCAAGCCCATTCTCGTGGGCCGCGCCGAAAAGGTGAAGAGCGCGATGAAGAAAATGGGCGTGAAAGACGACGGATCGCTCACCATCACCAACGCGTCGCTGATCAAGAACCTCGAACCGTATATCGACCTCGTCTACAAGCGCGTGCAGCGTCAGGGCTATCAGCGCCGCGACTGCGCCCGCCTCGTGAAGAACGACCGCAACACCTTTGCCGCAGCCCTGCTGGCCATGGGTGACGGCGACGCGCTCGTGACCGGCGTGACCCGCAATTACAATGTGTGTATGCAGGACATCACCCGCGTGATCCCCACCAAGAAGAACCACCTGCTGTTCGGCCTCACCGTCATGATCGCCAAGGGCAAGACCGTGTTCCTCTCCGACACCACCACGCATGAACTGCCCGAGCCGGAAAAGCTTGCGCAGATTGCCATCCGCACCGCTGAGAAAGCGAAGGAGATGGGGCTTGAGCCGCGCGTGGCGTTCCTCTCCTTCTCCACCTTCGGCAACCCGATGCGTGAAAAGGCGCAGCGCGTACGCGACGCCATCAACATCATGAACACGCTGGAAGTGGATTTCGAGTATGACGGCGAAATGGCAGCCGACATAGCGCTCAACAAGGACCTGCTGGCGCTTTATCCGTTCTGCCGCCTGTCCGCCCCTGCCAACGTGCTGATCATGCCCGCGCTGCATTCCGCACATATCTCTTCCAAGATGCTGCAGGAACTGGGCGACGGCGTAACCATCGGCCCCATCATGATGGGCCTGGAAAAGCCGGTGCAGATCGCGCAGATGAACTCCAACGTATCCGACCTGCTCAACCTTGCCGCCGTCGCGGCTGTGGACGCCATCGAAGCCAAGGCTTCTGGCAGCAAAAAGGAAAAAGCATCCAAGGTTACGACGCTGAAAAAGGCCGGGAAAAAGTAAGATTTTGGGGCGGAGCTTGGCGGCCCTGCCCTGATATCTCAGCGCGCGTTGCCGGGAGTTTTATCATCATTTATTGCCATTCCATGGGCAGCTTCTGCCGCAGTACAGAACCTCATGCGGTTGTGCATTGACCTAGGGTCAGGACTCATAACACAGTCGCTCTCCTGCAAAGCGGGAGAGGGTTGCGCAGGCTTTGCTTCGCAGCAGCTTAGCCGAAGCTGGGTGAGGGTGAATTTAAACGTGCCCCCCTCACCTCGGTTTGCCTACGGGCTTAGCTAAAGCAGCTAAACCCAAGGCAAACGCGTCCTCTCCCTCAAAGGGAGAGGAAAAGCAAGAGTTTAAGCCTAATATCCCGGCCTTCGCCGGGATGACGGGAACCTAAGCGGCTTTAGCCCAGAGAATCTAAGATCCTGCGCTGATGCTTTCAGCATCCCGCAGGATGACGATAAAAATGGTGCCGTATGCGTGGAGAAGTTCTTCACGACGACCCCGCAGGAAAATTTTTGCGGATGCGAAAATGGGGGAAGCGTTTCCCCATAACAACAGGTTCTATCCCGAATAACGTGCCAGCCAGTTCAGCTCTTCCGGCGTCAGCTCATGGGCGAAGCTCTTGTAGATCGCGCGGTGATATTCGGTGATCCAGCGCTTCTCCGCAGCGGTGAGCAGCGCGTCATCCACCAGACGCATGTCGATCGGCGCCTGTGTCAGCGTTTCAAATGCGTAGAACTTTCGTCCGGCCTTTTCGCCATGCTCCTTCACCACCACAAGGTTTTCGATACGGATGCCGTATTCGCCGCATCTGTAATAGCCCGGCTCGTTGGAAAGGATCATGCCGGGTTTGAGCGCCACATCGCCCCCTCGCTTGCTGATGCGCTGCGGGCCTTCATGCACGCTTAAGTAACTGCCCACGCCGTGGCCGGTGCCGTGGTCATAGTCCAGCCCCTCCGCCCAGAGGAACTGACGTGCCAGTGCATCGAGCTGGCCGCCGCTGGTGCCTTCGGGAAAGATGGCGGTGGCAAGCGCGATATGGCCTTTGAGCACGCGCGTGAAGCGGTCTTTCATTTCCGGTGTCGGTTCGCCAATGGCAATGGTGCGCGTGATGTCGGTAGTGCCGTCAGGATACTGCCCGCCGGAATCCAGCAGCAATATGGCGTCACCCGCAAGCGCTCGGTCGCTTTCCGGCGTGGCGTGGTAATGCACGATAGCGCCGTTAGGGCCGCTGCCTGCTATTGTGGCAAAACTCGGTTCCTTGAACAGCGCGCTCATGCGGCGGAATGCTTCAAGCTTATGCGCCACGCTGCATTCGGTAAGTGCGCGCTTATAGAGCACTTCAGTGTCCAGCCAGTGCAGGAAGCGCACCACCGCCAGCCCGTCACGCATGTGAGCATTGCGTGTTCCGTCCAGCTCGGTCGCATTTTTGCAGGCCTTGGCAGGCTGGCAGGGGTCGTCGCCTTCCACCACTTCCACGCCTTTCTCGTTCAGCGCGTCATGGAACCATACGGGCGATGCGGCCTTGTCATAGAGCACCCTGCCGCCACGGAATCTGGCCAGTGTATCCTTCATGGCATCGGGATGCACCACCGTTACCTGCTGGCCGAAATGCGCCTGAAGTTCAGGCGTGATGCGCGCGGGATCAATGAACAGAAACAGATTGCCGTAATCTTTGCTGAGCAGTGCATAACAGAGTGCGAACGGCGTGCATGGCACATCGCTGGCACGGATATTGAGCAGCCAGCAGATGGAATCCGCTGCGGTGATGATAGCCGCATCAGCCCCCTGCCTTTCCACCTCCTGCCCCATGCGTTTTAATTTCGTAGTATGTTCCTCACCGGCATAACGCAGCGGATGGATCTGTATGGCGCTTGCGGGCGCGGCTGGCCTGCCCTCCCATATCGCATCGACGGGGTTGGATTCCACCGGGCGGAAGGTAACATCCTTTGCCGTTTTGCGGTAGCGCTGCAGCATGTTCAGCGTGTGCAGCCTGGGGTCAAACCCGATGACAGCGCCCTTTGCCGCATTTGCGGCGATCCATTTTTCCGGCGCAACGTCACCGCTGTTATGCAGCTCATACCCCTGCACCTGCTGCGAAGCCTGCAACGTATAACGCCCATCGGTAAAAAAGGCTGCGCCTTTAATGGGGGAAACGCTTTCCCCATCTGCGCTGCGCACAGCTTCCCCTTGCGGGGTCGTCGCTTCGCTCCTGCGCACATCACGCTCAGTCAGTACAACAGCCATGCCAGCCGAACCGGTGAAGCCGGTCAGCCATTCAAGGCGGCGCGCGGAGGCTGGCACATATTCGCCCATGAATTCGTCATTCACCGGCAGGATAAAACCATCAATAGTGTGCTGCCGGAGGCTGGCGCGGAGCTGTTCAAGACGTGAAGTCATATACTTACAGTATACCGCATATGCGTATAAAGCCGCAAACTCTCTTTGCGATTCACGCCGTAATTCTGCATAATAATGCAATGGCACGCAAAACCACACCGCCGCCCAAGGAAAGCTTTCCCCCTTGCGCCGTTCATGGCTGCACGCAGCCGGGTGAATTCAGGGCGCCCGCATCGCGCGAGTCGCTGGAGAAATACCAGCATCTCTGCCTTGAGCATGTGCGCAAGTTCAATCAGGCATGGGATTATTTCAACGGCTGGAAGCAGGATGAAATAGAAGCCTTCATGCATTCATCCGTGCATGGCCACCGCCCCACATGGGCCATTCACAAACTTACAGGCAAACAGGGCAGCTTCACCAAGGAATCACTGGAAGCGGCGCTCCACCGCATGATGGGCGATGAGCCGCCGCCCCGCCGCAAAAAGCAGGAGACCAAGGAAGAACGTAATCGCCGTAAGGCGCTGGAGGTGCTGGGCCTTGAGCCGGACGCCGACTTCAAAACCATCAAAGGAAAGTATAAAATGCTTGTAAAGAAATACCATCCTGATGTTAATAGCGGGAAAGATGCTGAAGAGACCTTCAAACGCATTACCGAAGCGTATAGCACCCTGTCTAAAGAGAACACATGATGAAGCTCAAAAAGAATGATCCTGCCGCCGCAGGCGATATGCCCGACACTCCCGACACCACCCTGTCGGCACAGGAAGCATTCGGGTTATCGGCTGACGCCAGGATTCCGGCATTCACGCGCCGCAGCTCGCATGTGCCCGAAGCGGATAAAACGTATAAATTCAACGAAGAGATCACGCGCGCCATCCTCGCGGGCTTCGCGCATAACCGCAAAGTGCTGGTGCAGGGCTTCCACGGCACCGGCAAATCCACCCATATCGAGCAGGTGGCGTCGCGCCTGAACTGGCCCTGCCTGCGCGTAAACCTTGACAGCCATGTGACCCGCGTCGACCTCATCGGGCGCGATGCCATCGTGCTGGAAAACGGTAAACAGGTAACCAGCTTCCAGGAAGGCCTGCTGCCGTGGGCACTGGAGCGCCCCGTGGCGCTGGTGTTCGACGAATACGACGCCGCACGCCCCGATGTGATGTTCGTTATCCAGCGCGTGCTGGAATCCGCTGGCAAACTCACGCTGCTTGACCAGAACCGCGTCATCACCCCGCATCCCTATTTCCGCCTGTTTGCCACCACGAATACGGTCGGCCTCGGCGACACAAGCGGGCTTTATCACGGCACGCAGCCGATCAATCAGGGGCAGATGGACCGCTGGAACATCATCGCCACGCTCAACTACCTGCCGGAAGAGCAGGAGACGGCCATCGTGCTGGCAAAATGTCCCAGCTATAACAACGCCAAGGGCAAGGCCACCGTGAAAGCGATGATCAATATGGCCAACCTCACGCGCGAGGGACTGAAGGCGGGCGATCTCTCCGTGGTCATGTCACCGCGCACCGTTATTACGTGGGCGGACAACGCCCGGATATTCGACGATGTGGAAGAAGCCTTCCGCCTGACCTTCTTCAACCGCTGCGACGAGAACGAGAAGCCTATCGTCGCCGAGTATTACCAGCGCTGTTTTAACGTCGACCTGCTGGCGGGAAAGTTATAAATATGGGCGAGTGGAAGAAAGCAGATTCTTTCGACCAAAAACTTGCTGATAGCTATATTGGCAAAACAATACTCATAGGCATTAAATACCAGGATGCACGCGACCATTTCCTTGAAAACGAGCAATTGCACGGCATTATTGAATCTGCATCGCCCTGCTTTATTGGCGTGCGCTTGCGTGGCACACACCGCAGCGTAAATGGAAAGTATATAGGTGACAATATATGGAAAATGGCACCTCTTCTTAGCGTAATAAAAATCGCCGAACCGGGATTCTATGAACTCAATAATACCGGCGATACGGTTGATAACCCCGACCTAATAGCAACCTGGCTTGTTACAAGGCCAACAAAGCATTAGCTTTTTCTATAGTTTTCATTGCGTAGCAGCCCTCTGCACCACATACTGCCTTTATGCGCAACAAACAGCATTCCACCCCTGCCCCGCTTGAAGCCGCTACGCGCGCGCTGGCGCGCAAACCGCATCTGACGCTGCGCATTGCGCCGGAGCCTGCCACGGGCCGTCTGGCTACCAGCCAGCAGGTAGTGATCGGCGGACTGGAAGCAAACAATAATACACGCGAATTACGCGGGGAAGCTGATCTCGCAGCTCTTGCCCTGCGCTTTCATGATCCCAAACTTCATGGCACACTGCGCCCGCAATCGGCAAAACCCGCCGCCATATTCGATGCGCTGGAGCGCACGCGCGTGGAACTGCTGGGCTCCCGGCAGTGGCAGGGCGTGCAGGCGAACCTCACCAAACGCATAGACCAGTTCTACCGCGCGCAGGGCTTCGCAGGCATGCCCAAGGAAGCCGACCCGCCGGTCGCCGAACTGCTTGCCAGCATCCTGCGCTCGCGCACGCTGGGCACGGCAATGCCGCAAGCGATAAAGCATCTTGCCTCGTTCTGGCAGCAGCGGCTGGAACAGCATACCGGCAAACAGATGGAGGAACTCAGCGGCACCATTACTGACCAGAAGCGCTTTGCGGAGCTGGTGAACGAGATCATCCATACGCTGGAGTCCGGCAGTAAAGCCGATAACGCGCAGGAGGAAGAAGGCGAGTATCAGGCCACTCCGCCGGAAGAATCAAATCAGGAAGAGGACAGGCAGGAGCAGGAAGGCGCCAACCCCGAACAACATGTGGGCTCGCCGCAGGAATCGATTCAGGATCCCGCCAGCATGGCCGCCATCCAGAGCGACGAAGAACCGCCGGAAGGCGCCACGGAAATCACCGACGAGACCGCGCCCAGCCGCCAGAATTACAACACGCCCGATTTCAGCGCGCTGAACCGCACCGCCAGCTACACACCGTTCACCACGCGTTTTGACGAAGTGATCGAGGCCGACAAGCTTACCACGCCGGAGGAGATCACGCGCCTGCGCAACCTGCTCGACCAGAAACTGCAGAACCTGCAAAGCGTCACCAGCCGCCTTTCCAGCCGCCTGCAGCGCGCCCTGCTCGCCCAGCAGACCGTGGCGTGGGAATATGGCGTGGACGAAGGGTTGCTGGACAATAAACGCATCGCGCGCAGGCTGGCCGACCCCACATTCGACAACATCTTCAAGCGCACCAAGGAAACGGAATTCCGCAGTACGGTGGTTACGCTGCTGCTGGACAATTCCGGCTCCATGCGTGGCCGCCCCATCACCATCGCCGCCATCTGCGCCGACATCCTCGCGCGCACGCTGGAGCGCTGCGGCGTAAAAGTGGAGATTCTCGGCTTCACCACGCGCGACTGGAAAGGCGGCCAGAGCCATAAATACTGGGTGGAACAAAACCGCCCCGCCAACCCCGGCAGGCTCAACGACCTGCGCCATATCATTTATAAATCCGCCGACACACGCTGGCAGAAAGCGCGCCGCAATCTCGGCCTGATGCTCAAAGACGGCATCCTCAAAGAGAACATCGACGGCGAAGGCATCGTCTGGGCGCACCAGCGCCTGCTCGCGCGCACGGAACAGCGCCGCATCCTGATGGTGATATCCGACGGCGCGCCGGTGGATGATTCAACGCTTTCCGCCAATGGCAGCAATTACCTTGACCAGCATTTACGCGAGGTTATTTCCACTATCGAGAATTACTCACCCGTGGAACTGCTCGCCATCGGCATCGGCCATGACGTGACGCGCTACTACAAACGCGCCGTTACCATCAGTGATGTTGAACAGCTCGGAAACGTAATGGCGCAGGAGCTGGTGAAGTTGTTTAAGGGAAAGTAACTTAAATAAAGGGGCACGCTGCCCCTCTTTGCTCCGCAAATTCACCCTGCGGGGTCGTCGTGTAGAACCTTCCTCCATGACCTACGGCTAGTTCCTGCCCCGCCCTCTTATCAGCTCCGCCATTACGCCGTGCAGCGTGCGCACTTCCTGCTCGGTGAGGCTGTTACGCGTGAAGATATTGCGCAGGTTCAGCCACATTTTCGGCTTTTTATCGTCCACCTTCCAGAAATCCACCGCGTCCAGCTCACGCTCAAGGCGGTCAAGGAACCCCTGCAGTTCCTGCTTCGTAGCAGGTGGGTTTCTTTGCCCAACCAGCGAAGCATCCGCGCTTGTCGTTGTTCTATTAACCTCGTCATCCTGCGGCTTGACCGCAGGATCCAAGGCCAACACACTGGCCTGAGATTCCGGCTTCCGCCGGAATGACGTAAAATATTCATACGCCAGCACCACCACCGACTGCCCGACATTGAGCGAGGCGAGCGAAGGCGCGGTGGGTATGGTGATGATCGCATCGGCGATAGCGAGGTCATCATTGGAAAGCCCGGTACGTTCCGGGCCGAACAGGAAGGCCACGTTCTCCTGCGCCTTTTCACCGATATTCTTCATCGCATCGTGCGGTATGAATACGGGCTTCATCATTTCACGGCCTCGCGCGGTTGCGGCATAGACATACTGCCGGTCAGCCACGGCATCTTTCAGCGTGGGGAAAACCCTGGCATTATCCAGAATGGAGGAAGCGCTGCCTGCAAGATCGTAAGCACGCTCATGCGGCCACGCCTCGCGCGGGGCGACAAGGCGCAACTCACCCAGCCCGAAATTCATCATGGCACGCGCCGCCGCGCCGATATTCTCAGGCAACTGGGTGTTTACTAAAATAATGGAAGGAGAGTTTTGCATGTCACAATTCCCCTCCCCATTTCACGGGAAGGGGAACGGTTTGAAAGTATTAGCGGATATAGATACGCACTTCGCTGGACTTCACGTCGTCATAGATCTTGCTGACCTTGTAACGGTTTTCCGGCATGCCCACTTCCTTAAGCGTGGCAAGCACCCTGGTGAGATCGGTGGTGGAGCTGTCATTGTCCCTGAGCTGCTGATTAAGGTCATTGGAGCGCGGCGCCACGGACACCACGTCAAACTGGGCCTGCGGACGAACTTCAAGCGCCTTGGAAAGGGTCTCATACAGCGGCCATTCATAGGGAACGTACTGTTCGTTAAAACGGATGACCATCAGCGGCTTTTCACCGGCATGGGGAACCGCGAAGATCGCTTCATGCGCGTCTTCTGCGGCTTTTGTTTTGGCTTTATCGTGGTTGTTGGCCAGCGCGTCGCCTGATGTTGCGACGGAAAGACCGAAAACACCCAGCAAAGCTAATTCTTTAACATATTTCATATCCACTCTCCTGATTCCCTGACTGCACAGTTAATAGCTGTCTAGAAATGGCATAACTTTCTGCAATTTAAAAGTATAAAATGATTAATAGACGTACGCATTATTATACGAAGATGCCGCATGAATTTACTTGTATTTTAACGGAGTCTTGCTAACTTGCGCCCCCTCAAGGCCTCACGATGCACCCGTAGCTCAACTGGATAGAGCATCAGACTACGAATCTGGAGGTTGGAGGTTCAAGTCCTTCCGGGTGCGCCATTGCCAGAGCCGTTTTCAAGGAATTCATTTTTTTCTCATAAGTTTGGTTTGTATGAGGATATGATAGCCAATCGCGCTACGCTGGCTGGCGGAATGTAACCGTGCAGGTGATGCCCGCATCCGCGATAAAGCCGAAATGCGGCACCGCCATAATAATGCCCCGCGCGTCACGCAACGCGGGCAGGCTGTAGAGAATATTCTTGTTCGGACAGCTATTCGTGATGCTCTGCATCTTGTTCAGTTTAATCCACCCCGCCTGCCCCAGCGCCCCCAGCTTCAGGCGAGCGGGCGATGCCTTCAGCGCCACCTCGAAGCGGCTGTCCCATAGCATGCCCTCGCCCGGCTTAATGTTGCGCTCAGGCGCAAGCGCCTTGAGTTCGCGATAGACGACGATACCTTCCTTCTGGCGCTGGAATACGCAGCCGCCCAGCGTCATGCCCTTGAATTTTGAATCAAGCAAGCCTTCATGCAGGCGGCTGAGTTCAGCCGCGCGTATCCTCACGTCCTGCCCGCCCACGATCATCATCAGCGTGGAAAGCACGCGCAACGCTATCTCTTCGGATACCGGCATATGCCTGAACAACGCATACCCTTGCGGCGATATCGCGCAGTAGGTTTTGAGGAAGGTGCCTGTCTCCTCCTCCAGATGCGCGCGGGCACGCGACATCAGCATGGCGGTCCTGGCAAGGCGTTCCACGGAGATTCCGGCATCGGCCAGTTGCGGCATGAGCTTGCGCACTTTCACACGGTCGAGCGTAATGTCCTGATTGCCGGGGTCGCTGACGAAGGGCTGTTTGCGCTGCTTCAGGTAATCCAGCAGTTCCTGCTTGGAGAGCGTGAGCAGCGGACGCATAAGCGCGATATCGAACATCGTGGAGACAGGCGGCATGGCGGCGAGCCTGTCCACACTGCCGCCTTCGGCAAGGCGCAGCATGAACGTCTCGGCCTGATCCTCCAGATGGTGCGCCACGAACAGGTTTTTTATATTATGCTGATGGCAATATTCGGTGAGCATGCGGTAGCGCACCTTGCGCACGGAGTCGTGCTGATTTCGGCTGGGCTTCCTGCCCTTCCACGGCATAATGGCATGGGCGATTCCATGCCGCTTCAGCCAGCGCCCCACCATGCGCGCGTCTTTGGCGGAGTCCCTCTTCCAGCCGTGATCGACCGTGATCGCCACCACTTTTTTAGCGCCGCCCGCCCATTCCTTTACCAAGAGCGCCAGCGCCATGCTGTCGGGCCCGCCGGAACAGGCAACGGCGAAAGTGGCCTTGGGGTCAACGCCCAGCGGCTTCATCAGGTTTTTGAAACGGCGGTCAAGCTGTTGCATCCTGCCTCCTGCGCGCAAGTTTACGCCTCAGAACTGGAAATACAAGAATTCGCTTACCTTGGAGAAATTAAGCACACTCAGCACCAGCAGCAACGCGGCATATACGGCAACCGTGTAGCGCGGACCGCGCATGATCGCCAGCGCCTGCGTGCGCGGCGCGAAGAACAGGATGCCCCAGCCCGCCAGCAGCCAGAACAATACCGCCTTCTGCGCCTGCACGTCGGCAATGACACCGGACAGCCCCCAGCCGCGCGCGCCGTACATGGCTTTGGTCATCTCCAGCGCATACCCCACGTCTGGCGCACGGAAGAACACCCATGCCTGCACCACCACCAGCATGGTAAGACACCAGCCAGCCCAATGCGAAACCGCTCTCTTTGCCCGCATGCCCCGCCATGCGTGATTGACGACAATGGCCGCAGCGTGGATTGCGCCCCAGATCACGAACGTCCAGCCCGCGCCGTGCCATATGCCGCCCAGCAGCATGGTAACGGCCACATTCAGGTAACGGCGCAACTCGCCTTTGCGGTTGCCGCCGAGCGGAATGTAGAGGTAATCGCGCAGGAAGCGCGAAAGGCTGATATGCCAGCGCTGCCAGAACGCGATCATGGAGGTGGCGCGGTAGGGCGCGTTGAAGTTAATGGGAATACGCACGTTCAGCATCAGCGCCAGCCCCACGGCCATATCGCAATAGCCGGAGAAATCAAAATAGAGCTGCAATGTATAGAGTAGCGCACCTGCCCATGCCTCCGGCGCGGTGAGGACGGGCGCGGCGGAAAACAGCATCCCCACGTAAGGCGAAATACTGTCGGCAATGAGCACTTTCTTGGCAAGCCCCACACTGAAGAACACGACAGCGGCAGCCAGCCTGCGCGGGGAAGGACGCCCCAGCCTTCCCGCTTCGAACTGCGGTATGACCTGACGGTGAAGCAGCACCGGCCCCGCCACCAGATGCGGAAAAAAGCTGACAAACAGCAGGTAATCCCAGAAACGGTAAGTATGGGGCTTTTTATACTGGTCCGCCAGATAGGCTATCTGCGTGAAGGTATAGAACGAGATGCCGATCGGCAGCGCTATCGCGGGAAGCGCATAGGCTGTGCCCAGCCAGTCATTGGCACTTTGCAGCAGGAAATGGGTGTATTTAAAATACCCCAGCGCCAGCAGGTTGCCCGCCACGCCGCCGGTGAGCAGTACTTTGCGGCAAGTTTTGTGCGCGCATCTGCCAAGCGCGGTGCCCAGCGCGTAATTGCCAAGAACGGAGCCGAGGATGACGGGCAGGAACTGCGGGTAATCCACGCCGTAAAATACCAGCGAAGCGACGCCAAGCCATGCCACCAGCATGCGGGAAAAACCCAAGCGCCCCAGCACCGCGACGCCCGCCAGCACCGCCGGCAAAAACAGAAACAGGAAGTGATAGGAATTGAACAGCATTACGGCAAAACTCCGTCTATGCGTTCAATCAGCGCTTCCAGCGTAGCGGCGGACGGCCAGCCCGCTTTTGCATATTGTATCAGCGAGGCAAGCGACATATTGTGCGCATCCGCCACCGGCACGGCGATGAAGCGATACATGCATTTATAAACGCGGTAGCCCTTATAGTCGGGCTCATACACCACCGGCATCAGCGGCAGGTGATTGGGCGTGTCGGCGGTTGGAATCGAGGCCATCCACTCCCGGCTGATGGCGTGGACGCTGGCCGCCATCTCTGGCTTTAAGGTTTTCCAGCGTTCCAGCCCCGTATGGTAGGACGCTATCACCGCGTCCACGTTATCCGGCGTCACCACCACCGCGCCCGGCAGGCCGGGAGCGGGCCTGAGCAATTGCGGCAGGATGACCTCTCCCCCGCTATGCACGAAATGCAGCGAGTCCATCACGTGGTAGGTTTCCGGATCGGGGCCGAACTCAAACGCGCCGGAAAAGTCCACAACCGGGGTTACGGCCACCACGTCACGCAGCCATGCGTCCGCTTGCCCCTGCAGGCCGAACTGCTGCATGAACGCCCAGAAATACGGATGCTTGGGGGTGTTGAACGTCACGAGGCGGATGTTTCTCTCCCTGCAGAACTGCACGATCTTTTTGAGATACTGCAGGCTCTGCTGCTCATACTGCCGCAGGGGCACCACCTCAGGATTCAGGCTATACACAAAATGCGCGGAGAAAATGAAGTTATGCGTCTGGAAGGGTTTTTCCGTCAGCAGCAGCTTGTTGCTGTCCTGCCCCTGCACAGGGGTGAAGCTTACCGGCGCATTGTCACCGGCGACAGCCGCACGGGTGAACGATGACAAACGGTCATACACTTTCCTCAAGCGCCCCGCGGCAACCGGGTGCCCCTCCTCCCACATGCCGTAGGAAAGCTCCAGCGCGGACAGGCTAAGGCTGTGCTTAAGCAAAAAGTCCAGGGTGATGGTGGTATGCCCCAGCACAGACACGCTGGCACTGAGCGGCTCGCCGGGCTGCGGCGCCAGAAAGCTCGTCCAGTCGATACCCAGATACACTTCCTCCAGCCGGGGATTATTGACATAGGCATGCTGAAGATAGTCATACATGGCATAAAGATGCTTGCCGCGTATGGCCGCATTATAGACAGGCGCATGCGGGGCTATCTGCCGCTCCAGCGCTTTATAGGCTTTTGGGTCAGGAGCGTAATAATTAGCCATGGAACCCGGAGTCAGGACCCCCCCGTCCACCACCGACGTGCCCAGCAATATAGACGCAGGCCTGAGCCGGATTATCTGCGCCGCCTTGGTAATGTAGCTGTAGCTCGACAGCTTGCCGCGCTGCCCGTTCCTGCGGACATCCGCGCCATCCGCAGACGCAAACAGCATGTAGGGGTCATAGTATATATTAAAAGCAAGCGCGCCTGCCAGCAATGCGGCACAAAGCGACAGGAAACAGATCAGCCAGAGGTGGAAATGACGCGTGCGTGGCAATGACATTCCTGAGTTCAGCCTGCGAAAACAGCGTTATCCCACCTGACCGGAAAAGTTGCAAGCGCCCTGCAACAAACATATGACAAACAACAATATTACACTTATACCCACACGCATCCGCGCGACGTGACCAGCAAGGCAAGGCCTGTAGGAAGCCCGTCTTAGGGCGTTGAATTTAAGCAGGAAAGCTTGACCACCCCGCCCTTCATGGATACTTTATAACGATGACGGAACGCGTTTATTTATATGACTCCACCCTGCGTGACGGCGCTCAGGCACGCGGCGTGGATTTCACGCTGGCCGATAAACAGGCTATCGCCCGCGCCCTCGACAAACTGGGCATAGACGGCATCGAAGGCGGCTGGCCCGGCGCCAATCCCGGTGACGACGCATTCTTCGCCGATCCACCCAAACTCAAACGTGCGATGCTATCCGCATTCGGCATGACGCGCCGTTCCGGGCGCAGCGCCGAGAACGACCCCGGCCTGCAGGCCGTGCTCGACAGCGGCACGGAGGCCATCTGCCTTGTGGGGAAATCCTCCGCGATACAGGTAGAAAAAACACTGGGCGTGAGCCTCAAGGAAAATATACGCATGGTGAGCGAGAGCATCGCGCATGTGATCAAGAAAAAACGCGAAGCATTGTTCGACTGCGAGCATTTTTTCGACGGGTATAAATCCAATCCCGCTTATGCGCTGGAAGTGGCCAGAGCCGCGTATGACGCAGGCGCGCGCTGGGTGGTGCTGTGCGATACGAACGGTGGTTCATTGCCCCATGAGATCGACGCGATCGTGCGCGAAGTGACCAAACATATTCCGGGCAAGAACCTTGGCATCCACTGCCATAACGACACGGAGAATGCAGTCGCCAATTCGCTGGCCGCCGTGCGCGCAGGTGTGCGCCATGTGCAGGGCACGCTTAACGGCGTGGGCGAGCGCTGCGGCAACGCCAACCTCGTCAGCATCGTCCCCACCCTCATGCTGAAGATGGGTTTCACCACCGGCATCAGCAAAGAGAACCTCTCCCACCTTACTGAAATCTCGCGCCTGCTCGACGAACGCCTTGGCCGCACTTCTAACCAGCACGCAGCCTATGTAGGCAGCGCGGCATTCGCCCATAAGGGCGGCCTGCATGTTTCCGCCATGGCGAAGGACTCCACCAGCTATGAGCACATCAACCCCGCGCTGGTAGGCAATGAGCGCACGATCCTTGTTTCCGACAAGGCAGGCAAATCCAACATACTCGACCGCCTGCACCAGCTTGGCATCAAGCTCGCAGGCGACCATCCCGGCATCGCCGCACTGGTGAGCGAAGTGAAACAGCGCGAAGCGCAGGGCTATGCCTATGAAGGCGCAGAAGCCAGTTTTGAGCTGCTCGCACGCCGCATGCTCGGCAAGGTTCCTGAGTTTTTTGCACTGCAAAAATTCCGCGTGCTGGACGAACGCCGCTGGAACGCCAAACGCGAACTCGTCACCGTTTCCGAAGCCACCATCAAGCTGAACGTGGAAGAGGAAGAAATCATGACGGTGGCCGAAGGCAACGGCCCCGTAAACGCGCTGGACACCGCCTTGCGCAAGGCGCTTGCGCGCAGATATCCTAAAGTGAAAGACATCACCCTCACCGACTTTAAAGTGCGCATCCTTACCCCTCAGGAAGCCACAAGGGCGCTTACGCGCGTCATGATTGAAAGCCGCGACGGCAAAGGCCATGTGTGGAACACGGTGGGTGTTTCCGCCAACATCATCGACGCGTCGTTCAACGCGCTGCACGACTCCATCACCTACAGGCTGATGCGTGAGTGAACATGCGTTATGTTGCTGTATTCATCCTGCTGTTTCTCGTTAATTGCAGCCCTCCGGTTGAACCAGTAAAGAAACCAGAAGATATACCGTCGATTGATGTGGAATCCGCAAGGGGCACGCTTATCCAGAAGGTAACTACAGATTATATTCTGGTGGAAAAAAGCAAACGCAAGATGCAGCTCTACAGTAACAATAAAGTCATTCGTGAATATAACGTAAGCCTTGGCAGGAATCCTGTTGGCGCCAAACGCCAGCAGGGCGACAACAAAACGCCTGAAGGGAATTACCGGATTATCAGCAGAAAATCCGATAGCATGTATCATCTTTCGCTTAAAATCTCCTACCCCAATGAACAAGATATAGAGCAGGCTCGTATAATGGGCGTTCAACCGGGTGACTATATCATGATCCACGGGCTTCCGGATGATTATGGCACCCGCCCGCGCCCCAAGGACTGGACCTTCGGCTGCATCGCCGTAACCAACGAGGAAATAGAAGAAATCTGGCGGCTGGTGCCCGACGGGGCTACGATTGAGATCCGCCCATAAGCCCTTATTCTGTCATAAAATCTTAATGTTACAGTGACTTAAAACCGTGGTAGCATCTAAATATGCTATCATGAAGCATTCTGGCAGTGGAGAGACATATGAGCCGTGCGTGGGATAAAGCAAAAGCAGGTGCAAGCTGGCTTGCTAAAGTAGGCGCAGTGGCAGGCGCAGTCATCGGCGGGGTAACCGCAGGATTGGTCGCGGCGGCACTGGCTCCGGGCGCAGTAGGCATTATTGCGATGAGTGCGTTAGCGGGCGCTGCCATCACCGGTGCCGGATATGCTATTGAAGGTGGATTGCTTGGCGGGGCGATAGGCGGCCTTTTTGGCGCGGTTACCGATGAACCTAAGGAAAAAACCGTGATCGTGCAGCAGGCGCCTGCAAGGGAACCAGTTCCCGCACAGGGAGCAGCGCAGGATGGCCCCGCTTCCTCACGCTTCCAGACCATGGTGAACGAATCACGCGCAAATGCCACAACCTTCCAGAGATAACCCCCGGCGACGCCCATGAGCGAGACACGCGATAAAACAGTGGACGGCATGTTCAAAGGCGGCAAGTGGGGCATGGTTGCCGGTGCCGCTGCCGGTGCAGTGGTTGCGCTCACCATGCTTGAGCCGCAATTTGTATTTAACACGTTCATCCTTGGCCCGTTTGGTGCTGCGGCAACGCTTGGCATAGCCGGTGCGGCAGCGGGTCTTTTAGCGGGCGCCGCTATCGGCGCGCTGGGCGGGCTTATCTACGGCGCACTTAAAAGCGCAGGCCACTCACCGGAAAGCGACCAGAGAAAATTCTCTGAAATGAGCGATCGTGCACCCGCTCAGGCGGTAAGCCGGAGTTTGTCGCAGGAACAGACAATGGCCATGCCGGAAGAGACTTCCGGCCTGTTTCAGGACAGGCTGCGCCAGGCCCGCGAAGCAAAAAGAAATGGTGAATACAGGGGGTTATAAATACACCCTTTTACTCACCTGCACGCAATTGTCACTAAAAGTTCACAATACAAAGACTTGGCGGCGAACTATACTGCGAACCCAGAGATACTGATGGCTTACCTATGAGCATGTGGCAAAACGCAACCAAGCACGCGAAATCCTTCGGGGCTAAGGGCTTCCTTTACGGGGCAGCCATTGGCGCTGTCGTAGGGGTTGCTGCGCTGCTCATGGTCGCGGGCGCTGTTTCCACACTGGGCGCGCTTGGTATCATCAGTTCCACTATTGAGGGAGCTGGCCTGGCGGGAATGGCAGGTGCAGGCGCACAGATATTAGCCAACGGCCTTCCCGCGCTCACGGTGCAGGCAGTAGCGTTTGTTGGCACTGTCGGTGCGGCGGCCGGTTCGTTCATCGGCACGGTTTGCAGCGCCACTGCTGGCAGTGTTTATGGCGCAGCAACAGATGAAAGCAATCCTTTGCCTCGCGTCGTAGATAACGCAGCCAACAAGATCATTACCAAGACGCCGCAACTTGCCAGAGCCATCGCGCAGAAGGTAGGCCTGCAGGAAGAGGCAGGCCAGAAACTGGCCGCACAGGGCGGCGTACAGGCAGCGGCTGAAGCGCCAGTCATTAACCCTGCGCCTGAAACCAGCCGCGCTCAGCAACCTCCTGCTTCTTTTCAGGAGCGTATGGTTACGCAAGCCAAAGAAGCCGAACTCGCTGCTGCTAACGCGCAGCGCTAAATAGTCCTTTAATCTTGTCATTCCGGAAAGTGAGCCAGATGGCGAACTTATCCGGAATCCATCTTTCCTGCGCAATGAAGATACGTGGCAGGTCAGCAGACCTGCCGTGGGATAGCCCTCACACACGGCGCGCCTACTGCCGCGCCACTCATCTTCTGTGCGGATGCATGATGGATTCCGTATCGTGCGGCCTGCTGGCCGCGTGTACGGAATGACAAAAGAGTAATTTTAAAAATTCTCCCTGAACCAGCGGGCCAGCCGCGAAAGCGATACAGGCATGATCGCATTACGGGATGAAAGCACGGACTGGCGCTCCAGCGAACGCCTGCGCGCATATTCCAGCATACCGATAGAGGTGGAGAATGCAGGCCCGCTCACTGCCTCGGCAAGACCGCTGAGCACGCGCGGCTTGCTGAGGCGAACCTGCTTGCCCAGCACGCGCGTAGCCAGTTCGCGCACACCGATGAGCTGGCTTGCGCCGCCGGTCAGCACGGCGCGGCGGCCTGCCACGGCATCCAGCCCGGCCACTTCCACTTTGCTGCGGATAATCTCGAACACTTCCTCAAGGCGCGGGCGGATAATGCCCACCAGCATGGAGCGCGGCATGAGGTTGTTGCCGTCAGAATCTTCTTCGCCGAGTTGGGGCACGTCTACCATTGCCTGATCATCCGAGGCTATAGGCACGGCGCTGCCATGCAATGTTTTCAGGCGCTCAGCATGGCTCAGGCTGGTGGAAAGGCCGCGCGCAAGATCGCTCGTCACATGCGAACCGCCGATGGGGATACAGTCCGCATACAGGCATTTGCCGCCCGCGAACACGGCAAGGTTGGTGGTGCCGCCCCCCATATCCACAAAGGTTACGCCCAGTTCCATTTCGTCCGGTTCCAGCGACGCGAGGCCGGACACATACGCCGACGCGATGAACTCCGCCACGTTCAGGTGGCAGCGGCCAAGACACTGCGTCATGTTGCGGATGAGCATAGAGGGCGCAACTATCGCATGCAGTTCCGCGCCCAGCTTTTCGCCCAGCATGCCGCGCGGATCGCGGATATTTTTTACATCATCCAGCGTATAACTGATCGGGAAGCAATGCAGCACTTCCACCCCTTCATTGGCGAGGCTGGCTAGGCCTTCTTCCTGTACGTCGGCAAGGTCGCGCTCGGTCACGCCTTCGCCTGCTACAGCCAGCTCCACGGTGATGTGGCGTGAGGAAATACCGGCCCCTGCAAGGCTTACCACTACGTTTTCGATGGTTTCACCCGACATCTGCTCGGCGGTGTGCACGGCGGAAAGAATGGAGGTTTCGGCTTCTACGGTGTCCACCACCTGACCCGAGCGAATGCCCTTGGAAAGCTGATGGCCGATGCCGGTCACATGGATGCTGCCGTCTGCCTCCAGCCGCGCGATAAAGCACGACACCTTGGAACTTCCGACATCCAGAACGGCTATGCTACCCGTAAAATTCCTGTGTTTCTTTGCCATTACCCGATGTCCGACAATGCCTGTTAGAATTTTTGCTGTGGTAATGTGTAGTGCTTTGCGCACCACCGTCAAGAGGGAATCAGGTTCGCCAGATCCTACGTTTCGCTTTTCCTGACGCCGTCTTTTTTCACTTCT
Source organism: Alphaproteobacteria bacterium (assembly GCA_035906055.1). Taxonomy (GTDB): domain Bacteria; phylum Pseudomonadota; class Alphaproteobacteria; order Rickettsiales; family JABCZZ01; genus JAMIFV01. Next base: position 35,940 of record JAMIFV010000030.1, on the reverse strand, counting down.
TCGGGGGCAGGCTGGCTCTTGATGAACACGCGGTCGTCAAGGCGCATATCCACATACACCACCGGGCGTGAAAGCACGTGGTGCTTCTGCTCAATGCCGGCGAAATTGGTCCAGGCCAGGTCAGCCTTGGCTTCCGGCAGCTTCAGTTCCATGCCATTCTTGAACTGGATGTTCCAGCGGCGTTCGCCCACGCGCACGGCGGCGGCCACCTGCTTATACATTTCAGGCTGCGTCGCCAGCAGCGTGAGCAAATCATGCGCATGGCCGGGCGCATCTTCGCCCACCAGCACTATGAGTTCGGGATATTTCCTGAGGTCAGCATATTCCATCGCCGCGCCGTCAATATCGATCAGCTTGAGCTTGCCGTTATTCTGCCATACGGCTGCGGGAGAGCGCTCCACCAGCTTCACATGCAGGCGGTCAGGCAGCACGCGCGCCACTTCGGCATATTTCACGCGGGGGATCGCTTCGAGCTTTTCGCGCATTTCAGGCAGCGACAGCGCCAGAATGGGATCGCCCGCTTTTACGCCCATTGCCTTGCGTACATCGGCAACCGGGGTGAAGCTGCGGCCCTCCAGATAGACATCGCGCACCTGGAAGCCAAGCGCAGCGGTCTGTTTCCACACGGATACGCAAGCAGCTTCCATGGCCTGCCCCAGCTTGCCGGAATGCAGGAACCACCATCCGCCAGCGGTAGCGCCAAGCGCAAGCCCCACAACACCGACCAGCGTAAGCCTGCGCGTGGTCACGTTGAACCATTTGCGCACCGCGCGTTTGCGGCGCGTAGCGTTCCCCTGTTTTTGCCTTGGTGTGAGTTTAGTATTCCTGGCCACGTTTATTATTCTCCCAGACGGGCTGATTTTATCATACGGTCAACCAGCTCATTAAACCCTATTCCGATCGAATTTGCAATTTCTGGTGCAAGGGAAAGTGGCGTCATGCCCGGCTGGGTATTCACCTCAAGTATGTAAAACACACCTTCACCGCCAGTGTCGTCATAGCGGAAGTCCGAACGTGAAAGCCCCCTGCAACCCAGCGCCAGATGAGCGTCAAGCGCCATCTGCAGCACTTCGTCATACTTCGCTTTGGGCAGCGGCGCGGGGCAGATATGGGTGGTCTTGCCAGCCGTATATTTATTTTCGTAATCATAGAAGCCGGAAGTCACCTGAAGCTCGGTTGCCCCTATGGCCTTGCCGTCCATCACCGCCACGGTCACTTCCCGCCCCGGTATATATTGCTCCACCAGCACTTCCTCGCCGTAAGGCCAGTTATCCGGGCTGAAGAAGAAATTATCGCCTGCATGAAAAATGCGCACGCCCACGCTGGAGCCTTCACTCACGGGCTTTACCACATAGGGGCGCTTCATGGGGTCTTTGCCCATCAACTCGTCCTTGTGCGCCACCCTGCCCTCGGCCACGCGCAGGCCCGCAAGGCGGAACACTTTGCGCGCCATGGCCTTGTTCATGGCCAGCGCCGACGCCATCACGCCGGAATGGGTATAGGGAATTTTGAGCAACTCCAGCACGCCCTGCACGCAGCCGTCTTCGCCGTAGCGGCCATGCAGCGCGTTGAACACCACATCGGGTTTGAGTTTTACGAGTTTCTCGGCGATGTCCGCACCCGCATCCAGCGTGGTGACCCTATAACCGGACGCTTCAAGGCCTTTGGCAACGGATGCGCCGCTTACCAGCGAAACCTCGCGCTCGGCGGAAATCCCCCCCAGTAATACCACCACATGTTTCTGCTTAGTCATACGTGCCTGCCCTGCTGCCTGATGGATCCTGCGCTTTCGCGCAGGATGACGGAGCATGGGGCAGAATGTCATCCTGCGGCCTGACCGCAGGATCCATCAACCCACATATTTCGTCATAACGGTCATGCCATTGCGGATTGGTTTTTTCAATCAAATCAATCTTCCACTGGCGCTGCCAGAATTTCAGGCGCTTTTCCCGGCGGATAGCCTCTTCGGCGCTGGCATGAACTTCGAAATACACAAGCTTATCGACACTATACTGTGCAGTGAAGCCCTGAGCGACTTTATTTTTATGCTGCCAGATACGGCCTATGAGATGCGAAGTGACGCCAATATAGAGCGTACCGTGTATGCCGCTTGCAAGGATATATACGTAAAACTGCTTTTCCATTCCTACTGCCTGATGGATCCTGCGCTTTCGCGCAGGATAATTATCAAAAAGTTACGCCACCGCCATTTCCTGCTTTTTCATCAGCTTGGCGCCAATGCGTTTAATTTCCCATTCCAGCGTGATGCCGGACGTGGCCAGCACGCGCTCGCGCACTTTTTCGCCCAGTGTTTCGAGGTCCTGCGAGGTGGCATCGCCGGTATTGATCATGAAATTGCAATGCAGGTCGGACACCATAGCGCCGCCAACCTTCATGGCACGGCAACCGGCTTCGTCAATAAGCTTCCACGCCTTGTAGCCTTCGGGATTCTTGAACGTGCTGCCGCCCGTGCGCGAACGCACCGGCTGCGTGAGGTTACGCTCGCGCGCGATGGTTTCCATGCGGCTGGCGATCTTCTCCGGTTTTTCGGCCTTGCCCTGCAGCACGGCATTGGTGAACACCCAGCCTTCAGGGATGGAGCAATGGCGGTAGCTGTAACCCATGTCTTTGGCTGTCAGCGTGTGCTTGCGGCCCTGCGGGTCGATCGCTTCGGCGCTTACCAGAACGTCCTTGGTCTCGGTGCCGTAAGCGCCCGCGTTCATGGCCAGTGCGCCGCCGATCGTGCCGGGGATGCCGCTTAGGAACTCAAGGCCGCCGATGCCGTATTGCTGGGCGATAACGGTGGCGTTGGCGTTGAGGCAGCCAGCGCCTACCACCAGCCTGTCACCCTGCGAATAGCAGGTGGTGAAACCACGGCCAAGGCGGATGACCACACCTTCGATGCCGCCGTCACGCACGAGAATGTTGGAACCGACACCGAGGATGGTAAGCGGGATATTCTTAGGCACAAGGCGCAGGAATTCCGCGAGATCGTCCGCGTCGTCCGGCCTGAAGAGCACTTCAGCAAGGCCTCCGGTCTGGAACCACGTAGCCTTGCCAAGGTCCGCATCCGCACGCAGGCGGCCACGCGTGGCAGGTAGCCTTGAAAGTATATCCGTAGAATGCATCATTTCTTGGCTCTTTTCGGCTCTTTCTTATTCAGTTTATCGAGTTCTTCCGGCAGGCTGTACGCCCATTTGCTGATGCTGCCTGCGCCAAGGCACACCACAAGGTCGCCTGCGCGCGCTTCGGCTTTTATCAGCCCGGCAAGGGCTTTCTGGTCTTCCAGCGGCAGCACGCGGCGATGCCCTGCTCCCTGCAGGCCCACCACCAGCGCGTCACGGCTTATATTCTCGATCGGTTCTTCGCCTGCGGAGTATATTTCGGAAACGACAACCACGTCGGCGTCGTTAAAGCAGGTGCAGAACTGCGCGAACAGGTCGCGTACACGGGTATAACGGTGCGGCTGCACCACGGCAATGACGCGGCCACCCCCACCTTCTTTCGTCGGCTCGCCAAGCGATTCGCGCGCAGCCTTCAGCGTCGCGGCAATTTCTACCGGATGATGCCCGTAATCGTCAATGATCGTTACGCCTGCGGATTCGCCGGTCTTGGTGAAGCGGCGTTTCACGCCGCCAAAGCCTGCAAAGGCCTTCTTGATGGTATCCACCGGCATTTTCAGCTCCAACCCAACGGCGGCAACCGCCAGCGCGTTGCGGATGTTATGCTCGCCGTGCATCGGCAGCAGAACGTCTTTTATAACATACTCGCCGCCCGCCACTTCAATGTCGAAAATCTGGCCGGATGTATCGCGGCGGATCTGCACGGCACGCACGTCCGCCTGCGGGCTCGTGCCGTAGGAGATGATGCGGCGGTCGCGGATCTTGCCGATAAGCGCCTGCACTTGCGGATGGTCGATGCACAGCACGCCGAAACCATAGAACGGGATATTCTCCACGAACTGCTGGAAAGTAGCTTTGAGATTGTCGAACGTGCCGAAATAATCCAGATGCTCGGGGTCAATGTTTGTGACGATGGCAAGCGTGGAAGGCAGCTTGACGAACGTGCCGTCGGATTCGTCCGCTTCCACCACCATCCAGTCACCGGCGCCGAGCCTGGCATTGGTTCCGTAAGAATTGATGATGCCGCCATTGATGACGGTGGGCGCAAGCTGCGCCGCATCGAACAACGCCGCCATGAGCGACGTGGTAGTGGTCTTGCCATGCGTGCCTGCAACCGACACGGTCATCTTCAGGCGCATGAGCTCCGCGAGCATTTCCGAGCGGCGCACAATGGGAATGCGCGCAGCGCGCGCCGCCATCACTTCGGGATTGTCCTGCTTCACGGCGGAGGAGATAATCACTATGGTAGCATCGCGGATATTTTCCGCCGCATGGCCGACCGCCACCTTCACGCCCAGCTTGCGCAGGCGGTCAAGGTTATAGCTCTCGGAAAGGTCTGACCCCTGCACTTTATAGCCGAGGTTATGCAGAATTTCGGCGATGCCGCTCATGCCGATGCCGCCGATGCCGACAAAATGGAGCGTGCCCACATCCAGCGGCAGGTGGCGCGCTATGGGAAGGGCTTTCTGGCGAATCGGAGTCACGTTCATGCGGCTTGGTCCGTATCTGTTTTCAGCGACACAGTCTTATGCCTTTTTACAACGCTTTGGACAAGGGTGCACAGGCGCTCGGCTGCATTTTCTTTTCCGGCTTCACGGGCGGCGGCGGCAGCCCTCGCCAGGGTGCCGGGTAGCCTGATAAACGCCTCCAAACGCGCTGAAAGTGCCTCCGGCGTAAAGCCGTCCTGCGGCATCGTCCAGCCGGAGCCTGAGGTTTCAAGTGAATTTGCATTAAAATACTGATGGTTATCCATTGCCGTGGGCAGCGGAACCACAATGGATGGCCTGCCGGAGGCCATAAGCTCCGCCAGCGTGGAAGCCCCTGCCCGCGCAATCACCAGATGCGCCGAGGCGAGGCGCGCGGGAATATCGGCAAAGAAACTGGAAACATCGGCGCTCACCCCCATCTGCTGGTAGGCGGCGCGGGTGGCATCAATATCCGCCTCGCGGCATTGCTGGTCTATGCGTATGCGCTGGCGGATGGCCTGCGGCAATGCAGCAATGGCCCTGGGCACCACAAGGCTGAACACCGAAGCGCCCTGGCTGCCGCCCGTTACCAGTATGCGCATATTGCCGTCATCCACGATCTCGGAATAGGGCACCCCGCGCAACGCACGAATGGCGGCACGCACGGGATTGCCGGTGAGCGTTACCTTGTTTGCCACTTCCGGGGGAATAAAGCGCGTATCGGGGAAGGTGGTGGCGATGCTGCTTACGCGCTTAACCAGCATACGGTTGGCGCGCCCGAGCACCGAGTTCTGCTCATGGATGACCGTGGGAATGCCAAGGATAGTTGCGGCATACACGGTAGGGAAGGACGGGTAGCCGCCGAACCCCACCACCACGGACGGCGCAAGCCGCCTGAGCAGCGACATGGCCTGCACGATGCCGATGCCGGTATCGGCAATGGCCGTTATCTTGCCCAGAAAGCCCCTGCCGAACGTGCCCGAACGGATAGTGTAATGTGGAATTTTCCCGAGCGTGCCCTTGCTGTAATGAAAGCGTTTATCGGTGACGAGCGCCACCTTGCTTCCGGCGGCGAGCATCGCTTCCGCCAGCGCTTCCGCCGGGAACACATGCCCCCCCGTGCCGCCTGCCGCCAATATGATAAGTGGATTGGGTGCATTGCTCATGCGCGCTTTTCCCTCCTGATGCGCCACAAGCTCATCGCGCTGATCGTCACCCACGCCATTTCCATCATGAAGGCGGGCAGGTTCCATTCCCACATCAGCGACAGGATCACCGCACAGCCGCCCCAGAAATTGAGCCACAGGTATAGCGGCTGGTGCGCGCTCACCTTGCCCTGCTGCAACAGGTAGTAGCCGACGAGCATTGCAAAAACCCCTGCAACACCGGCGATATTGACGAGAAGTAACACGTTATGACCTCTTGGTATGCGTATTTCCGAAACGCTTTCGCGTCAGCGCCAGCATCATACCCATTCCCACTGCAATCGCAATGAGCGACGACCCGCCGTAACTGATAAGCGGCAGCGTCATTCCTTTGGCGGGCAGCAGGTTAACCGCCACGCCCATATTGATCATGGCCTGAATGCCGAACTGGGTAAGAAGTCCGGTAACCGCGATCATAACGAAGGAGTCCTTTTCGTTCATGATATTCACCATGCCGCGCAGCACTACGAACGCGAACAAAGCAAGAATCAACAGGCAGAACAGCAGGCCGAATTCTTCACCCGCCACGGCATAGACGAAATCGGTATGGGAGTCGGGTAATGAAAGCTTCACCTTGCCTTCGCCCGGGCCCTGCCCAAAAAAGCCGCCATTGGCAAAGGCCTCCTTGGATTTTTCCACCTGATAATTGTCGCCGGTGGAAGGGTCCATGAAATTATCAATACGCTTCTTCACATGCGGAAAAAAATGATACGCGCCGAACAAGCCTATAGGTGCGGTCAGCACCATCAGCAGCACCCAGATGAGCGGCATGCCCGCAAGGAAGAACTGCACGCCCCACATGGCGGATACGGTTATCACCATGCCGAGGTCCGGCTGCAACAGCAGCAATACCACCACCAGCCCGTATACGCCCACCGCGATACGCCAGCCGGGAAACTCTATGTATTTGGAGCGCAGGTAGAAGATCCACGCCGTCACCACCGCCATGCAGGGCTTCAGGAATTCCGAGGGCTGAATGGAGACCCCCACAAGCGTCAGCCAGCGTTTGGAGCCTTTTGTCTCTACACCTATGAGCGGCAGCAGCAACATGAGGCCAAGCGCAGCGAGGAACCCCATCACGGCCAGCCGCCGCACGTTGCGCACCGAAAGCATGGAAACAGCCACCATTACTATCAGTGATAAAAACAGAAACATGTACTGGCGGTTAACGAAATGGAACTGACCAACCCCGATACGGGTGGCGACCGCCGGACTTGATGCGGTGACGAGAATGGCACCAAGGCACATCAGCATAAGCAGCGCCAGCATGGCCTTGTGGTCTACCGTCCACCACCATTTGCCGAACGCGCTCTGGCTGGTCCTGTCAAACCGCATCGACCTTGCCCTTCTTTCCTTTGAGCACGTTATCCAGCAGGCGCTCCGCCATCAGGCAGAACGCATCGCCGCGCTCTTCAAAATTCTTCCACTGGTCGAAGGAGGCGCAGGCCGGAGACAACAGCACCACCGCCCCCTGTTTCTTATCGGCAAAAGCCATTTCCGCCGCGCAGTTGAACGCATTGGCCAGCGTGCCGCAGCGCGTGTAAGGCAACTGCGTGCCGATGGTCTGCGCGAATGCGGACTCCGCCTCGCCGATGAGGAACACATGCGCAATGTTGGGATGATATTTCTGCAGCGACTCGATACCGCCTTCCTTGGCCTTGCCGCCCGCGATCCAGTAGATGTTGGTGAAAGGCGCCAGCGCGTTTGAGGTGGCGTCGGCATTGGTGGCCTTGCTGTCATTGACAAAACGCACGCCATGGATGGTGTTGACCACCTGCAGGCGGTGGCGAAGCCCCGGATAGCTGCGCAGGCCTTTTTCTATCGTCCCGTGTGAAAGCCCATACAGCCTGCACGCGGCATAGGCGAAAGCGGCGTTTTGCCAGTTATGCCTGCCGGTGAGGTTCTGGATGGCCTGCAGCTCGATGAACGCAGGCTGCAACGGATTGAGCATGTCATGCAGCATGCCCTCCTTATCCACGAACACGCCCTGTTTAAGCTCATGCGTGGTGGAAATGCCCACCACCTGCGCCTTGGAGTGCTGCTTGGTTGATGCATAGACGGAACGCGAGTAATCGTCGTCGATACTGACGATGGCATAGTCATGCTTGGCCTGGCGGTCAAAGATATGCGCCTTCGCCTCTACATAGCCCGCCATGCTGCCATGGCGGTCGATATGGTCAGGCGTCACGTTAAGCAGCATCGCAATGTTGAAGCGTGCGGTCTGCACAAGGTCAAGCTGGTAGGAGGAAAGTTCCAGCACGTAGCAGCCTTCCGAGCTCAGCGGCGAGAGCGACAATGCAGGCGTTCCGAGATTGCCGCCCACTTCCGGCGCGCCGCCCGCTGCGGCGATGATATGCCCGATCAGCGACGTGGTGGTGGATTTGCCGTTAGTGCCGGTGATGGCGATTTTACGCGCATGGGGCTGCGCTTCGCAGAGCAGTTCGATGTCGCCTATCACCCGCACGCCCGCTTCCTGCGCCCTGATGACCGCATCATGCGGCTTGGGGTGCGTGAGCGGCACGCCGGGGCTCAGCACCAGCACATCAAGCTCCGCCCAGGGCCACTGGTTGGGGTTCTGCAGGCGCGCCTTGCCTTCGGTTACGTTGCGCGAGAATTCGGCGCGGCTCTTTTCCGTATCGTCCCACGCCAGCACGTCGGCACCACCGGCCAGCAATGCGGAAACCGTCGCCAGCCCCGACTTGCCAAGGCCGAACACCCCTACTTTCCTGTCCTGATATTTACGCAGCGCTATCATAATATTTTCCCTTAAACCTGCTCAGGCTCTCGCTGCGGCGAGGCGAAAACGGCGATTCTCGAGAACCGCAACGCAGTGTACACGCCAGTACATGAGTAGCGGATCGCAGAAAATTGCCGTTTGCAGCAAGACGCAGTAGAGACCATGAGTGGGTTTTACCTGAGTTTGAGGGTTGAAAGACCGATAAGCGCGAGTATGCAGGCGATGATCCAGAACCGGATGACGATGGTCGGTTCCTTCCAGCCGTTCTTCTCGAAATGGTGATGCAGCGGCGCCATCTTGAACACGCGCTTGCCGGTGAGTTTGAACGACGCCACCTGAATGATGACCGAAACCGCTTCCAGCACGAACAGGCCGCCGACGATGCCCAGCACCAGCTCATGCTTGGCAACCACGGCCACAGCGCCCAGAGCGCCGCCGAACGCGAGGCTGCCCGTGTCACCCATGAACACCTGCGCGGGCGGCGCATTGAACCAGAGGAACCCGAGGCCAGCGCCCACCAGCGTGGCGCAGAACACGGCCAGTTCACCGGCACCGGGCACATAATGTATCTGCAGGTAGTCGGCGAATTTGATATTGCCCACCAGATAGGTGATGAGCGCGAAACAGCCTGCGGCGAGCATCACGGGCACGATCGCCAGACCGTCAAGGCCGTCGGTCAGGTTCACGGCGTTGGACGCGCCCACCATCACGAACATGGCGAAGACAAGATAGAACAGGCCAAGGTCAAGCAACACCTCCTTGAAGAAAGGCACGGCCAGATGGCTGGCGATATTGGCGGGCGTCGCGTTGTTGATCCACACCGCCGCCAGCAGCGCGATGGAGAACTGCGCCACCAGCTTTCCCTTACTGGAAAGCCCTTTGCTGTTGCGCTTGGTAAGCTTGAGGTAATCGTCGCAGAAGCCGATGAGGCCGTAGCCCACCGTCACCATCAGCACGATCCATACATAATGGTTGGTGAGGTCCGCCCAGAGCAGCGTGGAAACCACCACCGCCAGCAGGCACATGGAACCGCCCATGGTGGGCGTGCCCTTCTTGGTGAGCAGGTGCGATTCGGGGCCGTCCTCGCGGATGGGCTGGCCTTCCTTCTGCTTGGCTTTCAGCCAACGGATGATACGAGGCCCGACAATGAAGCTGATAAGGAGCGAAGTAAGCACCGCGCCCCCGCTGCGGAAGGACAGGTATTTGAAGAGATTGAAAAGGCTGATGTCCTGTGCAAGGGGGTAGAGTAAATTATACAGCATTAGGGGGTGGCCTCAATTAGGTTACATATTTTGCGATAGTGAATTTTGTTCGATTCGCAAGGCGCAGCCTGCGCCAGATAGTTATTCATATCTGCAAAGGCTGCAACGCGGCGGGCGACAAAATTCACATCGCCCTTCGGGTTGTGGTAAAAACGGGCATCTGCGTCGTCAGAAGGCTTGGGGGTATGAATAACTACCCCCAGCGCTTTCTTCCTAGCATCTATCCCATTTTTACCTACAACAAAATGCATAACCTAATTGAGTACACCCCCTTGCGTTTCTTTCGGGCCAGCGTTGTTAGCATAAATTTCATCACGCACGATATCCATACGGCTGCCGCGCGAGCCTTTGACAAGGATAATGTCTTCCCTGCCCAGAGCACTCATCACGGTTTCCTTCAGGCCTGCCGCATCCGCAGCCCAGCCACCCCGCATGGTATCGGGTAAAATATCAAACAGGTTTTTCATCGCATTTCCAGCAAGAAATACACGATGAACGCCAGCTTCCTGCAGCGGCACCAGCAACGCGCGGTGCAGATCGGGCGATGAAGCGCCTAGTTCCAGCATGTCGCCCAGTATCACCACTTTGCGGCCCCTGCTGGCAAGCGACTGATGCACTTCGCCAAGCTTGTGGATGGCGGCTCTCATGGAAGCGGGGCTGGCATTGTAACAGTCATCTATCACCGTTACCGCGCCTTTTTTCAGCTGGGCACGGTGCAGCCTGCCCCTGCCCTCCGGCTCCTGGAAATGGGCAAGCGCGGCGGCGCAGTTGGCAAGGTCGGCACCGGCGGCTGTGGCGGCGGCCAGCACGGAAAGCGACGCCAGCGCGTAATGCCTGCCGATCGTGCCCAGACGATAGGTGATCGGCGTGCCTGCGATGTTGGCTTCCACGCGCGAGCCGAGTCCTTCGGGTGCGTAGCTCGTCAACCTGAAGTCCGCCCCCTCATGCTCGCCGAACGCGATAATGTTGGGCACGGCATATTTGCGCGCATACACCTGCAGCTTCTCAAAAAAGGGATTATCCTTGTTAAGTATAATGGTGCCGCCGGGGGTGATGCCTTCCATTATCTCCGCCTTGGCGTCGGCAATGGCATCGACGCTGGCAAAGAATTCCAGATGCGCAGGCTCAACGGTGGTGATCACCGCCACGTCGGGCTTTGCCAGCCTGGTGAGCGCGGAGATTTCGCCCGCATGGTTCATGCCCAGCTCGAACACGCCGAAATCGGTATCGCGCGGCAGGTTGCACAGGCTGAGCGGCAGGCCGAAATGGTTATTGAGATTGCCATGCGTGGCATAGACCTTGCCAGCGCTGGCTGCGGCAATGCGGATGGCTTCCTTGGTGCCGGTCTTGCCCACGCTGCCGGTAACGCCTATGACCTTGCCCTTCACCCGTGCGCGCGACGCACGCGCCAGTGCAAGCAGCGCTTCATACACGTCAGGCACCACGATAAAGCAGCTTTTGCCCTGTACGCTGGCTGGCACATGGTCTACCAGTGACGCCGCCGCGCCGCGCTCTATGGCCGCCTGCACAAAGTCATGCCCGTTCATCTTTTCGCCTTTGAGCGCAACAAAGAAAGAGCGTGGCTCCAGCTTGCGGCTGTCGATAGCGACAGATTCCACCGTGAACGCCGAGCCTTCCAGCCTGCCTCCCGTTGCTTCGACAATCTCCTCACTCGTCCATAATGTCATGCCTTGCCTCCACTGGCGCGCACGGCCTGCCGCGCCACGTCCGCATCGTCGAACGGATAGGTATTACCCGCAATGGTCTGCGTTTTTTCATGCCCCTTGCCTGCCAGCAGCAGCACATCGCCTGATTGCAGGCTTTTCACCGCCGTGTCGATGGCTTCCGCACGGTCGCCTATTTCTTCACCGTGCGTGGCTGCGCGTAAAATCCCTTTGCGGATGGAGGCCGGGTCTTCACTGCGCGGGTTGTCGTCGGTCACGATCACGCGGTCAGCGATTTCCGACGCCACACGCCCCATCTCCGGGCGTTTGCCTTTGTCGCGGTCGCCGCCGCAGCCGAACACCACGACCAACTCATTCTTCACATGGTCTTTAAGGGTGTTCAGCACGTTAGCCAAAGCCGCGGGTGTATGCGCGTAATCCACGAACACCGGCGCGCCACCGGGATGCTCGGCCACTTTTTCCAGGCGCCCCGGCACGCTCTGCAGGTGCGGCAGATGCTTGAGTGCTTCTTCCAGATCGCCGCCGCAGCCCACATACAACCCCAGCGCCGCCAGCGCATTCATCGCCTGGAATTTTCCCACCATATGCATCATGAAATGGTAGGATTTTCCCATCAGCTCCGCCTGCACGGCAAGACCGTCCAGCGTGGCGTTGATCTTCTTGATGCGGAATTCCTTGCCCGCGAAGCCGTAACGTATCGTGCGGAGCTTGCGCTCCATGCACACGCGGTTGAGGGATTCAAAGCGCACATCGTCGGCATTGAGCACCGCGATTCCGCCCGGATCGAGCACGTCGGAAAACAGCCTGCGCTTGGCCTCAAAATAAGCCTCCTGCGTGCCGTGGTAATCCAGATGGTCGCGCGTGAGGTTGGTGAATGCGGCGGCGGTGATATGCATTCCGTCGAGGCGATATTGGTGCAGGCCATGGCTGGAGGCTTCCACCGACACATAACCGAACCCATCCCTTGCGAGATCGGCCAGCGTGCGGTGCATGAGCACGGGGTCGGGCGTGGTATTGATCGCAGGGTACGGCAAAGCCCCCTCCGGCCCTGTCACCCCCAGCGTGCCGATAGACGCGGCTTTCTTAAAGCTCATCTGCCACAGCTGGCGGAAAAATTCCGCCGTGGAGGTTTTTCCGTCCGTGCCGGTCACGGCGGCAATGCGCGGCGGCTGCGGCGTATAAAAAGCCCCGGCGAATCGGGAAAGCGCCAGCCTCGTATTACTTACACGCACCACCACGATGGACTTGGGCAGCACGAGTTTTTCGTTGTCATCCAGCACCACGGCCACCGCGCCCTGCGCCACGGCATCCAGCGCGTAGATACTGCCGTCTTCCTGCGTGCCGCGCACGGCGACGAACAAAGCGCCCTGCTTTACCTGGCGGGAATCGGAGACGACGCAAGTGATGGCAAGCTGCTCGGCGTTACCCTCGATAGAGACCGCACCGCCATACGCGGCGACTATCTCAGTTAGATACGGCATGGGCAAATTTCCGGTTAGCGTTATCCACCCAGTACTTGTTCACGTTGTCTTCTGGTATCTCGTCGAACTTCGGCTCCACACCGAGCAGCGGCCCGATACGGCTGATAATCTCGTTGACCACGGGCGCCGCATTCCAGCCGCCGGTGGCGAAGCCATAAGTGGCCTTGGTGGGCTTGGGCTCATCAATGATGGCCAGCACTATATATTTGGGGTCGTCTGTAGGGAATGCGGAGATAAGCAACGCAAGCTTGGCATGCGCGTTATACCCGCCGGAGCTGGACACTTTCTCAGCGGTGCCGGTCTTGCCGCCCACGCGATAGCCCTTAACGTCGGCCTTTTTGGCGGTGCCATGTTCCACCACCATGCGCATGAGCCTGCGCATCTGCATGGAGGTTTTTTCAGAGATGACACGTTCGGCTTTTATGCGCTGGTTGCTGTCTTTGATAAGCGTCAGCGGAAAAAGCTCGCCGCCATTGACGATCGCCGAGAACGCGCGCACCAGATGCAGCGGCGTCACCGAGATGCCCTGCCCGTAGGAAATGGTCGCCATGTTGATATCTTTCCAGTTCTCCGGCGAGGGATATTGCGGCGAACCGAGTTCCGGCAGCTCAAGCTTCAGCGGGTCCATCATGCCAATCTTGCGCAGGAACTCCTGCTGGCGCTTTGCGCCAACATCCATGATCATGCGCACTGTGCCGATATTGGACGAATAGGTGTACACTTCCGCTACGGAAAGCCAGCGGTTTTCAGGATGCGCATCACTGATAGTGAAGCGGCCATATTTGAGGGGACGCGTGGCGTCGTAATTGGTGTTGAGGTTGGCGGTGCCGTAATCAAGCGCCATGGCAGTGGTGAACGTTTTAAAAGTAGACCCCAGTTCATAGGTGCCAAGTGTCGCGCGATTGAAATGCCCCTTGGAACTGGCAGGCCCTGACTGGTGCGGGTCGAAATCCGGCAGATTGACCATGGCGATGATTTCACCCGTATGCACATCCGCCACGATGCCGGTGGCACCGATGGCCCGTGAGGCATCCACGCCTTTCTTCAGCGCTTCATAAACGATGTTCTGCACGCGCACATCAATGGAAAGCGCCAGCGGTTCTTTATTTTCAGCAGTATCGCGCAGTTTCTTGTCGTAGTAGCGCTCCATGCCTGCGAGGCCTTCATTGTCCAGCCCCACATAGCCCAGCACATGCGAAAGCAGGTTGGTCTGCGGATAGACGCGCTTCTGCTCCGGCTGGAAATAGAGCCCCGGAATGCCCAGATTGTTCACCTTGCGCTGTTCCACCGGGGTAAGGTTGCGCTTCACCCAGACGAAGGTGTTTCCTTTTTTAAGCTTCCTGAGCAGGTCGTCCTGCTTTACATCGGGCAGTACTTTGCTCAGTTTTTTAGCCGTATCCTCTGCATCAAGCAGATCCTTGGGGTTAGCAAAAAGCGATTGCGTTGAAAGGGTTGTTGCCAATACTTCACCGTTTCTGTCAACAATATCACCACGCACCAGCGTCAGCGGCGCGGTAACCTCTTCCTGCAGGTCAACACTTGCCTTGATAGGCGCGGCGGGAGCCTGCGCAACCGCATCACTTTTATTGAGGGTAACTTCCACCAGCCTGCAGGCGATGGCACCATAGGCCAGCGCAAAGGCGGTGGTTATGCACACGAGGCGGATGCGCCCCTGCTCGAAGAGTTTCTTACTGCTGCTTTCACGCTGGATGACCCGCCCGCCATATGCTTTTTCGCAGGTCCCGTCAGCGTGCATTGGGCGCTCCGCTGGCTACAGCGACAAAGCCCGCTGTCGCAGGCTTCGTTTTCGCCTTTTGAGCAGCAAGGCGGATCATCACGTCTGCCGGATTACCGATAGGCAGGCGGTTATAGTCGGCAAGCTGTATGCCGCTGGCCGATTCAAGCTGGAGATATTTTGCTGAAAGCTGCGCAAGGCGTTCGGGCCTTGTCAGATAAGCCCATTCCGCCTCAAGCACATGCAGGTTACGCTTTTCTTCCAGCAATTTACGCTCTGTAGCCACCACTTCCGCCTTGACCGCCTGTACCTTATATTTGACGGTATAAAGGCCCACGAAGCCGCTCGCAAGTAATAACATCCATACTATGGTTGCAGGGCGGAACATCATACGACTACCTCGGTCCTTGTGGCTGCGCGCAGTTTTGCGGAACGTGCGCGGGGGTTGATATCGGCTTCAGCTTCTGAGGACTGAACGGGTTTTTTGCCGGGGAGAAAAAAAGTGGGGAGGTTGCCAGAAGCCCCCGGTTGGGTTGCCCCAACAGGCGGCAGGTGGCGTGAGCCTCCCCTAGTCTCGCCAGAACGCGACTGTAAAAACTGTTTAACGATGCGGTCTTCCAGCGAATGGAAAGTGACCACGATGAGCCTTCCCCCCGGAGCCAGAAGCGTTTCCGCCGCATCCAGAGCACGGGTGAGCTCACCCAGCTCGTCATTCACATAAATGCGCAATGCCTGAAACGTGCGCGTTGCGCCGTCGATACCCTTGCCGCCGCGCACGATCTTGCGCACGATTTCAGCCAGTTGCGTTGTGGTGGTGATCGGAGCTTCAGCGCGTGCACGCACGATAGCACGCGCCACACGGCGCGACTCACGCTCTTCACCCAACTGGTAAATAATATTGGCGAGGTCTTCCTCCTCGGTCCTGTTCACCACATCGGCAGCGGTGATACCGGAATCCGCCATACGCATATCGAGGGGGCCGTCAAAACGAAAGGAGAAGCCGCGCTCCGCCCTGTCAAGCTGCATGGAGGATACGCCGATATCCAGCACGATGCCGTTGACGGAATTCACGCCCCTGGCCGCCAGCAATTCCAGCATATCGGAGAAGGAGCCGAGCAGCCAGAAGAAACGGCCGGGGAATTCGCGCGTCAGCTTTTCGGCGAACACCGCAACACTGGGGTCGCGGTCGATCGCATAGACAGTGCACTGCGCTTTTTCGAGCAGCGCACGCGTATAGCCGCCTGCGCCGAACGTGCCGTCCACATATATCTCGCCGTCCACGGGCTGCATCGCGGTGATAACCTCGTTAATCATCACGGATATATGAGGAGAAACGCCTGCGGGGTCGTCGCGAAGAACTCCTCCATGCATACGGGGCTGTTCAGTGCTCATTGCGCACCCCCCGTATCGCCGCGCAGGCGCAGGCGCTTCTCGCGCGCAAGCTCACGTGAGCGCACGGCGTATTCTTCAAATGCCTTTGGCTCCCACACTTCAAACGTCTCGCCCTTGCCCACGAACAAAGCCATATCGGAAAGACCGGCCACGCCGATGAGCGACTCGGTAAGCATGACACGCCCCTCCCCGTCGAACGGCAATTGCACGCTGCCGCCAAGGATAGTGGTGGCGAACGCGTCGCGCTCTTCGGAGAACGGGTCGAGCGATTCGATACGCTCGGAGAGCTTGCGGATGCGCCCGATGCCGCAGGCTTCAACACAGCGGTTAATGAAGGATGCATACGCGATGATGCCGGAGAAATCTTCGCCCTGGCCGGAGGCTTTCACGAGCGCAGCACGGAAGGTAGCGGGAACGGACACGCGCCCCTTCTTATCAATCTTGTTCTGGAACGTTGAGAGAAACAACATTGCCTTGCCCGTCTTGTGAACCGTTTTGGTTTTTTTGGGATAGTATGGGTTTTTATGGTTCTAGATGGGAAAGTAGGCCTGAAAACGCCACCGGTCAAGCAAAAAGGCGGGTTTTTCTGGAAAAAGAGAGGCGGCAATTACCCTGTAATCGCGCAACATATTCAGTGTGCAAAATCTTTTTATGGGAACTATCCCTTAACAGCCCTGAAAGAGGCATATCTTATGGGCTGAGTGCGGGCTTACGTCGGTATAACAAGGATTAATAGGGTTTTAGTTGCAAAACCATTGTATCCAATGCACAATACTGCCCATGATTAATCCCTTCACCCAGCTTTTGGTCACCATCATTGATCTGTACAATTACGTACTGATAGCGTGGGTGGTACTGAGCCTGCTTATCTCGTTCGGCATCGTCAACCGCCACCAGCCGATAGTGCAGCGTATCAACTTCGCACTGTTCCGTTTAACCGACCCGGTGATCCGCCCCATCCGCAAACGCATTCCGGATCTTGGCAGCATTGACATTTCGCCGATCATCGCGCTGCTGGGCCTGCAGTTCCTGCGCAACCTGATTATTTTTTATTCGTAGAAAAGTCCTGTGAAGTGCGGAGCCTAACGTATCCCGCGCTTCATCAACGCCAGAATATAAGCAATGGTGCGTTTTGAATAACGCAGCTTGGCGCTGAGACTGTCCAGATGCGCCGTGCCCGCCACGCGTTTGCCGAAGAACACCGGATGGCGCTTCACCCCAAGGCCGCTATGGCGGCCAAGGTAATAGGCGTAGAGATCGAGGGAGAAATCATGCGGCGGCTCCTGCCATGACGCAAAAAAGCTGCGCGGGAAGATAGTGGGCTGGGCGTTGATGTCCCATAGCGGCATGCGCAGCAGCAGGCTTGCGCAGAAGGACATGCCTACGGTGAACAGCAGGTCGAACGCACTGCGTCCATGGCGCCTGCCTTTATAAAGCGCCTTCCCGCCTGACGCGGCGATACGATTAAAAATAGCCACCGCATCCGCAGGGTCGGTCTGCAGGTCCGCATGTGTCCAGCCGATCCACTCACCTTGCGCGGCGCGCAGGCCCGTGAGGATGCCGAAACCATAGCCCTGATTTACCTCCACCACCGCCAGCCTTGCGAACGTATAACGCGGCAGCAGTTCGGCAAACACCTGCGCGCTGTTGTCGCGCGAGCCGTTATTGACCAGCACCACTTCGATATCCGTGCGCGCCCCTACCGCTGCCGCGCATGCCTGCAGCAACCCCGGCAGGTTGAGGGCTTCGTTGTAGCAGGGAATAACGAGCGAGTATTTCACGGGGTGACTTTCAGGATGGAGAACGCATCGTCCCTGAAGGCAACAGGCAACCCGTCGAGGCGGCTATCCACGCATTCGTTAGGCATCAGCACCCATTGCAGCGGATAGGTGGCAGCCGCTTTGCGTATGCGCGCCGTATCAAGATGGCTGCAATAAAATACATCCGCCGGTACGTTCAGCTTTTTCCATTCCTGATCGGAACCGAACAGCAAATTCTTGCGCTCGGTGGTTTCAGCGAAATACTTGTCGTTGAACGCCATATACGCCGCAAAGAACACGGCGCGCTTGCCTGCCATGGGAGTCATGATCAGGAACTCCCAGCCCTTACCCATGGGGATGGCGAATACGTCCTGCGGGGCGGTGTTTTGCTCCATCCATGTGAAAAGCGGCGCATGCATGGCGCGGAACGTGGTAGTGGGCTCGTCCTTGCGCAGGCACTCCCCGCCCACATACATCGCCACCAATACGGCAATGCCCCAGCCCAGCGCACGCGGCGGCGCGATAAGGGGAAGCGTCATTTGCGGCCTGAAGCGCTGCGCCAGTGCCGTGCCCGCACGCACAGCCTGCATGGCCACCCCCGCCCCCTGCAGCACCAGCATGAAATAGCCAAGCTGCGTAAAACGCACGGGCCCCAGCAGCACGAGCGAGCGCGTAGGTATTACATACACGATGACATATTGCAGCAGCACCGCGCCAAGATACGCGACAGCGAACGCTCCGCCCATATACACCAGCCTGCGCGAGCGCAGCATCGCCGCGATGGCAGTAAGCAACGCCAGACCACCAAGCACACGATACAGCGGCTTCCTGTTATAGACTTCCGGCAGGTAATGGTGGCGGTGGCAGAGCGCCTCCCTCACATAATGATCGACGAATTCCTTACCCGGCAGATGAAACCCGTCCCCCATCAGCATATCGGTAAGCAGCGCTATGGGCAGCACGCAGACTATCACCACCAGCACGCGCTTTTTAAAGACCGCCAGCGATTCCGACGCAAGCAGCATGAAACCGCAAATGAACAGCGTATTCGCCCCATGCACCAGCGTGGCCGCCATCAGCAGCAACCCGCCCGCCACTAGCGCCGGTTTGGTGCCTCGCTGTAACAGCAGCCATGCGGGCAATGCAAGAGCAAACACGGTCGCCTGCGCCGCGCCCCAGAACGGCATGGGCCGCCAGTAAGCAAACATGACGTAATTAACCACGGGTTCCCACTGGCACAGCGCCACACCCGCCGCGATGACGACATACTTCACACAGCGCAGCACGGGATTTTCCTCGCCGCCCAGCGCAATGCCCGCCAGCAGGTAGAACATAAGGCCCGGCAACAGCACCAGAAACACCGACTTCATATAGAACAGCACGCTGTAATAATCCGTGCCGAAAGCCTGCGCGAGACCCAGCACGAGCCCGTTATGGACCATGCGCGGGCTCAGGTCGCTCGTGCTGTTGGTAGTGAAATCATTGGGAAGGAAACCCGGGTTCACCGCGCGCTCCAGCGAAAAGAGCTGGTCGGCGGTCGGCCATTCAAACGCGGTGGGCAACGGCACGAACAGCACCTGCAGGTAATATACCAGCAGGCTGCATGCCAGACCGGCAAGCGCCGCCAGCGGCAGTTTCAGCCTTTCCGGTGCCTGCTCTATGTTAGTCATAGCGGATCATCGTCTTGATGAACTCAAACTGCGCGCCGCCGGATTTATGCTGGTGCAGCTTGTTCAGCGTATCGGGCACTTCTTCCAGCGATATCCAGTGCGTTACCAGCGCGCTGGGCTTCAGTCCCTTGCCGATAAGGTCGAGCGCGTCTTTCCAGTCGTCCTGCTTGCCGGGGCGGTAGATGGAGTTCCAGCACCCCATGATGGTGAGTTCCTTGCGCAGGACGGAACTGGTAAGCGACTGCGGCAGGGTCAGGTCAGCCGTGATATTGCCCAGCCAGAGCACCTTGCCGCCCTGCCGTGCCAGCGCAATGGAATGCGCGAACGCCGAAGGGGAGCCGGTTGCCTCGAACACGATATCATAGGCATTCTTTGCCGTAGCGCCGGACAAATAGGTCGCCCATTCCTCTTCGCTGGTAAGGGCGATGCAGTTATCGGCATAGGGTTTGGCAATGGCAAGCTTGAACGGATTACGGTCAGCAACGCTCACCTTGCACTGCGGCAATAGCTGGCGCACGAGCTGCGCCAGCAGCAGCCCTAAGAACCCCGCGCCCATGATCATCACGCGCGCAGCGCAATCCGGTGCTATATCCGCACGGCGCAGCGCATGCAGCACCACCGCCAGCGGCTCCAGCGTGGCGGCATCCTCGAAAGACACTTCATCGGGAATCGGCAGCAGGTTCCACGGTTTCACATCCAGGTATTCGGCATAGCCGCCATGGCGGCGCGAGCCGTAATAGCCGTAATCGCGGCACTGCGCATACGCTTCACGCGCGCATGCATCGCAGGCGAAGCACGGCAGCAGCGGAAACACCACCACGCGGTCGCCGGGTTTCAGGCCGGAGCATTGCGGCCCGGCTTGGGCCACTACGCCCGCCATTTCATGCCCCATGACCAGAGGGTAAAAATATGCGCCGCCGTCAAAACCGCGCTGGATATCGGAAGAGCAGACGCCGGTTGCCTTGAGTTGAACGCGGCATTCATCGGCGGCCAGCGGCGCCAGTGGCGGCTGCTGTATCTCGATCTGGCGATTGGCTACCAGTACGGCTGCTTTCATGCACCCCCGCCCGCGACACGCCGCTCCGGTATTCCTGCGCAGAAATAACGTTCCCAGTAATGGTATACGTCCAGCTCGAACGGATCGCCGTACGATATCCACTGATCCACATCGAACACCACGAAACGCTTGCCTTCCCTCAGCAGCCGGTTGATGCTGTTGCCGACATAATGCTCGCCGTTAACGTGGTCATTATGCTCTATCGCGCTGCGCGCGGCATAGATAAAATCCTCCGCCCTGCGGAACCAGAAACTGCCCACCACCATGGGGTCGTTCTGCGGTGTGTCGCTGATGGTCGCCTTCTCCACCACCTGCTCAATGCTGCCATCTTCGCGCGTCTTACAATAGGCAAACGCTATGGGGCTTTTGGTGAGCATCGCGCCCAGCCGTGTGGTCCAGATAGCTCC
Source organism: Alphaproteobacteria bacterium (assembly GCA_035906055.1). Lineage (GTDB taxonomy): Bacteria > Pseudomonadota > Alphaproteobacteria > Rickettsiales > JABCZZ01 > JAMIFV01. The sequence continues at coordinate 14,961 of JAMIFV010000030.1, read as the reverse complement.
GTCAATGGCAGGGTCGTTCATAACACGTTGCCACGCGGCGGGGTCGTAACGTGTTTCATAATCGCAGGAGGCAATGAACACAGGCGTATCCGCCTTAAGATCGCCAGCGCCCAGCAGGCAGGTTGCCGCCTGCCCGCTCGTGTCATGGTCGACCGGGATAATTTTGCAGTCCGCCTGAAAACGCCGCAGCGCCTTCTCCACGGGGTATTTCTGCATGTCCTCCCGGCGGGCGAGGAAAACCCAGCGCTGCGCTGCCGGAAACGATTCACAGGCCGTGACCATCATCGGTTTGTCACGGATCTGGATGAGCGGCTTGCCCACCTGATAACCCGCCTGCCGGAAACGGCTTCCCTTGCCCGCCATCGGTATCAGGTTGACCTGATCCGGATACGCGGCTGACTGCTTTGCAGGTACGGTGCTGAAATAGCGCGACCAGAAAACATATTGTTCATAATCACCCGGCGTACCCCAGCAGATGAACTGGTCCACCTCCGTCACGCGTACGCGCAGCCCGTCCTGCACCATCGGATTGGCCAGCAGGCTGACATAGCCCTCTTTCAGGTCGCCGAACCCTTCGCGCTGGAGTTTTTGCCCATACTGCGCAAACAGACCGTAGCTTTTGAAATAATAGATACCCGCCGAGGCCGGTTCCTCATGGCGTTTATCTGTGAAGCTGCGTTTCTCGCGCAGCTCCAGCATATCGCCGCTGGCGTCGGTCCGCATGTAGGCGAAATAGGTATGCCCGAAGGACGCCGGATGAAACCCGCGGAATGCCGGTATGGCTCCGTCATAGCCGTGCACCTCGCGCTTGAAGCGTGCATAGTTCCAGCGCACCGCGAAATCGCAATAAGTAATGATGACCGGCGCATCCGCCGGAACATCTTTCACCTGTAATGCGGAAAATACCGGCCCCTGCTCGTGCGGCTCGATCACGGTGATGCTGCCGCGTGCGGCAAACACCTGCAATTGCGCCACCAGACCGGGGTTCTCCTTCTGCTGCGCGGTGGTGATGACAAAGTGGAAGAAATCCGTGCTGTCGAACATCTCGACCACATGCGCGATCATCGGCCTGCCGTCCACCGGCAGCAGGAATTTCGGCTGGCCGTAGCCCGCTTCCCTGAATCTCCTCGAATGGCCAGCCAGCGTAATGATGATATGCATCCGCTTATGCCTCTAGGTGTTCCCGCCAGAACGCCACCGATTCCTGCAACACAGGCACCACGGTGCTGTCGGTCGGCTCGCGTTCGCGGAAGCTCAGTTCAAGGATAAGCTCCGCGCCTTCGGAACCGTTTGCGGTAAGCGTATCGATCACCTTTTGAGGAACAATCTTGCCGTTTTTATTATGCTCGGCGGTGAAAGGCCAGTGGCCGCCCTTGTTGGCAGAGCTTTGCTTCAAATGTATCTGCGGCGAGTCCTTGGCGAACTGCGAAAGCCATGCATAGGGGTCGGTATCGTCGGGATTGGGCGACATGACGTCGCCATGGTCCACATCAAGGCAGATCGCGAAAGGCAGCGGCGCGCCTTTGTTTACATCCGCCTGCAGGCGATGGGTTTCAGCAAGCGTTTCGCCCTGTTCACGGCTGATCGACATGGGCTCCCATGATATGAAATCCAGCCCCTTCTCTTTCGCGTATCTGCCGATGACGTGCCAGTTTTCAATATTCTGCGCGCGGCGCTCCTCACGCAGGCGCTTATCGTTATTGTCGGCAGCGGTGAAAATGCCAAAATGGCTGCCCATGGCTTTAGAGCCGAGCGCAACGGTAATATCCACGAACCGCTTGAACCACTCCACCCAGTAGGCGCGGATATCCGCATCCGGATGGGCAAGGTGGTTGACGCGCGTATACGCGCCGGTGAAGGTGCTGGTGATGGCCACGCCGTTCTCGGCACAGGCCGCCCTGATGCGCTCAAGCTGGCGATTCACAATGGCGTCCGGCAGGGAAGGATTGAGCATGTCGGCGGTGAGCTGCGCCCTTTTCAGCCCCAGATCCTTGCCCACGATGCGCAACCATTCCTCCGGTTCCATATAGCGGTTGACGGCAAATCCGGTATTGATGGCAAGATTGAAAGACATAAATAGCTTAACGTTGTGACTGTTAAGCCATTTCTATACAGGATTTTTCCAAAAAAATAGCGAATTCTGCGGGGAGATAACGCTTGAGAGGCTGCCTCTAATGGCCCCGGCGCTTAAGGCCAAGATCGACCGCGTCACGGATGCGGTTAAGCGCGTCGGGAATGGGCATGTCCTTCATGAACAGGCCGCTTGAACCCAGCACGAGAATATCCGCCCCCGCCTGCACCATATCGGGGATGGTTGCGGGGTTGACGCAGCCATCCACCGAGATGCGCACAGGCAGCGATTTTTCTGCCAGCTTCGTGCGCAGGTTATGTATCTTGCTGATGGTCTGCGGTACCAGTGGCTGGCCTTTGTAGCCGGGATTGACCATCATCAGCAGCACCACGTCCACTTCCTCGATGATATATTCCAGCGTATCCAGCGGCGTGGCGGGCGAGAGCGCCACCCCAACCTTCACCCCCTTGCGGCGCAGGTTGACGAGGTCGCGGTGCAGGTTACGGCTGCCCTCCTGATGGATGGTGTAGATATCGCCCTCGTCAATGCCGAACGCATTGAACAGCCGCGAGGGCTCCTCCGCCATCAGGTGATAGTCCGATGCAAGCTTCGTATGCTCGCGGAAGGTATTGATGATGGACGAGCCCATGGTGAAGTCAGGCGCGAAATTACCGTCAACGATATCCAGGTGCAGGTAATCCACCATGCCGGTTTCCAGTTGCTCCATCTGCCTGGCGGCATGCAGCCAGTCGATGCACATCAGCGAGGCGGAAAGTGACACTCCGTTATGCATAGGGTTTTATCACCACTTTTACAGCGTCTCCGGTGCCCGCCACTTCGTAAGCGTCATGTATCTTTTCCAGCGGCAGGCGGTGGGTGATGAGCTTTTCCACATCCACCTTGCCCGATTCGATAAGCGCAAGCGCCTTGGCATGCTGCTCAGGCGTGGAGCCGTGGGAGCCGGTGATATACGCTTCGCGGTAATGGATGAAGTTGGACTCCATCGCGATCGCTGGGCTGTCCTTGGGCACGCCGCCGAACAGATTCACCACGCCGCGCTTGGCCAGCATGCGGATGGCCTGCCCATGCGCTTCCACGGAGGGGCACGCGGTAAAGATCATATCCGCGCCGAGACCGCGGGTGATTTCCATCACCGCTTCCACGGGGTCGGTGCCGGGACTGATATAATGCTGCGCGAGCGATAGCTGCTGGGCTTTGTCAAGGCGCGCCTGTGAAGGGTCAATCAGCACCACCTGCGTGGCACCATAAGCGGGGGCGAGCATGGCGAGCATCATGCCGATGGGGCCTGCGCCGAATATGACCACCGAACGCCCCGGCGCCATAAGGCCTCGCTCATAACCGTTGATGCAGCAGGCCAGCGGCTCCGCCAGCGCGGCGACATCGTAGGATGTGCTGGCCGCCAGTTTTTGCACCGGCCCCAGATCCACAACGAGCTTGTTCAGGGGGATATACTGCGCGAAACCGCCTTCAAACTGGTGGCCGATAGCGTAATTCACGTCACAGCAATTGGCGCGGCCCGCAAGGCAATGCGTGCAATTCCCGCAGGGAACATCCGCGCCGATCGACACGCGGTCGTCCTCGCGGAAGCGATTGACGCCCTTGCCTACCGCCACCACGCGCCCGGCGATCTCATGCCCCACCGTGCGTCCCGGCGCAACGCGCGCATTGCCGTGGCGCAGTATGCGCAGGTCGGACCCGCACATCGCGCAGGATTCCACCTTCACAATTATTCCGCCTTCTTCGGGAGGGCTAAGCGGCTTGCTCACCAGCGAAACGTCACCCGGTTTATTCCATACGGCGCTAAGGTTTGTCTGCATCATGGGCGGATAATATACTGCTCCTGTGCCTGCGACAACAGTATTATAGCCATTCTAAGAGCCTGTTCATAATCTCGCTGCGACGAAGCGAGATTATGAACAGGCTCTAAGGCCACCATTCGGGGTGCCGGGTGAGCACGGCATCGAGCGTCACGCCAGTTTCGCGTAAGGAGGCCTGCATGGCCTCTACCTTCTGGCGCGGCCTGCCCCATAATTCATGCGACACCATGCATAGTTTAAACCCCGCTTCGCGTAAGGCGTCGTGCTCCGCGCGCGTTACTGGCAAGGCCACATCTTCGCGCATCGCGTCAATGAACACCCATTGCACGCGGCCAGCCAGCGCCAGCGCATTGGTCACGGATTCGCAGGCCGACATACGCACCGCCATGCGCGCTTCGCCAGCAGCCGCGAGCCGGAACATCATCGGCGGGGTGACATCGAGCAGAAAGAAATTGGTGATGCCGCGCTGTTCCGCCAACTCGATAACGCGCCGCTCAATGCCTTCTTCCTTGATATTGAGGATAAGCAGTTTATGGCGGTAATGTTCCAGCCACGTGTCCAGCGGCTCACCTTCAACGAACGCATCATGATGCACCACGAGCCTGTCGCCATAGGCATGAATGTCCATTTCCACGCCGTATTCCACGGATACGTTGCGCAAGCCTGCACTGTCATTGATACGGTGGGCGATCTTCAGCATGGCGCCACCTTAGGGTATGGTGTGCTGCAAATCAAGATTACCCAAATAAATTGGAACGCGGAAAACCAGTGGGTGGCAACCTTCCGGGCGTACCGCGATGGCCAAGCCATGGGTTGATGTCCTGCTCCACGCGCATGCGCTCGCCGGATTTCCACGCGAGGCCTTCCTTCCTGGCGAACGTTTTAGCGTCGGCCATGCCACCGTCCTTGTATTTCTGCAGGCTCACGCCCTGCCCGCGCTGCATTTCAGGCACTTCGCTGAGCGGGAACACCAGCAGTTTACGGTTGTCGCCGATCACGGCCACATGGTCGCCTTCCACCACGCGGCACACATTGGCGCGCGCGCCTTCGGTCACATTGAGTATCTGCTTGCCGTTCTTGGTGCTGGCTTCCACGCCTTCCACCGCCACCACGAAACCCTTGCCTATCGTGCTACCGATGAGCAGCTTCTGCTCCTTGTTCAGCACCATCAACTGCACCACGTCATGCTCGTTATCGAGGTCGATGAAATGGCGGATGGGGTCGCCCTGCCCCTTGCCGCGCGGCAGTTTATCGCACGCAATGGTGAAGAAACGGCCATCGGTGGCGAACAGGAGAAGTTTATCGGTCGTCTGCGCGCGCAGCACGAACTTCTCCTCGTCGCCTTCCTTGTATTTAATGTCGCTGAGGTCATCCGGGTGGCCCTTGATGGCGCGTATCCAGCCCATGGCGGAACACAGCACGGTGACCGGTTCCTTCTCCACGAACGCTTCGATGGAAATGACCGTGGCGGTGGGCGCATCGGTGAAGGCGCTGCGGCGCTTGCCAAGCGGCGTGCCTTCGCCAAAGGCTTTCTTGATCTGTTTGATTTCGTCGGAAATGGCGGCCCAGCGCAATTCTTCGGATTTGAGCAAATCCCTGAGCATTTTCTGCTCGGCTTTCAGCTCCGCCGTCTCGCGCTTGATCTCGATCTCTTCCAGCTTGCGCAGGCTGCGCAGGCGCATATTGAGGATGGCTTCGACCTGCACGTCCGACAGGCTCCACTTCTTCATCATCTTGGGCTTGGGCTCGTCCTCGGTGCGGATGATGTGGATCACTTCGTCGATATTGAGGTAGGCCACCAGCAGGCCGCCCAGAATCTCAAGACGGTGGGCGATTTTATCGAGCCTGAAGCGCGAGCGGCGCTGCACCACTTCGTCGCGGTGGGCGAGGAAGGCTTTCAGCACGTCCTTCAGGTTCATCACCTGCGGAATGCCTTCGGCGGTCAGCACGTTCATGTTCATGGAGAAGCGCGTCTGCAGGTCGGTGGTCTGGAACATGGACTCCATGAGCATGCTGGCGTCCACCTGGCGGTTTTTCGGCTCCAGCACGATGCGGATATCTTCCGCCGATTCGTCGCGGATATTGCCCAAGAGCGGCAGTTTCTTGTTGCGGTACAGGTCGGCGATCTTTTCGATCAGCTTGCCCTTCTGCACCTGATAGGGAATTTCCGTGATGACTATTTGATACAGGCCATGGGAAAGCGGCTCCTTCTCCCATTTGGCGCGGGTGCGGAAGCTGCCGCGTCCGGTCTCATAGGCCTGCACGATCGTTTCCTTCGATTCCGCGATAATGCCGCCGGTCGGAAAATCCGGCCCCTGCACGAAGCCAACGAGCTTCTCAACGGACGCATTGGGGTGCTTGATAAGGTAGATAAGCGCGTCGCACAATTCGCCCACATTGTGCGGGGGAATGGAGGTAGCCATGCCCACCGCGATGCCTTCGGAGCCGTTGGCAAGCAGGTTGGGGAACGCGGAAGGCAGCACCAGCGGTTCCTGCTCTTCGCCGTCATAGGTGGGGCGGAAATCGACCGTATTGTTTTCAATGTCTTCCAGCAGCGCCAGCGCCACATGGGTGAGGCGCGCTTCGGTGTATCGCATGGCGGCGGCGTTATCGCCGTCGATGGAACCGAAATTGCCCTGCCCCTCCACCAGCGGATAGCGCACGGCGAAATTCTGCGCCAGGCGCACCAGCGTATCATAAACGGCAGTATCGCCATGGGGGTGGTATTTACCGATAACGTCACCCACCACACGGGCGCATTTCTTGAAGCCCGATTTGGGATCGAGCTTGAGCTGCAGCATCGCGTAAAGCAGGCGGCGGTGAACGGGTTTGAGGCCGTCGCGCACGTCGGGCAGCGAGCGGGCGGTGATGGTGGACAAAGCATAGGCAAGGTAACGCTCGGACAGGGCGTTCTCGAACGAAACGTCTGAAATGATTGGGGTGTTATCCTGCTTTTTGGGTGGTTTCGCCACGTCACTACCTTAGGGTTTACAGCGACAACCTAACCAAAAGCCCGCATAAATCAAGCCCGATTTACAGCAAAAACGGCCATTTTCTGCGGTTTTTCGCTCAAACCCGGCACATTCAGGCGCTGGCCAGCCCGTCCTGCGGCAGCATGGCAACGAAGCGCACGCGCGCGGCAGGCAGTGATAGGTTGCGCGCCATGAATACCCGCTCATTGAGGAAATGCCCGCACAGACGCAGGCCGTCATGCAGATGCGCGCGCTCCACGCTCGCCTGTCCCTCATGCAGGAAAGGCGGCAGGGCAAACATACGTTCATGATACGGCATTCCCGCCTCACGGCTCACCGCCCGGCCTGAGCGGGGGGAAACATAGTGCAGGTCATGCTGCTGCCCGGTGGCGGCGCAACTGGAAAGGTCAAGCCCGAAACCCGAACATTCCAGGAGCATATATTCCAGCCGCACATACGCTTCCAGCCATGCGGCCTCCGCCGCTTCGCACAGCAGTGCAAGGAACGCATGCATATACTCATAGATCAGCGGCTGCGGATCGCGCTCGGCCAGCGTGCGCTCCACCATCTGCGTGGCGGCGCCGAGCGCGGCAAGCTTGATGCGGCTATCGAGCAGGCGCGAGGCGACAGCATCGGTCAGTTCGCACGACAGCGTGCCCACATGCTCCTGCAGGCGCGCCTGCCAGTGCGCCGCCACGATATTGCCCGGCTGGTACATTCCCTGCCTGCGTTTGCCGAACGCTCCCCTATCCACCCCGGCATGCAGGCCGTGCTGCGGGGTAAGCAAGTGGATCAGTCCGGAATGCTCCCCCATCCTGCGTACCGACAAAACGATAGCGCTGTCATTCCACTGCATGGTCTTTTACCGCGTCGGGATTCACCACCTGGCGGGCTTCATCAATGGCTTTACGCTGCAGCGCAGCATTCTTCCGGTAGGAAGCGCGTATCTCTTCAAATATCTTCTCCACGCCGGAGAGCTGCGTGTTCAGGCTCTTTTCCAGCGAAGCCGCCGCTTTGCACATGGCCTGCGCTTCCGCGCTCACGTTCTGCCCTGCGCAGGAGCCCTGCTTCTGCTGCATCTGCACGATGAACGGCTTTACATCGCGGGCGATGTATTCCCGGAAGGCATCCTGCTCGTTCTGCATGATGTAGGTCTGGTTCAGCACATCCTGCATCTGCATGTAGCTCTGGGTCACATAGACGCGCCGGCCCATCTGCTGCGCACCGTGCACCTGCTCAAGATAGCGCCCGATGGATATGGTGTTGCGCTCGAACTGCCTGATGGTTTTAGGGTATTGCTCCCTGAATTCGCGCAGCGCGGTGATATGCTGGTTACCCTGACGCACGCTTTCGGTGTCTTTCTTTATCTGTTCCATCAGCGCCAGTTCTGCGGGCGGCGTATTGGCGGTAATGGCGTCCTTCCTCGCTGCTATCAGGTCCTGTCCCTGCCGCACGAACCGCGCCTGCGTACGCCCCAGTTCCACCAAGCCCGACGGGTTATAGCGCCCCGCGTAGAATGTCATGCCCTCCATCGCCATGCTGAGGCGGATCGTGCCGTTTTCGCGGACAGCGTCCGCATATATGATGAAGCGTTTGGCCTTATTGACCACTGCCTGCATGGAGATGCGGTCGCCCTTGATGGTGCCCTCGAAGATAAACCCCTGCCTGGTCACCTTGCCGTCGGTCATCAGCTTGAGCTTGCGCCAGTCGCAGCGCACTTTGTTGCCGGGCAGTTCCACCAGCTTGATCCAGCTCATTTCGTCGTCCTGCTCGGTAAGGTAGGTGCCGGTCAGGGGCTGCGAAACCGGGGACACGACATGGGACCGGCTGAACGGCGAGGCCAGTGCCAGCGCCACGACAACGAATAACGCGATCACTGCTGTATGCAGATTGCGCATTAAAACTCCAGCCCTGCCTTGCGGAACATTTCAGCCTCTTCCTTCCACTTCGCATTCACCTTAATAAACAGGAACAGATGCACTTCGGCGCCCAGCGCCTCGCCTATCGCCTTGCGGGACGCCGCACCGATGGAGCGCAGCATGGCACCGCCAGCGCCCAGCAATATCTTCTTGTGGCTTTCGCGCGTCACGATGATAGCCTGCCGGATGGTCAGCACACGCTTGCCCTGCTTAGTTTTTTCTTCCCATGCCTCATGTTCCACCGCAAGCCCGTAGGGCAGCTCTTCGTGCAGGCGCAGGAAACACTGCTCGCGCGTGATCTCGCAGGCGATGTCGCGCTCGGACGTATCGGTCACTTCGTCCTCGCCGTAAAGCCACGGCCCTTCGGGAATGCGCGAAGCGAGGTAACGCACGATATCCTTTACCCCGTCACCGCGCGAGGCGGACACCATGAAACCGCCGTCGAACGCACATAGCGTGTGCAGTTGCTGCGCAAGCGCAGGCAGCACGGTCTTGTCCTTGAGCTTATCCACCTTGTTGAGCACAAGCGCGGCAGGCTTGCCCCGCTGGCTGAGCAACCCGGCCACATGGCGCGTTTCGTCGTCCAGCCCCCTGCCGGCGTCCACGATAAGCAGGATGATGTCGGCTTCATCCGCACCGTTCCACGCCGCCGAGACCATGGCGCGCTCGAATTTTGGCTTGGCATCGAACACGCCGGGCGTATCCACGAAGATGATCTGCGCATTGCCGTCATTGACGATGCCGCGCAGGCGGCCACGCGTGGTCTGGGGTTTGGGGGTCACGGCAGCAAGGCGGCTGCCGGTGAGCGCATTGAGCAGTGTGGATTTACCGGCATTGGGGGCGCCGATGAGTGCTACATAACCGCAATGCGGTGTTTCTCTGGTTTTTTTCATGGCGGCAGTCTACATCACTCTTGCGGCATTACAAAGCGCTACCTTAACAGTTCGTAGCGTTCCACCCACTCGAATCCGAGATATCCGGGGTGGGTATAAACATTCGCGCGCATGTTCGTGGCAGCCTGCTGATACAGCGCATAGCCCACCTTGACGCTGTATGTGCCCTGCCCCGGGTTCCAGCCGCTTATGTCAATGTAATAGCGCGTGCCGCCCTTGCGGCTGCGGGAGGTATGGCTACCTGTCACGCGCTGGCTGTGCAGGGTGGCCGCGCTGGTATCCAGTTCCACGTTGACAGTATACAGCGCTTCCGACGTGCACAGCCCCGTGCCGGCAATGCCCGCGAGCACAAAATTCCTGAACGCGGCATAGCCCAGTGAAGAACGGCCCAGCACAAGGAACAGCAGCGCCAGCAGCACGATGACGATAGCTCCGGAATACGATAGCGTGTGCAGGAAGAAATGGCCGAAATTGACAATCTCTGGCCGCGCCGCGCGGTCAAACACGAAGAGCGCGATGCCCACCGTTATCAGCGAACCGGAAAGTATGTTGAACAGGCGCGCATAGGCCTGATAATTGGGCACACGCGACATTTCGCCATACATGGCATGGGATATGACCGTCAGCTTGCGCTTGAGGGTGTGGAGCGCCTGCACCAGCCCTTCCGCCTGATCTTCATCGAGTATGGGGCCGACGGTGCGCATATCCAGCCCCCTGTCCGGCAGGGTTCTGGAAACCGCGCCCACCCCCAGCAGGTTAAGCCTCGGACAGGTCTTGCTCATGGAAACGGACAACCTGCCTTTATGCAGCCTTACCCTTTGGATGCCAAACCCGAACAGCCCCTTTATCACCTGCCTGAGTTCCGCGTCGCTGTGCAGCCGGTCACCTATCTGCGGGTCATCCGAGGCGATATAGACCTTTTTATCAAAGGCCTCGTCGCCGGTCTGGAACTCTCTGGCAAAGCCAAGTGTTTTGGCCAGCCAGCGGCCAGCATGCTCGCGCTCGAAGCTTAAGGAGTAATCCACCTCCATCGGGATGCTGAGCTGCGCACGCGCAGGGCTGTTCTTGGCAGGCGGGGTATAATGCCAGCGGTATTGCAGGCCTGATTTAGTGAACCTTTCCCCGTTCTCCCGGCGGCCTCCCAGAATGGATGTGAAACTCCATCCCACAGGCTATTCTTTCAGCAGGAGCGCAAGCAACGCGGTGGCGGCAAGCTGTTCGGCCTGCCGTTTGGACGCGGCGCTGGCCACAGCCTTACCGTCTTCTGCATTCACGGACACTTCCACGGTAAAGTGCGGGGCATGGGCGGGGCCGGTGGTGGAAATCACGGTATAAACCGGCAGCTTCAGGCCTAGCCCTTGCGCCCATTCCTGCAGCGCCGTCTTGGCGTCCTTGGGGGCGGCATGAACGCCGCGCGCCAGTTCGCCCCAGTGCTTATGGATAAAAGCCTGCGCGGGCTCCAGCCCGCCATCGAGATAGACAGCGCCTATCAGCGCTTCGCAGATATCTTCAAGGTTGGAGGGATTCTCACGCGCGGATTCGTCAGCACCCGGCACTTTCATAAACGCGCCCAGCCCCAGCGCACGCGTTATCGCCGCCAGCGACTCCCCCCTCACAAGCGCGGCATGGCGCTTGGCAAGGCTGCCTTCGTTATCGCGCGGGTAAAACTTATAGACGATCCCGGCGACGGCTAGCCCCAGCACGGCATCGCCCAGAAACTCCAGCCGCTGGTAGTTATAAGGCACATCGTTTCTGGTTTCCGCGCAACCGGGATGGGTCAACGCCTCGTCCAGCAGCTTGCGGTTCCTGAAACGGTAACCAAGAATGTCTTCTATGCTCATGCCGCGCGCTTACCGGATGTAACGGCGAATACCAGATACCCAAACCAGATCAGCCAGCTTACACCGCCGCCGATCATGCCGCCGCCCAGCATCAGCGGCGCCGCCGTAATGGCATAGTAAGGAATGCGCGCTGCGGCGGTCAGGCGCATCAGCGTGCCGAACTCTAGGCCGGTCACACGCAGGAAGAACCCTGCGATCATCATCACCAGCGCGCCGACAAAGGTAGCGAACAGGTTATAGATAAGGAAGAGAAAAAACCCGCCGACAGCCACGCTCCAGATGAGCGCGTTCACGCCTTTTTCAGCGACATAATTGGCAAACTCCATCCAGTCCTTGCGGGTGACGGAGAACTCGCGCTTGAGCTCGCTGAGCTGGCGCATCTCGATATCCTTAGCCCCATGCTGGCCCTTGAGCGTGATGAATTCGCTCTGCGTGACAAGCACGGCGATATTATTGGCTTCCATATATTGCGTAAGGCTTTTTGGGTCGGCAACCTTGTAGTCCGTGTCGATTACGATCCATGCACGCCCTTCGCCCTCTTCACCAAGGGGTATCTTGTGAGGCGACGGTTTATCCATCGACAACTTGCCGTCTTTGACGTTGATGGCGGGCAGGTCGGTGGCAAACGCAGGCGTCGCCGAAGCTATGTGCTGCAGCGTTTTGGAGTAGAACACCAGATACCCCGTGACCAGCCCCACCGTTATCACGGTGAGAACGAAGATGAAGCGCATGCCGATGCCCCGGCGTGCATGCGCCACGTCAGCGTAGAAATCGGAGGAGTAGAAACTGGAGGTAATGTCGGTAACGATACTCATGGACTGCACCTTACAATGTTTTCAGGAACCTGCCCCAGCGGAAGAAATAGTCCCCTCCCCAGGAAAATACGATGATGTCAGCCCTGCCGATCAGGTTCTGCGCAGGCACATACACCACAGGATCGGGAAAGCGGCTGTCGCGTGAATTGTCGCGGTTGTCGCCCATCATGAAGTAATGGCCTGCGGGCACCACATATTCAGGGGTGTTTTCCGCGTCGAAGCCTTCCAGCGGATATTCCTTCTGGGTGGCGTAGCGCCTGAACGGATGATTGTCGGAAAGCACGCTTTCCTTTTCATGCATCGCCGCCAGCATCGCCGCCCATTTGTCCTGCTTGCCGCCGAATTTCAGCTTGGCGGCTTTTGTCACCTGCGTGGCCAGCGCGTCGAGCGTGTCCTTATCATCAAGGCGCGCGTTATCAAGCGAGAAGTTCCTGCCAAGCACGGCGGTGAACAGGTCGTTCGCCTCGGCCTTCTGCACGGCGGTCATACGCACGAAGTCAATATGCGCGTTGGCTTCATCCCTTGGGTCGTTGCGCACTTCGTCGGTGGCGAAGAATTTGAGCATCTGCGCGATCTGGTATTTAAGCGGCTTGGCTTCATGCAGGGTGATTATTTCCCGCCCTTCCGGCAGGGTCTCGCGGTAGCGTTCAAGCGTGTTCTGCTCGTCCATGTCGTACCAGTCGTCAATATATTCTTTTTTGAGCGGCTTATCATTGATGTAAAGCACGGCAGCCTTCACCTGGATTTTGTCGCCGGGCATACCGACAAGGCGCTTGATGAAGGGGTCGGACATGTCCGACAGCATGGGCGGATGGAACACGATGACGTCACCGCGCGCTGGTTTATCGCCCAGGTAACGCCCCTGAACGGGCAGCAGTTTCATGTACCACGGCAGCGAAAAGCGGCTATAGCCGTAAGCGAACTTGGAAACGAACAGGTAATCCCCTATCAGCAGGTTGCTCTTCATCGAGCCGGACGGGATATGGAACGGCTCATAGGCGCAGGTGCGGAAAGTAAGCGCCAGTATAAGGGCGAGGATGAGGGTCTTCACCGTCTCTTTCCAGCCTCCCTGGGGCTTGGGGGACTCGGTGGTTTTTGTCTCGGTTTCGGAAGTGGTTAGGCTCATGCTATACCCTGGAAAACAGTTAATGGCGAGTTATCGCAGATTCTGTCCTAAATTCAAGCACGGATGATAAACGGCACGTTGACATTGCCCCCTCAAACGCTTAAGAAAGCAGCCTCTGTCTGCGAAGGGTGGCTGTTAAGGCTTCCTTTTGCCTTGATATAGCCGGTGACGGAGGGGTGGCCGGGTAGGGCTGCCCGGCTTCGAAGGAAGCCAACTCTATACCGCCTTCAGCCATAGCTGAGGGTGAGCATATTGAGGAGGGGTGGCCGAGTGGCTGAAGGCGGCGGTTTGCTAAACCGCTATACAGGGTTAACTTGTATCGTGAGTTCGAATCTCATCCCCTCCTCCATTTACTAAACAAGGGCTTTTTGTTGGGAAACGGGTTTGCAGGCAAAGGCATCGGTTCGATAATTTTCCACGGCCTGTTATATTACCTTTTTTCCTCCCACGGATACGACTCCCACTCATAATCAATGGTCAGCTCCTCCCCTTTCTTAATGGGGCGTAGAGTGTAAAACTCAATCTGCTGTTTACGTTTGCGGAAGGTATAATAAAGGTTTGGCTGGGCACAATGGTTGAGCAGGCTTCCCTGCCCCAGCGCAATGAAATACACATCGCTTATCAAGAACAGGTAATTATCGAGAAACGTTTTCTGGATCTTGTCCGCCTCGTCATGCGGCACAGCAAGGATTTCGTGGCATAGCACGAGCTCACCCTGCGCATAGCGCCGTTGCGCGAAGACTCCTTTTCCCTTTTCAGCTATATGTTTTACGCGCATGCGCTTTCTCTGGAATAAGGGTACGGTGGTCGAATTTTTCCTGAATTTAGCCCGTGCCTTTTTAGGCATGCCGAGTTTAAAAGGAAACAAATAAAACCCTTTTCCCACAACAAAAAAGCCGGAGTCCTGTAAAAGGCCCCCGGCTTTTTCATTAACAACGGCCAGTCACGGCGCCAGTGTTACCTGTCTTCGTGAATAACGGTGGTTGCGGGCGGCGGCGGGCACGTGCAATGCGACGTGCAGGCCGAAAGGGAAGCAAGCAGCGCGGCGAGCGCTACACAGGTGCGGACATTGAGGGCTTTCATGGATAACTCCATCATGAGGTTATTGGTAATGTAAGCCGGATGTGTTTGTTCATCCCGTTTACGATGCCGACGTTAGCGCCGCGAAAATAAATTTGCGCTCATAAGAATCACCCAGCAAAATAAGGAGCTTATAATAGCCTGTAGCGAACAGGAGGCGCATCTTTAGGGTTAATTTATAAAAGGCGCTCCATTCCTTATGGCTTTGGGGCTGTACCAGATAACGCAATAAAGTGTTATCAAGGACAGTATGAGGAAGAGCAGATTAAGTAACGTTATTCAGGCTAAGTTACTGGAGCATTTTGTAGCCGGTGCAACTGCCCGCTGTGCTGCCAGTCTGGTTGGCGTAAACTTCAAGACGGCCTGCTACTATTTTCAACGGCTTCGTGAGGTCATTGCTGACCGG
>JAMIFV010000029.1:0-38250 GCA_035906055.1 Alphaproteobacteria bacterium | reverse complement strand
GCCGGTCAGCAATGACCTCACGAAGCCGTTGAAAATAGTAGCAGGCCGTCTTGAAGTTTACGCCAACCAGACTGGCAGCACAGCGGGCAGTTGCACCGGCTACAAAATGCTCCAGTAACTTAGCCTGAATAACGTTACTTAATCTGCTCTTCCTCATACTGTCCTTGATAACACTTTATTGCGTTATCTGGTACAGCCCCTATAAAAATCATTCAGTGAATATGCGAACGTCTGATTTATATGATTTAACTAGCCAGCCTTCTCAGGACATTACACTACAGCGAAAAGTGCTTGAATATTTTGCGCTTGTACTAAAGCAGTGTTCCCCTGGCATGGAAGTTGGCTTGCGTGAAAAGCGCGAGGACGGTCAGGTAATCTCGGCATCGGGCCTGTTGGTTTCCCTCCCCCAACAAAGATGCAGGAACTGCTGAAAGCCACCTCGGAGCGCATGCCGGGAGTTCTGATAAAAGCAGAAAAACCTTCCTGTCATAGAAATAAAAAGATGGTTGCTGCGGAAGATGCAAGAGTGCCGGGGCAGAGCAAGGCATTGGTCCCGCAGGGAGCAAAGAAAGAGGAAGATGATTTCATCAATGCACTCAAAGATGCCTTAAACGGTGTATCTAATAACGTGGCGCTAGAGGTAAGGTTAAGCGCACAGTCGCCTGAAAAGCTGATGGCTTATTGCAGGGAGATGGCCGCGATCGCGGCAATGGAAAGAATAAGACCCCAAGTTAATGAATCCGCGCATCACTTCAGGCAAGCTGTGTGTGCTGCGGAAAACCCGCTTGTGGAAGGCCCCGCGCTTGACCGGATGACGGGCGGTATTTTAGCGCGTATGGCGGAAGCTGACGAAGCGCGCTATGCGCGTCCGCCTATCGACAGCAAGGCCGTGGCAGACAAAATGCTTCCCGGGATGTTTGATGATTTTTGCGCAATCGATTCCAGTATCATCTATTGCATGCTGGTTGCGCAGGCATGCCTGAAAGTTCCCAAAAAACATCCCACTGGGGAGAAAACCTATAGTCGGTTTTCCTTTGATGATCCAAGTTTAGCCCAAGATAGCGGTGTACAGGCAGAAAGCTTATGGGAAGGGGATTCCCCCGCAATCACCATCAGTGGAAAAGATACATCCGGCGCAGGTGTTAAGAACCTGCGTGAATATATTGCCGAAGCTGCCAAACGTGTGCCAAGCTGTGTTGAAAGAAATGCGCCCGGCTACAAGCGAAGACGGGGTAACGCTTCTGCTTAATTCAGTTCCGAAAGAGAGTTTAGTCGCATTCACCCGTGAAATGTATTCCGCCATGATAGAGCGGCAGGTGAAACAAAATATGGCTAAAGGGCTGAAAGAATATCGCAGGGACGTGGAAGTAATCGAGGGAGGCAGGATAGCCGACATCTCTGTGCGGAGGATGGCAAAAATTCTTGGATATGATGCTGGCCTGCTTCTGGAATCTGGTTGGCAGCGGCGTCACGCGGCAGGGAAGGCAAACACCATGGGTGGAAAAGGTATAGGATGATGCAGCTCCATCAGTCCGCGTGGCATGTTGCAGGATGGATCCCATGCCTTCACGTAGGATGACAAGTTAATTACTATTGCACTGCGCTGTAGGCGGGGTGCCTTTATTCATTGCGGCGGAAATAATCTTGCTATAGCATCCGCGAAAATATGGGCGCAGACATACGCGCCGGAAATTCGTGGAGCTGCATAAATGAAAGTGGTCGTGCTGGGTGCGGGGGTAATTGGTGTTACCGCTGCGTATGTTCTGGGATCTCGCGGGCATGAGGTGGAAGTCATCGAGCGCCAGCCCGGAAGCGGCCTTGAAACCAGCTTCGCCAATGGCGGTCAGCTTAGCTTCAGCCATGCGGAACCGTGGGCCAACCCTGCGGTGCTGCCTAAAATATTCAAATGGATGTTCAAAGACGACGCACCGCTGGTGTTCCGTCCGCGCGCCGACCTGGAAATGACCAAATGGGGACTGAAGTTCCTGCGCAATTGTACCACAGAGCGCGCGCGTAATAACAGCGTGAGCATCCTGCGCCTCGGCCTTTACAGCAAAAAAAAGATGGAACAGATTCGTGCCTATAGTGGCGTGAAATTCGACAATCTGCGCGAAGGCATTCTGCATATTTATTCCACCCAGAAAGATCTGGACGAAGCGGGCGCTCAGGTGCGTTTTCAGGAAAAACTGGGCTGCCCGGCGGAGGTGGTGGACTACCAGCGCTGCATCACGCTGGAGCCGGCATTGCAGCATGCGGGGCGCCCGGTTGCAGGCGGCGTCTTCCAGCCGCTGGATGAAAGCGGCGACGCGATGGCGTTCACACAGGCGCTGGCGGCGATAAGCGCAACGGAATACAAGGCGCAGTACCATTATAACACCGTGATTGAGTCGATCCAGACCGAAGGCGGCAAGATAACCGGCGTGAAGACCAGCAAAGGGCTGCACAAGGGCGATGTCTATATCATGTCGATGGGTTCTTATAGTCCCGTGTTCCTTAAGCCCCTTGGCATTCACGTTCCTATTTACCCGATGAAAGGTTACAGCGTCACGTTCGACGCCAATCAGTATTCACCCAAGATGAGCCTCACCGACGGGCAGAACAAGATCGTCTACAGCATGCTGGGCAACCGCCTGCGCGTGGCGGGCACGGCGGAGTTTGCCGGGTATAACACGTCTATCCGCAAGGAACGCATTGCTCCCATCGTGCGGGCAGTGCAGGGGTTGTTTCCCAAATGCGAATTTACCCAACCTGTGGCGGAATGGGCCTGTCTCAGGCCATCCACGCCGGACGGCCCGCCGATCATCGGAAAAACGAAGTATTCCAACCTGCTGATGAACACCGGCCACGGCACGCTGGGCTGGACGCAGGCTGCTGGCAGCGCGATCATAGTGGCGGACCTTGCGGAAGGCCGCTCGCCGGAGATCAGCCTCGACGGCATGGGCGTGGACAGATATTAAAAAGTAGCCGTATGCGTGGAGGAGCGCTTGGCGACGACCTCGCAGAAAATTTACGCGGAGTGTAATAGGGACGGCGCGCGCCCCAGTTCTTTAATTGCCTAAGCTCAATCACCATTTGATTTAGGCATATATTTAGGGATTGAGTGGATTATCTCCGTACTTAACAGTGTATGGAGTTTTTTATGCCCTCTCGTTATGAACTGAGCGCGGAACAATGGCAGAAGATTGAGCCTTTGCGGCAAAGCGACGGACCGTGGGCGGACAGCCTCGGATAACCGTCTGTTTGTGAATGGCTGCTTGTGGGTTATTCGTAGCGGTACGATGTGGCATCATCTTCCGGAGCGTTATGGGTCGTGGAAGCGCGTCTACAACCGTTTCCGGCGATGGGCACACACAGATGTCTGGGAGCAGGTATTCGCTGTGATGCTCGCCGACCGCAAGAATCCTTGCCGGATGATAGACAGCAGCATCGTCCGTGCACATCAGTTGTCCGCATCGGGACGCGGCGTAAAAAAACACGACTGTGGGGCGAAGTCGTGGAGGATTGACCACCAAAATCCATTTGCTTACGGGCGGTGAAGGCAGACCGGTGCTGTTTCTGCTCACTGGCGGTCAGGCGACAGATTGTACGCAGGCAATCGCACTTCTTGAGGGCCAAAAGGCGAAAGCGGGGCTTGCCGATAAAGGCTATGATGCCGATACCATCGTGCGCTTCATACGCAGCAAGCTAAAGGCGAAGGTCGTCATTTCATCCAAACGTAATCGCCGCAGATACGGAAAACGCCTATACAGGCACCGCAACATCATCGAGCGTACCTTCGGTAAACTCAAATAATGGCGCAGAATCGCTACTCGATACGACCGATGCGACGCCACATTCATGGCATCCTTCATACTCGCCGTTATACAAATATGGGCCTAAATCAAATGGTGATTGAGCCTAGTGAGATAACAGCGCCAGCATCAGAATAGCCACGATATTGGCGATTTTGATCATGGGGTTAACAGCGGGCCCGGCAGTGTCTTTATAAGGGTCGCCAACCGTGTCGCCGGTAACGGCGGCCTTGTGGGCGTCGGAGCCTTTGCCGCCATGATGGCCTTCTTCAATGTACTTCTTCGCGTTATCCCATGCACCGCCACCCGATGTCATGGAGATGGCGACGAACAGGCCGGTCACGATGATGCCCACCAGCAATGCCCCAACCGCGCTGAACGCAGCGGCCTGCCCGCCAACGTTGAGCACGATGTAGTAAAGCACTACGGGCGCGGCGATCGGCAGGAGCGACGGTATGATCATCTCCTTGATGGCGGCACGGGTAAGCATGTCCACCGCGCGGCTGTAATCGGGTTTAGCTTTGCGCTCCATGATGCCGGGGATCTCCTTGAACTGGCGACGCACTTCCACCACCACGGAGCCAGCGGCGCGGCCTACGGCCATCATGCCCATGGCGCCGAAGAGGTATGGCAAAAGCCCCCCGATGAACAGGCCGATCATGACATAGGGGTCATTGAGCGAGAACTGCACATCAAGGCCGGGGAAATAATGCTTGAGGTCTTCCGTATAGGCGGCGAACAACACCAGCGACGCAAGGCCTGCGGAGCCGATGGCATAGCCCTTGGTAACCGCCTTGGTGGTGTTGCCTACAGCGTCGAGCGCGTCGGTGGTTACGCGGACGTCCTTCGGCAGTTCGGACATTTCAGCGATGCCGCCTGCGTTATCCGTAACCGGGCCGTAAGCATCGAGCGCCACGATCATGCCTGCGAGCGAAAGCATCGTGGTTGCGGCTACCGCAACGCCGAACAGGCCGCACTGCATGTAGGCCACAATGATGGCCGCCGAGATCACGATAACGGGCAGGGCGGTCGCTTCCATGGAAACGGCGAGGCCCTGGATCACGTTGGTGCCGTGACCGGTGGTGGATGCCTGCGCCACGCTCCTGACCGGACGGTAGGATGTGGAGGTGTAGTATTCCGTGATCCACACCAGAAGCCCCGTAACGATAAGGCCGAGCATCGCGCAATTGAAGATGCTGCCGCCGGTAAAGCTTAAGTTGTTGGTGGTGGAAAGCGTGGTGTCCATGCCGATCATGTAGTCGGTGATGCCATAGATGGCGACTGCGGAGAGCAGGCCCGTAACGGTGAGGCCTTTATACAGCGCCTGCATGATGTTGTTGTTCTTGCCGAGCTTCACGAAGTAGGTGCCGATGATGGACGTGATAATGCACACGCCGCCGATAGCGAGAGGGTATTGCATCATCGTGGTCTGCACGGGGCCTGAGACAAAGAATATGGCGGCCAGCAGCATGGTGGCGACGGTGGTCACGGCATAAGTCTCGAAAAGGTCGGCGGCCATGCCTGCGCAGTCGCCCACGTTGTCGCCCACGTTGTCGGCGATAACGGCGGGGTTGCGGGGATCATCCTCGGGGATGCCCGCTTCCACTTTACCAACAAGGTCGGCGCCTACGTCAGCACCTTTGGTGAAGATGCCGCCGCCAAGGCGCGCAAAGATGGAAATGAGCGACGCGCCGAAGCTGAGCGCCACGAGCGCTTCAAGCACGGTGCGCTGCGCCACTGCGGCATTGATAAGGTACATATAGTAAAGCGCAACGCCGAGCAGGCCGAGGCCTACTACGAGCATGCCCGTTACCGCACCGGCGCGGAACGCGATGTCCAGCGCCTTGGCGAGGCCTCCGCGTGCCGCTTCCGCCGTGCGCACGTTGGCGCGCACCGAGATGTTCATGCCCACATAACCCGCAACGCCGGAAAGCACTGCGCCGATAAGGAAGCCGATGCCTACATAGGTTCCGAGCTGGGCCGCAAGGAAGATGAAGATGGCCACGCCTGCGACGGCGATGGTCTGGTACTGGCGGTTGAGGTACGCTTTTGCGCCGACCTGAATAGCGCTTGCGATTTCCTGCATGCGTTCATTGCCTGCGGGGGCGGCGGTGATGGACTTGATTGTCAGGAATCCATAGAGGATGGCAGCGATGCCTGAACCAATAATAAGCATATCAATGGGGGACATAGGCAGTTCCTTGCAAAGAATATTGTTTATAATTGAAATACAATGATTTATTTATGGGGAGGGGTGTGGATAAGTTTTTTAAACTGTTTATGGCATGCTCAAATACTGTCGGCAAGCCATAATGGCCGTTAACATTCGCCGGAAGGATGGATAGGGGTATTTGGGAGCGTACTGTTGCGTTTATGACATAGCCCCTGCCTATTATTTGCAGGGGTCGGTCGCCCTAAAACGCTGAATTCAGTTGAATTTAATCGAATTTTGGGAATTTAACTAAATTTTTATTTATCTGTAATCCACGCAAAAATTGTGGTATTGTCCTGACCTGGCTGCAATGCGGTTCGGGAAGTGCCGCCACCAAACGATGATGTATTTTCGTGAGAGTGGTTTTGCACTTTAAATAAAAAATGTCAACCTAACTATGAGGGATGATGTGCCTATGACAAAGAAAGCAGAATTCAAGGTCGGTAACTACGTAGTATATCCCACTCACGGCGTGGGCAAGATCCTGGCGGAAGAAACCCAGAAGATCGGTGATGTGGCGCTGAAGGTATTCGTTATATCCTTTGAGAAAGACAAAATGACGCTGCGCGTTCCCGTGCATCGTGCAACTGCGGCTGGCCTTCGCAATATCAGCGACGGCGCAGAGATCGTAAAAGCATTCACCACGCTCAAGGGCCGTGCACGCACGTCCCGTGGCATGTGGAGCCGCCGCGCGCAGGAATACGAAGCGAAGATCAACTCCGGCAGCCTTATCTCTGTTGCCGAAGTGGTACGCGACCTGCACCGCAACGTGGATCAGTCCGAACGCTCTTACAGCGAACGCATGATCTATGAATCCGCACTCTCCCGTCTCGTGGGCGAAGTGGCCGCAGCTGAAAAGCTGGACTCCAAAGCGGCTACCGAGAAGCTGATGAAGGTACTCAAGCAGCAGGCTGTCGCCGCTTAAGTCGCTTCCCACACGTAATGAAAAACCCCGGTGCATGTGCACCGGGGTTTTTTGTTGTTTGGAATTTTTTATGGGGGGCACGCTGCCCCCAATTCTGCTCCGCAGAATTTCCCCTGCGGGGTCGGAGCTCACGCTCCTTCATGTCTATCGCAACGCACTGTAATAAATGCCGGTGCTTTGTGCGCGGAGGAGCTCTTTACGACGACCCCTTTAGAGGGGGGGAGCGAGTGCGGAGCACGAGTGGGGGCGGGACGCCCCCCCCCTTTTTTTTTTACCCTTAATGAGCCTTAAACACGCTGGGGAAGAGGTCGTTGATGATGGCGAATGCCATGAGCATCGAGATCATCGCCATTCCCACGCGCAGGCACATCTCATGCAGTTTGGCATTGATGGGCTGGCGCGTGACGCCCTGGATCGCATAGAACATCAGATGGCCGCCATCGAGGATGGGAATGGGAAACAGGTTGATGAGGCCGAGGTTCGCTGACAAGATGGCGATGAAATAGAGCATCGTGTCGAAGCCTCTTTCCGCTGCCTGCCCGGTCATCTTGGCCATGCCGATGGGGCCTTTGATGTCCTTGGCCGCGCTGCGCTCCCCCATGATGATCTGGCCGATGCCCTTGAGCGTGGTCTTGCAGAATACATAGGTCAGCTTGGTGGCCTCCCACACGGCGCGCGGCGGGCTCACGGTTTCCGAGGTTATCTGCGGGCTCCTGATGCCCAGCACCGGGTGTGTGATATCATTGCCGAACGGGTCTTTGCTGCTGATCATTTTCGGCGTCACGGTCATTTCCGTCTGCGTGCCTCCACGTTCCACCAGCAGTTTTACAGGTGTGCCGAGGTTGGTGAGCAGGCCGCTGGGAATGTCGTTGAACACGTCCATTACCGCGCCGTTCATTTCAAGGATGCGGTCGCCGGGCCTGAGGCCTGCCACCGCTGCGGGGGTATCTTTTATCACTTCACCCACCACAGGTTCCGTGGAAGAAATGCCCTTGGTATAGATGAAGCTGGTGAGGATCGCGATGGTCAGCACGAAATTGGCAAGCGGGCCAGCGGCCACGATAGCGGCTTTTTTCGGCAGGGACTTGTGATGGAAGGTGACTTTCTTTTCTTCGTCCGACAGGGTGTCCAGTTCCTTGGAGGGATCGCTGGCGGGGCCGCCATCGCCGAACATTTTTACATAGCCGCCCAGCGGCAGCAGGGAAATCTTCCAGCGCGTGCCGGATCTGTCGTTCCAGCCGCACACTTCGCGGCCAAAGCCGACGGAAAATACTTCCACCTTCACGCCGCACCATTTGGCAACGATGTAATGGCCGAACTCGTGAATGAATACGATGACCGAGATGACTACGAGGAAGAAGGCGATTGTCGTCAGAATGTACATGGATAACTTTCTGCAAAATGGCGCGCTTTTTCATCTGCATCGAAGACATCGCTGATGTCATTCACCGGGCGTGCGGGGTAGCGCGCTAAGGTACCCTGAACGATGTTGACTATACCAGTAAACGGTATCTCTTTCTTTATAAATCG
Source organism: Alphaproteobacteria bacterium (assembly GCA_035906055.1). Lineage (GTDB taxonomy): Bacteria > Pseudomonadota > Alphaproteobacteria > Rickettsiales > JABCZZ01 > JAMIFV01. The sequence goes on along the minus strand of JAMIFV010000029.1, from coordinate 29,792 downwards.
TGATACCGCCACTTCATTGGCCGCGTTCATGGTGGTTGGGGCGGTGCCGCCGCTTTTGAGTACCTGCCTGCCCACGGCAAGGGCGGGAAAACGTGTCTCGTCAGGCTCTTCAAAATTAAGCGATTTCAGCGCCTTGAAATCCACGCGCGGGGAGGGGGCGGTGATGCGCTCCGGCCATGCCAGCGCATGGGCGATGGGGGTACGCATATCGGGTGCGCCCATCTGCGCCAGAACGGAACCGTCGCGGTAATAGACCATGCCGTGGATGATGGATTCGGGATGCACCAGCACTTCTATCTGCTCCGCGATCACGGGGAAGAGGTGGAACGCTTCGATGCATTCGAGCGCCTTGTTCATCATGGTGGCGGAGTCGATGGTGATCTTGCTGCCCATGCTCCAGTTGGGGTGCTTGAGCGCCTGGTCGAGCGTCACTTTTTTCATGTCTTCCGCCGACATTGTGCGGAACGGCCCGCCGGATGCGGTGAGCACGATTTTTTCCACCATGTCGGGATATTCAAAATTGAACACCTGGAAGATGGCGCTGTGTTCCGAATCCACCGGCAGCAGCGTGGAGCCGCCCATGCGCACTTCATTGAGCAGCAGCGAGCCTGCGCAGACAAGCGCCTCTTTATTGGCGAGCGCGATGATGGCGCCCCGGCGCGCGGCGGCGAGGGTGGGTTTGAGGCCCGCATTGCCGACGATGCCGGTCAGCACGATGTCGGAGGGCATTTCGGCGGCTTCGATGATGGCGTCGTTACCCGCCGCGGCTTCGATGCCGGAGCCGGAAAGCGCCTCTTTCAACTCTTTGTAACGCGATTCATTGCCGATGACGGCGCGTTTTGCACCGGCGGCTCTGGCTTGCTTGGCAAGCTCCATCACATTCTCCTGCGCGGTGAGGGCGAGCACCTCGTAACGGTCGCGGTGGATGCCCAGCAGGTCGAGCGTGCTCTTGCCGATGGAGCCGGTGGAACCGAGCACGGTAACGCTGCGGAGCGGTAGCTGGATTTTGGGTAATGGCTGCATGGGTATTGTTATATCATGCGCAGGCGGTAGCGGAAGGGGATAATTGGCTTTATTCTATAATTTTTTACGGGGGCACGCTGCCCCCATTTGCGCTCCGCGCAAATTCCCCTGCGGGGTCGTCGTGAAGAGCTCCTCCACACATACGGATAAAGCAAAATCACTTTCCTTACTTCGTCATTCCACGAATTTGTGTCGTGCATTCCAGGCTCAGGACTTATAAATTCCCCTCTCCTGCAAAGCGGGAGAGGGTTGCGCAGGCTTTGCTGCGCAGCAGCTTAGCCGAAGCTGGGTGAGGGTGAATTTAAACGTGCCCCCTCACCTCGGTTTGCCTAAGGGCTTAGCTACAGCAGCTAAACCCAAGGCAAACGCGTCCTCTCCCTCAAGGGGAGAGGAAAAGAAAGTATAGGTTTAATAAGTCCTGAACCTAGGGGAATCCATGTTGCAAGATGGATCGCCTATAATCGCTGGCGCGATTCAGGCGATTACGAAACACGATCAGCCCGTATACGTATACACCAGCAGCGCGAACGCCGGGGCGGCGAGCAGGTAGCCGTCGAAGCGGTCAAGCAGGCCGCCGTGACCGGGTATGAGCGTGCCGGAGTCCTTCACGCCTGCCCTGCGTTTGACCCATGATTCGAACAGATCGCCCGTCTGCGCCAGTATGGCCAGCACCAGCCCGGTGAGCAGCATCGAATAGACGGGAAGCGCAAAGGGTATCATGATGCAGGCCGCAGCCATGGCGGCGAACACGCCGCCGGAAAGCCCTTCCCATGTCTTGTTGGGGCTGATGACCGGGGCGAGCTTGTGTTTGCCGAAGCGCTTGCCGGTAAAATAGGCGCCGATATCGGTGGCGGCGACGATGACAATCAGCGCCAGCAGCAGCTTGAAACCGTAGTTGCTGACATTGGCGGAAGTGGCCGTGCTCAGCCACAAAATGCTGGCGCAGGGGATGATGACCACAGGATAGCCGATGATTTTAAGCATGTTCGGCTGCTCGCGTGTCAGCGCGTCCCATTCCCTGAGCATGATGATGGCTGCCGTCATCACGAAGGCGTAGAACAGCCAGCCGCCATTGACGAGGCAGACCACCGCCACAACAAGCAGGGGAAGAATGCCCAGAACGCGTGTGCCCAGCCCGCTCCAGCGCGGTTTGGCAGCCTCAGGCGCGGGGTTACTGGGTGTTTCCATAGCGGCGCTCACGGGTGGCGAATTCGTCCAGTGCGTCTCTAAGGCATGCGACGTTAAAATCCGGCCAGAGGGTAGGGGTGAAATAGAATTCGGTATAGGCGGACTGCCAGAGCAGGAAGTTGCTGATGCGGTGTTCCCCGCCCGTGCGGATGAGCAGGTCGGGGTCGGGAAGGCCTGAGGTGTAAAGGGCGGAAGAAACCGTGTCCTCGCAGATGCTGGCGGGGTCAAGCGCGCCAGCTTTTACTTTATCGGCCAACTGACATAGCGCATTGGTTATCTCTTCCCGAGCGCCATAGCTCAGCGCCACCTGAAAATAGAACGAGGTGTTTTTGGCGGTGAGCGCTTCGGCGTCCTCTATCTGCTTGATGATATCGGGTTCCAGCTTGCTACGGTTGCCGATGATGCGCAGGCGGATGCCATTCTTGTGCAGCGTGGCTATCTCCTTGCCGAGGTAATAGCGCAGCAGTTCCATGAGGTCTTTCACCTCTACCGCCGGGCGTTTCCAGTTTTCGGAAGAGAAGGCATAAATGGTGAGATGGGTAACGCCCGCCTCGCGGCAACCGTCCATGATCTCACGCAGCGCATCCGCTCCTTTTTTATGCCCGGCGATGCGTGGCAATACGCGCTTCTTGGCCCAGCGGCCATTGCCGTCCATGATGATGGCAACGTGACTGGGCACTTTTGCGTCGCTAGTTTTGATGGAAGGTATGGCAGGCATAATTTTATACTTTTAGTCCAGTCGTCATCCCGGCGAAGGCCGGGATCACATACAATAGTGTGCTGGCCTGAGGTCCCGGCCTTTGCCGGGACGACGGGTTGAAGATTAGTTCGGCAGGATCTCTTTTTCCTTGGCCGCCAGCGATTCATCCACTTTCTTGATGAATTCGTCCGTGATTTTCTGGATCTCGTCGGACTTGCGCTGGTGATCATCCTTGGAGATGGCGCTGTCTTTTTCCAGCTTCTTGAAATGGTCCATGCCGTCGCGGCGCACGTTGCGGATGGCGACCTTGGTGGCCTCGGCATATTTATGCGCGACCTTAACCAGTTCGGCGCGGCGTTCCTGAGACAGTTCAGGGATAGGCACGCGAATAAGCTGGCCGTCCGCCTGCGGGTTAAGGCCAAGGCCTGCATTGGCAATGCCTTTTTCCACAGCTTTTACCATGCCTTTGTCCCACACCTGCACGGTGAGCAGGCGAGGTTCCGGCACGTTGATGTTGGCCATCTGGTTAAGCGGCATCATGCTGCCGTAAGCATCCACCTGCACGGAATCGAGCATGTTCACGGATGCACGGCCGGTGCGCAGGCCGGAAAATTCATGCGCCAGCTGCTTGAGTGCGCCTTCCATGCGTTTGCGAAGATCGGGAATGTCATTGCCGCTCATAATTGCTCCTTAGGTTTTATTGTATGATTGTGTAAGTGCCTTGCCCACAGACCACCTTGGCCATTTCACCGGGCGTGTGCAGGGAGAAGACAACGATGGGGATGGAGTTCTCGCGCGCAAGCGCGATGGCCGCCGCGTCCATGACCTTGAGGTCTTGTTTGAGCACCTGATGGTAGGTGAGTTTATCAAAGCGCTCGGCTTTTTTATCCTTACGCGGATCGGCGGAATAAACACCGTCCACCTGCGTGGCTTTCATGATCACGTCGCAGCCCACTTCGGCGGCGCGCAAGGCTGCGGTGGTGTCGGTGGTGAAGAAAGGGTTGCCCGTGCCAGCGGCGCAGATGACCACGCGGCCCTGATCCATATGGCGGATGGCGCGGCGGCGGATATAGGGTTCGCATATTTCCGTCATGGCGATGGCGGAAAGCACGCGCGTATCCACGCCGATCTTTTCCAGTCCGTTCTGCAGTGCCAGTGCGTTGAGCACGGTGGCGAGCATGCCCATATAGTCGGCGCTGGCGCGTTCCATGCCGTGTTCCGCGCCGCTCATACCGCGATAGATATTGCCGCCGCCCACCACGACGCACACTTTAACGCCCATTTTAGTGACCGCTTTGATTTCGTTGCAGATGCGTGTGACGGTCTGCTGGTCATGGCCATAAGCAAGCTTGCCCATCAGCGCTTCGCCGGAAACCTTGATAAGCACTTTGGCGTATTTGGGGATGGTTGATTTCATAAGTCGTTGTTAGTTGTTGGTTGTTTGTTGTTAGTAAGGCAATTTTTAACAACGAACAACTAATAACCAACAACTGAACTTATTTCAGCAAAATATTTATGGCTTCCTGCAGCTGCATGCGGGCGCGCACGAGGTAAAAACCCTGAACGGCGAGGTGGTTGGGCAGGAACTGGCTGTTTACGTCGGTATTGAACACGAAGAAATGCCGTATTTCAGCGCCTTCTCTCAGGGAATCGAGCATGTTGTCCCATACCTTGTCGATGTTTTTTTCCGTGATTATGGTCGCATAATCGCGTTTCAGCTCGCGCAGGATCATGTAATCGGCGTACATGCGCCCCTTGATAAAGAAAAATTTGTCTGCTGCCCGGGTATCCAGCCAGCGGTTGCGGTTTTCATAGATATGGCTCTCGATGACGGCGGAAGAGGAGCCCATATCGGTAGAAATGCGCTCCAGCGCCGTCATCAGGTTATCGCTGCGGCGCTCAAACACGGCCTGGCCGCTGGCGAGGCGGGCGTTATATTGCTTCAGCAGGTTGGCGGCGGCAAGATATTGCGTCTCTGAAGACGTCGTGGGCAGCCACGAGGTTTTGAAATCGAACAGCCACACATAGGGCGAGTATTTGAGCAGCCCCGCTGCTTTTTCAAGGTCGGGGTCTATCTGGCTGGAGCCGCGTGAACGGCCTATCTGGTCGGAAAGCTCCACGGAGAAACGCGCAAGGCCCGCCATAATGCCGCGCTGGAAGGCGGGCATGCGGATGAGCGCGGCGCCGGGGTAGAAGAACGGGTCGTTCGGTGTCCAGCCATATTGCTTCACTTCGCGGTTGATGAGGGCCTGCGTCATGGCCACGGTGTGGCTGCCATTCTCGATGTCGTATTCCTTGCTGGCGGTGAATTCGAGGTCGTCGTCGATGGTGGACACCCACACCATGCCGATGGGGTAATAAAGAAACACGATAAGGCAAAATACAATACCCAGTCCCTTAAGCACCGTGGCAGGAAGGTAGCGGAACTTCTCGTAGAGCCATTTCATGGATTCCATGGCGAGAGAGTAGGGGGAAAGCATCAGGAATGCAATGCTATTGCTCGTATATGTCCTTACGGTGACCGAACGCTATTATAAATACCGTTTTTATATTTTCATCCACTCTGTAAATGATGCGGTAATTGCCAACCCTGAGTCTTCGATGCCCCTTCCAACTGGCGCGGAGCGGCTTTCCTGATTTCAGCGGTTCGGTAGCGATGCGCGTTTCAATTGCTTCCTTAATTGCTTTAAGGGAAGGTGTGGATAGCTTTTCAGCGTCTTTCTTTACGGATTTTTCATAATAGATGCTATATTTCACTTCCAGAACTCATCATGCGAAATCCACTGTGCTTTTTCATTATCACGCTTGTTTGCCAAACGTGAAAAATAGACATCCTCATTAATTTCGAGGGCGTCCATAAGCAATTCCTTGGCAACGGTAGAGACGGAAAGCTTTGATTTTTTAGCAAGCGCATTAAGCGACTTCATAATGTTGTCGTTCAGAGTCAGGTTCAGGCGCGGGTTCTGTGTGGGCATGGCTGGTTCCTCGACAATAAGCTCAAGGTTTTAAGTGTACCACTGGAGTAACACTTCTGCAACTTTTTAAATATCCCTATCAATTGGTCATGTTAAGCGCAGCGAGATATCGTGTTGTGTTCTTGTCTGTATAAACATGTGCCATTCGTCATTCCCTGAATTCGCCAGGTGAATTCTAATCGTTCTGCCAGCCTGAAGTAAGTAGCTCCTTCGCTACGATCAGCAGAATGCTGATCAAAATAAAAAAGCCCCGGTAGATACCGGGGCTTTTTTGGGGGTATGGGGAAGCCTTATCTGTCCTTTTGGTGCTCTTCTGCCGGAGCGCCTTTTGCACCGCCATGGCCGGGTGTCTGTATTTCACTCCCGGGAATGTCTTTGATGTCTTTGGGCATGGCGCGCGCAGTGGCGATTAAATTATCAATCTTTGCTTTTATTACAGCATTTAATTCTTCCGGGGTTTTGGCCTGCTCTACGCGTGTGAATTCAGGCGCTGTAGTCTCTGCATGTAATTCAAGGAATGTCATTTTATCTCTGTCGTGCCGGGTTTCCTTGAATGCATTGTCGATCTGGGCTTTCAGATCTGAAGGAATTTTAGAATTTTGCTGAATTCCTGCTGCGGCTGCATCAAGCGCGTCTTCTTTTCTGCGCGTATCAAATGCTTTATCGAAGGCGACTTCCTGCTGCGTGGGAGAGACAGCGCCGATTGCTTTTAAGATGGCGTTTGCCCTTACTGGCTGAGTATCGAATGTCCTGTCATATTTGCGGTCATGGTGATCCACTTCAGCCATTTCTCCGGCGGTGGCGGCTAATGGCTTCAGGGCAGGGTCATTTGCAGCTGCCTGACCCAGAAGTATGGCAAGCTTTGCATAACCGTCTTTTATTTCCGCCTGGATAGGATATTCGAGTGCGCTTTCCTTAAATGTTTCTACTTGGGTTTTAGCAAGTTCTATTTTCATACTAGGGGTTAATTCGGCCATAAAGCTTCCTTGTCATAATCAATACAACACTATACAAAAATAATGTGTCAGTTTGATGACAAAGGTAAAAAAAATGGCGACACTAAAGGGTGTCGCCAAAATTTAATATTATTCAATGCTTAAGCAGCGCCAGCGGCGGCTTTTACTTCAGCGGCGAAGTCGGTTTCCGCTTTTTCAACGCCTTCACCCAGCTTGAAGTGGGCGAATGCGGTGAGCGTGACGGGCTTGCCGATTTTCTTGGCGGTTTCTTCCACTACGGCAGATACCTTGCTCTTGTTGTCGAGCATGAATATCTGTTCGAGCAGCACCACTTCTTCGTAGTACTTGCGCACGCGGCCTTCCACCATCTTCTCAGCGATGTCGGGAGCCTTGCCGGAAGCGATGGCCTGCTCCTTGAGGACGGCCTTTTCGCGGTCGAGCTTGGAGGGGTCAACTTCAGCAACGGTGAGCGCCTCGGGTTTGGCAGCGGCCACATGCATGGCGATCTGTTTGCCGAGCGCTTCAAGGGCCGCCTTGTCGCCTTCGGATTCCAGCGCTACGAGTACGCCGATCTTGCCGAGGCCCGGAGCAACCGCGCTGTGCACGTAGGTGGCAACCACGCCGTTCTTCACGGAGAGCTGCGCGCTGCGGCGCAGGTTCATGTTTTCGCCGATGGTGCCGATGTTGTTGTTGATGAGTTCAGCCACGGGCAGGCCGGATTTGGGTTCCTTCGCGGCTTTCATCTTTTCCACGTCCTTGCCTTCGGTGAGGGCGAGGGAAACCAGCGTCTGCGCCAGCGTCTGGAACTTGTCGTTGCGGGCTACGAAGTCGGTTTCGGAGTTGAGTTCGATCATCGCGCCGGAAGTGCCGTTTGCTGCAACAGCCACAAGACCTTCAGCCGCTACGCGGCCGGATTTCTTGGCGGCGGTGGAAAGGCCTTTCTTGCGCAGCCAGTCCACGGCTTCCTGAATGTTGCCGTTGCTTTCGGTGAGCGCCTTTTTGCAGTCCATCATGCCTGCGCCGGTCATCTCGCGGAGTTCTTTGATCGTGTTTGCGGTAATTTCGGTCATTTTAAAATCCTTATGGGGTACTAGTCGCCAGTTGCCAGTTGCCAGAAAAATCAGCAACCAGCTACTGGCAACTGGAAACTAAATTACTTCTTCTTCGCTTTTTTCGCAGCTGCGGAAGCGTCTTCGGATGCGGGCTCTTCAGCTTTTGCTTCGTCGCCTTCCTTAGCTTTGGCGGCCTTCTTCACTACTACGGGCGCGGCTTTCTCTTTCCTGGCAGCGCCTTTGCCTTTGCCCTTGGAGGTATCAGATTCTTCCTTTTCAGCCTTGGCAGCTTCAAGCGCGGCGTCTTCCTTGCCAGCCTTGTTGCCACGCGCGAAGGGAACGTCTTCGGATGCGCCGAGGTCGGCACCGGACTTGGAGAGGCTTTCCTGCAGGCCGTCAAGCGCTGCGTCAGAGATAAGCTGGCAGTACATCTTGATGGCGCGGGTAGCGTCGTCGTTGCCGGGGATCGGGTAGGTGATGCCGTCGGGTGAGGAGTTGCTGTCGAGGATGCCGATCACGGGGATGTTCAGGCGCGCGGCTTCCTTAACGGCGAGGTCTTCCTTGTTGGTGTCGATGATGAAGATCAGGTCGGGCAGGCCACCCATGTTCTTGATGCCGCCGAGGGACTTCTCAAGCTTCTCACGGTCGCGGGTGAGGGTGAGGGTTTCCTTCTTGGTGAGGCCGGTGTTTTCGCTTTCCAGCACTTCTTCCAGTTTGCGCAGGCGCTTGATGGAAGCCTGGATGGTGCCCCAGTTGGTGAGCATGCCGCCCAGCCAGCGCTGGTTGATGTAGTACTGGCCGCAGCGCTTTGCCGCTTCCGCAACGGGGTCGGCAGCCTGGCGCTTGGTGCCCACGAACAGCACGCGGCCGTTCTTGGCTACCACTTCACGCACGGTAACCAGCGCGCGGTGGAGCAGGGGAACGGTCTGCTGCAGGTCGATGATGTGCAGGCCGCTGCGTACGCCGAAGAGGTACGGAGCCATGCGGGGGTTCCAGCGCTTGGTCTTGTGGCCGAAGTGAACGCCAGCTTCGATGAGCTCACGCATAGAGAATTGGGGAATCGCCATTGTAATAATCCTTTTCCGGTTAAACCTCGGTGGATGATTGCGCTTTAACAATCTGCGTTTTCTACTATGCTGGCCGTTATGCCCGGTTTTTTGCGCTTCCGCTGCTCACGTACTTAAACGTACGCTGCGCTGCGGTTCTCAAAAACCAAGCCTTCCGGCTTAGCCTAGCGAAAAGTGCAGGTTGCTTTTGCACCGGAGGGAAGTTTGCCAACACAGCAACCTGCCCGCATCCGCCTGATGAATTTCCTCCACACAATTGCAGAGGAGGCGCGTTATTAGCGGATTGCGGACGTTATTGCAACCTGATACTTGAATATTTCAGGGCTTTATGGTATATCTAGCTGTAATCTAGATTAATAAGGGCTGTTATGCGTGAAATTGGGGCTTTCGAAGCAAAAAATACATTGAGCGCCCTGCTCAACGACGTTGAACAGGGAGAAGAAATTATCATCACCAAGCATGGAAGGGCGGTGGCGCGCCTTGTTCCCGCAGCGCCTGGGTTTGACCGTGACAAAGCAAGGCAGGCTGCCGACGGCCTGCTGTCGGCAAGCCGTGGCGTGACGCTTGGTGGAAATAAGATTAAAGACCTCATTAATGAAGGCCGCCCGTGAGTCTGGTGGTAGATAGTTCCATAGCGCTTAGCTGGTGCTTTGAGGATGAACGCACGCAGGCCGCAGTGGATGTGCTCCGGCACATTGAGCAACACGGGGCAATTGCCCCTTCTTTATGGCCGCTGGAAATACAGAATGCGCTGTTAATGGCAGAGCGGCGTAAAAGGGTGGATCAGGCAAAGCGTCATCAGTTGATGGGGTTGATGCAGGCATTGCCGGTGATGCTTGATACAGATACTGCCTCCCAGTCATGGACGTTCACCATGCATCTTGCAGAGCGGTTCAGGCTTACCTCTTACGATGCGGCGTATCTTGAACTGGCGCAGAGGCGTAATCTGCCGCTTGCAACACTGGATCAGGAATTACGAACCGCAGCCTTGGTACTGGGCGTATCCATAGTTGGCGCAAGCTAGGCTCAGAAGCTGGAAATGACTTACCCCTGCCGCTGCCATCTCTCTATTATGGTGAGGCAATCAACCGAATGCTGGCGGAATAAATCGTCAATAATCTCATTAATACATTGAACTGCATGGAAATATTCGGCGTTTCCCAGCGGGATGCCGCTATAAAGCAGGCGCGTTCTGGCATAGAGCAGGCTTTCCATCTCCGTTTTTATGTTCTGGATATGGTCAAGCGACGCCAGCGCGCTGCGAAACTGTGAGTAGGCAATTACCATAGGGTGATGGTATAACGGGAACTATCCCGCGTCAATGGGGGGGCGGCGCAAAAAATTGTAACCAAAATATAACACACTATTGGCGTTTTCTGATTTAAATATAGATGGGTAAGAATAATAAAAACAGACAGGATCAATATAATGTCAGCACCACAAGAAACACATAACCCTGCACAGCTTTTCTTCACACTTGTATCGCATGGCGGTATCAAGCAGCATTGGGGGATAACTGAGAATAATAAAATGAAAGTTGAATTCTTATCCCCCAGCAGTGAAAGCCTGAAGAGCGCGGTATGGGCAGCGCAGGCCCTTGGCAAGGTGGGGCTGCTGAAGAACCCTGTAGATGTCTGCGATGATAAAAAGCTGGCAATGCCAAACGACGGCGCGCCGCTTGTGCTGGCAGACAACCTTACCGTGGAGCGGGCACGCACGCGGCTGCAACTCACTTTCACGCCTCCATCTGAGGTAACAGCAGAGGAATTGCATGGAAAGCTGCAAGCGGCAGAATTGGAAGCCAGGGCCGCAGCCTATCAGCGCGCCGGTATGCACAGATAAGGTTTGCTGCCACCTGGCTGCAGCCAGCAAGTTACTTAAGCGGCAGGAAAGAAAAATTCTTGCCCTGCAGCACTGTTTTGCATAGTATCGCCGCCTGTCCGGCAGGGGGTAAATGTGCAGAAAAATAAAGACGATATCGCAGTGATGAGCTTTGAGCAGGCTCTTAAGGAGCTTGAAACCATCGTCCGCAAGCTGGAATCAGGGCAGGGGGAGCTTGAAGCTTCCATCGCGGATTTTGAACGCGGCACCGCCCTGAAGGAACATTGCCAGAAGAAACTGACCGACGCGCGCATGAAGGTGGAAAAGATCATGCTGGCAGCAGACGGAACGGTTTCCACCCAACCATTTGACGCATAAATAAGGATACGCGCGCTATGCAGAATCTCCAGAAAACCTTGCAGGACGTCTCCGAGGCGCTGCAGCATAAGATAGACCAGCTGCTGCCCGGCGGTGACGGCGAGGAAGACACGGGCAGTAACGTGATTGCGCTCAAGCCCATGAACGACAACCGCACGTCCGCCACCTATGTGGGCGGTGAGGATACGGTCATCAAGGCGATGCGTTATTCCGCGCTTTCCGGAGGCAAACGCCTTCGCCCGTTTCTTACCGTGGCTTCCGCCCAGCTTTTCGGCGTGAGCCGCGAAGCGTCGCTGCTGACGGCTGCCGCTATCGAATTCATCCATACCTATTCGCTCATTCATGACGATTTGCCCGCGATGGACGATGATTCGCTGCGTCGCGGCAAGCCCACCTGCCATGTGGTGTTCGGTGAAGCCGCCGCTATCCTCGCCGGTGATGCGCTGCTGACTTTCGCATTTCAGGTGCTGGCGGACGACCGCGTGCATGCCGACCCCGCCGTGCGCTGCGAACTGATCCGCACGCTCTCGGTCGCTTCCGGCTATCGCGGCATGGTGGGCGGCCAGATGATGGACATTGAAGCTGAAAACAAAAAGATGAGTATTGATGAAATTATCCGCCTTCAGCGCCTCAAGACCGGCGAGCTCTTCGCCATGTCCTGCGAAGCGGGGGCAATCCTCGGTAAAGCGCCGCGCCCTATGCGCAACGCCCTGCGCGGTTACGCGCATGATATGGGGCTGGCGTTCCAGATCACCGACGACCTGCTCGACGCCGAAGGCACACGCGACGAGGTGGGTAAATCGGTTAATAAAGACAGGCAAGCGGGCAAGGCCACGCTGGTTTCCGTGCTGGGCATCGACCGCGCACGCGAACAGGCGCGTATCCTTGCTGATCAGGCCAGGGGGCATCTTGAAGTGTTCGATAAGAAAGCGGATGACCTGCGAGCTCTCGCCCAATTCGTAATCGAACGTAAGCGCTAATTCTTTCGCTACTGCGCTTGACGCAAAATACATTGAACTAAAATTTAAGGAGTGAAAGCATGTTCTTTAAAAAGAAACGCATTCAGGTAGACGAGAATGCAACAGCGGAAGCGTTGCGCAGCCTTGCGCTCAGGCTTTCCATTACGCAGGGCAACACGTTGCCCCCGCGGATGATCGCGTTCATCGCCGCGCGTGCAGGCGAGGGCAGCACTACCGTTGCGCTCAATTACGGGTCGCTGCTGGCGCGTGAATCCGGTCGCAAGGTGCTTATACTCGATACGTCGCCTTCCGTGTCCAAGCTGTACGGCGAGAAAGCGATGAGCGACCGTGTGGGCATAATCGACGTTGCGCTCAACAACCAGCCGGTGGAATTAGCATTCTGCGAGCTGGAGCCGCGCCTGTTCGTGGCGCGCTGGGCACGCGACAAGAGCAATCGCGTCTATGCGGAACGCGTTATCCGCAGCGAGGAGTTCTGGAAGCGCCTGTTCAGCGAATTCAATACGGTGGTTATCGATTCGCCGTCGCTGCAATCGTCCTTTGAAGGCATTACGCTGGCCAATAAGGCCGATGCCACGGTAATGGTGGTGGAAGCCGAGGCGACACCCGCGCCTGTGGTGCAGAAGCTGCGCAGCACGCTGGAAAGCGCCGGTGTAAAGATAGCTGGCATAGTGCTCAACAAGCGTCGCTTCTATATCCCGCAGAGGGCCTATAGCAAATTATAAAGGGCGCGCTGCTGCGGGGCCGTCGTGAAGAGCTTCTCCGCGTATAAAGCGAGGTTTCACCAGTTCACAGGCTTGGGGTTGCGCTCATCAAAAGCCATCTGGTGCCAGTAGGGGTAGGTTTTCGGGCGCGTGCTGGCCTTGTCCAGCAGTTCCATATGTGCGCTGCTCAGCTTCCAGCCAATCGCGCCGATATTCTGCTTCAATTGTTCCTCCGTGCGTGCGCCCACTACGATATTGGCGACGGTGGGGCGTTGCTGCAGCCAGTTGAGCGCCACCTGTGCGATGGTTTTTCCGGTATCCTTTGCAACCACATCCAGTGCATCCACCACGGTGTAAAGATATTCATCATCCACTTGGGGGCCGCCAGTCTCGCCGCCTTTAGCGATGCGTGAGCTTTCGTTCTTATCGCGACGTATTTTGCCGGTGAGCCTGCCCCAGCCCAGGGGGCTCCACACCATCAATGCAAGGTTCTGGTCAAGACCCAACGGCATCAGTTCCCATTCATATTCGCGGCCTATAAGGGAGTAATAGCCCTGATACACAACATGGCGTGCGAGGCCATGTTTTTCTGACGTGGCGAGTGACTTCATCACATGCCAGCCGGAGAAATTCGAGCAACCGATATAGCGGATCTTGCCAGCGGTGATGAGATCATCCAGCGCACGCAATGTTTCTTCCTGCGGTGACAATGCATCAAACCCGTGCATGAAATAGAGGTCGATATAATCAGTGCCCAGGCGCTTCAGGCTTGCCTCGCAGGACTTGATAAGATGGAAGCGCGACGAGCCCACGTCATTGATTTCATCGCTGAAGCGGAAGGTGGCCTTGGTGGAAATGAGCGTTTTTTCGCGCCTGCCTTTAATGGCCTTGCCCAACACCTCTTCGGATGCGCCAGCGGAATAGATGTCGGCCGTGTCGAACAGGTTAATGCCTGCATCCAGGCAGATATCCACCAGCTTCGTGGCTTCCTTGGCGCCGGTGGTGCCCCATGTCTTGAAGAATTCCGTCGTGCCGCCGAACGTGCCGGTGCCGAAGCTGAGTACGGGAACTTTAAGGCCGCTTTGGCCAAGCTGACGATATTCCATGAGAGAACTCCTAAAAGTGCGAGGGGAGATTATGGCAGAAGTTTTTTCTTACGTCATCCTGTGGAACGCGCAGGAATACAAAAATAAATTTAAAGGCCAAGGCTCTCACGGATGGACTTTGCCACGTCGCCGGGGGAGGCCGCCTGCGTGATGGGGCGGCCAATCACCAGATGAGAAGCGCCCTTGGCAAGTGCGTCGGAAGGAGAAAGGGTGCGCTTCTGGTCGTCATGGTTGCTGCCTTCCGGGCGGATGCCGGGCACTACCAGCGTGAAGTCGCCGCCGCATTGTTTGCGCAGCGCCGTAATTTCGTAAGGGGAGCAGACCACGCCGTCCAGCCCGCAGCTCTGCGCGAGGTCGGCAAGGCGGGCCACCTGGTCGTTGAGATTATCGTTGATGCCGATCATGTTGATGTCGGCCTGGTCAAGGCTGGTGAGCACCGTCACGCCGATCACCTGCGGGCGTTCCTTGCCCGTGAGCACGCTTACTTCCATCGACGCATCGATAGCGGCTTTCAGCATGGCGCGGCCACCGGAGGTATGCACGGTCATCATGAACGTATCAATACCTGCCGTGGCTTTGATGGCACGTGCGACGGTGTTGGGAATATCGTGGAATTTAAGGTCGAGGAACACAGGCACTTTGTGGTGTGCGAGCTTGCGCACGCCCGTGGAGCCGTTGGCGGTAAAGAACTCCAGCCCCAGCTTGATGGCGCCTACGTGCGGGCCGATCTGTGCAACAAGGTCACTGGCCTCCTCAACTTCAATGGTGTCGATGGCGCAGATGATCGGGTTCAAACTGTAGGGCATGTATTGATTCTATCGTCACTTGAGTTAAGGCGGGGTAAATTATGCGCAGGGTTTTCTTAAAATGCTATATGAATTCGAAACAGTTTCGTGGTGCTTTCAGGCGGATTTAGCGACCAGAAGCGCGCCAAACAGGCCGAACATGGCACCGGTAATGCGGTTGAAGGCCTTGCGCACTGAGGCATATTTCAGCATTCCTGCGATGCTGCGCCCGCCAAAGGCATAAATGGAATAACAGCCGAATTCCAGCACGGCAAAAGTGACAAAGAGAATGGTTAACTGCGGCATTTGCGGCAAAGCGGGGTTGATAAACTGCGGAAAGAACGCGGCGGCGAACAGCAGCGCCTTGGGGTTGCTGATGCCGATGAGGAAGCCGTTGCGAAAGATGGTGCCGGTGGAGGTGTTGTGCACGAGGTCGGCAGGCGTATCCGCATCTATGTGAATATGCACCGGCGCGCGCCACGCCTGAACACCCAGATAGATAAGGTAAGCGGCGCCTGCATAACGCAAGATATCAAACAATAAAGGTGAGGCGAGCAGCATTGCGCCTATGCCTGCGATAGATGTGCCGATGATGATAGAGACAGCAAGGAAGCAGCCGAGCATGCTGTAAAGCGTGCGCTTCATGCCGTAATGCGCGCCGCTTTTCATCATGTGCAGCATGTTGGGGCCGGGCGAAAAGCAGATGAGGAAGGTGGCTATAGTGAAAGTAAGCCAGACATGGAAGTCCATAACTTACGCCAGCGTATACACGGTTTCGCCGCCCACCACGGTGCGGATGGCGCGGCCTTGCGTCGTCCATTCCTCGAAGGGTGAGTTCTGCGACTTGCTGACGAATTCCTTGGGATCGAGCTTCCACTTCCTGTCGAGGTCGATAAGCGTCAGGTCGGCAGGTGCGCCTTTCTTGAGGCGACCGGCGGGAACCTGAATGATGTCGGCGGGCTTATAGGTCATGGTGGCGATCACGTCGCGCAGCGGCATGGTCTTGTTATGATAGAGCGTGAGGGCGAGGGGGAGCATGGTTTCAAGCCCAACGATGCCAAACGCCGCATGCGTCATCGGCACGCGCTTGCTTTCTTCATCATGCGGCGCGTGGTCGGTGGCGATAGCGTCAATCGTGCCGTCCTTCAGGCCTTCAATGATGGCGAGGCGGTCTTTCTCAGCGCGCAGCGGCGGGTTCATCTTGCAGAAGGTGCGGTATTCTCCGATGGCTTCGTCGGTAAGGCAGAAATGATGCGGAGCCGCCTCGGCGGTTACGCGCAGCCCTTTCTTTTTTGCGCGGCGCACGGCGTCCACCGCTTCGGCAGTGGAAATGTGCAGCACGTGGTATTTGCCGCCGGTAAGTTCGGTGAGGATGATGTCGCGTTCCACGATCACCGCTTCCGATGCGTTGGGGATGCCGGGCAACCCGAGGCGCGCGGAGACATGGCCCTCATTCATGCAGCCGCCTGCGGTGAGGTTCATATCCTCCGCATGCTGTGCCACTGGCACGCCGAATTCGCGCGAGTAGGCCAGCGCCCGGCGCATGAGCAGCGCGTTCATCACGGGCTTGCCGTCGTCGGTGAAACCCACGGCTCCGGCTTCCTTCAGCAGGCCCATCTCGGTGAGTTTTTCACCCTTCTGGCCTTTGCTGATAGCGGCGTAAGCGCGCACGTTGACGAACGCGGTTTCGCGCGCGCGGCGGTGGAGGAATTCAAGCACGGATACATCGTCGATCACGGGGCTGGTGTTGGGCATGCATACCACGGTGGTGACGCCGCCCGCAGCGGAAGATTTGCTGCCTGTGTGGATGGTCTCTTTATATTCCTGCCCCGGTTCGCGGAAATGCACCTGGATATCGAGCAGGCCCGGTGTGAGCAGGTGGCCGCCGCAATCCACTATCTCGGCATCTGCCGGCGCTTTGACGTTCGCGCCGAAATCGGCGATCGTGCTGCCCTCGGTAACGAGCGTGCCTTTTTCATCCAGACCCGATTCGGGGTCGAACAGGCGCGCATTGGTATAGGCCACTTTCTGGTTTTTGCTTACGTTGCGGGTGGGGAGTGTGAAGGTTTGATTGGTCATGGTATTAATTCGTTGATAGCAATTCCAGCACCGCCTGACGCACCGCCACGCCCATTTCCACCTGGTCGAGGATCACGGAGCGGTTGAGGTCATCGGCGAGTTTGGTGTCGATCTCAACCCCTCGGTTGATGGGGCCGGGATGCATGATAACGGCGTCGGGCTTGGCGAGCGAAAGCTTGCCTTCGTCCAGACCCCAGAAGTGGAAGTATTCGCGCACGGAGGGTACGAACTGGGTTTCCATTCGCTCCAGTTGCAGGCGCAGCATCATGATGACGTCAACGTCTTTAATGCCCTTGCGCATATCGGTATAAATTTCAGCGCCAAGTTTCTCAGCCTGCGGCGGCAGGAGGGTGGGCGGCGCGATAAGGCGCACCTTAGCGCCCATGGTATTGAGCAGCAGCAGGTTGGAGCGCGCCACGCGGCTATGCAGCACGTCACCGCAGATGGCTACCGTGAGGCCTTCAATCCTGCCTTTGCTGCGGCGGATGGTGATTGCGTCCAGCAGCGCCTGTGTGGGATGCTCGTGGCTGCCGTCGCCTGCGTTGATCACTGCGCAATTCACTTTTTTGGAAAGTAGCTGCACCGCGCCGGATTCGGGATGGCGCACGACGATAAAGTCCGGATGCATGGCGTTGAGCGTCATGGCCGTGTCAATCAGCGTTTCGCCTTTCTTCACCGAGGAGGTGGCTACCGACATATTGATAACGTCCGCACCGAGGCGCTTGCCTGCCAGCTCGAACGACATGCGCGTGCGCGTGGAGTTCTCGAAGAACAGGTTGATGAGCGTGCGGCCTTTGAGGATGACGTGTTTCTTGTCGAGCTGGCGATTTTTTTCGATATAGCCTTCGGAGAGGTCAAGTATGCGGTTGATCTCTTCACGTGCGAGGCCTTCAATGCCCAGAAGGTGGCGGTGAGCCTGCGATTCCTTAGCGTCTTTATTAGTCTTCATGAGCCTATTGTCTATACTATGCCATTGAACTTGTACAGCGCGTAGCTACCCTATATAGTGCGCCTTCACTTACCCGGAGGTCATGGCATAAAATGCGTATATCTGCAATATCCATCCCAGCCCTGCTTTTGCTGCTTTCCGCCTGCAATCCCCTGCCTGAGGACAAAACCGCGGAGATCAATAAATTACCTGCTCCCGTTGTGGGCGGGGGGGTGAACGACACGCTTAAGGCGCAGGCCGAACAGGCCGCCGTGGGCGGGGATTATAACCGTGCCGCCCAGAACTATAAGCAACTGGTGGACAGGGAACCGCAGAACAAGGATTACACGCTTGCTTTTGCCGACAGTCTTCGCCGCGCCGGTAATTACCAGGCTGCGGTGACGCTGCTGAACCCCTATATTGACGCCAATCCTTCCGATGCGGTGGCGCTGGAGACAAGGGGCTTAAGCCTCATGAGCCTTGGCAGCATTGTGGAGGCGGGCAAGGACTTCGAGCAGGCGCTGGCAATCGACCCCACGCGCTGGCGCACGCTGAACGCGGTGGGCGTGCTCTTTACGATGAAGAATAAGA
Organism: Alphaproteobacteria bacterium; assembly: GCA_035906055.1. Taxonomy (GTDB): domain Bacteria; phylum Pseudomonadota; class Alphaproteobacteria; order Rickettsiales; family JABCZZ01; genus JAMIFV01. The sequence goes on along the minus strand of JAMIFV010000029.1, from coordinate 11,462 downwards.
TCAAGGAAGCGATCGCGTATTTTGACGAGTCGCTCGTGCACAACCCGGATAATGCCAGCGCGCTCAATAATCGCGGCCTCGCGCTTGCCATGGAAGGGCGCTATGAGGAAGCGGTGCAATCCTTCCAGCGCACCAAATATAACCTGCGTATCGGCAGCCCCGACATGAAGCAGGTGGATATGAACCTGGCGCTCGTTTACGCCATTTCAGGAAGGTTGGACGATGCTGAGCGTGTTGCGTCGCAATATCTGGGCAAGGCAGCGCTGTATAATAACATGGCGGTATATGCGCAGCTTTCCAAGAACCCGGAACTGTCACGCAGCTACCTGGACATGGCGCTTACCCAGAGCCCGGTTTATTATGAGCGCGCGTGGAAGAACCTGGGCGCGATTCCTGACAACGCCGCAATGGATAACGTGACGCCCAAGAGCGTGTTCCTGTCCAAAAAGACGGAAGCGGAGATCAAGCAGAAGTCCGCAGAGCGCCTGAAGACAGCCACCAGTAAAACCACAAGGGTGCCTGAAAACCTTGAAGAAGCCAAGGCAGAGCGCGCTGCGCTCGCAGCGCCATCACCTGCGCCACAGCCCGCAGTAACACAACCGGCAGCACAGGCTGCGGTGCCACAGCCGGGCACGCCCGAAGTGGAGATCACGCCGGAAGACCTGCGGGCCGCTGCTGAAGAACTGGAAAAGCCGCAGATGCTAACGCCGCCTTCCGCGCCAAAGCAGTAATCAGGCTTTGCGTGCCACGGCGAACGCTGCGAACGCCTGTTGCGTGGGCATGAGTTCAAGGAAGTTGATATTCACATGCGGCGGGCAGGTGAGGGCAAAATGCACGCTGTGCGCGACGTCGTCTGCGGTGAGCGGCCGAACTCCCGCATAGACGGATGCTGCTTTCTGCTCGTCGCCGTTAAAGCGCACAAGCGAGAATTCCGTTTCTGCCATGCCGGGTTCAATGTTGGTGACGCGGATATTCCTGCCCAGCAGGTCGGCGCGCAGGTTCAGGGAGAACTGCCTGAGGAACGCTTTGGTGCCGCCATAGACATTGCCGCCGGGATAGGGGTAATTGCCTGCGATGGAGCCGATATTGACGATATGGCCTTTATCGCGTGCCACCATCTGCGGCAGCAGCGCGTCGGTGATATAGAGCACGCCCTTGATGTTGGTGTCCACCATCTGCTCCCAGTCTGAAAGCAGCGCCTTGGGCACAGGGTCAAACCCCAGCGCCAGCCCGGCATTGTTGATAAGCGCGTCCACGTCGGTAAAAGGTTTGGGCAGTTCAGCTACCGCACTCTGCACGGCGTTTTTGTCGCGCATGTCGAGCGTAAGCGTGTGCACTTTGTCTTTTAGTTCGGTTTTGAGTTCCTCCAACCGCTCCGCACGCCTGCCGGTGGCGATAATGCGTGCGCCATCCGCCGCAAAGCGCATGGCCATGGCGCGGCCAAAGCCCGAAGTTGCGCCGGTGATGAGGATGGTCTGGTTGCCGAGGGTCATGCGTGCCGCTTTCCTGTTCTGCCATTATTATGGTGAGAGCGTATCTTTCGTCGCGTGAATGAGTCAAAGAAATAATGCGGCGTGCCTGCTCGCGTGAATTGTGACAGGAGGCTTAATGGAGATGTAGTTAACACGCTGTTTTGTAATTATATTAAGTGTTTATTAATATTGGTGGATGTAAGTAAATATTCACACTGGCTATGCCGAACGGTCATTAAACCGTAACATAGTTATGCTATGGTACTAAACAATGAATAACCTTATTTGAGGTAACTATGTCGGTAGCGGCGCAGAATATCGAGCTTGGCGAATACGCACTGAAATGCATCGACGTTATTAAAACGTTCGTGCCGGGGCGCGAAGACGAAGTGGAGCCTGCCATCACGGCGCTCGCCGGTATTTACGCAGCAGAGAACGTAGGTTCAGTGGAAGAACGATTCAAGGATCACTTGAAGATATTTTTAGCTGCGGCTGAAACAATGGCGGCAACCAAAGAACTTGAAAACGGCTACAATGAATTTTTGAAAAAAGGAAATAGCTAATGAGCGAGTTAACAAATATTGCGACAAAGCTGTTAACTTCTGCAGCGATCTCGAAAGGACTGGACAGGGTTTCCAGGGTTGAGTCGATTGGTGCACTGGCAGGTTTGGCTGAATTGGCAAACACCGTGCATACGCAGCTCAGCAATGCAACGGGTGGCCAAATGCATCTGGGCACAGGTGTCGCAGCATTGGCAAAAAGGGCTGCTGAAGGTGGTCTCTTCAAAGATATCGCTGATAAGGCATCTGGTGCGCGTGTTAATTTCACTACTGTGGTTCAGAACGCAGTTGGTGCGCTCCGTGAACAAGGGACTGTGGCTGATAAAGCCAAAGCCGTGATGGGCAGCATTAAAGGTCATTTTACTGGTGGTAGTACGAATGCTTCTGAGGCAATGGCGCAATCCACTGGGGTTGCCGCTGCTGCTGCAACAAAAGCTGCGGATGGCAGAACCGCTTAATTTCCACTTTTTCTTTTTCTCTCCTTAGCCCAGCGGGCGGCGTTCTCGTGCGTCATGCGCACGCGCATGAAGAACATGCCGTCGCGTTCTTCCTGTTGCAGCACGGTGCCGTGGCGGTAGAGCCATGCGAGCAGGTCGCCTTCGGTTACGGGAAGTTTCATATGCAGCGTGGTCATGAACAGTTCGCTCAGGCGCGTGTCCATCGCGCTCAGCAGTTCGGGGATGCCAGCGCCTGTTAGTGCAGAGACAGGGTTGCCGTTGCCTTGCGGTGCTTCCGGTAACTGATCTATTTTATTCCACACTTCCAGCATGCGCTCGCCAAGCTCTTCTTCCGCAATCAGGCCGCCGAGAACTCCCAGCACGTCTTCCTTCTGTGCCGTGGTGTCAGGGTGGGCGATGTCGCGCACATGCAGCAAGAGGTCGGCTCCCGTCACTTCTTCCAGCGTGGCGCGGAAGGCGGCCACTAACTCATGCGGCAGTTCCGAGATAAACCCTACAGTATCAGAGAGGATCACCTGCAAACCCGAAGGCAGCTTGATGGCGCGCAATGTGGGGTCGAGCGTGGCGAAAAGCTTATCCATCGCCATTACCTTGGCGTGGGTGAGGCGGTTGAACAGGGTGGACTTGCCTGCGTTGGTGTACCCCACCAGCGCCACCACAGGGTAGGGCACGTCGCGCCGCGTTTTGCGGTGCAGTTCGCGCGTGCGGGTGACGCCTTCCAGCTCGCGTTTGATTTTGGCGATGCGGTCGCGGATGAGGCGGCGGTCGATTTCGATCTGCGATTCGCCGGGGCCGCCAAGGAAGCCGAAGCCGCCGCGCTGGCGTTCCAAATGCGTCCATGAACGCACAAGACGGCTTTTCTGGTAATTGAGCGATGCCAGTTCCACCTGCAACTTGCCTTCATGCGTGCGGGCGCGAGCGCCGAAAATTTCAAGGATGAGCGCCGTGCGGTCGATAACTTTGCATTCCCAGTGTTTCTCAAGATTGCGTTGCTGACCGGGGCTTAATGAACCGTCCACCACCACAAGCCCTGCTTCATGCTGTTTTATAAGGGCGGATATTTCATCCGCTTTGCCTTCACCGATCAAGGTGGCAGGGCGGTAGAGCGTCAGCGGCACCAGCAGTGAGTCCTTCACTTCCAGCGAGATGGCGTGGGTGAGGCGCACGGCCTCCTCCAGCCGCGCCTCAGGCGTGCGGCGGTTGCCGGATTCTTTTTTAAGATAGGGGTGGATGACTATTGTTTTCATGCTTTTTAATACGTCATACTGGCGAAAGCCAGTATCTCAGGCCAGTGCATAATCGCCTGAGATCCTGCGGTCAAGCCGCAGGATGACGACCATATTTTTCCATTTTTTCTTTTATAACCAACAAATCCTGCCAGGTGACGCGCTTATGTACTGGCGCGCGCAGTAAATAGGAAGGATGATAAATAACCGAAACGGGGTATTCTTTCTCGCTGTAGGGGGTGCGGTAGGTATAGCTTTTGCCGCGCATTCGGGTGATGCCTTCCATGCCCAGCACAGATTTTATGGCCGTGCCGCCAACCAGCACGATGAGCGCGGGGTCGATAAGCGCCACATGGCGCTCCACAAACGGTTTGCAGATGGCAATCTCTTCCGGGCTGGGCGTGCGGTTGCCGGGCGGGCGCCAGAATAATGTGTTGGTGATGTAGAATTTCGTGCGGTCATACCCGATGGCTGCGAACATTTTATCAAGCAGTGCGCCGCTGGGGCCGCAGAAGGGAATGCCCTGCGCATCCTCCTGCGCACCGGGCGCTTCGCCGATCAGCATAAGCTTTGCGGCCTTATTGCCGTCGGAAAATACGGTTTTGGTGGCGGTTTTCTTGAGCGCGCAGCCTTCAAAGCCACGCACGGCGGCTTCCAGCGCCTCCAGCGTGGCGGCTTCATCGGCCAGCTTGCGCGCCTCGGCCATGGCGGCGGAGGGGGCGTGGTGCAGGCCATGGTTTGGGGGATGGAGGGCAGTAGTGGTCGGAGTTCGGAGTTCGGAGTTCAGCGCATTTACCGGACTCTGCACTCCGGGCTCTGCACTCTGGACTGGCGCAGCCAGATAATTGCGCGGCCCGTCCTGAATGGCTTCATCCACTCCGGCGTCGATATACCATTGTAATAGGGCGGCTGAGGTGTGCATGGCAGTTTGGCTTGGGATCCTTATACGGTTAATAGTATGTTAATAGCTATCTTGCCATAATCAAGAAAACATAATAGCCAAGGGGCGGGAACATGACCCAGCGCGAAGTAATGGAATGTGATGTCGTCATCGTGGGGGCGGGGCCGAGCGGCCTTGCATCCGCCATACGGCTGCGCCAGCTTGCTGTGGCGCAGAACATGGATCTGTCGGTTATCGTGGTGGAAAAGGGCGCGGAAGTGGGCGCGCATATCCTCTCCGGCGCGGTGATGGAGCCGCGCGCGCTGAATGAATTGCTGCCGGACTGGAAAACCCGCGAGCATCCTTTGCACACCGAGGCCAAGAGCGACGAGTTCCGCCTCCTGTTCCCGCGCGCATCGTTCTGCCTGCCCACGCCGCCGCAGATGCATAATAAAGGCAATTACATCGTGAGCCTGAGCAATGTGTGCCGCTGGCTTGGCCGCGAGGCGGAGGCACTGGGCGTGCAGATATTCGCAGGCTTTCCCGCCGCCGATTACCTGATTGAGAACGGGCTGGTGGCTGGCATCATCACGGGGGATTTCGGCATTGACAAACACGGCAGGCAAAAGCCCGGCTTCCAGCCCGGCATCGCCATACGCGCTCACGCCACGCTGCTGGCGGAAGGCTGCCGTGGTTCGCTTTCCGAACGCGTGATGAAGCTGTTCAACCTGCGCGAACATGCCGACCCGCAGACCTATGGTATCGGCATAAAGGAGCTGTGGGAAGTGGAGCCCGCGCGCCATAAACAGGGCGCAATACTCCACACGGTAGGCTGGCCGCTCGATGCGGCCACCTATGGCGGTTCGTTCCTGTATCATATGGAGAACAACCTCGTATCGCTGGGCATGGTGATTGGGCTGGATTACGCCAATCCCTACCTGGACCCGTTCATGGAGTTCCAGCGTTATAAAACGCACCCGCGCATCCGCCGCGTGCTCAGGGGCGGCAAGCGTATCGGTTATGGTGCGCGTGCGCTCAATGAAGGCGGGTTCCAGTCCATCCCGCAGTTAACCTTTCCCGGTGGCGCTATCATCGGCTGTTCGGCGGGATTCATGAATGTGCCCAAGATCAAAGGCTCGCACACGGCGATGAAGTCCGGCATGCTGGCCGCCGAAGCCGTGTTCGACAATATAACTAAGGGCACGCCGCTTGAATCCTATGAGGCGCGTTTAAAAGAGTCGTGGATATACAGTGAGCTGCAATCAGTGCGCAATATCCGCCCGGGCTTCCATCAGGGCCTGTGGTCGGGGCTGGTGAATGCGGCGCTGGATACTTATCTTTTCAGGGGAAAAGCACCGTGGACGCTGCATCATGCACCGGATTACAAAGCGCTTAAGCCCGCTGCCGAATTCCAGCCGATCGCTTACCCCAAGCCGGATGGCGTGCTGATGTTCGACAGGCTATCGTCAGTCTATCTTTCCAACACCAACCACGAGGAAGACCAGCCTGCACATTTAAAATTGCGCGACGCTGCCGTGCCGATACGCGATAATCTGCTCATGTTCGCCGAGCCCGCGCGGCGTTATTGCCCGGCGGGGGTGTATGAAGTGGTGCAGGAAGCGGATCGCAAGCGCTTCCAGATCAACGCGCAGAACTGCGTGCATTGCAAAACCTGTGATATAAAAGACCCTGCGCAAAACATACGCTGGACTACTCCCGAAGGCGGAGGCGGGCCTAACTATTCAGGTATGTAGGTAGGATTCTCATTATCGCTGGCTGCAAACAGCGAGTTACTTCGCTTCCGCTGCTCATGTACTTATACGTACACTGCGCTGCGGTTCTCATAACTCACTGTTTTCGCTGACGCGCTAATGAGAATGTCATTGTTGCATACAAACAAAAACAGCGCCAAAAGGCGCTGTTTCTTTATTCATGTAACCCGAAAAAAGCTCAGACCTGCTGGTAAGCGATCGGCTGTTTGGTAACGGGGTCAACGGCAAGTTCGCCGTTTTCATACTGCGCGGCAATGTAGCGGCGGTTACGGTTGATGAACAGCACCGGCTTTACCTTTTTGCCGTTATAGGCGCGCAGTTCGGTCACCTTGCCGCGATTTTCCGGATTATTCTTACTGCTCATGGCATCCTCATTGGTGTTGCTTAAGTTACGCAAGTCTTAAATAGTCAGGGGGCGCATTCTAATCATCTATTTCGCGCTTGCAAGTGTTTAATACTGTATTACACATTAACGGCGGTTGCCTGTATGGGTTGCCATTCTGTATTTCACGCCCAGAAATGAAAAAATGAAAAATAATCATTATATATCCATAATTTATTCTGTAGTCCTTCTGCTGGGTGTTTCTCATGCCCATGCACAGGAGCCAGCAATCCCAGAAGCCCCAAAGACGGAAAGCGCCGCCCCGGCTGCGGTTGAGGGCACGGACATGGAGACAGACACGCCTGAGGTTGCCGAGCAGGACGAACCCGAAGCTGGCCCCAAGGCGCCGCCGCTGGGCCATTACCTGGCCGGGCGCTTCGCCGAATCGCAGGGAGACACCCAGAACGGCCTGAAATACGTGGAAGAGGCTTACAGGAAAGACCCCTCCAACCAGGAAACCATGGCCAGCCTTTACCGCATGTATGTGCTGTCGGGCAATCTCGATAAGGCCACGCCCATTGCCGAAAAGCTCCTGGGCGCAAAGGTGGTGGATGAAACGAGCGAGTTCTCACCGGAAATGTTCCTCGCTTTGACCGCCGCGAAGAAAGGTGACATCGCTCAGGCGAACACTTATCTTGCTTCCGTGCCCAAGGCGGGTTTCAATAACATCCTCACGCCGCTGCTCACCGCGTGGCTGAAGTTCGGCAGCGGTGGCATCAAGCAGCCGGTGGATATCAAAGAGATCGCCACCGACCCCAGGCTTGCGCTGCCGCATGTCTATATGCATGCGGGGCTTATCAATGATCTTGCGGGCTTCAAGGACAAAGCGCGCGAATATTATGAAGTGGCGGTGAAGGACAAATCCACCCAGCCGTTCCGCGCGGTGGAAGCGCTGGTCAGTTTCTATGGCCGCACCGGCGATAAGGACGCGCAGAGAAAGCTGGTGGCTGACTATATCGATTCGCACGGCGAATCGTTCCTTGCCAGGGAACTGCTGATCAATGCCAGCAACAGGAAAGACCCCGGCCAGCTGGCGGAGAACATGCAGCAGGGGATTGCGGAAGTGTTCTATACGCTCGCCAATATCTTCCACGGTGTGCGTGCGCCAGCCGACGAGATAGCCACGCTGCATTTCGCGCTTTACATGCGCCCTGACTTTCCGGCGGCGCAGTTCCTGCTGGCGAACGCACATGAGCTTGCGGAAGACCACCAGACCGCCATCAACGTGTATAAGACCATCGACCCCAATTCGCCCTATTTCATCCGTGGCCGCATTCGCAGCCTCTATGACGAAAGCGAACTGAGTTCCGCGCATGTGGACGAAGCCGTGAAGAAGCTTACGGCGCTGGCGGAAGAAATGCCCAAGGACATTGACGCGCTGCTTGCCAAGGGCGATATCCTGCGCATCCATAATCGCCACAGGGAGGCGATCGACGCCTACACCGCAGCGGAAAAGAGGCTGGATGGGCACGCCGAAAGCCAGCACTGGATACTGTTCTTCTCACGCGGCGCATGCTTTGAGCGCCTTGGCCAGTGGCAGGCGGCGGAAACCGATCTCAAGAAAGCGCTGAAGCTGAGCCCCACCGAGCCGGAAGTACTCAATTATCTTGGTTATACGTGGCTTACGCGCCGTGAAAATCTCGATGACGCGAAGAAGATGATCGAGAATGCTTATGAAGCGCGCCCGGAAGATCCGCACATCATCGATTCGATGGGCTATTCGCTTTATGTGGCTGGCGAATTCGCCAGCGCCGCTGAATATTTCCAGCAGGCGCTGGAACGCATCCCGGATGACCCCACCGTCAACGACCATCTGGGCGACACCTATTGGAGGCTTGGCCGCAAGACCGAAGCCCGCTTCCAGTGGAACCGTGCGCTTTCCAACGAAAAGGATGAAGCGGTGAAGCAGCTGATCTCTGAAAAACTGGAGAAGGGGCTGGCAGACCATACGTCTGCCCGCGTGACCGAAGATAAAAAGGACGCGGTGCAGTAATCCTGATGTCAGATGTGCTGTCCAAAAGCCTGAATCACGTGCTGGAATGGACGGATGCCGCTTTGAGAAAAGCCACGCAGCGGTTCAAGCCTGCCGCGCCTGTGAAGCCTGCGCGCGCCAGTGAGCCGTCCATCACCCGGCAAGGGGCGGCTGACAAGATCCACCAGATCACGTTCACCTTCGCGGTGATAGCGCTTTCGGCAAAGCTGGCAGCGGCGGATGGTGAGATAAAGCAGGAAGAGTTCGAGGCGTTCTGTGTGCTCTTTCCCATGCCGGAAGAAGAGCAGCCGAAGATACAGCGGCTTTTTTTTATGGCGTCCTCTGACCCCATCAATTTCATGCATTACGTCCGGCAAATTGCGGGCGTGTTCCCCGGGCGGCAGGGGCTTATGGAGGATTTGATGCAGCGTTTATGCAGGCTTGCGGAAGCGGACGGGCGCGTTTCCATCGCCGAGCGCAGGATGCTGGCCGAAATTGCCAGGGCGCTTAAAGTGAACCAGCTCGTGGTGGATGATGCGCTGCGCACCGTGTTTAGCAGCAAAAGCCCCAAAGACCCATTCGAGCTGCTGGGGGTGTTGCCCACTATTTCTAACGACGGGCTCAAGCAGGCCTATCGTCGCCGGGTGCGCGAACTGCACCCGGATAAACTGGCCGGGGAGGGGTATCAGGAGGAGGATATCGCCAATGCCAAGGCCGAACTTCTGGCTGTAAACGAGGCCTATCTGCTGCTTTGCCGAAAGCGCAAAATTAAGTAAGGACTGTTAACCATGAGCGTGATATAGTTCTGTCTAATTTAAATAACAATGCTTTAGGAGGCATTTCATGGTTATCATTTACAGCATAATTCTGTTCCTCATGGGGGGTCAGGCTTCGTCGTCCGTCATCACCGTTAAGCCGCCAAGCCTCGCGCCGATGTTCGATCGTCTGGTGAAATATCAGGAACGTCTGGGGGTGCTGGGCATACTTTTCGCGGTGGTATACGGCATCTGCCTGCTGGACAAGCTCGGCACGCTGCGCACCATTCCTTCGCAGTTCTTCCTCGGCCTGCTTTCCGCAGCTATCACGCTTGGTCTTGGCCTGCTTTTCGGTTATGACGCCGTGCTGCGCAACCTCAAGGATACCTCCGGCAAATGCTACCAGAAGCTGGAACAATATCGCCGGTTCATCATCCGCTTCCAGATCCCCATCGGCCTTCTCGGTGCGGCGCTGGGCTTGCTGACCTTCATCGCAAACGTGTAACCGGGCAGTATAGGCTCAATGTCACGGTCACCTAATTACAGTAGCAGGGGGGGGAACACTTCCTCCCTGCTTGTCCTTCATTACACCGGCATGCAGACGGCGGAAACGGCTATCGCACGCCTGTGCGATCCGGTGGCGAAGGTGAGCGCGCATTATGTGGTGGACGAGTCAGGCGTTGTCGCGGCGCTGGTGGATGAAGCCCATTGCGCATGGCATGCTGGCGTCAGCCATTGGCGTGGATTCAGGAATGTAAACGAAATATCCATCGGCGTGGAGGTGGTCAATCCTGGCCATGAGTGGGGTTACCGCCCGTTTCCGCGCCAGCAGATGAAAGCGGTTGCGCAGCTGTGCAAAAGCATTGTTGAGCGTAACGGCATAGCGGCGCGCAACGTGGTGGGGCATTCCGACATAGCGCCGCAGCGCAAAACCGATCCCGGCGAATTGTTCGAATGGGAGTGGCTGGCTTCGCAGGGGGTGGGCACATGGCCCTTCAAAGAGGTGAAGGTTCCGCAGAAAGTACTGCCTGTATTGCGCGAAGGAGCTACGGGCGATGAGGTGCTATGGTTGCAGACCTCGCTGGCTTCCTTTGGCTACAGCGTGCCCCAGAACGGCATGTTCGACGTGCTCACCCGCAATGTGGTGGTGGCGTTCCAGCGTCATTTCCGTCCCGGGGATATCGGCGGCATATGGGACGGCGAATGCGCCGTGCGCCTTGAAGCCCTGCTTGCAGCCTGACGCTGCTGATGCTATAACCCGCCTGCCAGATGGCCGGGCGGCTGCTTGTGCGCAAGCATGGGAGGAAAGTCCGGGCTCCACGGAAAACGGTGGCGGGTAACCCCCGCCGGGAGCGATCCCAGGGAAAGTGCCACAGAAATTATACCGCCTTGCTGGGCGTTTGCATGGAAACATGCAGGAGCACAGCTTAAGGTAAGGGTGAAATGGTGCGGTAAGAGCGCACCGCGTTCCCGGTAACGGGAATGGCAGGGCAAACCCCACCGGGAGCAAGACCAAATAGGGGCTGTGCGCCGGAGTAATCCGGCAGGGCGTTCCGGCCTGAGCAGCCCGGGTAGGTCGCGTGAGGCAACCGGCGACGGTTGCCCTAGAGGAATGGTCGCCTCCCCCGAAAGGGGAAAGACAGAACCCGGCTTACAGGCCATCTGGCAATTTAATTACGCATTAGCGTAATTAAATTGCCTCTTATTTGTAGGGACTAGCCGTCCCCATCCGCGTTCCACGCGGCTTCCCCTGCGTAAATCCCGGGAGTGCCCGGAACAGATTCCGGCATAATTAAAGAAATGGGGGGCTGGAAAGTACAAATTTGATAGCCCTTTTCTTTCTTTGTGATCTCAACCCCCGGTGGATTTTTATTTTTTCCTTGAGATGCGCGAATGTTCCTTCGAGGTGGTTTATGGTAGGCGGTATTGCGAGGCTTGGTATATCGCGACAGGTAAAGAGGCTGTGCAGGTTATCCTGCAATGAG
>JAMIFV010000028.1:0-66918 GCA_035906055.1 Alphaproteobacteria bacterium | reverse complement strand
AAACCACATTAATGGCATCGAGAATTTCTGGAATCAGGCCAAGCGGCACATGCGGAAATTTAATGGTGTACCACGACAGAATTTCGCGCTATTTTTGAAGGAATGTGAGTGGCGTTTTAACAATCCAAACCCACAAGCACAATTAAAACAACTGAAACAATGGGTTAAAAAAATCTAATCTAGTTATCTGGTACAGCCCCGAGAATAAATTTCTCCGGTACTGCTTTCCTTTAGCGATTATATTGCGTATAAGTTACCTGTGTAATAATGGCCACCTGTCGGGAGTATCTCATGAGCAAGGCTGATCACGGCATTAAGGGGAAAACAATCCTCATCACGGGAGGCGCCAAGAATCTTGGCGGGTTGCTGGCTCGTGATCTTGCACAGCAGGGCGCAAAAGCCGTGGCTATACATTACAACAGCCCTGAGACAAAAGCTGCCGCAGATGAAACCAGTGCGGCTATTCAGGGAGCGGGCGCAAAAGCCGTTGCCCTTCAGGGCGACCTTACAAAAGCCGCCGCCGTCGAAAAGCTTTTTAATGATACGATAGCGGCGGTCGGCAGGCCGGACATTGCGATCAACACTGTCGGAAAGGTCTTAAAAAAACCGATCCTTGACGTTAGCGAAGCCGAATATGACGAGATGTCGGCAGTCAATGCGAAGTCCGCTTTTTTCTTTCTGAAGGAAGCTGGAAAGCACGTCAATGATAACGGCAAGATCTGTACGGTTGTGACGTCGCTTCTGGGAGCATATACGCCGTTCTATGCCGCTTATGCGGGCTTGAAGGCTCCGGTTGAACATTTCACCCGTGCCGCTTCCAAAGAATTCGGGGCACGGGGTATTTCGGTCACGGCGATCGGCCCGGGCCCGATGGACACACCGTTCTTTTACGGTCAGGAGGGGGGTGACGCTGTGGCATATCACAAAACGGCCGCAGCATTGTCGGGCTTCTCGCAAACGGGGTTGACCGATATTGAAGATATCGTGCCCTATATCCGTTTTCTGGTTTCTGATGGATGGTGGATGACGGGGCAAACTATTCTTGTCAACGGCGGCTATACGACAAAATAAGGCAGCCCCTTCATAACAACAGGCAGAAGCCACAGAGTCTGTGATTGCGCCTGCAACGCAAGACGCCTATGGCGCAGGCAAAGATCAGTAGCGTGCTGAAATACGCCTGCATCGCCAAAGCCTACCCGATTTTTATGTCCGCACGGCTCTAGCATATGGAGCGTTTAGGCAATGCGTGGCACTGTTTGAAGAACAGATTTGATTTAATTCAGTGGGATATTTGTATTGTTTATGCGTCACACCGCCGTAAAGCCTGCAACGTTGGGAAAGCTGTTATTGGGAATACTGGCATTTCTGGTGCTGTTCCCCGTGGTGCTGCTTGTCTTCATCAACACCCCGCCGGGCCGCACGGCGTTTTCCTCTGCCGCAAGCCAGCTAAGCGGACGCCCCGTTGAACTCGCGGGCCATATTTACCCTGTGTTCGCATGGCCGCCCACGCTGCATGTGAGCGGGCTGACGGTCGCCAATACAGGCACCCAGCGCCACGGCAACATGGCCGAGATCGGCGTGATGGAAGCCAGCATCAGCACAAGGGCGCTGCTGTATGGCAAACTGCAGTTGCATAAACTTGCGCTGGTGAACAGCAGCCTGCATCTGGAGAAGAACGCGCAAGGGATTGCAAACTGGCAATCGCAAACGCCCGCGCACGAGGAAAATAAGGAAACCTCCCTTCCCTCTCTGGGCACAGTATACCTGGAGAATTCCGAATTCACCTATATAGATGCGCAGCAGAAAACCGACCTCTCGCTGAAGGCGGCAAGCGAAGGTGATAACTTTGTTCTCAAGGGCGACGGCAAGAAAGAAGGCAAACCCTTCAAGCTGGACGCGCAGGTCGCCGCACGCTGCCTTACGCAGCAGGCGGAGCCCTGCCCCCTGGAGGTAAAATTCAACGTCGGCCACACGCAGTTGCAGGCGAAGGGCACGCTTAAAAGCATCGCACCGCCAGCAGGCGCTGACTTCATGCTGGACCTCAAGGGTGCCGACGCTGCGGAACTGTTTCCTCTGTTTGGCATCGCGCTACCGCCTACCGCGCCCTATCACCTTGCCGGGCATTTAACCTATGAAGGCGAACGCTGGCATTTTGCTGATTTCACCGGGAACATGGGCGAGAGCGACCTGCAGGGCAGCGCCATCTGGGATATGTCCGCCCGCAAGCCGCACCTGACGGCAACGCTGGTTTCCAGGCAGTTGCGCTTTGCCGATCTGGGGCCGCTGATCGGCCTTTCGCCGCCTGTGGCAGTGTCGCAAGAGCAGAAAGCATATGCGGCAAAGCGTGAAGAGGATCCGCTGATCATCCCCGACCTGCCGCTGGACATCACCAAGATATCATCGCTCAACGCCGATGTGACCTTCACCGGAAAACAGATCATTTCGCCAAACCTGCCGCTGGACGATTTCTATCTTAAACTCTCATTGCAGGACCGCGTGCTCAGGCTCATGCCGGTGACGTTCGGCACGGCAAACGGCACTATCACCACGCACTTCACCGTTGATGCGAACCAGAACCCGGTAAGCCACCACGCCAATGTGCATTTCGAAAAACTCTCGCTGGCCGGGTTGCTGGGCAAAGTAGGACAATCGCTGGGCGACATCAAGAAACCGGAAGGATTTATCGCCGGAAGGATGGTCGTCTCCGGTCACGGCAGATCGCTGCACGAAATGCTTTCGGACGCCCGGGGCACAGCCGCGATCGGCATGACCAATGGCAAGATAAGCAATCTGCTTGTCAAGCTGCTTAGCCTCGATATCGCCCGCTCGCTGGGGTTCCTGCTCACCGGCGACGAACCTGTCGCCATACGCTGCGTGGCGGCAAGCTTTGACGTGCACAAGGGCATGATGACGACCGACCGCTTCGTTATCGACACGGCGGATACCAATATTACGGGCGAAGGCACGGTCAACCTCGCCAGCGAACAGATGAAGTTGCGTATCATGCCCGCGCCCAAAGAACCCACCGTGCTTTCGCTGCGCTCGCCGCTGGCGATCGAAGGCACGCTGAAAGCGCCTTCCGTGAGCCTTGAGAAAGGCCCTCTGGCGGCGCGCGGCGCGATAGCGGCAGGGCTGGCGGTGGTTGCGCCGCTGGCGGCTGCGGTTGCATTCCTCGACACCGGCGCGGGGGAAGACAGCGACTGCGATGCGCTGATGCAGCATATCAATACGAAAACAGGAAAAACGGTGCAGAAAGATGCCGACAAGAACTTTTGACAGTTGCCAGGCGAGCCGGTTAATGCGCGAAATCGCCGACGCCCCAGACCAGGGAAAAATCGCGGTTAAGGACTTTATCGCCATGCTGGGCGATCGCTCGTTCGCGCTGGCCATCCTTATATTTGCGCTGCCCAATGCCATTCCGCTTGGCCTGCCCGGCCTTTCCACCGTCACAGGCATACCTATCCTCTTTATCGCCCTGCAACTGGCGTGGGGGCGTAATTCCATCTGGCTTCCGCACAGCATCGCCGACAGGCATTTCAGCCACCATGCGCTGAAAGTCACCATGGGAAAAACTTACCCGGCAGTGCAGTGGATAGAGAAATTCCTCCATCCGCGCATGAGCGGCATATGTGAATCCATGATCGGCGAGCGGTTCATCGGCGCGGTGATAGCGCTGCTTGCCGCTGTGCTCGTCCTGCCCGTACCGGGGGTTAATCTGCTGCCGGGCATCTGCATCTGCCTGCTGGCACTGGCGCTGCTGGAGAGGGACGGCGCACTGGCCATATTCAGCCTGCTGCTTTGCGCGGCAAGCGCATATGTAATGTATGAGATGATAGCGCTGATGGCCGTAAGCGCGCTTGACTGGATGGGAATATGAAACCTTACAGGATACTCATGAGCAATCTGGGTTACCTGCGGGGCATCAGCGGCGCGCTGGTAAGCCACCTTCTCTATGCGCACCGCTACATTCACTGCCCGGTGGCGGTGCAGCGAAGCTCCATACAGAAACTGGCCGCGATACTGGAGCAGGAAGATCCCGATATCTGCTGTTTCGTGGAGATAGACAAAGGGTCTGCGGACTCCGCCAATTTCAACCAGCTCGAAGCGCTGGTGAATGAGAAATACCATTTCTCCGACATAGAGAACAAATACGGGCAGAACAGCAGGCTGCTCACGCTGCCGCGCAGCCGGGGGAAAAGCAACGCGTTCCTCGCCAAGCATAAGCTGGAATATGAAAAGATTTATTTCAACAGCGGCGTCAAGCGCCTGATATATAAAATTTCCCTTGATAAAAACATCACCTTGTTCTTCGCGCATTTCTCACTGAAGAAGAAGGTGCGGTTCGAACAGTTGCTACAGGTACGCCAGTTGCTTCAGGACACTCCCGGCGAATGCATCCTGCTGGGCGATTTCAACATCCTCAGCGGCTTTCAGGAGCTTGCCCCCCTTCTCAACCAGAACAACCTGCAATTGCTCAGCGATGAAGCGCATCCCACATTCACTTTCCATACATTCAAAAAAGCGCTGGACCTGTGCATCTGTTCGCAGAGCCTCGCACCGCGCCTGACACTCAGGATCATCCCACAGCCTTATTCCGATCACGCAGCATTGCTGCTGGAGGTAGCCCCATGAGAAAAGCCCATTACCCATTATCCGCCAACGGCACGCTGCGCGCGCTCGCGCGCTTCTCCTTTATTTCGCATCGCAAGCGGCCTATGGCCACCGACTACGCGCGCACTGCTTCCTATGCCATAGCGCAAACGGAAATCACAAATCTGGCAAAGGCCATCGCCCCGCTTGCTGCTTCGCACCCCGGCATGTCGGGCTTTGAACTGCTGACGGGCGGCGAGAAATCGTTCCTGCGGCGACTTGACATGATCAGAGCGGCAGAACGCAGCCTTGATATACAATATTACATTCTGGAGAATGACCGCACGGGCAAGCTCCTGCTGGAAGCGCTGGTAGACGCGGCAGACAGGGGCGTACGGGTGCGCATACTCATGGATGCGCTGAACCTGCGCAAGTCCGATATGTTATGGCCGCTGCTCAACACCCACCGCCATATCGAGATACGCGTGTTCAATCCGTTCACCACGCGGGACGAACCCCTGCTCACCTGCATCAAAGAGCTTTTTACCGGCCTTGGCCATTTCAACCGTCGCATGCACAACAAGGCGATTATCGTGGACAATCAGGTAGCTATCGCGGGCGGACGCAACTGGGGCGATTCGTATTTTGAAGCTGGAAGCGATTTCAATTTCCGCGATGTGGATATCCTGGCGATAGGCCCTGTGGTGGAAGAACTATCGCACAGCTTCGACGCCTACTGGAACGACGATGAGGCGTTTCCATACAAAGCCATCGTCAAACCGCGCAGGGTTCGCCAAGACGTGGAGAAGATGCGCGAGGGCCTGCGCACGCACTGGCAGGAAGAGATGCGCAAGGGCACAATAAACCTGCATGCTCCCCTTGCCCTGCAGATAACGCATACGATCACCTTCCTGTGGGCAGAAGCGGAGCTCGCCGCCGATCCGCCTTCAAAAGTGGATATGCAGGTGCAGGATGTTATAAGCAGGCCTGCGCAGGCGCTGGCAAAGCTTACGCAAGCGGCACAACGGGAATTCATAATTGTGAGCCCGTATTTCTTGCCCGGCAAAAAAGGAACGGCAGAACTCAGGGCTCTTGTGCAGCGCGGTATAAACGTGCGCATACTCACCAATTCGCTCGCTTCCATTGATGCGGTGGCCGCCCATGCAGGTTATGCGCGCTACCGCCGCGCATTGCTGGAAGGCGGCATCGGGCTGTATGAAACACAACCCGTGCCCGGAACGCGTCCGCATTCACGCCGCTTTTCGAGCGCATCGCGCAACAGCCTGCATTCTAAGACTTATATGATAGACCAGAGGCAGGTGGTGATCGGTTCCTTCAACCTCGACCCGCGCTCGATCAACCTTAACACCGAAACGGTGCTGATTATCCACAGCCGGGAGCTGGCGGAACAGGTGGCAAGGATGTTCGAAAAAGCCATAACGCCCAAGTCCAGCTTTCAGGTGAGGATGCAGGAAGGCCGCCTGCAATGGTTCTCGGTGGAAAAGGCAGAAGAAAAATATTATGACAGCGAACCGAAGGCCGGTTTCTGGCGCGGGGTTAAAGCCCGCCTGCTTGCCTTTCTGCCGTTTGAAGACCAGCTATAGGGTCAGGACTCACTTATTCTTTGCCTTACTGCAAAAACCAGTTCAGTATTTCCTATATATTGAGGAGTGTATCATGGCTGAAGTGATAAACCTGAAACAGAAACGCAAAGCCAGTGCGCGCACTGAAAAAGAGAGGCAGGCGTCCGAAAACCGCGTGAAATTCGGCCGCACGAAGGCGGAGCGGCAGAAGCAGAAACTGCTGTCGGAAAAGGCGGAACGCCTGCTTGACGGCCATAAAACGACACCGGACGGTGATGCAGAGGAATAATCCCGTTTTCTTGTTATTGCTGCACAAGCATTAAATATCATTATTCATCAATGCAATAGCGCTAATCCACGCCCCCCCCGTTTTTATGGATTTTTTATAACATCTTTATGCTTCTCTCACAGGTTTTTTAGAGGGTGTGGACTATGAGTTTCTGTGTCATACTTTGAACAGATAGTGAGGTTACCATGCAAGAGAAGCGCAACACAATACTCATCGTTGATGATGAAGAAGAGATCCGCAAGATGCTGAACATCTTTCTGGACACGGCCGATTTTAAAGTGCTGGAAAGCGAGAACGGCAAGCAGGCTATCCGCATGGCGGCGTCCGTAAAGCCGGATCTGGTCCTGCTCGACCTCGGCCTGCCCGACATGGACGGTAAGGACATCGTGAAGGGCATTCGCGAATGGTCGCAGGTGCCCATCGTGGTGCTGACGGTGCGTTCGGAAGATTCCGAAGTGGCGGCTACCCTTAACATCGGCGCGGACGACTACATCACCAAGCCGTTCTCGGCTGAAGTGCTGCTCGCACGCATCAACGCCAACCTGCGCAAGAAAGCCGTGCGCGAGGTGGGAGAACCTTCCATTACCAACGGCCCCATCCGCATGGACCTGGTGCGCCACGAAGTATTCATCGACGAGGAACGCGTGGCGTTCACGCCGAAGGAATATGACCTGCTGCGCTACTTCCTGCTGCATCGCGGCCGCATGCTGACACACAAGCAGATCCTCAAGGAAATCTGGGGCGCTGCCCATATCGAAGACACGCAGTACCTGCGCGTATATATCGGGCAACTGCGTGAAAAGCTGGAAAAGAAACCCGGCCTCAGCAAGCTGATCGTTTCGGAAGCGGGCATTGGCTACCGCATGGATGCGGCAGAAGAAGCGGGTGATAACAATAAAGCGGCCTAACGGCTTTTTTACCGTTACCTCACATTGTGCCTACTGATTATTTGCGTCCGCGCCAGTAAAAAGTAGACACACATTGCAAAGGAGTGTTCCCATGAAAAAGATATCCATACTTATGGCCACAGCCATACTTGCTACAGTAAGCGCCTGCGGGCAGAGCACTTCTGACCGTGCGCTCTCCGGTGCAGGTATCGGTGCAGGCGCAGGCGCAGTCGGTGGCGCCCTCTTAGGGGGTAGTCCTCTGACCGGCGCAGTGGTCGGTGGCGCTGTTGGCGCAGCGGCCGGTGGCCTGACCAAGGAAGACGATGTCAATCTTGGCAAGCCTGTCTGGCGCAAGTAGCCTTGCCTAAAGGGTTTTTCCCGCCGAAGCCTCCTGCCCGCAGCAGGGGGCTTCTTTTTGTTTTGCAGCACCCGCGCGTTAACCAATTCCTTATAACGCCTGACCGCTTAGATAGAGAATCTTTGCTTGCGTTTTCGTACCCTGAAACTGCCTGAGTGCAACAATGTTAAATAAGGTAATGGAGTTTTTATGCTTAACTGGATCATCACATTCTTTGTCATGGCCGTACTGGCCGCGATTCTGGGATTTGGCGGGCTGGCAGCCGATTTTGCAGGTATCGCAAGGTTTCTGGCATTCGTGTTTGTCGTGCTGTTCGTAGCCAGCCTGGTCTACAGCATGGTCACCGGCAAACGTGCCAACCCGCCATTATGACGGGGTGCAACGCCTTAATCTCAAGGGGTGTCCTTAAACGGACGCCCCTTTTTGCATTTCGCCTACAGGAAATACCAAAAGAAACACAGCGCCCCCTGCGGCATCATTCTCTGCCGTCACTTCGCCAGAAAGCGTGCGCATGATCTCGCGGCAGATGGTAAGGCCAAGACCGGTGCCCGCATTCTGCTGGTCGGCTTTGCCCAGGCGCGTGTATTTGGAAAAGATCACCTGCTCCTGCCCCTTGGGGATGCCCGGACCGTTATCACGCACGCGGATCAGCCCCTTATTGCCGTCAATGCCGTATTCCACCACGACTACCGGATGCTTGCCCGCATGCTTGAGCGCGTTATCCAGCACCAGCCCCACCGCGCGGCCCAGCAGCATGGTATCCACCTGCACCACCGGTTTGCTACCCACCATCGTAAGCGTGAAATCTCCCCTGGAGCGGCGCGGGCCAAGACGGATCAAAGCATCTTCCAGCAGCCATTTGAGATCGCATTTCTCCGGCTTTACCTTCACCATACCGCCTTCGAGCTTTGCCATGTCCAGGATATTGGTGATGAAATTATCCAGCCTGTAGGCTTCCGTCAGCGCCGAATTCACCAGCGCCGCCTTCTTGTCGCTGCCGAGCCTGTCACCCATGCGGTTATAGATTTCAAGTGACCCGATCATCGTGGCAAGCGGCGTTTTAAGGTCGTGCGATACCGCCGAAAGGGTTTGACGGTGTATCTGCTCCCTCGCTTCATCGATGCTGATGCTATTGCCGCTCGTTTGTGTTTTTTTCATTATTGCCAGTTTTCCAGAAACCGTGATCAGGGCGATCGCCCTAAGTGAAAAAACAGCACAACACGGGGTGTTGCACTGTCTCTTCGTCAAACATTATTCATATTACGTTAAAAAGATACAGCAGAATAATGACTGGTATGGGCAGGCCGACCAGCCAGAGTAATACGCCTTTCATAATCTTGTCCTTTCAATTAACCTACTACTGTCTGTCCGTATTGCGGCGTATATCTTCACCCGCATCTTTCACGGCATCGCCCAGTTTCTCGCCGGGAGTACGCTGCTCGAGCTCGCGCGCAGCCTTATCGACCCCCTGTGGCAGTGCGTCTATGGCATCGCCCACCCTTTCACCGGTGCTGCGCTGGTCAGGCATGGTAAGCATGCTCCAGACCACCACAAAGAATGCGACCACCACTACGAGGCCAATAATGCCCCTGAACGACTTATTACCCATAAATATCCTCCATGTTATGATTGAATTCGGCATCCGGCATGACGTCGGTTACCGTGATATCGCCGTCAATGTCGAAATCCTCATCCAGCACTTCCATGCTGAAGGCGAATTCGCTGACGCTGATATGTTCTGCGGTACGCATACATTTCTCCTTTAATTAACCGGCTCTTCTTCCGGCTGCTTCTGCCCCTGAAATGACTGCTCCACCACAGGCATAAGGCGGTCGATGCGGCGCACGGCGCTGGAAAGCTGTTCAACCTGCGCGGCCTGTTCCTTGCTGGCAGGGGGGTTGCCGCCTTCGTCTTCAAGACGCAGCAGCTCTTCCAGAGCCAGCTTGATCTGGTCACGCGTTTTCTGCAACAGATCCATGCCGTTGTCCGATATTTTCTGCGCAGCGGAAAGACCACGGCGGTAGGATTCCACCCAACGCTCAAGCTTTTCCACATGTTCGCGCACCTCGCCCTTCTGCAACTCGCTCTCGGAGCGCACCAGCAGGTGTTTAAGGTCATTAGCCAGCGCATCTACATCGCTGATCTCCGGGCCAGATGTGCTGACAGTCCTTGTTTCTTGGGCCTGCAACATAAACCATTTCCTTTTGTTGTTTTCATTAACGTAATTAGTACGATGCGAGAATAGCGCTGCCGCCTGCAAAGCCGCAGTGCGTATGACACGCTCAACAAATAAAGAAGTGGAAAGAGCCAGCCCTCAGGCGGCTTTAAGACTCAGGCGCGCCAGCTTTTCCGCCAGTATGTCCGGGTGGATGGGCTTGCTTATATAATCATCCATGCCTGCGGCAAGGCAGCGTTCACGGTCGCCCGCCAGCGCATGGGCGGTAACGCCGATGATGATGTAATGCTCTCCCCGCTCGCGCTCCATCTCACGGATGCGGCGCGTCGTCTCCAGGCCATCCATGCCGTGCATCTGCACGTCCATGAGGATGGCAAGAAACGGCTCTTTGGCTTTGTGCAGCACATCCAGCGCTTCCTGCCCGCTTTCCGCCGTCACCACGGAGTAACCGATCTCTTCGAGCATGAGGGTCGCTACCATGATATTGGGGCCGTAATCCTCCACCACCAGCACCGTTGCACCGGCGGCGCCGGGTTCGCGCACCGGGTCGGCGGCGGTTGTTGCAACGCCTGTCTTCGCTTTGCCATACTGCATGGGAATGGTAAGCGTAAAGGTAGAACCCTTGCGCTCCTGCGTCCTGACCGTGATGTCACCGTCCATGAGCTGCGCCAGCGAACGCGCAATGGACAGCCCCAGCCCCGAACCGCCGAAACGGCGTGTGATAGTCTCATCGGCCTGCGTGAACTTATCGAAGATGAACGGCAGTTTGTCGGCAGCAATGCCGATGCCGGTATCGCGCACAGTGACAGTAACATTACACGAGCTGTCGGATACAGACGCGCATTGCGCATCCACGTCGATGCTGCCGGATTCGGTGAATTTGACTGCGTTGCTCACAAGATTCATCACAATCTGCTGCAGGCGGGTGCGGTCGCCCTTGAGCATCTGGGCGCTGCCGGCATCCGTGCAGCGCAAGGCGATCTTCTTCTGCGCTACCGTGTCGCCGAACATGATACGGATATCTTCCATCACCTGCGACAGGCTGAAATCAACCTCTTCGAGCTGCACATGCCCCGCTTCGATACGGCTGACATCCAGCAGGTCGTTAATGAGTTTGAGCAGCATATCGGCGTTGTTCTGCAACGTCGTCACGATCTTGAGCTGTTCCTTGTCCAGCGAGGTGCGCGCAAGCATGCGCGCAAGCCCCGTCACCACGTTCATCGGCGTGCGTATCTCATGGCTCATCGTGGCAAGGAAATTGCTTTTTGCCTGGTTCGCGGCTTCGGCCCTGTTCACGGCCTCCTGCAGGTCGCGCCGCTGCTGTTCGGTAATGCGCATCAGCCTTTCCTTGGTATAGGCCGTCTGCATCACGGCGGGCAGAAGGTCAAGGTAGGCCTGATTGGTGTCTTTTACCGCGTAATCCGCCGCACCCTTTTCCAGCGCAGCCAGCGCTATGCGCTCGTCGCCGCTGGTGGTAAGGATGATCACCGGGGGGGCGTTATCAATGGCAAGCACCTTGTCCAGCATCTCCAGACCGCTCATACCGGGAAGATTATAATCCACCAGTATCAGGTCGTAGGGCTGCTCCTGCATCTGCTGGAGCCCCTTCTCCGCCGTGTGTGCGATATGCACAGTGAAACGCTGACGTTCCATGCGTCGTTGCAGCAGGCGCGCAAGCGCTTCGTCATCTTCCACATACAGTATGCGTCGTAATGGGGTATCAGGCATAAAGATCACTATTTACTTGCGCGGTGTGTTAGGCAGCTTCACTACTGCCAGGATAAGGCCAAGCTTGCGGATGGCATCGGTAAAATTATCATATTCGACCGGCTTGGTGATGTAAACATTGCAGCCAAGCTCGTAGCAACGGTTTATTTCCCGCGGGTTATCGGTAGTGGTCAGGATAATCACCGGCACAGCGCGGGTGTGTTCCTCTGCCTTCAGGCGGCGCAATATCTCGTACCCATCCACTTTCGGCAAATTAAGATCAAGCAATATAAGACTTTTCTCATAGTTTCTACCGAGATTGCTGGCATGGAAGAAATAGTCGATCGCCTTCTGGCCGTCATCCAGATGCACCAGCTCATTACCGATGCCCGCGCGCTCAAGGTTCTTGCGGATCAGTTTGGCATGCCCTTCGTCATCTTCGATCATGATCAGGGTAAAAGGCTCCGGAAACAGGCTCATTTTTGTTTATCCTTTCATGGGCTGCTTGAGTATGCGGAAATGGAATATGGTGCCGGTGCCGAACGTGGATTCGCACCAGATGGCACCGCCCAGCTTGCGTAACGTCGCCCGCACGAACGACATGCCCATGCCCATGCCGCGCACATCGTCGGCGTTGCGCGCGCGGCGGAACATCTCAAATATCCGGCGCTGGTCTTCCGGCACGATGCCACGGCCGTTATCCGCCACGGAAAAGACCACATCGGTAGACCTCTCCTGCGCAGTGACGACGATGCGTCCCCGGCGCGAAGGATCGAGATATTTAACGGCATTATCCAGTAAGTTGCTGAATACCTGTTCCAGCGCCAGCGCATCGGTGAATACCGACGGAAGTTTTTCGCATATCACCTCGGCTTTGCGCTGTTCTATCTCATAGGCCTGTGCCGCCACGCATTTACGCACGATCGCTTCGGCATCCACCATTTCCATGTGGTATTCGCGCTTGCCGATGCGCGAGAGATCCAGCAATGCCGTGGTCAGCGTGTCCATGCGGTCCGTCGCCTTCTCGATAAAATTCAGTGCTTCGGGCACGTCCTTTTCAAACGACTCTTGCAACGTTTTCTGCTCCTGCTCCGGCAGGCCGGGCATGAGCGGCTGCACGATCGGCTTCACCCTGTCCAGCGCATGCTTGAGTTCATTGGCGAAGCCTTTGAGATTGACCAGCGGGGAGCGCAGGTCATGTGAGGCGATGTAAGTAAAAGTTTCCAGGTCCGAGTTCGCCTGCGCGAGGTCCTCCTCTCGCTTTTTCTGGTCGGTGATGTCCACACGCGTACCGACAAAGCGTTGAATCTTTCCCTGCTTATCCCAGAAGCCGATGCCGCGCGAGAGTATCCACCGCCAGCTGCCGTTCTTGTGGCGCGCGCGGAAGATGTTCACATACTCGGGTATCTCACGCGCCTGATACTGGCGGTAGCACTCTATTACCTGATCATAATCGTCGGGATGGATGAGGCTGGTGGAGGCCTCCACCGTATCGGGATGCTCTTCATCGGTATATCCGAGCATCGCTTTGAAGTTAGGCGAAAAATATATTTTGTTCTCCGGCACGCTGAAGTCGAACAGCCCGTCATTGATCCCGTTCATTACCAGGCGGAAACGCTCTTCCGCATCCGCAGTTGCCCGGGTGGCATGCTGCGCGCGCGTAATCAGCCCCAGAATGATAAGCGTCGCCAGCAGCATGACGCCAATGGCCAGCACTACGCCAAAAACCAGTACATATTTGAAATTTTCCCGGCTCTCATTGCTGCGCTTTATCTGCTCCTGCAACTTCTCTATGCGCGTCTGGATATAGCCTTCCAGCAGCGCGCGCAGCTCGTCCATCTGCAGCTTGAGCCTGTCGAGTGTTTCTACCGGTACACCTCTATTTCCATTTCTACGAAAAGTATCGATCTCATCATTCATCGACTGAGCATAGGGCACAATTTTTTGTAGCCAGAAATCAATATTATCCTGCGTGGTATTATCGTCCTTGGTGTATTCGTGCAGTTGTTTTATCATCGCTGCGACGCTGACACGCGCCGTTTCATACGGCTCAAGGAAGCTTCTCTGGCTGGTGAGTATATAACCGCGCACGCCGGTCTCCATATCGATGAGATTCTGCAATATCTGGCGCGACTGCCTTATGAGCTCGTAATTATACAGCGTCCATGAATTGAGGTTCTGCGCGCGTTCATAATGACGATAAATCACGGCACTAAAGGCGCAAAAAAGCATCGCGCCGATAATGAACATCGAGATAAAGTAAGGTTTACCGGGAATTTTGTTCAGCAGCGCCATAAATAACGACTATCCTGTTCATCCCGGACCGTTCTGGCCCGGTGCCGTTATTTCCGGCGTGCGGAGGCTCCACATTGGGGGCCCTCGCGATGCGTTTCATACGTACACCATCTGACAAAGTGCCTTTATTAATCTTTATACTTCACATGCTGATAAGTCAGGCGCAATAATGAAACCATCATAATGCAAAACAAGGAAATAAAGAACCCATAAAGATTAACAGCTCACCGTCTAGAAGCGATATGACACGGTAATGGCGCCAAATTGCTGGGGTTTGGCCTGCCCGTCGAACTCCCTGGTCTGGAACACATGGGTGTAAGACAGGCGCATGGACTCAAACGTGAGTGCCGCACCGGCCTGAAGGCTGCCTACGAATATCTTCTTATCCACGCTCGGGCTGTCGCGGAAAGTATTTCCGTCAAGGAAGATATTACGCCCCACCGCACGTCCTTCCACACCGGCGAACAGGTAACCGCCCAGCGTGCTGGTGGGAATGAAAAAGTCAGATCCCGGCAGGCTGGGGCGGATGCGCGGGGGGCCGTAATCGGACGGCAGGTCGAAACCGAGCCTGAACATGGCGCCTACCGATGCATCTGTATTCACGTTACCGAGATTCACACCCACATGCGGCGTAACGTCCATACCCACGCCGAAGGGAGAAATCTCATACAGCGAGCGCCATTTACGCTCAAAGGTGAGTACAACGCCAACCTCCTCACGCAACTGGTTGTCCCAGCCCTTTGGATCGGGCGAACCGATTACATCATGCACCCAGCGCTGCGTGGGCCCGGCATAGGAATGCGGACCTACCACGCCTACCGTCAGCATGGCGTTATCCAGACGCTTGCCGGTATCCGACACCATGCCCACCGAGCCATAAAGCCAGCCTGCATACGGGCGGTCGTTGGGGATAGGCGCAGACTGCCTAATGTCCGCCGGAGTATACATGTTCTGGCCCAGCATGATGCTGACGCGCTTGTTGCCCTCGGTAGAGAGCGGCAGAAGATGGTTGGCTATCCAGCGTGCCGCGTAGGGCGTTTTCGCTTCGGAGCTGAGATAGGCAAGCCTGAAACCGTTCGTGTAATTCTGATCCGTATTGGCAAAAACGTCGTTCTCGAATACCGCGCTTATGATCGCCTTGTCGTCCTCCTCCAGTCTTTCTTCCGCTGCGACGGCATCATAAAAAGGTGCCGCGCACAGCATGGCGGCGACGGCAAGAACGCGTTTCTTCATGGGATTACCTTACAGGTTTATGGGTTTCAGGTGTTTGGGGCGCAAGCAGACCGTCCATAAAACTGTCTACTATGCGCGATACGGCGGCAGGCGGGGCGGCACGGGTCTGTGTACGAGTATTAAGCAGTTTTCCGGTAGACGCAACCGTGCGCTGCAGGGCAAGCGCAACGCATGCCAGCAGCGCAAGAATGCCTGCGGAAAGAAGCAGGCCGGTCATTTCCGCAGAGATACCATTACTGCTGAGCGCGGTATACGCCAGCCACATGATGCTCCCCAGAAAGAACAGCACCAGCTGCACGCATACAATGAACAGGGTCACAATTGCCGCCATGCCCAGCAGGAGTCCGGAAAACGTCCGGGACATGGATGAATATTGTTTACTGGCTAATAAGAGCAGCCCTAACTCCTTCACCAGCGGCATGGCGGCGCTCCTTTTCATTGTCGGCCTCATTAGCGGCGCAGCAGGCTGGCAAGAACATACCCAACGCCAAGCGCGATAACGCTGGAGCGCACCGGGTTGCTGCGAATCTCTTTCGTCACTTTTTCGCTGGCATGGTGTGCTTCTTCGCTTGCCGTATCAATGAAGTGACGAACCTTCTGGCCTGCCTTGCTGGCGTAGTGAGAGATATCCTCAACAACGTTTTCAGCTGCCTTGGACACTTCGCGCTTTGCGTCGCCTGCAGCATTACGGATGTCTTCAGAAGTCAGGTTCCTGGCGGATTCCTTTGTGGTGGTGGAAATCATAAGCATTCTCCTTAAATTATAAAGTTGAGCGTTAGAATTGATGTACGCGCTGTCGTAAGCATGTGAGCGAATAACGGTGCGTAAACCCATTAAGCCCTAACCGCTGTGAGGAAGCGATAAGTGCTATGCTACATTGCCATAAAGTTTCACTAGGCATTGTTCTTTATCATTTTTTTATTTCGCCCCCCGGATTATCCCATGGCTTGCCTATGCTGCCTGGTGAATAGTGGCGCTGTAATCCATGAGGAGGTTTTATGAAAAACATCAAGTATACGTTAACTGCTTTAAGCGCCGCTTCCGCCCTCGGCATGGCATCGGCATCCCTTGCCTATCCGGACGCGATCACCGTGCAGCAGCAGGGCAACATTTCCTACGTCACCGGCGGCATCGGTGAAGAAGAAAGCGCGGCGATGCAGCAGGCACGCCCTGACTATAATCTTCACGTCATGAATTCCTATCGCGACGGCTCTTTCTCCGGCGACACCAAAATCACTATTTTTGACCGCGCCGGCAACCAGGTGCTTGCCGCCGACGCAGGGCCGCTGCTCTATGCCAACCTTCCGGCTGGCAAATACCAGATAGTCGCAAACGCCGACAATGTAGAACAGAAGAAATCCTTCACCGCCGGAGCTTCGCGCAACGACCTGCATTTCGTCTGGTAAACATTTCCCGGCGCACTTGTCTCCCAAGCTTTGACCCGGCACCCGGTGCCGGGTCTTTTTTTTACCTTATTGCTGATTTTGCTGCTTTTTTATGAATACCGAGGGCTTGTCCATCGCTTCCTTATCCGTTGCCCGCTAACGTTGCGGCTCCATGGCAATGGTTGTCATGCATGGCAGATTGTCATGAAGCTATCACTACAGAAAGGTTCATTTATGAAGAACACGTTCACATTACTCGCCGCCACCGCAGCCGTTACGCTTGCCAGCGCAAGCTTTGCCGCAGAAGAAAAGGCAAACACCGAGGTCGAGTATAAAAACAATGGCGGTTATGAGGCAACCCGTAACGCCCAAACCACCACCCCCGGCGGCACCACGGTTTCCTCGCAGTCCAAGGTAGACGTGGATGTTGACTCCAAGGGCAACGTTACCCGCTCTGTCAGCACCCAGAACGCCACCGACCCCAAAGGCATGCTGAACAAGCAGGCTGATAACGGCAAGACCGTATTCGAAGAGAAGGCCAACGGTGGTTACAAGCAGACCACGGAACGTTCCCACACCGACCAGCAGGGCACCGACATTACCCTGAAAACGGTAACCGACGTTGACGTCGACAAGAAGGGCAACGTCATCACTACCGCCAAGACCGAAAAGACGGTAGACCCGAGCGGTCTGTTCAACAGTCGCACCGAGACCAGCACCAGCAGGTCTGTTAACGGTGTGGTCGTAGATCAGAAGAAGAAGGTGGAATAGTCTCCCGACTACCTTTCTTATGACGTTCACCACCGGCGCCGGGCTCATTGCCCGGCGCCACTTTTTTGTCTTATGACCTGCTTATTTCTGCGCATGGGCGCGGCATCGCTATTTTAGCTGGCGAAACCTAATTTGTGCGCACTGGCAGGAAATGAATCCCGCCATCCAGTATCTCAAGGAGATGTACTATGTCAAAAATCAAAGCAAACCTTAAAGAAGCCGCTGGTTACCTTGAAGAAGAAGCAGGTGAGCTGATCGGCAGCGAAGAAACCGCAGCCGATGGCCGCGCACTGCGCAACGAAGGCCGCATCGAGAAGGGAAAGCTGCCCAAGCTCACCAAGCCCGGCGAAGGCAACCAGTAATCAGGCGTGGTTGCACTGCAAGGCGCTCACCGGAAGGTGGGCGCCTTTGTTGTATGTATGCTCAAAATTGACTTCATAGATATTTCCTATATAGAATCGTTCTAAATACAACACTATGCACAGGGAGTGTTTATGTCATCAGAAGCAAAATGTCCGTTCAACCACTCGGCAGGCGGCGGCACCACCAACAAGGAATGGTGGCCCAATCAACTGAGGCTGGGCGTACTGCACCAGCGCTCTTCGCTTTCCAATCCCATGGACAATGGCTTTGATTACGCCACGGAGTTCAAGACGCTTGACCTCGCCGCGCTCAAGAAAGACCTGCATGCGTTGATGACCGACTCGCAGGACTGGTGGCCGGCGGATTTCGGTCATTATGGCCCCTTCTTTATCCGCATGGCATGGCACAGCGCTGGCACCTACCGCACCGGCGACGGGCGCGGGGGCGCGGGCAACGGCAGCCAGCGTTTTGCGCCGCTTGGCAGCTGGCCGGACAACGTCAACCTCGACAAGGCGCGCAGGCTGCTCTGGCCGATCAAGCAGAAATACGGCAGGAAAATTTCATGGGCGGACCTCATGATCCTCACCGGCAATGTGGCGCTGGAATCGATGGGCTTCAAGACGTTCGGCTTCGCAGGCGGACGCGCGGATATATGGGAACCGGAACAGGATATTTACTGGGGCGCGGAAACTGTATGGCTCGACGACAAGCGCTATACCGGCGACCGCCAGCTTGAGAATCCGCTTGCCGCCGTGCAGATGGGCCTCATCTACGTGAACCCGGAAGGCCCGGGCGGCAACCCTGACCCGATAGCGGCGGCGCGCGACATCCGCGAGACGTTCGCACGCATGGCCATGAACGACGAGGAGACGGTGGCGCTCATCGCAGGCGGCCATACGTTCGGCAAGACGCATGGCGCGGGCGACGCCAAACATGTAGGCACTGACCCTGAGGGCGCCGATATCGAACAGCAGGGGTTGGGCTGGAAAAGCAGCTTCGGCACCGGCAAGGGCGCGGATGCCATCGGCAGCGGGCTGGAAGTGACATGGACCACAACACCCACCCAATGGGGCAATAACTTCTTCGAGAACCTGTTCGGCTTTGAATGGGAACTCACCAAGAGTCCCGCAGGCGCGCACCAGTGGAAACCCAGGGACGGCAAAGGCGCAGGCCTTATCCCGCATGCGTTCGATGCGTCCAGACGCCAGGTGCCCGCGATGCTCACCACCGACCTTTCGCTGCGTTTCGACCCGGCCTATGAAAAGATCTCGCGCCGCTTCATGCAGAACCCCGACCAGTTCGCCGATGCGTTCGCGCGTGCGTGGTTCAAGCTCACGCATCGCGACATGGGCCCGCTTGCCCGCTATCTCGGCCCGGAAGTGCCGAAGGAAGAACTGATCTGGCAGGACCCTATCCCTCAAGTGAACCATCCGCTGATCGACGCCAAGGATATCGCCACACTCAAGGATAAGATACTCAGCTCCGGCCTTTCCGTGAGCGAGCTCGTCGGCACCGCATGGGCTTCGGCATCCACGTTCCGTGGTTCCGACAAGCGCGGCGGCGCTAACGGCGCACGCATCCGCCTTGCGCCGCAGAAGGACTGGGAAGTGAACCAGCCCACCCAACTGGCCAGGGTGCTCAAAGCGCTCGAAGGCATACAGGGCGAATTCGGCAAGAAAGTGTCGCTGGCCGACCTCATCGTGCTGGGCGGCTGCGCAGCCGTTGAACAGGCCGCCCGGGCTGCCGGGCATGACGTGACCGTGCCCTTCTCGCCCGGACGCATGGACGCTTCACAGGAACAGACGGACGTGGAAGCGTTCGCGGTGCTGGAACCGGTAGCGGATGGTTTCCGCAACTACCTGAAAGGCAGGTATAGCGTTCCCTCGGAAGAACTGCTGATAGACAGGGCGCAACTGCTCACCCTCACCGCACCGGAAATGACCGTGCTCATCGGCGGCATGCGCGTGCTGGGCACTAATGTGGGCGGCACTGGTCACGGTGTATTCACCACGCAGCCGGGTGTGCTCACCAACGATTTCTTCGTCAACCTGCTCGACATGGCGACCGAGTGGAAGGCAAATCCTGCGCAAGCCGGGCTCTTTGAAGGCCGCAGCCGCGCTACCGGCAAGGTCACATACACCGCGACACGCGCCGACCTTATCTTCGGCGCGAACTCACAGCTCAGGGCTTTGGCCGAAGTCTATGGCAGTTCGGACGCGCACAAGAAGTTCGTGACCGACTTTGTGGCCGCATGGGGCAAGGTGATGAACCTCGACCGTTTCGACCTTGCTTAAGCAGCGTGTGAAGAAAGACCGGAGCGCGTTTCTGCGAACGTGGCTTCGAGCTGGGTGAATAACGGTCTGTAGAGCGCTATATCCGGCTTGCCTGCGGAAGATTGCGCGCGTGCCATCGCTTCCATCTCCCTGGCGATGGACGAAAGCCGCAATGCACCCATCTGCATGCTGGACGATTTCAGCGTATGTGACGGCGCGATGATCGCTTCCACATTCCCCGCCCCCACCGCCGCACTGATAGCGCTAATATAATTCTCTGAATCTTCCAGATAATATTTTACCATTGTACCGAACTTGGCTTTCATCATTTCCTTGGCTTCGGCCAGCGCGTTGAAGTCGAACAGTTCGCATGGGGTCATGGTTAGTCTCCTTTACTGGTGAGGGTTTCCACTGGGGCGACCACGCCCATCGCGGTATAAAGGTCGATGGCGGCGCGCGTGGCGGCGGCGCGCGCCTGCACCACGCCGGATTCCGCCTGCAATAAACGCTCCTCGGCGATCAGCACGTCGATGAACGCCGCGTCGCCCGCGTCATATTTGAGCCTTGCAAGCCGTGCCGCCTCTCGCTGCGAGGCGGAAGACTGCTCCAGTGATGCGACGCGCCTTTTCTGTTCGCCATATTGCACCAGCGCGTTCTCCACCTCTTCCAGCGCTTCCAGCACCGTCTTCCTGTAACGCTGCAATGCCTGCTGCGCACGCGCATCGGCGGCTTCTATGTCGCTCTCAATGCGGCCAAAATTAAGCAAGGGCGCTGCAAGGTTCGCACCAAGATTCCACGGCGTGGCGCTGCTGTAGAGCGTTGCCGTGCCAAGGCCGAAGAACGCGGAGAGCGAAAGCTTGGGGAAGATATCCGCCGCGCGTGCGCTGCGTAGCGCCGCCTGTTCGCGCAAGCGTGCTTCAGCCGCCTGAATATCGGGGCGGCTGGCCATCGTCCAGATGGGTGTCTGCAACACTATCTTGTCGCTGAAAGATGGAACCGCTGCCGGTTTTTTCAGTGCCGCATCAATGCTTTGCGGTGGCTTACCCAGCAGCACGGCAATGCGGTGCTGGCGGGCGGCAAGGCTCGCGCGTATGGCAGGCAGCTCGGCTTGGGTGCTGCTCACCTGTGCCTGCGCGCGCAGCACGTCGAGCTTGGCGGCGGCCTTGGCCTCGAACTGTATGCGCGTTGCGCGCAATGTCTCCTGCTGTAGTCTCAGGTTCTTCTGCGTCAACTCAAGCAGTTGCTGCTGCGCCCTCACCTCCACATAGGTTCGCGCAACGTCGGCGATGAGCGTCTGCACGGCCTGCCGCCTGCTGGCTTCGGCATTGCCCAGATTCGCCTCACTGGCTTCCAGCTCCGCGCGTTTGCCGCCGAAGAGGTCGAGATCCCAGATGCCGCTGATGCCCAGTTCGCTGCGCGTGCTGGCAGCGTCAGGCCCGCCACGGCTGGACTGCCTGCCTTCCCCGGTGAGCGCGCCGGTGACGCCCACTTCGGGGAACAATGCCGCACTGGCGCGCCCTGCCTGCGCCTGCGCTTCCTTCATGCGTAATCCGGCGATCTTCAGGTCAAGGTTACTGCCAGCAGCCTCGCGCAGCAGGCGGTCGAGCACCGGATCTTTGAGTGAACGCCACCACTGCGTATCCACTTTCCCGCTCTCGGCGGCGATAGTGTCTGCTCCTTTATTCTCCCATGCCTTCACATCGGGTTTTTCGGATGACGGTAACGTGCCGCCAACATCACACCCATAGCAGAGCGCGCTGGCAGTCAGTATGAGTATGGACGGAAGCATGCGCATGATCAACCTGCCTTGGCCTGCGTTACGGGGAGACGGGTAAGTTCTTCTACGACTGCACCGATAGCATCCAACAGCAGGAACCGCGTTTCGACGAAGCTGCTCTCCATCTGGCTTATGTCGGACATCAGCGCTGCGGAACCGCCCTGCTCGCGGGCCAGCTGCGAGGCGCGTTCCTCAAGCCTGCGGCTGATATTGGACATGCGCATCGCGCCCGTCTGCGCGCTGGAGGATTTCATCGTATGCGCGCTGATGATGAGTTCTTCCGCCGGGCGGTTCTCGGTGGCCATGCGCATAAGCTCGCTTATCCTGAACTGCGCGTCCTCGATGAATATCTTAATGAATACCGGGAATTTCGTATCCATCAGGCGGCGCGCGTCTTCAAGCACCTTGCGGTCAAGCAGGGTTTCCACCGTGGCGCCTGCCGACTGGCGGGTCAGCCATTTGCGTAATATCCGGTCGATATTGGGTTGCCATTTCGGACGCCAGATCGCCTTGGCGATATAGTCGTCGAACCCCGCCGAAAAGCAACGTTCGGCGTCGCCCTCCTGCTGGTTTGCCGTGAGTGCTATCACCGGGATATCCGATATCTCCGCCTTCTTGCGCATGGCCGATATCCTGCCCGCCGCTTCCCAGCCGTTCATCACCGGCATCTCGCAATCCATCAGCACGAGATCATACGGCTCGGTAAGCAACTGCTCTATCGCCACTTTTCCGTTGGAAGCGATGCTGGTGTCATACCCCATATTCATCAGCATCTCGCTCACATAGCTCTGGTGCGTGGAATTATCGTCCACCACCAGTATGCGCGCAATAAAGCCAAGGCCGCCCGCCTGCGCGGCATGCTGCGACGTGCGGCGGCGCGCTGGCATCCATTTGAGCAATGCCTCGCCAAGTGTCTCTTTTTTCACCGGCTTGGTGAGGTAATCGTCCATGCCTGCACTCAGGCATTTCTCACGGTCGCCGCGCATGGCGTTGGCGGTCAGCGCGACGATCGGCATGCGCTTGATATCGCCGTCCTCACTCATACGGCGAAGTGCGCGCGTGGCTTCGTAGCCGTCCATTTCGGGCATCTGGCAGTCCATCAGCACAAGGTCGAACGTGCCGCTGGTCACCTTCTGCGTGGCAACAAGGCCATTCTCCGCCGTGGTGACGAAGCAGCCCATATTCTCCAGCATATCCACCACGAATTCGCGGTTGATACGGTTATCTTCCACCAGCAGCACCTGCGCGTTCTCAAACAGGATAGTAGTGACTTCTTCCATGGGGACAATCTCCTGCGTTTCGGGTTTATGCACCATGCGCGCCGGCAGCCAGCGGCTGAGGCTCTGGATCATGTCGGATTTGCGCATGGGTTTGGTGATGTAGTCGCTCATGCCCGCCTCAAGGCATTTCTCGCGGTCGCCGCGCATGGCATTGGCGGTGAGCGCGATAATGGGAATAGCGCCGATCTCGCCTTTCTTCTTCAGGTCGCTGAGAATGCGGCTGGCTTCAAACCCGTCCATGATCGGCATCTGGCAGTCCATCAGCACAAGGTCGAAAGGCCGCTGCATGAGCTTGTCCACCGCCTCCCTGCCGTTGGACGCGATGGTGACGCTGACACCGAGCGCTTCCAGCGTTTCCGTGGCAAAGCCCTGATTGACGCGGTTATCCTCGGCCATAAGCACCTGCGCGCCGTCGAAACGCGTATGTTCTTCGCTCTGCATCCTGGTGCGGATATTCTCGGCGGTGATAAGGCCTTCCTTGTCGCCCTGTTTCCATGCCTGCCAGACGCGGCTTACCGTCTCAATCAGCGCGCGGCTGTGGATGGGTTTGGAAAGATAGGCCGATATGCCTGCGGCAGCAAAGCGCTTGGCAAATCCCTGCCCCGAAGCCGAAGTGAGAATGACGATCGCCGTATCTTTCACCGGGGAGTCCGCCGCCTTGATATGCTTAGCGAGATTCTCGCCGTTGAGGCCCGGCATCAGGTAATCGATGAGGGCTATGTCCACCGGCATGCCCGCTTCTTTCTGCGCCACCAGCATGTCGAACGCCTGCACGCTGTCATTGCAGATGAGGCACTGCATGCCTATGGTTTCAAGCTGCTCTTTTACAATATCAATGTTGTCCGGCAAATCATCCACGATGAGCATGCGCGTACCGCGTAAATGTTCGATGGCAATGACCTCGTCCTGCGTGATCGCCTGGTCGTAGCGCGGCAGCACCATGGTGAAGGCGAACAATGAACCGACGCCCACGGTGCTCTGGAACATGATATCGCCACCCATCATCTCCACCATCTGGCGGCAGATAGCCAGCCCCAGCCCTGTACCGCCATATTTGCGGGTGGTGGAAGAGTCGGCCTGCGTGAATTTCTGGAAGAGTTTTGCCTGCGCCTCTTTAGATATGCCGATGCCGGTGTCCTCCACCGATATTTTTACAATAGCCTTCCCGCAATCATGAGAAAGCGAGCCAAGCTCTTCTATTTTCAGCAGCACACGGCCACGCTCGGTAAACTTGATGGCGTTGCCCACGAGATTGGTGATGATCTGGCGGATACGCCCCGGATCACCCACCAGTTCGCGCACCGTGCCCGGTACGTAGCGCAGGATAAGCTCGATGGCCTTGTCTCGCGCCTTTACCGCCAGAAGTTCCGCCGTTTCGTCCGCCAGCGTCTGCAGGTCGAACGGAATCTCTTCCAGTTCCAGCTTGCCGGATTCGATCTTGGAGAAGTCGAGGATATCGTTGATAATGCTCAGCAATGCCTCCGCCGAATGCATTACCGTGCGCGAATACTCCTGCTGGCGGGGAGTAAGCTGGCTTTCAAGCAGCAGTTCGGTCATGCCGATGATACCGTTCATCGGCGTGCGTATCTCATGGCTCATCGTGGCGAGGAATTCCGACTTCATGCGGTTGGCATGCTCGGACTGCTCGCGCGCCGCTTCCAGCTCCTTGTTCTTCTGCTCCATCTCGCGGGCGAACCGCGCTATGCGTTCCTGCGTGCGCCTGCGTTCGCTTACGTCGGTGGCAAACTTCACCACCTTATAAGGTTTGCCGTCGGCGCCGAGTATGGGGCAGTAAAGCGCCTGCACCCATACCGTATTGCCGGATTTGGTCATACGCGGGAACACGCCTTCCTGAAACTCGCCATGCGAGATGATGTTCCAGAAATCAAGATACTCCTGGCTCTTGGCATAAGCCGTATCGACAAATATGCGGTGATGGCGGCCTTTGATGTCCTCCAGCGTGTATCCCATCATGTCGAGATAGCTCTGGTTGGCGTTGATGACGGTGCCGTCCAGCGCGAAATCCGCCACGGCCAGTGCGCGGTTGATGCCTGCCATGGTGCTGCTGAGATCGGCAGTGAGCCGCCTGATCTCACTGTTGTCACGCGCGGCGATGGACACGCCGATCATGCCGCCCTGTTCGTCCTTTACCGGCGAAACGCTCATCACCACCTGAACAAGCGCATTGTCCTTGCGCCTGCGCGTAGTCTCAACATGCGAGATGGCCCTGCCTTCACGTATCGCGTCGCTGATACTCGCCTCGTCGCCCGAATTTTTATCAGGGCTGATGATGCGAATATTCCTGCCGATGGCTTCCTCTGCTGTGTACCCGAACAGCGTCTGCGCCCCATGGTTCCACGAGGTGACGATGTCATCCGGCCCTTTGCTTATGATCGCATCGCCGGAAGACTCCACAATGGCGCTGAGCAGTTGCCTGGCCTTGCCAAGCTCCAGCTTCATCCTGATGCGCTGCGCATACACGAAGAGGCCGAGCGTCATCAGCAGCGCCGTGACCAGAGAAAGGAGGACTTCCCACCATGCGGTGGTGCGCTGCGTCACTCGCTCTTCCAGCAGGGCGGAAAGGTGCGAGGCGTATTGATGCTGTATCCCGGTCAGCCGCCCTATCACCTCGGATATCCTGGTGAACACTTCATCGCTGCCGGTCGGTTTTATGGTCTCGTTTGCAAGACCATATACATAATCGAACGCGCCCTGCAGAAAGGCAGTATCCGCAACAACATCGTTGTCATGCAACGTGTTGTGCGGAGTGCGGGCATTCCTGACCGTTTCGATACTGTGGCTGAAATCGTCCTGCAGCTTGCGGATAAGACCAACGCGTTCAATGACACTGTCCCTGAGTTTTCCCAGCGGATGGTAGTGCTCCGCCATGCCCGAGATACGGCCACGCAGATAGCTTACATGCTCGATCATCTCAGGCACGGTGACCGTACTCAGCGATACGAGGTAGTAACTCTCAATGGCAGGGTCGAGTATCAGGTTGGATTCACTGACGATGTGCCGCGTGTAAGAAGTGAGGCCGTGGATGGCTTCGGTCTGGCGTTCAAACATTTCCAGCGACCCGGATTGCAGACTGGCAAAGCTTTGCGTGAGTTCCTCGCGTGCCTGCTGCCAGGCCCCGGCAATCGCCAGCGTCTGCATGTCTTCCCTTTGCGCATCCACCGCGTTTAACGCGCGCTCGTATTCTTGTTGCGCCGCAGCAATGGTTTCGGGAGAGCTGTTC
The DNA here is from genome assembly GCA_035906055.1 of Alphaproteobacteria bacterium. Classification (GTDB taxonomy): domain Bacteria; phylum Pseudomonadota; class Alphaproteobacteria; order Rickettsiales; family JABCZZ01; genus JAMIFV01. The sequence continues at coordinate 40,710 of JAMIFV010000028.1, read as the reverse complement.
ATATATAGCCTGCCGCGATACACCTGCGCGGCAAGTTGCAGTTCCTGCACCGTCTTGTAATAACCCAGCCCCACCTGCTGACGACGGATGAAATCGATGTCGGACTTCATTTTCTGCATGAGCAGGTACGCCGCCGCGCAGAACGGCAGCATGAAGATGAAGATAGACAGCGATAACAGGTGACGGCGCATGCTACCACTCCAGCGGCTTATCGGTGCCGACAAAGCCGGTCACCTCATTACCCGGGTCGTTGAACGTGATTTTATCAAAAGAGATGGCGTTGGCCTGCGCGATACCGCGGCCATGGCTGTGCGAAGCGCGCGAGGGATCTACCTGCAGGTAGTTCTTCCATTCGAAGCCCTTGCCTTCATCCTTGATGGTCACGAAATATCCTTCCGTCTTCTTGCGGTAGATGACATCGGCGCGTTTCTGGCGGTGCTCTGCCATTGCCTGCCTGCGCTCCACTTCCGCACGCCACGTGCCCTGCTCGATCAGACGGGTCTTTTCGCTGTAATCGATGCCGAGATTGCCGTGCTCCACCGCATTGACCAGCAATTCCGCCAGCCCGCTCACCGTGCGGTCGGGCTCGGGGAAGCAATTGGCAAGGAACGCCGCCAGATATTCGGCTTCCGCCAGCGTGCGCAACTGAAAGCGGCAGGTGTCGATAAGCTGGAAGCTGGTCTTGTGTTTCTGCAGTTCGCTCGTAAGCTGGTGCTGCTGCTCGCTCTCGCGGATGGCCGCCAGCAGTACGGATTTCAAGATGTCCTGATTCACCGGCTTGGTGAGGTAGTAGAATACGCCAGCATCGATGCCCTGCTTCACCTGCTCGGGCTTGTCGGCGCCGGTCTGCATGATGATGGGAATCTTGCGCAGCTTCATATTCTCCTTCATGCGCTGGGTAAGCTGCATACCGTCCATCACGGGCATTTCGCGGTCGAGCAGTACGGCGTCGATCTCGCGGAAATTATCTTCCAGCAGCGACAGGGCTTCCTTGCCGTTGCCCGCTTCCAGCACGCAATAGCCAAGGGCGTTGACCATGCCGGCAAGCATCATGCGTAACGTGCGGTCGTCATCCACGGCAAGGACAACCGGCTGTTTTCTGGGAGGAGGTGTATAGCTGCTGTGAAGCATGGTGTAGCCCTTTATTTTTCACTCATGCTGCCTTCAAAGGCTCTCTGAATGGGTTTAAGCAGATAGGAAAGAATGGTTTTCCTGCCGGTGATAATGCCTGCCTGCACGATCATGCCGGGAAGGATCTTCATGGTTTCCTGGTTGCCGACATAATTGCGCTCAAGGATCACACGTCCCTGATAATATTTCTCGTGGTTCATGCCCTCGAACGTGGTGGCGCTGACGAATTCCAGCGTGCCGTTCACCGCGCCGTAGCGGCCATAATCGAAAGAACTCACTTTCACTTTTACCGGCTGCCCCACCTGCACGCGGCCAATGTCCGACGGCGCGATGCGCGCTTCCACTACCAGCGATTCGCCCGTCGGCACGATCTCCATCAACGGATCGCCCGGTTTCACCACCTCGCCTATGGTGTTGAGTTTAAGGCCTTTTATCAATCCGGTCGCCGGGGCGCGCACGTCAAGACGCTCCACACGCGCCTGCCAGCGGCTCTGCATTTCCTTCTGCTGGGCGAGTTCGTTCTGTGCCTGGCTCAATGCCTGCTTGGCTTCAAGGTAGCGCACATGCGAGGAGACGCCCTGCTGTTTCAGGTTCTGCTGAATATCGAACACCTCCTGCGCCATGGCCACGGTCTGCTTCAGCCCGCTCACGGCAAGCGTGGCCCGGTTGAGTTCTTCCTGCGCGCCCACGCCGTCAAGCACCAGCAGCGCTTCGCCTGCCTGCACGAGGCTGCCTTCGCGCACAAGTATCTCTTTCACGATGCCGCCGTCATAATGCTGCACGATGCGCGGGAAGCCGCTGGGCACCACTTCGCCGTTCGCCTGCATGATCTCTTCAATCTTTGCGACCGCCATCCAGCCGATGAACACGAACACCAGCAGGGAGAGCGCTATCATCGCGCCACGCATGAGGTAGGGCGCGGTGCTCTCCTCAAGGCGTGTGGATTGCCGCAAAAACTGCAACTGCGATTCCCTGACGCGGACCTTTTCCGACGATGTGATGACGCGCGCTATCATGCCAGCCTCTTGGTAAATTGGTTGAAACTTTCCTCACGCAGTTGCCTGATGACCTTGTCCGGCGCGCCGAAGATGAAGCGCCCGCCGGAAAGCAGCCCTAATGCACGATCGCTCATGCAGATATGGTCGTCACGGTGCGAAACGATGATCATGGTCTTCTGCCTGCGCCATTCATGCAATTGTTCAAAAAGCATTTTTCCTGCCGGACTGCCCAGCACGGTATATGGCATTTCATCAATGAGCAGTATCGGTGCGTCTTTGGCATAGGCGCGCGCCAGCGCTATCTGGTGGATGAGGTTGGTGCGCAGCGTTTCCCCGGCCTGTGCGAACGGCGTATGTATGCCCCGGGGCAGCGCCATCACTATTTTCTTGGCGCCCGCCATTTCCAGCGCGTGCCAGAGATGGCTTTCGGTCGCGAACGGATTGCCCAGCCGCAGGTTCTCGGCGATAGTGCCGCCGAACATTTCAGGTATCTGAGGCACATAGGCAATCGACTGCCTGAGGCGCACCGGGTCCATCTGCCTGATATCACGCCCGTCGATATAGACCGCGCCTGCCTGCGGGCGGTAAAGCCCCAGCATTAATTTCAGCACGGTGGACTTGCCGCTGCCGTTACCCCCGGCAATGGCGACCATTTCGCCGGGCTCCACGTTGAAGTTGAGGCCTACGAACACCGGATCGGTTTCCTTGCTGTAACGCAGGCCGATCTTGGAAATGACCATTTTACCCTGTAAATTTCCGGGCTTACCCATGCCCAGCGCGCTTTCATATTCGGTATCGAGCGTCATGAGGCGGTTGATCTGCTGGACGTTGCGGTAAAGCTGCTCAAGGCGCGGGATGCTGCAGGCGAGCAACTGCCACGGGGCGATAACACGCCAGTATAATATGAGCGACGCAAACAGCGCGCCGCCGCTCATGTCGCCGTCCCATACGCGCAGCACTCCCATATAGATGAGCAACAGCCCGCACAGCGTGGTGAGGGTGTAGATGATAGTCTCCAGCAGATGCGCCAGATGCTGGGCATGGAACATGGCGATGGAGGATGCGGCCGATATCTCACGGAACTGCTCGCGCCAGACCTCGCTCATGCCGCCCAGACGCAATACTTCACGTTTTTCAAACAGTTCAATATGATAGCTCTGCACTGCGGCGCGGGCGCGGGCGGAGCGGAACATCGCCATCTTAAGCTGCGGACGGAAAATGACGATGAGCACGCCATACATCGCCACCATGCCCACCGGCACAAACGCCATCGGCCCGCCGATCCAGCACAGCACAAGGAAGGCAACCGTGGTGAACGGAAGGTCGAGCAGGGTGAGGAATAACGGGCCGCTGAAGAATTCGCGCACCGAGTCGAACGCGCGCAGGCGGGCTATCTGCGAGGCGACCGAGGCGCGCTCAAGCGCGTGGGCGGGCAGTTGCAGCAGGCGCGAAAGCACGCGGTTACTTACGATATGGTCGATACGCGCGGCGAACCAGGCAAGGTTGCCCGAACGCATATTGCGCAACGCCAGCTCGATACTCATGGTAATGAACGCACCCATTCCCAGTACGGCAACGGTCTGGGTAGTGGCGATATCCACGATACGGTCATAGATGGCCATGAGGAACAGCGGCAGGCCGAGCGAGACAAAACTCAGGATGAAGCTTATCCAGGTCACGCGCCATGCAAGTTTCCTGAAGCGCAATATGGCGCTGATGAACCAGCCCGTGCCTGCCGCAGCCAGCGCTTCTTTCTGTTCTTTGGGGTCTTTGTGCTCCTGCTTGGTAAAAATATACGCCCTGCCCTCAACCGCCTCAGCCTGCGGCGTGGTGATAACGCGCAACGTCTGGCTGTGTTTCTCTGCGAACAGGCAGGGAAGCAGGCGGGGGTCGATGTCACACAGCGCGGTTTCCACGCTGCCGCCGGTATAGCCCATGCGCGCCATGAAATTGAGCACATCCACCACTTCCAGCCTGGCCTGCCCGTAGGGCATTGCTTCGGCGGCACGGTCCTTGTCCGCTTCAAGGTTATAAGCCTTGAGCAGTTCGTCTATGAGCGGCAGCGAAGACGTGTCCTGATGATGGCCGCGCGGGGGAAGGCCGATGATCTCTGCGTTCATAAGCGCATTTCCTGATAAGCGTGCACGTTCAGCATGTCGCCTTCCGCCGAAACCGGCAGCAGGCCGCGATTCTCCAGCCGGTAATGGGTATCGGCAAGACGAAGCAGATTCTGGTCGTTGGTGACCAGTATCATGGTGATGCGGCCTTTGAGGCGCGCAAGCAGGCGGTATACGTGGTTGTAGCCGTCCTTATCCAGCGAACGGTCGGCATTGTAGAACAGCAGCACACGCGGCTTGCTGGCCAGCACACGCGCAATGGCGATGCGCTGGCGAAGGCCGGGCGGAATCGTGTCGGCGTTGGTGCCTTCGAGCCTGGTGTCATACCCTGCGGGCAGCATGGAGATTTCCTCTTCCAGCCCCAGTAACTCACAGATCTCTTTCACGCGATCTTCCGGCACACGCCCGAAGCGCGAAAGGTTCTCTCCGATCGTGCCGTGGAAGATGATGCCGTTGCCCGGCAGGTAGCCTATATGGTCGCAGAGCGCTTCCGACGTGTACAGGTGCGGGGCAATGCCGTCCACCTCCACGCGCCCCTTGTGCGGCGGATGCACACCCGCGATAAGCTTGAGCAATGTCTGCTTGCCCGCGCCGTATTCGCCGGTGATGGAAACCACCTCGCCGGGGCGCACCGCCAGCGAGAGGTTATGCACTATGCTGTCGCCTGCATCATAGCCGAAAGAGACGTTATCCAGCTTCACGCGGCCTTCACGTTCCGCGGCTTGCGCCGCATTGCCGCTGAGCAGGTTGCCGGTGAAATGCGCGGCAAGCTTCTGATGCGCGATGCCTATTTCCTGCAGGCCCGTCCAGAAGCCGAGCGCGCGCTGCACCGGCTGCATGATGCGCCCGGAGAGCATGACGCAGGCCACCAGCCCGCCCAGCGACAAGCTGCCGCCGATCATGAAGGGAGCGCCTACTACGGCAACCGCGATCATCATGGCATGCGACGCGATGATGCCCTGATCGTAGGTGCGGGCGCTGAGCTGCGCCACTTCAAAATTGGCGCGTGTGGTCTTGGCCTGCCAGTGTTCATAACGGCGCTCGAACGGCGCTTCCAGCCCCAGCCCTTTAATGGAATGGATGCCTGCAAGCGTATGCACGAGGAAGTCGTAACGCGTGTCGTCGGCCTTGTCGCGGCGGTTCAGCGAGGATTTCAGGCGGCGGCCCGCATCGTAAGCCATGGCCAGCATGCCGGTGAGCACGAGCAGCGGCGCGAACACCAGCACCCCCGCCACCTGATAGATGATGAACAGGAACACCAGCACGAACGGCAGGTCGATAAGGGTAGCCAGGGCCTGCCCGGAATAAAAATCGCGTATCTTGCCCACCGACTGGATGCGCTGAAGGTACTCCCCTGCCGTCACATTGTCGTCACTGGTCAGCTCGCGCGCCAGTGTGTGGCGCACGACGTTGCACGCCACGGCATGCTCGAACGACGCAGCGGACCAGCCCATCGCGTAGCCACGGCATAGTTTGAGCAACGCTTCCACCAGCAATGCCACCACCGCGCCGATGCATAACATATTGAGCGTGCTGATATTGTGATAGATAAGGATGCGGTCATAGACCTGCAGCGTTACCAGCGAGAGCGCCAGCGCCAGCAGGTTGATGGCGAGTGACGCGAGCGCGATCTCCCACCCGCGCGGACGGTAGCCGTGTCCGGGTGAAAGAAACGCCTCTTTGGGCAGGCTGGCAATGCTGAAGAATGAACGGGCCATCAGAACAGCTTCTTGAGTTTGGTTAAGACACTGGTGGTTGTGGTCTGGACGGTCGTATCCACAACAGGGACGGTGGCGTTGAGCACGGACGTGGTGGTCTGCGTGGCCGTGGTAACGGGCTGCACCACCTGCTCGGTCCATGATGAGCCCGCACTGCCGGAAGACGTACTCCCCGTGCCGCCCGATGCGTCGGAAGAGGACGAACTGCCGGTGGTGCCTGTGGCGGTCGCCACCACGGCATCAAGCACGTGATTAATGTCGTAGCTGGCCGCGCCTGAACTCGCAGTATCGCTGGTGGTATCGTGCAGCGTATTGTCCATCAGCGTGGTCATGATGGCGGGATCAGGACTTGTCACCTGCGTGGTGTCTGTAATTGTAGCAGTGAGCGATTCAAGGCTGCTGAGCGACGATGTTACTGCGTCACTGACCACAGGCGTCACGTCAACCACCGGCTCTATTACAGCAGACGTAACGGTATCCAACAGGTTTTCCGGGGCGCTGGCGACGTTCTCAATTGCGCTCAGGCTGCTGAGCGCATTACCGGAAACGGCACTATCCTGAACCGGAAGCGTGGTGAGGTTTTCCGCTGCCGCCTGCACCTGCACAGTAATATCCGCTACCGTATCGGTGATGGAATCGGTGGTTTCAGTGCCTGTACTGCCGGTGATGCCCAGCATCAGCGACTGCACATTCGCCGCCGGGTCGTCCGACAGGTTGCCGGAAGGGTCTGCAAATGCACCGAGCAATTCGTCAATGCCGCCAGTGAGGGCCGCCAAGCTGTCCGGAGCGCTTACAAGACTCTCCGCTGCCATCTGCACCTGCGCAACAGTGTCGGCCACTGTATCCAGCGCTGTATTCACGTCCGTCAGCGCGGTGCCAGCTTGGTCAATAGTGACAGTATCCGTATCGAAAAACAGGCTTGCAGGATTAGAGAGGACATCACTTACAGTATCAACATTGATAATGGGCGCGTCGTTCGCACCGCCCTGCCCGGTCTGAGGAGTCAGCAGTTCGGTCAGTTCATGGGTAACGGCGCTCGCAATGTCGCCGTTGCCGGTGATGGTTTCCACCAGTTGCTGCACGATAACGGCGGGATCATCGGGCATCAAGCCGACGGGATCACCCTGCGGCACTATGGAAGCGGGGTCAGCAAGAAACTCCGTCACGCCGCCTGCCACATTCGCCAGCGTTTCTTCCACGCCCTGCACATCCGGCAGCATGCCACCCGTATCGCCGGAAAGGGTATCCGGCATATCCTGAAAGGCGCTGGTAAGCGTCGCCACGATGTCTGGAGTGCCTGCAAGGTTCTCCACCGCCGCCTGTGTATCCGCAGCGATATCGGCCACGGTATCCAGCGCTGCATTTGCTTCCAGAAGCGTGTCACCGGCAGGGTCTATATTGATATCCGTATCGCAGAACAGGCTCGCGGGACCGGAGAGAATATCGCTTATCGTATCAATGTTAGTGATGGTTTCGCCGTTGCCGCCCTGCCAGGTCTGGGCGCCCAGCAGTTCGGCCAGTTCATTGGTGACAGTGTTTATAATGTCATCGCTTCCGGTAACGGTTTCCACCAGCTGCTGCACGATAACGGCGGGATCATCGGGCATCAAGCCGACGGGATCACCCTGCGGCACTATGGAAGCGGGGTCAGCAAGAAACTCCGTCACGCCGCCTGCCACATTTGCCAGCGTTTCTTCCATGCCCTGCACATCCGGCAGCATGTCACCCGTATCGCCGGAAAGGGTATCCGGCATATCCTGAAGGGCGCTGGTAAACGTCGCCACGATGTCTGGAGTGCCTGCAAGGTTCTCCACCGCCGCTTGCGTATCCGCAGCGATATCGGCCACGGTATCCAGCGCTGCGTTTGCTTCCAGAAGCGTGTCACCGCCGGGAATGACCGTTATCACCGTATCGGTGATTTCGCCGGTGGGATCAGAAAGTACATTATTGATACTCTCCGCGCTGATAACGGGCGTTTCGCCGCCATTGCCGGGTTGCGGGTCAAGCGCGGCATTCAGCAGGTGCGTCACCCCTTCCGTGACAACCGCTGCCGGATCTTCGCCGATGCCCACATCCGCTATGCTGTCGGCAATCGTATCAGCATTGGCAAGCCCGTCCGTCACGGCTTCCACAAGCGCACCCGCATCCGGCGGTGACTGTGTGGACAAGCCGAGCATATCGTCAAGCTGGCTGGTGACTGCTGCCACCACGTCGCCGCCGCTGATCAGGTTCTCCAGCAGCACTTGCGCATCGGCACTGGTGTCCGCAATAGTATCAAGCGTGGCGTTCGTATCCAGCAACGTATTGCCGTTGGGGTTAATCACCAGCAATGTATCAGTGATCTCGCTGGTGGGGTCTTCCAGCAGGTTGTTGGCGGATTGCAGGCTGATAATGGGCGCGTCGTCGCTGCCGGGGTTGATGTCCGGCAACCCGGCTTCGCCAGGGCCGCCCAGCGTTTGAGCAAGCGCGGACGTAAGATCAGTGGTGATATCCGCACCGCTGGTGAGATTTTCCACCACGCCCTGTATACCTGCGGCAGTATCGGCAACCGTATCCAGCGTCGCGCCCACATCAAGCAATGTGCTGCCGCCCGGGTCAATGCCCAGCGTGAGGTCAGTCATAATTTTCGTGGGATCGCAGAGCAGGTCGGTTGCGGAATCGATGCTGAGTATTGGCCCTTCAGAACTGCCCGGCTGCAATGCGGGCAGGCTGGTAAGCAGGGTACTCAGTTCCGTCACTGCGTTGGGAACAATATCGCCGCCGCTGAGCAGCGTATCCACTTTCGCGTGCAGGCTCGCAGCAGTATTGGCAACAGTATGAACGGTCGCGTTCACATCGAGCAGCGTGTCGCCGCTAAGATCAATACCCAGCGTGGTCTTGGAAAGTATGCCGCCGGGATCGGACAGCAGGTTATTCGCCGTATTAAGGCTGATGATAGGGGTAGTGCCGCCCGTGCCCGTAACGAGGTTTATCACGTTGCCCACCGTGCCGTGCAGGCCGTTCACGAGATCGCTTGCCACATTTGCTGTTATCTGCGTCGTGCCCTGAATGAGCGTGTCTACGGTAGCGGCAAGCGAGGCGCTGGTGTTGGCGATGGTCTCCACCGTGGCGTCGAGATCCAATAACGTGGTGCCGGTGGGGTCGATAACCAGCCCCAGCGAGATGGACGGATCACGCGTGTTTATGCCAAGGTCAAGATCGACGATGGGATGGGGTGTATTGGAAGGCGGATCAACGGGGCCGGGACCCGAAGTGGGACTGGGAGTAGGCCCCGGAGTAGGCCCTGGAGTGGGAACCGGAGTCGGCAAAGGATCAGGCCCGCCTTCCGGCGGGGTTTTGTAATATCCGCTACGCGCCAGTGTCTGCGGCGTTTCGCCAGAGACAGCTGACTCAATGGCAGGCGATGTATGATGCACGGTGTCAGAGAAAGCGATCCTGGCAGTGGCTTCATCGGCCTGCACAGCCTTGCGCACCAGAGCCGAGAGCAGAAGATTCGCGCTGCCTGCGGCATTTGCCACACCGTCACTGGAAAGGCCGCCATAATTACGTATGCCGAGTATCTCGTCGATCGCAGTGGTCACTGCCGCCGGGTTGCCGTCAGACGGCACGAGCTCCTCGGCAAAATACGCTTTGGCGGAAAGGTCACTGTGCGCGACATCCTGCAATACGGTCAAACGGTCAAAGTTACCCTCTGCATCGTTGTCACCGTTTACGATGGGGGTATTGCTGCTATAGGCCCTGTCCAATCCTGCCATAACGTCTCCTTACTAAAAGATTCAGCGCTGTTACGAGTTCGTGTGAAAGTCAGTATATACAATCACAGATTGCTTAATGATGGGTTAATTATACACGTATAAGTGTAATAAGTCCCTCCTCATTATGAGACTATATTATTATTTATTATATGGTTATTTAGATAAATATATTTTGAAAGCTATAATAAATTAATCAAATACAACCAAAGGTGTATTCGATATATCGTGATATATTCTCGTGAATGGAAAAAAGTTAAGATGGACGGGATTCGTCGCGTTCCAGCTGCAGCGACATGAAGTTCATCTCTTCATGAAAGTCGAATTCCGACGATTTGAGGAACGCAAACAGCTTGCCCATATCGAAACTTTCAGGGCGCAGCTGGTGATGACGCAGCAGCGCTTCAAAGATGGCGAACTTGGTGCGGTGGTCAAGCTGCGAGAACAGATGCAGGAACGCGAGCGATTCATTCGTGCCGTCTATCGCCACGAACAGGTTGATGAAATGCCGCACGCCTTCCGGGTGCCCCAGCCGCGTGAGGCTCCACGCAATGCCGCGCGATACGAGAGGGTGCGTGGCGACAGGCTCGCTGCTCAGCGCCAGCAGCGCCTCAGTGTGGCTGCGCAGGCGGTGATAGCCTATAACGTAAAGGCCGGACGCCACGATGTTCATGTTTTCATCCTGCAACATCGCGTCCAGATGCCTGAAGTATACGGGTGCCAGCTTCTTGAAGCGCAACAGCGCGATAATGGCGTTGGCACGCACGCGCGGGTTGGTGTGCTCAACGTATTTTTTGAAGAGCGGCACCAGATCGCGCTGCTTTAACCAGCCCAGCGCCTCCAGCACGTCGGCCTTGGTGCGCGGGTCTGGATCGTCCAGCCCCACCAGCAGGATGGGAATGGTCTTCTTACCATACATATGCACGAGAAAGCGCGATGCGTTGATGCGCACATACTGCGTTACTTTCTGCTGCCTGCCGATCAGCACGTTGATGAGGAACTTGACGCGCTCATACCCGCGAAAATGCGAAATGGCATGGATGATGGCCACCTGCACCTCTTCCTTGCTGTTCTGGAATTCCTGCACGATCTTGTCGAATGCTTCCTGGTTGCGGCTGCCGCTATAGCCCAGCGACATGATGATATTGATCTTCAGCAGCTTCTTGGGGTTCTGCGCCAGCAGCTCCAGCAGGCGTTTATCCACCTGAAACGGCTTGAGGTAGGAAAGCGCCTCCACCGCCAGCAATGTGGACTCCTTGCGCCCGGTCTGTATCACCTCATAGAAGAACGCCACGAGCTTGCGGTGGAACAGGATGAGGCTGGCAAAACACAGCAGGCACACCACCTTGAAACCGGTAAGCAGTATCACGATGAAATATTCCGGCGTCACCCTGTCGCCGTAACTCACCGCGAGCGCCAGCAGCAGGTTGGGAATGATCCAGTAGCATATAGTCTGCAGCGAATTGAATTTCTGGCGCACGGCGCTGGAAAAGAACGACAGTATGAGTTGCGAAGCCGTCTGCGTGCAGAGCTTCAGCAGCACCATGAACACCACCGCAAACACGGTAAAACGCTCCACCGAAGGCTGGTGCAGGCAGTAATTGGCCAGCACGGCATTGGTAAGCAGTGTAAACATGATGAGTGTGACCGGCGAGATATGGTACGTGCGGATAATCCTGGTCACGAACACGGAGCTGACAATGAGGATAAGGCTCGCGTACATATATATTTTAGCCAGCGTGAACTGCAGCGCGCTGAAATCGGCCAGTTCCTGCTTGAAGAAATATTTATACGCGTAGTCGGGCACCATTTCGCACAAGCCCAGAAACGCGAACATCAGGCCAGCGAACGGCGTGAACCTGCGCGCCGCCGCCATGATGGGATCGGCCTCATCGGTCTTGGGCGGGGTGCGCTCAAAGCGTATCTCGCGGCTGTGCCACGGCATGAAGTACAGCGTGAGGATGGCGCCGTACAACAGCATGAGGATCAGCACGATCCACAGTATCTGTTCATGCCCGAGCACATTGCGCAGCAGGTAGGTGAGCGTCACCATCACCGCGAGCGTGCCCACTTCGTAGGTCGTGGCGTTGTGGAAAATGGTGATCTTGGCTTCCGACGGGTTGAGGTGGCGAAGCGCCAGTTCCGTCAGTATCCATTTAAGCGCCGAGCGGCAGAAAATGGCCGAACCCGCCCACATGAATGCTTTAATGACGGGAGAAAATATCGGCAGTATCAGCAGCGACTGCAGCAGGCACACCACCACTATCACAGCGATGGCCAGCTTGACGAACTTGGTTTCCCGCACCGCCTGCCAGCGCATGAGCAGCGCGATGATGGTTACGCTGCCGACCGTAAGGTATAAGAGGAATATCGGATCGTTCTGGGTGAGGAAGTACGCCAGCGACGAGATGAAATTGACGTTGACGGTAACGCCGGTCAGCAAGCCTAAAGCGAGGAGTATATTATTATAACGTTGTGGGCCTGAATGCGCCGCGCCTGAAGACATAGTTATGTTTTACAACGATTTACCGTAGACGCCCTGCATGAGCCCCTGCCCCGTATTATATAGTATTATTCAATGCCCGGCACTTAATTAATTAGCAAGCACCGGTTGCGCCCCCTCGTTAAACAGGCTTTTCTGATCGGCGGCGTCTTCCAGCGCGATGGCCTTGGCCTTCTGGTAGTCCATCTTGCCGGTGCCCAGTATCGGCATGTTTTGCAGCACCAGCACGCGGCGGGGTAGCGCCAACTCGGTCATCTGGATCTGGCGGTAATACTCCGCGATCACATCACGCGCGGCCATAGGCTGGCTGGTCAGCAGCACGATCTGCTCGCCCTTCTTGGCATCGGGCACGGTTACCACCGCATGCAGCGCCTGCGGCCACAGCGCGCTGATGGCAGACTCCACGGCGGTCAGCGACACCATTTCACCGGCGATCTTGGCGAAGCGCTTGGTGCGCCCCTTGATGGATATATAACCGTCCGCATCCACATTCACGATGTCGCCCGTGTCATACCAGTCGTCTTTCGGCGGCTGCAATATGCCCGGCTCGTCGGCCTTTAAGTAACCCATCATGATATTAGGGCCGCGCACCCAGAGCTTGCCGCCTTCGTCAATGCCGGGCACGCGCTCCAGTACATATTCCATGCCGGGCATGAAACGCCCCACCGTGCCCGCGCGGTTCTGCATGGGCGTGTTGGTGGAAAGCACGGGTGCAGTTTCAGTTGCACCGTAGCCTTCAAAAATGCGCACGCCGAATTTCTCGGCGAATACGCGGCGGGTTTCCTCCTTCAGCTTCTCAGCGCCTGCGAACACATAACGCACGGAGTGGAAGTCATAAGGATGCGCCATACGCGCATAGCCGGAGAGGAACGTGTCGGTGCCAAACATGATGGTGGCGTTGGTATCGTACACCAGTTCCGGCACGATGCGGTAATGCAGCGGCGAAGGATAATAGAACGCGCGGATGCCCGAAAGCAGTGGCAGCAGCGTGCCTGCAGTCAGGCCGAAGGCGTGGAACATCGGCAGGCAGTTGAACACGATATCCTGCGGCCCGAAATCCACACGCGAGGCAAGCTGCTGGCGGTTGGCCTGCAGGTTGGTGTGCGAGAGCACCACGCCTTTGGGCGTGCCTTCGGAACCGGAGGTGAACAGAATGACCGCCGGGTCTTCCGCATCCGCCTCGCTGGTGAATCTGAACGCCGCGCGCGGGAAGAAGGCGCAGAGCGAACCTATCAGCTTGTCGCCGGTGCGCAGATCGTTACGGATGTCCTCAAGGTACGCCACTTCGATATGCGCGTGGCGCAGTTCGTTGATGACCTTTTCCAGCTTACCCACCTCTACAAAACGGCGCGAGGTGATGACGGTGGTGATGAGCGCGGTTTTGCACGCGATGACGATCTGCGCGCCGCCAGCGGTGAAGTTGAGCATGGCGGGCGTGCGGCCATAGGCATGCAGCGCAAAGAAGGTGAGCGCGGTGGAACTGGCCGAAGGCAGCAGCAGGGCGGCCGCCCTCTGCTCGCCGCAGACGCGGCCTATGGCACGCCCCAGCACGAAGCTGGCGCGGATGAATTTGCCGTAAGAAAGCGGCCTGCGTTCAATATCTTCCACGATCAGGTGCCTGCCGCCGTGAATGGCTCTCGCCGTGAGCAGCGTATCAAACAGCGTCACCTGCTTTTCGCTGCTGTCGAACATCATCTGCGCCATCAGGTCGTAAAGCTGCCCGCCTGCCACCTGCCTGCGGCGGCGGCCTTTTATCTCGTCATCCACATGGAGCTGGCGCGGCGGCAGAACGGTGAGCGTGATACGCGGGAACCAGCGCAGGCGCACTTTGCCCCGCAGCCGCGAGAACGGCGTATATTGCGCGCCGTCAATGCGGATGGGCAGCACCATCGCGCGGGATTTGTCGGCGATCATCGCCGGGCCTTCATAGATTTTCATCAGCGAGCCGGTGATGGTGATGCGCCCTTCCGGGAAGATCATGCATTTGCGGTTGCTGCGGATGGCTTCGATCAGCGACTTGGTCGCCAGCGGGTTGGTGGGGTCGAGCGGATAAGCGTCCACCAGCGAAAGGAACGGCTTTATCCACCACTGGCGGGCGATATGCGTGTTCACGGCAAACGTTATCTTTTCCGGCAGGTAGGCGGCAATCAACGCCGCATCGAGGAACGAGGTATGGTTGGCCACCAGCAGCACGCGGTCGCCCGCCGCTTCGTAATGCGCCATGCCTTTCACTTCCACGCGATACAGCACCCTCAGCACGAAGCGGGCGATGGAACGTATCAAAGCATCCGGCAGGAGCTTGCAGATATACACCGCCACACCGGCATTGAGGATGGCAACCGTGAGGAATATCTGCGGGATGGTGAATTGCATCTTCACCATCACCAGCGTGGCGATGGCCGACCCCACCATGAACACGGCATTGATGATGTTATTGGCGGCGATCACACGCGCGCGTTCTTCCGGCGGGCTCATTTCCTGCATGATGGCATAGAGCGGCACGATGAACACACCGGCGGAAACCGCGATCATGAAGAGATCGAACAATATGCGCCAGCTAGCCGCAAACTGCAGGAACTGCGAGGCGGTGAAGAGCACATCGCCTGCCGCCTGCGGGGTGTGGGAGCTTGCGAAATACAGGTCGAGCGCGAATACGGAAAGCGCGAGCGCGGCGGGAGGAACATACGTGGCCTGTATCTGTCCGCGCAGCAGCTTGTTGCACAGGAACGAGCCCGCCGCAATGCCCACCGAGAACATGGTCAGCAGCAGGGCGAACACGGTTTCATCGCCGTGGATCATCTCTTTGGTATAGGTAGGAAGCTGGCTCAGGAACGTAGCGCCCACGAACCAGAACCATGAATTGCCGAGGATGGAAAGAAACACGTCGCGGCGTTTGCGGCTTAACCCCACAATGCGCCATGTCTCGCGCCAGAGGTTCCAGCCAACTTCAAGATTCGGCACAGGCGCTGCGGCAGGCGGAATACGCAGGCTGCTCACATAACCGGCAAACGCGCAGGCCATCATCAGCGCGCAGAGCAACATGTCCATGCTGGGAGTGGCACCAAGCAGGTTGCCCACGATCGTGCCAAGCAGAATGGCAAGGAACGTGCCCGCTTCAATGTAGGCATTGCCGGAGATAAGCTCTTCTTCGCGCAAGTGCTGGGGCAGCAACGCATATTTGATGGGGCCGAAGAACGCCGCCTGCACGCCGAGGCAGAACAGCACGAATTGCAGGAACCACACATTGCCGAGCAGGAACGCGGCGCTCGCCACCAGCATGATGAATATCTCACCGAGCTTGGTATATTGCGCCAGCATCGCCTTGTCGTATTTGTCTGCCAGCTGGCCTGCGGTGGCCGAGAAAAGAAAAAACGGCAGGATGAAGAACGCGCCCGCGAGAATCACATGCACCTGGCCCGCCTGCCCTGCCTCGCTCACAAGGCGATACGTGACCAGCGCCACCAGCGCGTTCTTGAACAAATTGTCGTTGAACGCGCCTAAAAACTGCGTGATGAAAAGCGGTAAAAAACGACGGGTGCGGAGTAATGTCGGGAGCGCCATATGCATCTTTCCTTGGTAAGCGGCTGTAATGTAAACCTCTGTACGCGCTTAGACAATAACTAGTTGTATGAGATGGCCGGTATTACACTCCCATCAATGCGGCACAGAGTAATTGCCATTTTGGCCACTGACCACCGTGTAAAGCTGGTCGCTCACAAGCTGGCTGGTGGGGGTTACCGTCTCGCGATCCCACGGTATCATGCCAAAATACCAGAATTTCCAGAAGGTAATATCGGCGCCTGGATTGCTTTTGAATAATTCGGCAAGTGTCTCAATATCGCCCAACCTTCTGCCTGTTGCTTCACTCACCACTTCATAGACAAAACGTGAGCAGAACTGTTTTTTAGAATGCAGGTTGAATCCCGTATCATAAAAAATGCCAAGCCTGCTGAGTGCTGCAGTTTTTATCTTTTCCTGCTCATCTTCCGATAGAGGCTGGAAAAAACGCTTGATCTCGACCTTACCGTTCTTGGAGCGTTTGATGAACCTGCTGAGCGGCATGGTGGTAGAAAAAGGGAACTTACTTTCGGCCACTATCGGCTCTTTGCCGGATACATCGATAATGATGCCTACATGATTTGCCCAGCCTTTTGTATCTTCAGCTACTTTGCGAAAGACCAGCGTATCAATGTGATTAAAGACAATATCGCCCACCCTCAGAGATTCTTCGGCATGGGCAACTGACTGCACGAGTGTCAGCGTTACAGGTATTATCATCAGGTTTCATCCTATTTTTCTTGTATCAGCGAGAAGGTCGATTGGTCTTTACGCAGGCTTTCAGGAGTGATGGCTTCCAATTTCCAAGGTATTCTGCCTAAATACCATGCGTGCCAGAAGAGAAGCTTGGACAGAAGCGTAAGTGTGGAAAAGGGAAACTTACTTTCTGCGGCCATCGGCTCACTGCCTGACGTATCAATTACAACACCCACATGATTCGTCCAGCTACCTGTATCCCTTGCGATTTTACGAAATACAGCGGTGCCCATGAATATATAAACAATATCTCCAACCTGAAGCTGGCATGGGACCATCTGACCTTTAGCCATTCGTCCCTCCAACAATAATGATCCATACGCATGCCGCATTCAGTAGCGCCAGCAGCACAGCAGCGCTGCCCGCGTCTTTGGCACGACGGGAAAGCGGGTGGCGTTCGCCGGAAATGCGGTCGATAGCGGACTCGATCGCGGTATTAACCATCTCGACCACCAGCACCAGCATGAGGCTAGCGATGAGCAATGCATGCGCCACGGGCGAAACGCTGAACAGAAAGGACACAGCGATACCCGCGCCAACCAGCAATATCTCCTGCCGGAAGGCGGCCTCGGTGGAAACCGCGTCGCGCAGGCCCTCGCAGGAATTATCCAGCGCCTTCACGACACGCGCAATACCTGTTGTCTTATTCATAGCCATAGCCCCAACAATTCACATTGATTCCAGACATAGTATCATTTAATTTAACAATGCGCAATTACAATTATACATTGTTTAATTGATGGAATACCACTAGCTGCACAGCTTGGTATTGAGTAGCTTGTCATCCTACGCAAACACGTAGGATACATCTTGCAACGTGCCTGTGGCCTGATGGATGCTGTGGCCAAGCCACAGCATGACGAGTCACACTATGGGGCGGGAGAATAAACAACCCCGCCGCAAGCAGCGGGGTATTTGTAAGGGGGATGAAGACATCCCCCTTCGCTAACGCTTACCCCCTCTAAAGGGGTCGTCGCCTTCGGCTCCTCCACGCCGCAGGCGGCGGGGAATGTACCCGGAGGGATTCAACTAGGAAGAAAGTAAAATAGCTTTATGGCCAGAAGATACGATCATACCCCTGAAGAACTTAAAGAACTTGCCCTAACCTCCGGCATCGCCATTATCGACGAAATGGGGTTTGCCAGGCTCAGCGCGCGCGGCGTGGCCACCAGGATGGGCTATACGGTCGGCACGCTCTATCACCTGTTCGACAGCCTAGACCTCTACATCATGCATATCAACGCCCGCACGCTGGATAACTGGCATGCGATCCTGAGTGAGAAACTGGCGCAGAACAAAAAAGGTGATCCTGTGCGCTGCCTCGTGCGCGAGTATGTGAATTTCAGCACATCGCACCGTAACCGGTTCCTTGCCCTGTTTGAACATCAGCTACCGGACGGCGTGCCGGTGCCTGAGTGGTATAAACCAAGATTGCAGCGCATGTTCGCGCTGGTGGAAGAGGCGCTGGTGCAAAGCGGCGTGCCTAACCGCAAGGCGGGGCATCTTGCCAAAGCGCTGTGGGCGGGCATCCACGGCATCGCGATACTGTCGCTCACCGGAAAGCTGGAGGTGGTAGGGGCGGACTCGGTGGAGAAACTGACGGAAACGGCTGTAAAGGCCCTGCTGTCTTCCGTGTGATTAGAGCATTTTCGCTTTAATTGTTCGCTAGGCAGCCGAGGCGAGGTGCGCGGAGTGTACTCGTAGTACATGAGCACACTGAGACCGATGGATGTGAACCTTTAGCCCCGGCGAAGGCCGGGGAACGCGAACGATTAAATGGAAGGTGCTCTAAGTATTAGAAATTATGCGTCGAGAATATAGTGCGCGTGTAGTTTCCGGATGCGGAACCGCTCATGGCGCTGAGCGACCTGTCGAACGATGAAGTATCCGCGCATGCGCTCACAGACATGCTCATGGCCGCAAGCAGCATTAGTTTTTTAGCGCGTTTTGTCAGCATAAATCCTCTCTGGCTGGTGTGTAACAAGCGCATTATTGTTTTTTTACGGCCAGCCAACCAGCGCCGGATCGGAAGCCCCGGCCATGCATAAAAGAATATGTTGCAGAATATTGCATCAATACATTGTTATATATTGATAATCAGGTTTCCAGTTATAGCTGGTTCCTGAACCAGGTTAGCTGGCGTTTGGCGTAGTTGCGGGTCGCCTGCTGGGCTCTGGCAGTTGCCTCTGCGAGGCTCACCCCGCCGTCCAGATACGTTATCAGTTCCGGCACACCCACGGCGCGCATGGCAGGAAGATCTGTATGCAGATTCAAAGCCTTAAGCGCCTTCACTTCATCCAGCGCCCCCTGCTCCAGCATAAGGAGGAAACGCGCATCGCAGCGGCGGTATAGTTGCGCGCGTTCCTGCATGACAACCTCTGTCGAGAACTCCGCATCGGGGAATATAGCTTCGCGTGGTTTGCGCTGCCAGTAGCTGAGCGATTTTCCCGTCGCCAGCCACACTTCCAGCGCGCGCGTATGGCGCTGCGAGTCGCCATCCTTCAGGCGTTTGGCCATAGCGGGATCGCGCTCCTGCAAGGCACCCGCACCCTGCTCTTTATAAAGCCGCGTCGCTTGCGCACGTATCTCCGCTCCCACGCCGGGGATGGGGGAAAGCCCCTCCTGCAAGGCTTTCAGGTAAAGCCCCGTGCCCCCCGTCACCACAGGTAACCTGCCCTGCGCCCATGTTTCCCTGATCGCTTCCGCCGCCAAAGAAAGCCAGCGCGCCGCAGAACAGGCTTCACCCGCAGGCAGCATGCCGTAGAGCATATGCGGTGCGGCGGCCTCATCTTCCACCGAAGGCCGCGCGGTAAGCACGCGCAGTTGCGCATAGACCTGCATGGCGTCCGCATTGATGATGACACCGCCCCGCTCTTGCGCTATGGCTAGCGCACGCGCCGACTTGCCGCTTGCGGTCGGCCCGCACACAATATGGATACGATGCTGCATGAAACATGTTTTGACGCTTATCGCCCCGCGTGACAAGGAAAAGCTGACCGAAGAATATATTGTCGCCGCGACCGGCGCGCTTGCCGACAAAGGCGGGCATGTATTTGACAAACGCTGGCTTTCCGCCGGTGAAGCATGCGATGTCATCTTCACCATGCTGCCGGTGGACGAAGCGGACAAAGCCGTGCAGGAACGTTTGCAGGGCCTGCCGGTGGACGCCATCGTGCAGTCCAGCGAGAACCGCCAGAAGCGCCTGTTCATCAGCGACATGGACTCCACCATCATCACCATTGAATGCATCGACGAAATTGCTGACTTTGCCGGGGTCAAACCGCAAGTGGCAGACATCACCGAACGCGCCATGCGCGGCGAGCTCGATTTCGCACAGGCCCTCACCGAGCGCGTGGGGCTGCTGGCAGGGCTGGAAGAAAAGACGCTACAGACGGTTTATAGCGAGCGTGTGCGGTTTATGCCGGGTGCGCGCGAACTGGTGGCCACGATGCGCGCCAACGGCGCTTACACGGTGCTGGTTTCCGGCGGATTCGATTTCTTCACCTCGCGCGTGCGCGAGGAGCTTGGCTTTCAGGAAGACCATTCCAACCGGCTGGAAATAGCGGACGGAAAGCTCACCGGCAAGGTGATACCGCCTATCCTCGACCGTAACTCCAAACTACAGAGCCTGTTGCAGGTGACCTCGTCGCGCGAGCTGAGCCTCGACGACTCGCTGGCCGCAGGCGACGGTGCCAACGACCTGCCTATGCTGCTTGGCGCTGGCCTCGGCGTTGCCTATCATGCCAAGCCCGTGGTGCAGCAGAGCGCCCGTGCACGCATCAACCACTGCGACCTTTCTGCCCTTCTCTTCGCGCAGGGTTACACGCGCGAAGAGTTCGTTTCTGAGTAATCTCGTCATGGCCTGAATCGCATTAGCTTCAGGCTCAGAACTCATTAACCCATTCTTTCTTTTCCTCTCCCTTTGAGGGAGAGGACGCGTTTGCCTTGGGTTTAGCTGTTTTAGCTAAGCCCTTAGGCAAACCGAGGTGAGGGGGCATTTACATTCACCCTCACCCAGCTTCGGCTAAGCTGCTGCGCAGCAAAGCCTGCGCAACCCTCTCCCGCTTTGCAGGAGAGGGGAATGTATGAGGCCTGAGCCTAGAATTCGCTACGCAAATTCAGGGAATGACGCATTTAATAGCAACTTCACAAATTCGCTAGGCTGCTGGCAACAAGCAAAGGTTTCGATAACCGCAGCGCAGCGTATGTTTAAATACGTGAGCAGCGGAAGCGCAGAAACCAAAGCGTTTGCCCAGCCTAGTAGAATTTATTTCTTCTCTTCTAACGGAAGAGTTTCGAACGTGGCATTCTCACCGCGCTGCACGCGCACCATGGCAAATTTGCGACCTGCTTTTTTGGCATTGGCTACGGCATCGGAAACCGCCTGCGGGGTTTCCACGGTGGCGTCGCCAACCTGCACGATCACATCGCCCTGCCGGAAGCCGCGCTTCTCGGCGGCGCTGCCGTCCTTCACCTCAACCACCACCACGCCTTTAACATCCTTGCCGATGTCATACTGCGTGCGCAACTCGGGGGTGATAGCGGCGAGCGACAACGACAGCACGTCGAGCGAATCGACCTTGCCGGTCTTGTCGGCAGGCTTATTCTTACCCTCAGCGTCGTCCGGATCCTTGTCGGCATCATTCATGCGGGCGATATCCACGGTGAATTTCTTCTCCGCGCCGCTGCGCCATACCGTCACTTCGGACTTCTTGCCGACCTTGGTTTCCGCCACCATGCGCGGCAGATGACGCATTTCCTTCACGTCTTTGCCGTCAAACTGGGTGACGATGTCACCGGCCTTGATACCGGCCTTGTCAGCCGGGCCGTCCTTGGTGACTTCGATAACGAGTGCGCCCATCGGTTTTTTGAGGCCAACGCTGTCGGCCACTTCTTCACTCACCTGCTGGATCTTCACGCCCAGAAGCCCGCGCTCGATCTTGCCGGAGGTTTTCAGCTGCTCGATAATGGGTTTGGCCAGCGCCATGGGCACGGCAAAGCCGATGCCGATGGAGCCGCCGGTGGGCGAGAAAATGGCGGTGTTGATACCGATCACTTCGCCCCTGCTGTTGAACATCGGGCCACCGGAATTGCCGCGGTTGATGGCCGCATCCGTCTGGATGAAATCATCGAACGGACCGGCATTGATATTGCGCGCGCGCGCAGAAATGATGCCTGCGGTCACCGTGCCGCCAAGGCCGAACGGGTTGCCGATGGCAATCACCCAGTCCCCCACGCGGGACGTGTCGGAGTCACCCAGCGCCACGGCGGGCAGCTTGCGGTCGGAATCCACCTTCAGCAGCGCAAGGTCTGTCTTGCTGTCCCGGCCCACGATCTTGGCCTTGAGTTTGGTGTCGTCGCTGAGGATTACGGTGATCTCTTCCGCATCCGCGATCACGTGGTTGTTGGTGACCACATAGCCGCTTTCATCAATGATGAAGCCTGAGCCCAGCGCCTGCGTCTCGCGTTCCATCGGCTTTGCGCCTTTGCCGCCGCGCTGCTTGGAGAACTGGTCGAAGAACTCTTTCAGTTCAGGCGGAATATTTTCGCCGCCTTCGGGCATGCCGAACAGTTGCAGGCCGGGAATGCCGCCCTTCACTTTCTGCGTGGAAGAAATATTCACCACCGAAGGGGTGAGCTTCTCCACCATGTCAGCAAAGCTCGCAGGCATTTCCGCCGCGCGCGCCGATGTGGAGGATACGATAAGGATTAAACCGAACAACGCATGCTTAAGCGATCTCATGGACAACTCCTTGTATGAATGCTTGCGATATCAACTGCTCTTAGCTGCCATATAATCCTGCTGTTAGAAAAAGCAAGAGGGTGTTTTGCTGCATTCTTTGAAAAGCGTTCTTGCGTTAATCATCCCGCTGCGGCGAAGCGAAAACAGCGATTTCCAACACCCGCAACGCACGTGCACGTTGTAGTACATGCGTAGCGCGAGCACAAACAATCGCTGTTTGCAGCCAGCAGCAGAGAAAGGCCTTAGCGTTTTTCGGGGTGAGAGAATTGTTTCATGAACGAGCTATCGGGAGAAATGACGATAGTGGTATCTTTTGAACTCAGCGTGCGCTGGTAAGCCTGAAGCGTACGGTAAAATTCAAAGAAATCGGGATCTTTACTAAAAGCATCGGCAAAGATTTTGGCGGCGGTTGCATCGCCTTCGCCACGGATGGTCTCACCTTTCTTCTGGGCTTCCGCAAGGATGACGGTGCGTTCGCGGTCGGCGCTCGCCTTGATGCGCTGGGATTCTTCGTCGCCTTCGGCGCGGAAGCCTTTGGCTTCGCGTTCACGCTCGGTCTGCATGCGATGGAAGATCGCATTGCTGTTTTCGGTAGGCAGGTCCGCTTTCACGATACGCACATCCACGATCTCAATGCCGTAACCGCCTTTGGCAGGCTCGGCTTTGTCTTTCTCGGCAGTGGCGGGGGCGGCCTGTTCCTTGTTCTGTTCTTCAGGCTTTACGTCCCTGCTCTCTTCCTTGGGTGCAGGAGCATCCAGGACATTCATCGTCTGCTTGGTCATCAGGCCACGAATTTCCTGCATCACTTTATTGCGTTCGGGCGAAAGCAGCGTGTTCATCGGCACACGGCCAATAGCCTGACCGAGGCTGGAGTTAAGCAAACTCGCAATCTGCGTGTTCATAGTGGAAACGCGGTTGCCGCCAATGCCTGCCGCGCGCGTGGCGCGTGCGAACGCAAGCGGGTCAACGATACGCCAGCGCACGAACGCAGCAAGGCGAATGCGTTTTTCATCGGACGAGTTGATCTCCACTTCCTGCGGCATGGAATATTCCAGCAGGCGTTTGTCGAAATATTCCACCGCCTGGATGAAGGGCAGCTTGAACTTGAGGCCGGGCTCCACTTCCACCGATACCGGGTTGCCGAACTGGGTGACGAGCGCGGTTTCCGTCTGGCGCACCACGAAGCAGGAATTATAGGTAAGGAACACACCAAGCGCGGCACCAAAGGCGAGTACAGCGGGAAGATTACGGCGTATCATTTTGCCTCTTTCTTATCATCGTTTCTGGAAGCGGGCGCAAGTGCCGGAAGCGGCAGATACGGGGTAGTGCCGGTCTTGTTGTCCAGCACCATCTTGTTCATGCCGGAGAGTACTTTTTCCATCGTCTCAAGGTACATGCGCCTGCGGGTAATGTCTTCCGCCTGACGGTACTGCGTGTATACGGAGACAAAGCGTGCCGCGTCACCTTCGGCCCGGGCGACCACTTCACTCTTGTAACCTTCCGCATCCTGAATCATGCGCTGCGCCTGACCGCGTGCACGCGGAATGATGTCGTTCTTGTAGGCGTCCGCTTCGTTGCGCAGACGTTCCTGATCGGCGCGCGCCGCCTGCACGTCACGCGCGGCGTCCACCACCGCCTGCGGGAAGCTGGCGCGGATAAGGTTCACCTGCAGCACCTGTATGCCGCTCTTGTAACGGTCGAGCGTTTCCTGTGTCAGCTTTTGCGTTTCCTCCTGCAGCTTGGATTTGCCTCCGGTCAGCGCCGCGCCGATGGGCGTGCGGCCCACCACTTCGCGCATGGCGCTTTCCGTAACAGCGCTCACCGTCTGCTGCGGGTTGGGGATGTTGAACACGAAATCCTGCGCGTCGCGCACATTCCACTGCACATTGAAAGTGAGATCAATGATGTTTTCATCACCCGTCAGCATCAGTATTTCCTGAGAATTCACAGTAATGCCGGAGGACGTCATTTTGCTGCTCGGAGCGCTTTCGCTGCCGAGTGATTCGATACGCACCATCTCCGTATTTACGATATCCACCGCTTCGAACGGTGCCGGCCACCGGTAATTAAGGCCGGACGTTGCCAGGCGGTTGAATTTGCCGAAACGCTGCACCACGCCCTGCTCGCCGGGCTGCACGGTGTAAAAACCCGAAGCCAGCCACAGCAGGAAGAACACCCCGAACACGAACACGATGTTACGATGGCCGCCATCCTGTCCGAAGAACGTTTGCAGATAGCGCTTCATATCGCGCAGCAGGTCTTCAAAATCGCCGCTATTGCCCGGGCCTCTGCCACGGCCGTTATTGGGATTCCATCCACCGCCGCCACCGTTACCACCGGACGGGCCAGACCCGCCCTTCCTGCCCCATGGCCCCTGTTCCACGGGATGGATAACACTGCTCTTCATGCGAACTTCCTGTATTGCGTCTGATAGATTAGAAGGTTAGTTATACGGCTTAATATACAATTGGCAAGGACGATACTGAGACGATGCTGGATTCTGAGCGTATTTTAATCTCGCTGCGCAACGTGAAAGAGCAGGACGGCGTTAGCGATATTGTCGGCAATAACCGCATATCCGGCATCACGGTGAAGGATAGGGATATCGGCTTTGTGCTGACCCTCGCCCCCGAAGAAGCCAACCACAGCGCAGCGCTTGAGGCGGCCTGCGAACGCGAGATACGCGCTGCGGACGATGTGGGTGAAATTACTATTATTTCCACTTCTTCCGCCGCTCCCACGCGCAGCGCTCCTGCAAGAAAATCCGAATGGAACATGCGTAAACTGCCCCATGTGCGGAAAGTCATCGCGGTCACATCGGGCAAGGGCGGTGTCGGAAAATCCACCACCGCTGTCAACCTCGCGCATGCATTCGCAGCGTCCGGCAAACGCGTCGGCCTGCTGGACGCCGATATTTACGGCCCTTCACTGCCGCGCATGATGGCACTCAAAGGCAAGCCCGAAAGCGTTGATAACCTTATCGTGCCGCCAGACGCGCATGGCATCAAATGCCTTTCCATGGGACTGCTGGTGGAAGAATCCTCGGCGCTCGTCTGGCGCGGGCCGCAGGCGAGCAAGGCGCTTTACCAGTTGCTGCGCGGCGCGCGCTGGGGCGCTGAAAAAGAGCCGCTGGACATATTACTGGTGGATATGCCGCCGGGTACGGGCGACGTGCATTTAAGCCTTGTGCAGCAAGTGCCTGTAAATGGCGTAATCACCGTCACCACGCCGCAGGATGTGGCGGTGGCCGACGCGTCCAAATCCATGAACATGTTCCGCAAAGTCTATGTGCCCCTGCTGGGCGTGGTGGAAAATATGAGCGGCTTCACCGATGCGAACGGCACACTGCATGCCATCTTCGGTGAAGGCGGCGGCGAGAAGCTGGCGCAGGCTTTTCATGTTCCTCTGCTTGGAGCAATTCCGCTGGATATGGCGCTGCGCAGCGCGTCAGACGAAGGCACGCGCTTCAGCGATCCGCAGCAACATTATCAGAAAATAGCTGCGCTTTTAGCGCTGTAGCATTCACGCCCAGATGCGGCACGGCACGCACTGTTCCCGCTGCATCGCGCAGCGCCGGCAGCGTGTAGAGAATACGTTTATCGGGATAGGGGTTTTCAAGCTTATGCTGTTTTGCAAGCACCAGCCAGCCCTGCTGCGTGAGCGCACCCACCGTCCAGCCCTTGGGTGCGTTGCAGGTGATATGGAAACGGTTATCCCATCTACGGCTAGCTGCAGGCACGGGTTTTTCCACAGCGCTCAGTTCACGGCAGACCAGAATAGCACCTTTATGCGCGATGAACTGGCACCCGCCGAGCGTTGCGCCTTTGAAAGGTTTTTTCCGCACGGCAGAAAGCAATTGCTCCGTTTCTTCAAGGCGCGGCTTGATGCTATGGCCGCCAATGGTCATTACAAGATGCGCCATCACACGCAGCGCAATC
This sequence comes from Alphaproteobacteria bacterium, assembly GCA_035906055.1. Lineage (GTDB taxonomy): Bacteria > Pseudomonadota > Alphaproteobacteria > Rickettsiales > JABCZZ01 > JAMIFV01. The sequence goes on along the minus strand of JAMIFV010000028.1, from coordinate 14,496 downwards.
TCCTCTTCGGCGTCGAAAGGTTTCAGCATCGCATAGCCTTCAGCAAAACAGCCGCAATGACGCTTAAGCAGCGCATGCGTTTCCGCTTCCAGCGCCTGCCGTGCGCGCTGCATCGCTTGTGCCGTACTCACAAGACGTTCAGGTGTCAGGCCAAGCTCCGCCAGCACTGGCATGGCTTTGCGCATCTTCACGCGGTCATAGATGAGCTTTTCATTGCTCGGGTCTTCTACAAATGTTTGCTTCTTCGCTTTGAGATAGGTGATCAAATCCGCTTTGCTTACTCCCAGCAGCGGGCGCAGCAACGTGATGCCGTGCATCTGCGTTTGCGTTGCCATACAGCAGAGGCCATCCACGCCGCTGCCACGCGCAAGGCGCAAAAGAAATGTTTCCGCCTGGTCGTCACGATGATGCGCGAGCAGTAAATGCTGCACCTTGTTGGCGCGGCAATACCCGGCCATCAATGCATAACGCGCTTCGCGCGCCGCTTCCTGAATATTGCGCGTTGGCTTTTTACCTTCCCAGCACAACGTGACATGATCAACATTATGTTTCTTCAGCCATTTTTCCACCTGTTGCGCTTCATCCGCCGACTCTTTGCGCAGCCCGTGATCCACGGTCAGCGCGGTCAGCGTATTACCTGATTTATGGCAATATTGGGCCAGCAGCAGGGCCAAAGCCATACTGTCCGCCCCGCCCGAACAGGCCACGGCGAGTGGCGCTTTTTTAGGCAACTCCAAAAATTCTATTGTTTCTAAAAGATTTTTTTCCATCCCAACCAGCAGTAACCAGATATTAACAGTGTTATTATAAGGTAATTTATGCTAAGGTGAACCTATGGTTTCTTCTGTATCTGTATCATCCCTGCCCTATTTTTCCTACCTTGACCAGCTTCAGGGCAAGACAGCCGCGACCGGAAATACCGCTGCCACACCGTCCACCATTACCACGACTAACACCGGCAGCGACAGCACATCCTCCGCGCTGGTATCCTCATTGCTTGGCGGCAACGGCTACTCTTCTTCCGTGCTGGTATCCTCATTGCTTGGCGGCAACGGCTACTCTTCTTCCGTGCTGAGCCTACTGCAGGGCACCGACGGCAGCTTTGATCCTATCGCCACCATTTACGGCGGCAAATCGGCGGATAACGGGCTCGCGAAGCTCTACGCCAACCTATACGACAATGCCAGCGCTTCCGCATTACAGCAGGCCAAGCTGGAAAACCCTAAAGTAACCGCATCGAACACCACATCGTTCAGCTTCATCAACGACGCGGTGAAAGCCTCTAACGCCTATAACGCCACGCTGCAACAGAATGCAGCCAGCGCACTGGCTCAGGGCAAGGCACAGACCCAGTCGCTTATTTCCTGATTTCCAGCGCCCCGCCCACCTGATCGCGAATGACCTTGCCGGGCACTTCTTTCAGTTCGCCCGGTTGCAGGCCGCCGATCTGGAACGGGCCATACGCCACCCGCATGAGGCGGCTCACCTTGCAGCCGATATGCTCGAACACACGGCGGATCTCGCGGTTCTTGCCTTCGGTCAGCGTCACCTGCACCCAGCAATTGCGCCCGGTGGCTTTTTCCATTTTGGTTTCGATGGGGGCGTATTTGATGCCATCGATCGTGACGCCTTTTGCCAGCGGTTCCAGCGCCTCTTCGGTGGTAAGGCCGAACACGCGTGCGCGGTAGCGGCGGCGCCAGCCCGTTGCGGGCAGTTCCATATAACGGGCGAGCTCGCCGTCATTGGTGAGCAGCAACAGGCCTTCCGTGTTGAGGTCAAGCCTGCCCACCGAGATCACACGCGGCATTCCCTTGGGCAACGCCGAAAACACCGTAGGGCGGCCTTCGGGATCACTATGCGTCGTCACCAGCCCGGCAGGTTTGTTGTATAGCCATAAACGGGTCGGATCATCGCTCTGCACCAGCTTGCCGCGCACGCGGATGGCATCCTGCGCGCTTACGTTGAGCGCGGGCGATGTTATCTTGCTGCCATTGACGCTGACCTCGCCCGCCTCGATGAGTTTTTCCGCGTCGCGGCGCGAACAAATGCCTGCGCGTGCGATGACCTTGGCGATGCGTTCACCTGCGTGCGGTGACTCACTATTTTCTTTTTTCATGGCGGCATCCTACAATCTTTGGGCAAATGCACAACGTCTTTGACAGCCCGGATTGCATGGGTTATGGTTCCCTGCATTCCAATAAAAAACGATGAGAAATCCATGAGCGGGCCTGCTATCAGTTCCAGCCATTCCGCATCCGAAACAAGCCAGCCTGGCGCTTCGCGTAAGCCTGCGCATGTCATCATCGTGGGCAATGAAAAAGGCGGCTCTGGCAAGACCACTACCACCATGCATCTCATCGTGGCGTTGCTCAGGCTCGGCTTCACCGTCGGCAGCATGGACATCGACGCCCGCCAGCGCAGCCTTTCGCGCTACATAGAAAACCGCCGCCAGACCATCGCCAAGGAAGGCGTGCCGCTGCCGCTGCCGCATCATATCGTCATCCAGCGCAGCCCGTTCCCCATCCTGCAGGAAGCGGAAGCCGACGAACGCGAGCGCTTTCTCAAAGGCCTCGCACGCATCTATTACGGCCATGATTTCGTGGTCATCGACACGCCGGGCAGCGACACCTACCTCGCGCGTCTTGCGCATTCCTTTGCCGACACGGTCATCACGCCGATCAACGACAGCTTCGTCGATCTCGACGTGCTCGCCAACGTGGACGGCCAGACGCTCAAGATCGTGCGCCCCAGCATCTATGCGGAAATGGTGTGGGAGCAGAAGCTCTCGCGCGCCAAGCGTGACAACGGCTCTATCGAATGGATCGTCATGCGCAATCGCCTGAGCAATATCGACGCGCGCAACAAGCGCCACATGACCGCCGTACTCACCGAGCTCTCGCGCCGTATCGGCTTCCGCGTAGCGCCGGGCTTCAGCGAGCGCGTCATCTTCCGCGAAATGTTCCTGCAGGGCCTCACCGTGCTCGACGTAGACTCCACCAGCGGCTCCGGCATGTCGCTCTCGCATGTCGCCGCCCGCCAGGAAGTGCGCGACCTGCTTAAAACGTTGCAGATACCCGCTGTGGACGAACGCGTGGCGCAGCTGCGCACCAGCCAGAGTGAAAAACAGGAGCAGGAAGAAACTTCTGCCTCCGCAGTAACTTCATCCGCAGCCACGCCTGCGGTTACCCAGACGGCTACTGCCGCTACTTCTCCCGCCAGCAGCACCGAAGACACGGCCTCCGGCAACACGATCCCGGTTTCACCTGTCACGACGACGCAGGTTACCAGCTCCGGCACGCTGGAAGTTGCCAGCTGATATTTTCCAACGATTTAACTTTCTTACATCATTTCCATGCACATATTTCATCCTTCCATCCTTCGTGAATACGACATTCGCGGCATTGTCGGCGAAACCCTGCACGCAAAAGACGCTTACGCGATCGGCCGCGCGTTTGCGAGCTTCAAGCCTGAATGGAAAACCAGAGCGCCGCGCATCGCCGTAGGGCGCGACGGCCGCCTGAGCTCGCCCGAAATGGAAGCAGCGCTGGTCAAAGGCCTCACGGAAAGCGGCGCGGAAGTTATCCGTATCGGTGTTGGCCCCACGCCGATGCTGTATTTCACCGTTTGCAGCCGCGAGCTGGACGGCGGCATCATGGTGACGGGTTCGCATAACCCGCCCACGCATAACGGGTTCAAATTCATGCTGGGCCGCAAGCCCTTCTACGGACAGGACATCGCGCGCATTGGAACGATAGCGTCTGCCAATGAAGTATATAGCGGCAACGGCACATCCAGCGAACTGGACATCGCCGACGAATACGTGGACACGCTGGTGAAGGCCTGTTCCGGCAACAAGCCGGTGAATGTGGCATGGGACGCGGGCAACGGCGCGGCAGGCGAAATCATGAGCAAACTCGTCAGGAAGCTGCCCGGCAAACACACCACGCTCTTTGCCGAAGTGGACGGTACTTTCCCCAATCATCACCCTGACCCCAGCCTGCCGGAGAATTTACAGGACCTCGTGGCAGAAGTAAAAAAACAGAACTGCGATCTTGGCATCGCGTTCGACGGTGACGGCGACCGCATCGGCGCTATCGACGAGACAGGCGAGATCGTCTGGGGCGACCAGTTGCTGGCGCTTTATTCCGCTGCCGTAATTAACGCGCATCCCGGCGCCACCATCATCGCCGACGTGAAATCCAGCCAGACCGTGTTCGATGAAATAGCGCGTCTTGGCGGCAAACCGCTGATGTGGAAAACGGGGCATTCGCTTATCAAGAGCAAAATGGCAGAAACCGGCGCAAAGCTGGCGGGCGAAGTAAGCGGGCATATGTTCTTCGCCGACAGATATTACGGCTTTGACGACGCGCTGTATGCCGCCGTGCGCCTGATTTCGTTGCTGGCGGAGAGCGGCAGGAGCCTTTCAGCGCTGCGCGCGCACCTGCCCAGGACCTATGCCACGCCGGAACTGCGCATCCCGTGTGACGAACTGCGCAAGTTCGAAGTGGCCAAAGAAGTAAAGTCACGTCTGGCCGCCCAAGGGCAGCAGGTGAATGACGTGGACGGCGTGCGCGTGAACCTGAAGGAAGGCTGGTGGCTGCTGCGTGCGTCCAACACGCAGGCCGTGCTGGTGGCGCGTTGTGAGTCCACTTCTGAGGCCGGGCTGGAATCGCTCATGCATCACCTGAAAAGCGAGCTTGCGAAGAGCAAGGTGGATTTTGTAGTCTCCGCAGGTCATTAATTATGCCTACGGTACAAAAAAAGGGCGGTGTTTCCACCGCCCTTCTTTTTTGTATCCGTTTCCGTTTACTGGAAGCGGAAGGACAGAGAGCAGTTACCGCCTGCACCGTTGTTGGTGGAGATGGTGTAAGTGCTCGTGGTGGTTTCATAGCAGGTGGTAGCGGAAGCCGAACCGGCGTTGGTTGCATTGGTCACCGCACCGCCGGTCAGATGCTGAGCGAGCACGTTGCCGGTGGTCGGCCTGCCGTCATCCATCTTGGTGTCGATGTTGTAAGCCTGCATCACCGAGAGAGACACACCGGAGGTTACAGCACCCGAAGCAACGGCCGTGATGGTGGAAAGGCCATAGAAGTTATAGCCGCCGCTGGCGTAAGCATAGAGGTACGCACCACGGCCCAGCTTGGAAGTCAGGAAGTAGGAAGTGAAGTTGGTGCTGGCGGGGCTGGGGGTGCTGGTGCAGGTTGCAGTGCTGAACGAACCGTCAACGAGGTTGCCCGCTGTGGAAGAACTGATGTCGTTCCAGAACAGACCGGTTTCGCCACCACCCTGCAGGAAGCTGCCGGCACCTGCGTTACCTTCGATCACGCCGTTACCGTCACGAAGACCGGCAGTACCGGCGCAGGATGCGTTGGAAAAGCCGAACTGGCTGGCAGTGGAAGCAGCCATGTCGCCAGGAATAGCATTGAATTTACCGCGGAAGGTGTTCACACCGGTGTTCAGTTTCTCAACCTGGGAAATGGCAGAACGAACTTCTGCAGCGCGGATAAGATCCTGACCTACCAGTACACCGCCTACGATGAGGCCGATGATCACCAGCACGATGGAAAGTTCGATCAGCGTAAAACCCGCTTTCTTCTGCGGGTTATTCGCGGTTGTAACGCTATTAGTCATGTTATGCTCCCTGTAGTTATACAATGTTGGTCTGTTTTTGCTGTCGTAATTCTGTGCTTCCATTTCAGCACAAAAGTATTTCTAGAACATTAACATCGTTTCTAAGCCCAAATAGTTACGAAAGTGTTAATACCCCTCCAAGTGATTGGAAGATAATAAGAATAGCTTTGCATTTATGTGCAAACAAATACGCAATATATTGATAAATAATGATAAATATTTGCTGTGTATTTATACCACAGTGCAAGGCCTATCCAAAATTCCATCTATTCAGAAGGGAATCAGGCCATCTTTTTGATCGTATTAGTGGTGCTGTAGCCCTGCTTCAGGGGGGCGAGTTCCACTCTGCCGCCATAACTTTCAACAAACTCATGCCCTACAACCTGGTGCTTCTGGTAATCAGCCCCTTTCACCAGCACCTGCGGCCGGACGGATTCGATAAGTTTCAGCGGCGTATCCTCTTCAAACAACACCACCGCGTCAACCACCGCCAGCGATGCCAGCAGCATCGTGCGGTCATGTTCTTCGTTCACGGGACGGTTAGGCCCTTTCAGCCGCTTGATGGAAGCATCGGTATTCACGCCGACAATCAGCTTGTCGGAATGTTTCTTGCAGAAGTTCAATATGGACAGATGCCCGTGATGCAGGAGGTCGAAGCAGCCATTAGTAAAGGCGACGGTCTTGCCTTCGCGCTTCCACTGTTCCGCCTGCAGCGCAGCGGTGGCCAGCGGCATGATCTTGTATGCGCCGGTCAGTTCATGCTTGGCGCTGAGCGCGTTTTTTATATCCTGCATCGTCGCCACAGCAGTGCCAAGGCGCCCCACCACGATCCCCGCCGCAAGGTTGGAGAGATAGGCCGCATCATCGAATGAAAGCCCCGAAGCGATGCCAAGCGCCAGCGCGGCAACGGCAGTGTCGCCTGCACCCGATACATCATAAACTTCCTGCGCGCGCGCGGGGATATTATGCACCTCGCCGTTTTTCATCACCAGCGTCATGCCCTTGCTGCTGCGCGTCACCAGCATGCATTGCAGGTCATGCTGGTCAATCAGCGCCCCGGCCGCACCGATGACATCTTCGTCGCTGCGCAGCTCAATGGAAGAAGCATTGGCCAGTTCATGCAGATTCGGGCTGATGCAGGTAGCGCCACGATACAAACTGAAATCCCGCGACTTGGGATCGACGATCACCGGCTTGCCCTGCTCCCTCGCCGCCGTGATAATGGCTTCAACCGTCGCACGCGTCAGCACGCCCTTGCCATAGTCGGAAAGCACCACCACATCCTGCGCGGCAAGCTCAGAAAGCGCCGCCTCCGCCACCCGCTGCGCGGTGGCTTCGGCGACTGGCGCGGCCACTTCGTGGTCGGCGCGCAGCACCTGCTGGTTGCCAGCCACATAGCGCGTCTTTACCGTGGAAAGCCTGCCGCTTTCGGGAATCAGAAACGGGGAGATAAGGCTCTCCTTGCCGATGAGCGAGGTGATCTCATGGCCGGTTTTGTCGTTGCCGGTCACCGCTACGAATGTAGTGCGCCCGCCCAGCGCCACAAGGTTGCGTGCCACATTGCCAGCGCCACCGAGCATGGAGCGTTCTTCTCGGATGGAGAATACGGGAATCGGCGCTTCCGGCGAGATGCGGTCCACCTGCCCGTACACAAAACGGTCAAGCATGACATCGCCCACGCAGAGCACGCGGCATTCTGCGAAATGATCAAGGATCATGGAAAGGGCGTCAGACATGCACAACCACTAGCATGAATACAGCTGGATTATATAGCCTTTTTATCGGACTCTGCTTCCGGCTGCTTTGAGAACTTGGCGATGGCCTCATCCAGCCTCGTCTGCGTGCACAGCCCAAGCAGCACCGGGTCCTTGGGTTTAAGGTTGGGGCTGTTCCAGTGCGTGCGGTTGCGCACGGCATTGATAGTGTTCTTGGTGGTGCCGATCAGCTTGATGATCTGCGCGTCGGGGATGGAGGGATGGTATTTCACGAACCATGCCACGGCATCGGGCTTGTCCTGACGGCGGGAAACCGGGGTATAGCGGCCACCCTTCGCCTTGGTCTTGCTGATGATGAACTTTTCGGTTTCCGATGTCATCTGCAGGCGCGCTTCAGCGTTGTTCTCGCAGTGGCGGATGTCTTCCAGCGTCAGCTGGCCGGACGTTACCGGGTCCTGACCGATGATGCCCACAGCCACTTCGCCGTCCGCAATGCCCTGCACCTCCAGCGGGTGCATGCCGCAAAAATCGCCGATCTGCTCAAAGGTGAGCGTCGTATTTTCTACAAGCCATACGGCGGTTGCCTTCGGCATCAGTGGTAAAGCCATAACCTACTACCTATTCTATATTACTATGTTATTACACTTGGTTTATTACACGTGCCAGCGCCTGACTCACAGCGCTTTTTTCATCGATCAAGGCGCCACCAGCGGCGCTGGGCCTTGTTTTGCGGAAGCCTCTCACACCAAACAAGGAGTTATATCTTAAGGAGGATTTTCCCTACGTTCAAGCCTTTATCCATGAATGCGAGCGCTTTTTCTGCTTCATTTAAAGAAAAAATTTGCGCAATCATGGGCTTGATGGGCTTTCCCTCGCCGATACATGGCCATATCTTCTCGTGCAGTTCCTGCGCCAAAGCCGCCTTTTCTGCCGGATTGCGCCCCCTGAGCGTTGAACCCATCACCTTCAGGTGCTTGAGCAATATCGCCGAAACGGAGGCTTCAACCCTTGGGCCTTTGAGCATCGCGATAATGCAGAGCCTGCCGTTACTGCCAAGCGCCGCGAGATTGCGTGCGAAGTAATCGCCGCCCACCATATCGAGGATCACATCCATCCCGCCCGCTCCCTGGGCAACACTTACAAAGTCCTCTTCCCGGTAATTGATGGCACGTGCGCCCGCTGTTTTGCATGCGGCGCATTTTTCAGCGCTGCCTGCGGTGGCGAATACTTCAGCGCCCAGCACCTTTGCGATCTGTATCGCGATGATGCCGATGCCGCTGCCACCGCCGTGGATAAGCACCTTCTCGCCCTTTCGCATATCCGCCTGCCACACAAGGCTCACCCATGCGGTGAAGGCGGCCTCCGGCAAACAGGCCGCTTCGGCAAGGCCAAGCCCTTGCGGCACGCCCATTACTTGCCCCGCCTGCACCGCCACATACTCCGCGAATGCTCCTTCACTGAGGATTGCGCAGACCTTATCACCCGCTTCAAATGCGGTTACATCACTGGCGCATTCTGCAACCTCGCCCGACACTTCCAGCCCCGGCACGCCGTTTTCAGGCAGCGGATATTTTCCCTGCACCTGAAACAGGTCAGCGCGGTTCACACCTGCATAGGCGACTTTGATAAGCACCTCGCCCTGCCGTGGCTGCGGGCGTGATACTTCTTTAATGCCGTACTGTGAACCTGAAAGCACCACTGCACGCATGGGTCTTATTCCTTGTGCGGAGCCTGTTCTGTTGGCGCTGGTATAGTTCCTGCTGCTGGGGCCTGCGTTGTCGGCACCTGCAGCGTCTCAAGCCGTTTCAGGCGTTCCTTGACGAAATAATTCATGAAATTGAGTTCGCCCGCGGGAATCTCCTTGGAGTTCTTGGCGATACTCTCAATGATATGCAGCGCATCGTCCATTTCGCCGCGGCGCTCATGCACGAAGGCTGGTAACTGGCGTACCCAGAACGGCGCGTCAGTGGCTTCTTCCAGCGGCTTGGCCATCTTGAGCGCGAGGTCTTTGTCTTTCAGTTTATGCTCGGCGATATAGGTCGCCTGCGCCAGCCACCAGTACTTCTTCTGCGGACGGTCTGCGGAATGCGCGTAGAGATAATCCACCACATATTTGTTATCCGGCACGTTCTGCGTCTGGGAGAAATAATAACTGGCGAGGAACGGGATATAGCTGGACTCGCGGTCAAGCGAATCCAGCAGCATGAACCACGCATAAAGCTTTTTAAAATCATACTTATTGAGCGCGGTGAAACGCCCGAACGTGTCGCCAGCGTTCTGGATATCCAACCCAAGGATACGGAAATAAAATTCCTCATCGCCGAACGATATTGCTTTTACCGCCGCTTCACCGGGCACGTCGGGCACGATGCCAAGCTCCGGCAGGTTGTCGCGCGTGCTCCACCAGAAGGCGCCCTGCATCCCGGCAAATATCAGCAGCCAGCAATATTTACGAAAAAAGTTCATCAGAACTGCCTTCTGCGGAAGTCCGCGATGGTGGCGAATATCAGCAGCGGAATGAACACCGCCGCCTGTATAATGCCGAGCCGGTAGTCCTGCATGTTCCTCACGCCGTAAATGAGCCATTCGCTCTTGGCAAAGAAATCAAGGCGCGGCATGATGACGGACACGCCCTTGAGCGCTCCCGTGAGGATGCTGTTAAGCCATTGCTGCTCAAACAGGAAGGCGGATTTGGTGGTGATGATGAAGAAGCCCATCATGCGCCCGAGCACATAAAAGCCTATGCTGGCAAGTACGGAGGTTACCGCGCTCCTGAGCGTAAATGACGCGAACAGCGACACCGCCACCGCCAGCCAGCATTCCACCAGCAGGCTGACCGACCAGTAGATAAAGCCGGGTTTATCCAGCAGCCCCTGCAATGCTACAAAGCCTACGGTGGGCAGCACGAGCAGCGTGGCCACCACGGCAAAACCGAGCCAGTAGGAGAACACAAGATTGGCGCGTGTGATGGGGCGTGCCAGGAACATGTCGATCTCGCGCGTGTCGAAGGCGTTGCGCACATGGAAACAGGCGAAAATGATGAGGCCGCCCACGATCACGATGCGGCTGGAAGCGGAAACATAGGAAAGCGTCATCTCCTGCGTTTCCACCAGCGCCGTGCTGCCCAGCAGGTGGGCAACCACCCCGCAGGCGATCACGCCGATCATAAGCGCGCCGAACAGCCAGTCGCGCAGTGCAGTGAGAAGGATATAACGTACGTTAGTATACATGGTAAGAACTCAGGCAGTGAAAAACCGAACCTGAATTATCACATTTTTTTTTGAGCGTCACTATTTGTTAGCGCGAACTTTCTGCGCCGCCGTGCGTTCTGTCGTCGCATCCTGATTGGTGCGATCAAGGTCAAGCGCCTTGGTGTAATCGTTGATCGCGAGGTCGAATTCCCCGCGCGACATGAACGCGCGTGCGCGCTTCAGATGCTCAACGGATGCCGCCTTGTGATAGGAATCGTGGTCAAGATGCGCCAGCCGTATCGCTTCCTGAAAGCTCTTTTTGGCGCCTGTGGCATCACCCATCGCCAGCCTGCATTTGCCCATCCATAAATGGCTGTTGCTGTGCGCGGGCGATGCACCCAGCGCCTGCGCGAATTTTTCTACGGCGGTCGCCATATCGCCGCGCAGCACGGCATGCACGCCTTCATCGTGCGGCACGGTGGCGGCGTCGTGTCTGCGGCCAACCGAATCACAGAACTGCGTATCGAACAGCGGATGCTTGTCATATGTGTGGGCTATATCGCCTATACCGCCTTTGTTTTTTATCGCGAGCGCTTCCGCGTTGAAGTGATCCTGAAAGAGCGCCTTCTTTATCGCCTCCTGCGCTTGCGCATCCGCGCCCAGCAGGTAGCATGCGCGCGCAAGCCACAGGTACTGCGTGGAAGACTGATAGTGATAATAGTGATGGTAGCTGTCGCACGGCAGCGCACCGCTATGGGGTTGCGGGTTGGCGGTGCGTAGAGTATCGTGCTCAAAATTTGGAGGAGAAGTCATATGGCAAAAATAAAAGTAAACACTCCGCTGGTAGAGCTCGACGGCGATGAAATGACACGCATCATCTGGGCGATGATCAAGGAACTCCTTATTTTGCCACATCTGGACGTGGATTTGAAATACTTTGATCTCTCCATCCAGAAGCGCGACGAAACCGAAGACCAGATCACCGTGGATGCCGCCAACGCCATCAAGCACTATGGCGTGGGCGTGAAATGCGCCACGATCACCCCGGACGAGGCGCGCGTAAAAGAGTTCAATCTCAGGCAGATGTGGAAGTCGCCCAACGGCACCATCCGCAACATCCTCGACGGCACCATCTTCCGCGAACCCATCATCTGCAGGAACGTGCCGCGCTACGTGCCGGGCTGGACCAAGCCCATCGTGGTTGGCCGTCATGCGTTCGGCGACCAGTACAAGGCCACCGACTTCGTGGTGAAGGAACCGGGCAGGCTCACCATCACCTTCACGCCGCAAAGCGGCGGCGCGATCCAGAGCTTCGAGATATTCGATTTCAAAAGCGCGGGCGTCGCGCTGGGCATGTATAACCTCGACGATTCCATCACCGGATTCGCCCGCGCCTGCTTCAATTACGGCTTTTCGCGCAAGATGCCGGTGTACCACTCCACCAAAAACACCATCCTCAAGAAGTATGACGGGCGGTTCAAGGATATCTTCCAGTCCGTATACGATACGGAATTCAAGACCAAGTTCGCAGCGGCAGGGCTTACCTACGAGCACCGCCTTATCGACGACCTCGTGGCCTTCGCGCTCAAATCCGACGGCGGGTTCGTCTGGGCCTGCAAGAACTATGACGGCGACGTGCAGTCCGATATTGTCGCACAGGGGTTCGGCTCGCTCGGCCTCATGACCAGCGTGCTCATAACCCCGGACGGAAAAACCGTGGAAACCGAAGCCGCGCACGGCACGGTGACGCGCCATTACCGTGACTATCAGGCGGGCAAGGAAACCTCCACCAACCCCATCGCGTCCATCTTCGCATGGACGGCGGCGCTGCGCTATCGCGGCACGTTCGACAACACGCCCGATGTGGTGAAGTTCGCCGAACAGCTGGAGAAAGCCACCGTGGAGGCCGTGGAAGCGGGCCATATGACCAAAGACCTTGCCCTTCTTGTGGGCAACGGCCAGAAATGGCTGAACACACGGCAATATATTGAGAAGGTGGCGGTTTTGCTTAACGAGGCACGAGTTTAACAAACCGCCATCCCCGCGAAGGCGGGGATCTCGAGCAATATATTACCAATTCATAAGATCCCGGCTTTCTCCGGGGTGACGATGCCCTATTCGTGCGCTAAATACTTCAGGCGCATCACGGCTTTCTGCAGCATGTTTACGCTCACGCGTTCCGGCGGGATAAGGTCGCCGCAGATGGCATAGACGCGTTTGCCCCAGTGTCTGGGAATGAAGCGTTTCCACGAGCCAAGGTATTTGCGGCTGAAGATGCTGCCCCACAGGCCCGTGAGCGCGATGGGATAGATAGGCGCGGGGTCGCGGCGGATGATGGATTCGATGCCGGTCTTGAAACGCCCGAGGCTGCCCGTGTAGGTGAGCTGCCCTTCGGGGAAGATGCAGATAAGGTCGCCTGCTTTAATGCCGTTGGAAATTTCTTCGAGCGCCTTGGTGACGCTCTCGCGCGTGGGCAGGATGGGAATGGCGCGGTTCCAGCGCATGAAGTAATTCACCACCGGCACGTTATAGATATGCTCGTCGATTACAAAACGCACCGGCCGCCTGCAGCCCGCCGCGATTATCAGCCCGTCCACATACGACACATGATTGGCGATGAGCACAGCGGCACCGGTCCTGGGAATCTTCTCAAAACCGATATATCTGGGATAATACAGTGCGTAGCACACCGCTCTGGCGCACAGGCGGTAAAACGGCTCCATGTTCGGCTTCATGCGTAACGCCGGGATGGGTATTTTCTTCAGGATGTCTGCAACCGCTACGGTCATAGTCTAATCACCCTTTCATTCTGTTTACATTATAGCAGATTAAAGGTTAATGTTTGTTAAATTTATATGACAAAACCGTAACTTACACTTTAAATCTGCCAAATTCGCTTTTTGTCATAATTGTTTCACACAAAAGCTGTATAGTTAAATGGGTTACCGTATATCCGGAACCTGCAACAGCCTCGCGCGCGGGGGCTGGCGCTGAATTCATGCGCGCTAAAGACCTATGGCCAAAGACGTCACAACACGTATAGAGGAACGCAACCGGGCGGCGGAATTCCACCGCAAGGATCAGGGCGTTATCGGCAGCACCGTCAGCGGTGCGGGTCTGGCCGTTGCCAATACATGGGACAGGATAAGCGCGCCTTTCAAAAAGGACGGCGCGATATTCACCGGCTCCGCCATCTCCGGTGCCATGCACGGGGCGGTGCTGGGCGCGCTGGTGGGCATTGCGGGCATATTGCTGACCATCGGCACTGCGGCAGCGCCGCTGGCGCTGCCCTTTATGGCGGTTGCCACGGGTGCGGGCGCACTCATCGGCGGCGTAAAGCGCGGGCAGGAACGTCTCGAAGAGAACTGGAGCAAACCTAATCACCAGTTCGCCGACAGGGTGGCGGAGCGAACCGGGGCAGTGCCCGCCCCGAAGAAATTCGCAGGCGATGTGGGCGCTACCCCGGAAGAAGAGCTTAAACGCACCGGACATGACCCCACCATGCTGGCACGCGCCGAAGAGGTGATCGAACGCAACCGCTCCTTCGTCAGGGACGAAGAAATGCGTAGGAAAAACCGTGGGCCTGTTGTACTCAATTAGGCTATGCGCCTAAGCTTTTCACGTTTCCTCTTCCTGCTCGTTCTGATGCCTTCATTGGCTTGTGCCAAAGACAGCGGGCATCCCGTAAAACATATCATCAACGGCAAATCCTTCGTGCTGGAAACGGGGGATACAGTGCGCCTTGCCTCCATTCAGGTGCCTAGGCACTGTTAGCTAATTTTCCAGTTATAGAGGATTTTAGTTGCGGCGAGTGCCACGAAGCTGAGGAAAACTTTGTCTTCCTTGTCGAAACGCAGACAGAGGCGTTTATTTTCCTTGAGCTTTCCGAAGTAACGCTCAATGCCGCCACGCAGCTTATACACCGCCTTGTCGTAGAGGATTTTAACTTTACGGTTTTT
>JAMIFV010000027.1:0-28168 GCA_035906055.1 Alphaproteobacteria bacterium | reverse complement strand
CGTAGACAGGCTCAAGCTGCATAACCTGTTCCAGCTCATCCACACGCGCTATAACATCGGGGTGGGTTATCTGCGCCAAGGGGCCATAACGCTCCAGTGAGCCGCTTACCACGCGCTGCTCCCCTTCCGGCAGGGCGTTGGTAATAAAATCCGCACGCGCATTAAAAAATACGACCGCGATATAATCCTGCCCGATGCGGCACAGCACCTTATAAGGCGACTTACGATTGAACTTTCCGCCTGCCGGGGGGTGATGGCTTTCCACCGTCACAACATACGTGACAACATCCCCCTCCTTTGCCTCTGCGAGTGACGGACTTTTGCGGCGGTCGATAACGCCCTGCGGCAGATGAAATAACAGGTCACGCGTGGGTACGGAAAGCGGATCGCGGCTGCCCAGCAACCGTGCGATGCTTTTCTTTACCGCAGGGCCTACGCCTGCGAGGCGGTTCACATCTGAAAATAAAGGAAAAAGTATTTCAGGCCGCATAATGCGGCAAGTGTACTACCGCACTGGCCAATTACAATGAGAGAATAAGCAGGAAGATGGACGACATGGCGAAGAAGGCGATCAGGCTTACATACAAAACCATGTTCTCATAGCGATGGGCTACATTGGCATCACGCATGGGAATATTTTCCAGTTTTTTGCTGATCTGCATGTGCCTGTTATCCATTTTATTGCTTTATTTTTCTTAAGCCGGGTTAGGCAGTAAACCCCATAATTATTAAAAAACGGTAAAAATTGTATCGTTTCAGGCTAAGAAAATGTGCTGTTCAAAGCAAAGTCATTTAAAGTACCGTTAATAATTTTCAAGCGTATGGATTCCATTAATCCTTGATAATAATGGATATTATGCCATGTCATCAGGATGGGGCCGAGCATCTCCCCCGCTTTGAATAAGTGATGCAGGTAAGCGCGGCTATAGTTAGCACAGGCGTTGCAGGAACAGGCGGCATCCAGCGGCGCGGGGTCTTCCGTGTGACGGGCGTTCTTGATGTTTATTTCCCCATGCGAGGTATAGGCGCGGCCAAAGCGTGCCGAGCGCGTGGGGATCACGCAATCGAACATATCTATGCCCCGCATCACCGCGCCGATGATATCCGATGGCGTTCCCACACCCATAAGGTAGCGCGGCTTATCCTGCGGCATATGCGGCATGGTGGCATCAAGCGTTTTGAACATTACTTCCTGCCCCTCGCCCACCGCAAGGCCGCCCACCGCGTAACCGTCAAAACCGATTTTCATCAGTGCTTCCACCGATTCCCTGCGCAGCTCGCTATACATTCCCCCCTGCACGATACCGAATAACGCATACCCAGCACGCGGCACGAACGCTTTCTTGCAGCGCTCCGCCCAGCGCATGGAAAGGCGCATGGAATCCTTGGTCTGCTGCTCAGTGGCAGGGAACGGCGTGCATTCATCCAGCACCATGGTAATGTCGCTATCCAGCATATGCTGGATATCCATCGCGCGCTCCGGCGTAAGGTGGTGTTTGCTGCCGTCGATATGCGAGGAAAAGGTTACGCCTTCCTCGGTGATCTTGCGCAGGCCCGCAAGCGACATGACCTGAAATCCGCCGGAGTCAGTGAGAATAGGCCCCGGCCAGTTCATGAATTTATGCAGCCCGCCCATTTTGGCCACGCGTTCCGCGCCGGGGCGCAGCATGAGGTGATAGGTGTTGCCCAGCACGATATCCGCCCCCGTGGCTTTGACGGATTCCGGCAGCATGCCCTTCACGGTGCCCGCCGTACCCACCGGCATAAAAGCAGGGGTACGGATATCGCCATGCGCGGTGCTCACCTTTCCCGTGCGGGCAAGGCCGTCTGTGTGGGTTATCGTGATGGAAAAGCTCATATTATCATTATAAGTCAATGGGTCAAAAATTCACAGTATCTTCATATAACGCAGTTGCAGATTATGCTATTAATTTTCACAGGATTTCAGGGAAAATGTCAGAGGAAAAACGTATGTCCATCGCTAAAAAAATTATCGCAGCTTCCGCTGCCGCAGCAAGTATCGCCACAGGTGCTAACGCCGCCGGAACGGAGAACCCAGCATCTATAGCGCCCTTGCCACAAGAATACGTATTATCTGACGCGCCCTTCAATCAGGCTTTGAAGCCTTTTGTGATTTCACGGGAAGCAAAGCTGATCCCACCTGCCGCTATAAATGATGAACTGATCAGCAAAGCTTCTGAGCGGATTAAAGTAAAGCAAGGGGAAGGCCCCCGTGAAGGCCAGCAGGTAGTATTCTATAATCATGCCCTTTCTTCCGCTATCGTTGTCGATGCGGCACAGAAAACGATTGTAACATTCCCCGCGATAGAAGACGCGCTGAGCGGCAACATCACGATAAAAGAGCACACACCGACATATACCTATTCTCAAAATAAGACCCTTAGCCAGGAAAACATTGCCACTCAGGCAATTGCCGCAATTAGTGAAAATAATGCGCTGATGGCTGAGCGCATTGCCAGAGGCACTCGTTTTCCCAATTTAGGCAACGCATTCCAGCCAACAACGGGACAAGGGCGCTAAACTTAATCTATTTGCAGCCTGAGCCCGTCATAGGCAGGCTCGGTATTGTCAGGTAGTTCTGCGCTCAGCCTGTCGTAATCGAACTCGTGGTTCATATGCGTGAGGTAAGCCTTCGCAGGTTTTAATTCCTCAATCCAGCCGAGCGTCATCTCCAGATGCGCGTGAGTCGGCGCTTCTTTGTAGCGCAGGCAATCCACTAGCCACGTATCCAGCCCTTTGAGCGCATCCTTGGCTTTATCCGACAGCCCGTTCGTATCCGTTGAATAGGCAAACCTGCCAACGCGCAGCCCAAGCGATGTGCCGCCGCCATGTTTCTGTTCGATCGGCAACACGTCGATATCGCCTATTTTAAATGACACATAGGGGGTGACAGGCACAGGCACCAGCGCCGGGCGGTACCACATCAGCCCGGAAGGCTTTCCGGGAAGAAACACATAATCAAAGCGCTTGGCGATAGCATCCAGTGTTTGCTGGTCGCTGTAGGTGGGAAGCGCCGCATCGGCGGCATAATTGAACGAGCGCACGTCGTCGATGCCGTGCAGGTGGTCGGCATGGCCGTGTGTGTAGATAATGGCGTCGATCTTTTTAATGCCTTCACGCAGGCACTGTTCGCGCATATCGGGTGACGTATCCACCAGAACGGTAGTGGTTGCCGATTCAATGAGTATGGAAACGCGGCCACGTTTGTTCTTGGGATTGGCGGACTTGCACACTTCGCAATCGCACCCCAGCACAGGCACACCGCCGGAAGCGCCGCAGCCAAGTATTGTGATTTTTATGGGCATAATGCCTCTTTTTTGTCATGCCCGTGAAAACGGGCATCCAGTGTGCCGTAGCACGGCACAAAAAATAAGGACCGGATTCCCGCTTTTGCGGGAATGACAAGCGGAATATTCATGGCGCTTTTGCCTTGTTAAACAAACGGAAGAAATTGGCCGTGGTAGCGGCAGCGCATGCTTCTTCGGTTATACCCTTGAGTTCCGCCACCACCTTGTTGGTGTATCTGGTGAAAGCAGGCTCGTTACGCTTGCCGCGATGGGGAATGGGCGCAAGGAACGGCGCATCCGTTTCCACCAGCAGCCGCTCCAGCGGGACGGTTTTCACCGTGTCGCGGATAGATTGCGCATTCTTGAACGACACTATGCCGGAGATGGAAATATAAAGCCCCATATCGAGCGATTTCTCAGCCAGCCACTGCGAAGACGTGAAGCAATGGATGACGCCGGTGAACGCCCCCTTCTGCATTTCTTCGGCCATTATGTTCACTGTGTCCTCATCCGCCTCGCGCGTGTGAACAATGATTGGCAAACCGGTCTGGCGTGCCGCGTCTATGTGAATGCGGAAGCTCTCCTGCTGCGCGGTGCGTGAGCTGTAAGTGTAATGATAATCCAGCCCCGTCTCGCCAATGCCGATGACCTTGGGGTGTTTTGCCCTGGAGAGCAGGAATTGCAGCTCGGCTTTACTCTTCTGTTCGGACTCATTGGGGTGCACACCTACAGAGCAATAAATGCCGTCATGCTTTTGAGCGATGCCGTGCACCTCATCAAACTCTTCCACTTCGGTGCAGATGGTCTGCATCACGCCAACGCCCGCCGCACGCGCACGCGCGATAACGCCTTCAAGGTCTTCCCTGAATTCCGGAAAATTGAGATGGCAGTGTGAATCAACAAGCAGCATGGCTACTCCTTCTTTTCCTCAATCCTGGGGAAAAGAGGCTGCGGCTGCTGCAACACGGTGCCGGGCTTTAAGGCATGCTCAGGCTTAAGTGCTGAGAACATGGCCGGCGTGCCTTCATAGCCGAGCAGCACCAGCATTTTTGACGCGGTTTCCGGCATGACGGGCTGTAACATGATGGCGATGCAGCGAATGCCTTCGAGCAGATGGTAAAGCGTCGCTTCCATGAGCTTGGGGTCTTCCTTCTTCTGCTTCCACGGCGCTTTCGTGTCGATGTACTGGTTCGCTTCATTGGCAATGGCCAGCACGTCGCCCAGCACTTCGTTAAAACGACAATCGTAATAGAGCGTCGCTACTTTTTCCGGCGTTGCGGCATCCGTCACCTGCACTTTATCGAGGAAGGAAAGATCGAGCACGTCCTTATTCACACCGTGGGCATCCGGTACTATGCCGCCGCAATTCTTATGCACCATGGCAACCGTGCGCTGCACGAGGTTGCCGATCGTATTGGCCAGCTCTGAATTGATTACCGAGGCCATACGCTCACGGGAGAAATTGCCATCGTTGCCGAAGGGAACTTCACGCAGCAGGAACCAACGCGTCTGGTCAAGCCCATATTGCGTCACGAGGTCTTGCGGGGCGACCACATTGCCAAGCGACTTGCTCATCTTCTCACCTTCGATCGTCCACCAGCCATGTGCGAATACGCGCTTGGTGACAGGAATATCCGCAGCCATGAGGAACGCAGGCCAGTATACCGTATGGAAGCGAAGGATGTCTTTGCCCACCATGTGCATGTCCGCAGGCCAGTAGGTCTTATACTGCACGGCGTTCTCTTCAGGGTAGCCCAGCGCCGAGAGGTAATTGGCCAACGCGTCCAGCCACACATACATGATGTGTTTTTCGTCGCCCGGCACGGGGATGCCCCACTCGAACGTGGTGCGCGAAATGGAAAGATCCTTCAGGCCGCCTTTAACAAAGCTGATAACCTCATTGCGGCGGCTGGCTGGCATGATGAAGGTGGGGTTTTCTTCAAAAAACTGTAGCAGCCTGTCGCCAAATGCCGAGAGCCTGAAGAAATAGCTGGGCTCTTCCACCCATTCCACTTCCGCCCCGGTGGGCGCTTTACCGTCCACAAGTTCAGATTCCGCATAGAACGCCTCATCTCGCACCGCATACCACCCGGCATAGCTGCCGAGGTAGATATGACCGTTCTCCTGCATCTTCTTCCACAGCGCCTGCGCGCTTTTGATATGGCGGGCATCGGTGGTGCGGATGAAATCATCATTGCTGATATTCATCACCTTGGTCAGCTCACGGAAATGCACCGACACTTCATCCACGAATGCCTTGGGGCTTACGCCTGCGGCCCTGGCGGACTTTTCCACTTTCTGACCGTGCTCGTCGGTGCCGGTGAGGAATTTGACATCCCTGCCGTCCAGACGCATAAAGCGGGCAAGCACATCGCACGCTACCGATGTATAGGCGTGGCCGATATGCGGGCGGTCATTGACGTAATAAATGGGGGTGGTGATATAAAACGGATATTTTTTCATGCGGTAGGAATACAGTATTCACCAGCAAAAGCAATGTGTAGAATGGATTTTCTACCTGCCGCGCCCTGCTTTTGGCGCGCTGCATGAAAGGGCAGTATTCAGGTCTTCTCCGGCCACTTCCTGCGATAATTCCCGCATTTTAAGCCCCTCGCCAGTCATACCCCCCTCAATCAGCTTTATGATCGCCTTTTCGTTGTCCTGTACGATCACCATGCCCATCGTCTGGGGATTTTGTATTTCCAGCTTTGCCGGAGGAGATTCCGCTGGGGAAGGTTCAGGCTGCCTTCCGACCACCATTGCTCTTGTTTTAACTTCCGCATGCCCTTCTTTCGCGCCAAGCAAACCTGCTGCCACCATGCACTTCTGAGCAGCTTCGAGGTCTTCCTTGGGTATCTGCGTGACGTTGGGTTCTGCCATACAGGATCAATATATCACCTGAGCTGACGTAATTTTATGAAGATTCTATGACATTTATGCAGGTTGCATTTGCCGCAACAATGTTATAACAGACTGTTTTTTATCGAGATATAAATTTTCCGTATCCGTCAGCAACTGGTTGCTTTTATCCCATATTTCCAGCCATTCATCGGCGTTCTTGCCAGCGTTTATGGCTGCAAGCGCCCCCTTCTCGCCCATGAATACTTCCTGTAATGCGGGGTTGGCCAGCGTCGCCATGCGCGCCAGCAGGATCATGAACAGCCGTGCAAATGTCTCAAACTGCTTAGCCGCCTCCTTGCGGTTGAGGCGATCGGCAAAGCCATGCAGGCCGGTAGTCTCGTTATTGGCGATCTGCTCGAGAATATCACGGTAGAGGGAGAGCGCCCCCTGCTCGTGGAAAAAGATAGCATCCCCTGCGGAACCGCCAGAGAGCACCGCAAGCGCATGTTTTTGCTCGGTGGTAATATCTGGCAATATGCCGGAGATGATCGCGCTGAAATGTTTCTCATGCAGCGGCATAAGGCGAACGCTGCGGCAGCGTGAACGGATTGTAGGCAGCAACGCGCCGGGATTGTGGCTGATAAGGATGAGCACTGCCCGCGCGGGCGGTTCTTCCAGCGTTTTGAGCAACGCGTTGGCGGCGTTGCGGTTCATGGCGTCGGCACTGTCGATGATCACCACGCGCCAGTCGCTTTCCGCCGGGGTCATGGAAAGGAATGCAGGCACCGCCCTTACCTGGTCGATCTTGATGTCGTCCCCCTCCAGCGCCAGCAGGTCGGAATGCGAGCCTGCGGCGATGCGCTTGAAGGTTTCTTTTTCCGGCCCAACGCGCAGCGACTCCGGCGGCAACGCATCGCCAAACAGCCCTCCTGTGGCCTCTTGCGGCGTAAGCAGGAAGCGCGCCAGCCGGTAAGCAAAGGTTGCCTTGCCGATGCCGCGCCCGCCAGAGACAAGCAGCGCATGCGGAAAGCGTTTTGCATTATAGAGATGCAGCAGGTGCTGTTCAACCTCGTGGTGGCCAAGCAGCTCATGCTGCATGCGCGGATGGGTTATGCTTAACTCTTCTTCTTTTTTTTCAGCTGCGCTACGCTTTGCCATTGTAGGTATCTAACAGAACGAATTTATCTTCGTTCGTATCATAAGCGTGAATCGCGCCGGTTGGTATATCAAAATGCCATGCATGAACATGGAGATCACCCGCCCTGGCCTTTTCACCTATCCAGGGAAAACTCAGGAGGTTTCTCAGCGATATTTTCAGCGCTTCCTGCTCACAGGCCGTATAACGCTCTTTTTCCGGCAGAGCGGCTACTTTTTTGCCCGCGTCTTTGATAATTCCAACCCACTGGCTTATAAAGCTATACTCCCCGTCCAGCTCTTTAGGCGCGCCGTCGAGCAGGGCACGTATGCCGCCGCAGCCGCTATGTCCCATCACCACGATGTCTTCCACGCCCAGCGTTCCCACGGCGAACTCCAGCGCGGAGCTGGTGCTGTGATGCGTGCCTTTGCCGGGCTTGTAAGGTGGCACAATATTCGCCACGTTGCTGACGAGGAAAATGTCTCCCAGATCCGCGCGCATCACGATGGAAGGGCTCACGCGTGAATCGCTGCAGGAAATGACCATTACCTTCGGCGCCTGTCCTTTGGCGGCTGTCTTGCGGTAGGCATTATATTCGGGGCCGCTATAGTCGCGGTGAAAGTCCTTGTAGCCCTCTATCAGCCTGCTCAGCGTTTTCTTTTCCATTACAGCTTCAGTCCCAGTTTCGTATCCAGCGCCGCAAAAATTTGTGTGCACACCTGCTCTTTAGCCTGCCCTCCGTCGACCACGGCAAAGCGCTGCGGTTCGTTCCCGGCGGATTGCAGAAAACCCTCGCGCACCTTGTGGTGGAACGAGATGTCGAGCGACTCAAACCTCGTTTCATTTCCCTGGCGGGAATTGGCCCTTTTTAAGCCATCTTCCGGCCTTATATCAATATATATCGTAAGGTCGGGGGTAAAATCCCCCACGGTGATCTGGTGCAGCGCGTGCATGTATGCCACGCCAAGGCCGCGCGCATGCCCCTGATACACACGGGTGGAGTCAAAAAAACGATCGCTTATCACATGCCTGCCGCCAGCAAGTGCAGGTTTTATAACACGCTGGACGTGTTCTACACGCGCCGCCTGAAAAAGCAGTGTTTCTGTAAGCGGCTGCCATTTGTCCCCTGCCCCGGTCAGCAGTAAAGTGCGAATCGCGTCCGCCTGCACGCAACCGCCGGGCTCACGGGTGAACACGGCGTCAATTCCTGCTTTGGCAAAGGCGTCTTTCAGCAAAGACACCTGTGTGGTTTTGCCACTTCCCTCGCCACCTTCCAGCGATATGAAAGCCCCCTTCATTGGCCTGACAGCAGATATTTTAACGTGGGGAAGATACGCGCAAATGCACCAAGTTTGTCCACACTTGCGCCAGCCACCAGAGGCAGTGTTACGGGCGGGCTATCGGGTGACTCGATGCGCAGGTCCGCGATATGCTCGCCTGCCTTGACGGGAGCCGGTACAGGAGATTTATAACCGAGCACGAATTTAAGTTTGCTGCGGTTAGTCTTGGGAATAGTTATAAGAACGTCATTTCCAACTGTAAGTGGCACGGTTGGCGTAGTGCCGAACCAAACATCCGCCTGACCTATCACATCGCCTTTTTTTGCAAGGGTGATGCTTTCAAAATCCCGTAGTGCAAAGGAGAACAGGCGTTCCGCTTCTTCGGCTCGTTCCTTGGCGTCTTTGGTTCCGTTGATGACAACGATGATGCGACGGCCCTTTTCATCCTTGCCGGAGACAGCAATACCATACCCTGCCTCTTCCGTGTGGCCGGTTTTCAGGCCGTCGATCATGCTGTTCTTGTAGAGCAGCAAATTACGGTTGCCCTGCTTGATGCCGTTATGCACGAATTCCTTCTGCGAGTAATAGTGATAATATTCCGGGAAATCGTGGATGATGTGGTGGCTGAGCGTGGCCAGATCGCGCGCGCTCATCAGATGCTGCTCTTGCGGCATGCCGCTGGCATTGAGGAAATTGGTGTTGTTCATGCCCAGTTGCCTGGCCTTATCGTTCATCTTCTGGGCGAATGCCTCTTCGCTCCCGGCAAGGCCCTCGGCCACCACCACGCAGGCATCGTTGCCCGACTGCACGATGATACCCTGAATCAGATCTTCCACCGTAAGCTTGCCGCCGATATTCACGAATGTTTTAGAACCCTGCGTGCGCCACGCTTTTTCGCTCACGGTCAGCGTGTCGGAAAGCTTGAGGCTGCCTTCCCTGAGGCGCTCGAACACCAGATACACCGTCATCAGCTTGGTCATGGAAGACGGATGCATTTTTTCGTCGGCGTTCTTCTCAAACAGCACGGTGCCGGTGCTGTCATCTATCACTATGGCCTGTTTGGCCGCCGTTTCAATGGCCCATGTGCCCGTCGCAGTGAATCCAACGCAAGCCACCAGCAATGCGGCAAAAAGCTTTTTCAGCACTTATGTCTCCTAATCTCTGGTTATTCTGGCGTTCGCCACGCCGATGGAATTGAGTTTGCTGAGCGTGCTTTTGGCGTGCCCCTGTTCCGTATACGGCCCGATCATCACGCGGTAAAACGGTTTGTCTCCGGATACCAAGCGCACGATCCTGGCGTTATAGTCACGCTCGATACGGTTGGCGAGGCGCTTGGCGTTATCTTCCACGCCGAACGTGCCTGCCTGCACATAATAATTGCCGCCGGGAGCATTCAGGAACTTGCCCTGTTGCGGGCTGGTGAGTTCAAGCGCGGAAGATTTTGGCGTAGCCTCCTCATCTTTGGCCACCAGCGTTTCAGCCTCATCAAAAATATTCCTGGTCGGGTACTTCTGCGCTTCATGCTCGGATACTACCACAGAATCAGGCGGCGCGGGCTGGTCAGCCGGAACCTTCATCACATAGAATTGCGGCTTGGTGCGCAGGTCTTCTATGGCGGAGGCCTCCGCAGGCACGACGTCCTTCAGCTCATTCATGGCATATTGTATACCCTTCTGGCTGCTGACGCTGACATATTGCTGGGTCTGCTGGTCCATGAACTGCACGCGCACGCGTGCTGTGCCGTTGCCGATGACCCCCAACCTGTCTGCCGATGCCTTGGAAAGATCAATAATGCGGTTCTTGGCGAAAGGCCCGCGGTCATTGATACGCAGCAGCGCGGTCCTGCCGTTCTCAAGGTTGGTCACCCTTACAATGGAAGGCAGCGGCAGCGTGGGATGCGCAGCGGTGAGGCCGTGCTGGTCATAAATTTCACCCGTGGCGGTCTTGTTGCCGTGAAACCCGGGGCCATACCACGAGGCGACACCGGTCTCGTCGTAGTTAGGCTCATATTTGGGTTTGTACCAGCGCCCGTATATCTGGTAGGGCTTGCCGATCTTAACGCCCTGATAGGGGGGCATCTGCTGCTTTGCGTCGCAGGCAGCAAGAAAAAGCAGCAGCGCCACAGACGCTATACGGTAATTTTTCACTCTTCTTCTCCTATGGCGTCAGAAAGCAGGCCGACAGTGGTGGCGAAGTACGTAGAGCGGTTCCATTTCATGATAACGTCAAAGTTGGGATACACCAGATAGGCGCTGGCGGGGTCGTTATCCAGCAGTATCAGGCGCGCCTCTTCTTTAATGCCGGTGAGCATGGAGCCGTTGCGCTGGCGCACGCCGAATTTTTTCCATGTGGCAAGCGGCAGGCGCTCTTTCATTTCGCCCCATTCCACTTTGCTCTCTTTGGGCAGGGATACGGCTATGCCCCAGCCCATATTACCATCCCAGCCTTCAGACTTGAGATAGTTCGCCATGGACGCCAGCGCATCAGCGTTATTGGTCCAGATGTCCTTTTTGCCGTCTGCACTGTAATCCACGGCATATCTGAGGAAGCTCGATGGCATGAACTGCACCTGCCCCATTGCGCCCGCCCATGAACCGAGCAACTCGGCGCTCCTTATATTTTCCTGCTGCATGATGCGCATGGCATCCAGCAACTGTGCACGAAAGAAGGCGCTGCGGCGGCCATCATATGCCAGCGTAACAAGCGATTCGATAATGGAATGGTTGCCCTGCACGAGGCCGAAATTACTCTCGATACCCCAGAGCGCCAGCAGCACCTGCGGCTGCACGCCGTAAGCGTCCGACACGCGATCAATCACCCGCCTGTTATCCTTCCAGGCAACGCGCGCGGCTTTTACCTTTTTGTCCGTGAACACGTTATTCACATACTGCTTGAAGGTCTTTTTTATCTCCGGCTGCGACCTGTCTTTAACGACAACATCCTCAGACGGCTCTTCAATGCCTTCCAGCGCATCGTCAATGACATCCTGTGCGATACCGGCAGCCAGCGCTTCAGCGCGCAACTCATCCAGCCAGTTCTCGAAATGATTGAATTTTCCGTCGTCATCAGCCGTTTCAGCCTCCACCTGCTGCACAGCATCCTGCGCAGTTTCCTGCGCGTCTTCCTGAGCAAAAGCAGGCAGGGTTATAGCACATTGCAACACCAGTATTGAGGCCAGACTACGAAGTTTCATGCTTTATTTTCTCCCTGTATATAGCGTCTGATATACGCCATTTTGTTGATTAGGCCTAACATTTTTCCATCCAGTCTTCCAGCGTGCTGACACCCTGCACCCCAGCGCGCGAGCGGCAGATGGTTCCGTCATTACGCAGAACAGCGCTGAAAGGCAGCATATCCGCCGTAGCGCCGAAAGAGCGCAACGTTGTTGCCGCTTCCGACACATTGAATATCAGCAGGTTTGACGGCAGCGCCCCGCGTGCCAGATTCTCGCTGCTCATGTAATCGCCGAGGAAAATATAATAGAATTTCGCATCAGGATTATACTTCGCCACCTGAATCATTATGGGCAACTGCCGCGCACACTGGCTGCAATCATCGTTCCAGAACGTGACGAGCGTTTTATAACCGATGAATTGTCCGGGAGTGGCATAGCCTATTGCCTGTGCAACGCTTGCCGGAAGCATGAGGCAGATGAACCATGCGAGTATTTTCTTTTTCATGCGCATGACTATACCCTATCACTGACATAAAAAAAAGCGCCGGAGATTTCCGGCGCCTCTCTTTAATTTTAGTGAAGAAAAAATTACTTCCTGAGACCGAGTTTCTTAATGATAGCCGCGTAGCGGTCCATGTCCTTGTTCTTGAGGTATTCAAGCAGGCGCTTGCGGCGGCCTACAAGGATGAGCAGACCACGGCGGGAATGATGATCCTTCTTATGGCTCTCAAAATGTTTTGCCAGCTGGCTCAGGCGCTCGGTGATCAGTGCGATCTGCACTTCGGGCGAACCAGTGTCTGTCTTGGTGACAGCGTTATCTTTAATGATCTTCGTCTTCTTTTTTGCTTCGATCGACATCGGTAAACTCCATTAGTTAATATTAAATACGCGCATGGAATACAGCCTGCCGTTTTCTACCCTGCCTAACGCCAGGGCTGCACCAGCATCAAGGACAAGATATTTTCCGTCGCCTGCCTGCACAGGGATGGACTGACCTTGCCTGATCCTGAGGGCTTGCTGCGGTTCCAACCTGATTGCCGGGATGTCGTCCAGCGCCAATTCAAGAGGAATCCATGCTTTTGAAAGCGCGCCACTATGCACAATATCAGCCAATTTATCCAGTGAAATCGCGTCGCTTTCCCCAAATTTTCCCACCGCAGTGCGGCGCAGATGGGAAACATACCCCAGACTATTGATTTTTCTTGCAATATCCCGCGCCAACGAGCGCACATACGTGCCTTTTCCGCAGGATACTTCAAAGGTTGCCTGCCTAAGCGGCCCCTCACCCGTGGCATCCGCAAGCAGCGCCAGGTCATGAATATGGATAAGCCTTGCTTCCATCGTCACCTGCTCGCCTGCCCTTGCCCGTGCATAAGCGCGCTCGCCACCAATCTTGAGCGCCGAATAGACCGGCGGCACCTGCAGCACGGGGCCGATAAACGCAGGTATGATATTAAGCAAGTCCTTGCGCGTGGGCAGTTCAGTGGTGGTGTTCGTCACCTCGCCTTCGGCATCGTCAGTGCTGCGCTCTTCTCCAAAGGTGACTGTGAAGCGGTAGCCTTTGGTGGTGCTGGCTACATAATCGAATGCCTTGGTAGCCTCGTTGACGGCAAGCGGTAATACGCCGGAAGCCAGAGGATCAAGGGTGCCCCCATGCCCGATCTTCTTGCATTTGAGGAGGCGTTTCACTTCGCCCACGGCTTTGGCAGAGGATATGCCAAGAGGTTTATCAAGGATAAAAAAGCCGTGGCGGTTCATATATACCGTTGTTCGTTATTGGTTGTTCGTTGTTAGTAATTTGAACAACTAACAACTAAAGACGAACAACTACTTCTTTTCTAAATCACGCGCCACTTCGGGGGCGTTGAGCAGCTTTTCGATGCGGTAGGCTTCATCGAAAGATTCATCAAGGCGGAAATGTATCCTCGGCGCATAGCGCAGTTTCATTTCATCGGAAACGAACTTGCGGAAGATAGAGGCATTTTTCGCCAGCGCGTCCATGATGGCCTCGCGGTTGAGGCCGCCCAGCGGCATCACATAGGCCGTGGCGTTCTTGAGGTCGGGGCTGATACGCACTTCAGACACAGTGATGGAAGCCCCGCTGATGATAGGGTCATAGCACTCGCCACGCATGAATACGCCTGCCAGCACATGGCGGATCTCTTCACCCACCCTTAATTGACGTTGTCCTTGTTTCTGAACCTGCATAACCACTTACCCTTTCGCGTGCCTTCGGGTAACCCGAAGGGATTGTCACGCAATTGTCACCAAAATCTATTGGTATACAATGCCCAATTATAGCATAATTGCCAGCATTTTATAGATAAAGAGGACTTTGTGACCGGCATTAAAGATACTATTCTTGTTGTAGAAGACAGCTTGGTTGAACAGATCACCCATGTGGAGGCGGTAAAAAAGGCCAATACCGGCCATAAAGTACTACTGGCAGATAATCTGGAGGCAGCTAAGGAAGCTCTTGCAAAAGGCAATATTGCCGCGGTTATTACCGATAAAGCCTTCCCAGCTGTCCAAGGCGGCGCTTTTATAGAGGATCAGGGCATTTCCCTGATTGAGCACATCCGTAAAACACGGAATGATAAGGATACACCTATCCAGCTCAACAGCAGCACGCTCAGCCAGAAGAATATTGATGATCTGGCAACTCTGGAAGGTGTGCCTCCCCCTGCCCTTACCGATACTGCGCCCATGCAATTAGGGGCCAAAACCCAGGTGATCAATAAAAATCTTGCCATTGACGAGATCCGGAAGTTTATCGCCAGTGAAGCCGGGCAGTCGCAAGGACTGGGCGGCATTACGCCTTCCGGCGATGCAGACGGCCCTCCCATTTAGGGCCTGCGTGCCCCCAATGATAAAGGCGGAAGATCCCGTTAATTGCCGCAATTAAAAAAGCCTGCCATTCTGTGCGAGTGGCAGGCTTTTATTTGCTGGCGGCGTTTATACGGTACGCGCCACTTCCTCGATTTCAAACGCCTCGATGAAGTCGCCCTTGCGGATATCGTCGTAATTTTCGAACGCCATACCGCATTCCATGCCGTTGGTGACTTCCTTCACGTCGTCCTTGAAGCGCTTAAGCGTCTTGAGCGTACCGTTATGGATGACCACGTTATCACGCAGCAGGCGCACTTTGGCACCACGCTTGACCACACCTTCGGTAACCATACAGCCAGCCACCTTGCCGGATTTGCTGAGGTTGAACACGTCGCGGATCTCGGCGTAGCCGAGGAAGTTTTCCTTGAGTGTCGGCGAGAGCAGGCCGGAAAGCGCGGCTTTGATGTCTTCCACCACGTCGTAGATGATGGAGTAGTAACGGATGTTCACCTTGTCGCGGCCAGCCATGTCACGCGCCTGCGCGGTAGCGCGCACGTTGAAGCCGATGATGAGCGCGCCGGTAGCGTTGGCGAGCGTCACGTCGGATTCGGTGATAGCGCCTACGCCGGAATGCAGCACGCGCACGGTCACCTCTTCACTGGTGAATTTCTGCATGCTCTGCACCAGCGCTTCAGCGGAACCCTGTACGTCGGACTTGATAATGACGGCCAGTTCCTTCGCCTTGCTGCCGGAAGATGCGGCGAACAGGCTATCCACCGATTTGGTGGCCAGAAGGTTCATCGCTGTACGGTTACGCTGCTGGCGGTATTCGGTGATGTCGCGTGCGGTCTTTTCGTTTTCAACCACTGCGAATTCGTCACCCGCTTCGGGAACCTGCAACAGGCCCAGAATTTCCACAGGCAGTGAGGGAACCGCTTCGGTTACCGTGCGGCCCTTGTCATCGGCAATGGCGCGCACCTTACCATAACTTGCGCCTGCCACTACGATGTCACCCACCTGCAGTGTACCGCGCTGGATAAGAACAGTGGCAACCACGCCGCGGCCACGATCGATCTTCGCCTCGATCACCGCACCGGATGCATCGGCGGAGTCGTTGGCTTTGAGTTCAAGCACTTCCGCCTGCAAAAGGATGGACTCCTGAAGTTTATCAAGCCCCTCGCCGGTCTTTGCCGAAACAGGCACAACGATCACGTCGCCGCCGTATTCTTCCGGCACAAGTTCATACTGCATGAGTTCATTTTTCACGCGATCGGCATCCGCGCCGTGTTTGTCGATTTTATTGACCGCAACGATAATGGGAACCTTTGCCGCCTTGGCATGGCTGATAGCTTCCTTCGTCTGCTCCATGATGCCGTCATCAGCTGCGACCACGAGGATCACGATATCCGTCACCTTGGCGCCGCGTGCGCGCATGGCGGTGAACGCTTCATGGCCGGGAGTGTCGAGGAAGGTGATCTTGTCGCCGCTGCCCATCGTTACCTGATACGCGCCGATATGCTGCGTGATTCCGCCCGCTTCGCCGGAGACCACATCGGTCTTGCGCAGCGCGTCGAGCAGCGAGGTTTTGCCGTGGTCCACATGCCCCATGATGGTGACTACCGGTGGGCGGGCTTTAAGCAGAGAGAGGTCATCCTCCACAACCTTCAGCACGTTCTCAACGTCACCTTCGGTCACGCGCTTAATCTTATGGCCGAATTCCGCGATGATGAGTTCTGCAGTGTCGGGGTCGATCGCCTGATTCACGGTTACCATCGTGCCCATTTTCATGAGCATCTTCACCACGTCCACAGCGCGTTCAGCCATGCGGTTGGCCAGCTCCTGCACGGTGATGGCTTCGGGAACGATAACTTCACGGATAATCTTTTCCTGAGAAGCCGAAGCGCCCATTTCGTGGCGCTTGGCCTTTTCCCTCTGGCGGCGGACGGACGCAAGACTGCGCACGCGTTCTTCGCTCATGCTGAGCGCCTGCGTTACCGTGATCTTGCCCGAACTCCTGCGCGATTCGTCGCTGCGGCGCAGCTTTACTTTGCCGGGAGCGCTCTTGGATTCAGCACGTTCCGGTGCGGCTTCTTCATCCTGTAAACCAGTAGAAGGCTGCGAGGTAAGTTTGGGGCCGCTGGGCTTGTTCGGAGCGCGCACGATGTCGAGCTTGGCATCTGTGCGTGACTTGGCGCCCTGTGCCGCGTCATCTTCAAACACGATCTCTTTGAGCTGTTTCTTGCCATAAACAAGCTGCGAAGAAGGCGATGCGGGGGTAGACACCTCTTCTTCCGGTTCTTCCACTTCAACTGCAGCAAAATCTTTCTTAGCTTTAACCGGCACTTCCACACGCGGACTGGTCTTGGCATATTCAAGCGCACGCAGGCGGGCCTGGCGTTCTTTGTCCGTCAGGTTTGCGTCGTCTTCGACCCTGGCGGGGGCGGCCTTGTTGAAAAGGGATTTGTCCGCCGCTTCAGCAGTCTGGGCCGCGCGCGTGGTTTCCACCATGCGGCCGCCTTCATTGTTGGAAAAAGTACGCGTTTTACGTACTTCTACCGTAACCGTTTTGGAGCGGCCATGCTGGAAGTTCTGCTTTACCTTGCCGCTTTCAACCGTCTTGGTCAGTTCCAGACGATTGGGGCGTGCCATGGTCAGAGGTTCTTTTTTGGTCGTATCGTTCATTCGATTCTTTCTTTAGTCGTACTCGGTTTGACGTACTCGGTTAACCGGGTACCGAGTACGAATTACGAGTTGCTATTCTTTAAACCAGTGTTCGCGCGCCTTCATGATCATACTATCGATCTCTTCGGCTGACAAACGCGAATCCGGCACCATTTCCTGGAACTCCTCGCGGGAAAGGTCTGCGAAGTCATCCAGCTTGAGTATCTTGTTTTCGCCGAGCTTCAGCAGCACTTCACCTGCAAAACCGAGGTCCAGCAGGGACTGCTCCATACCCAGCTCGCCAAGCTTTTCGTCAATTGCGCGCTTCTGCGCTTCCAGCCAGTCGCGTGCGCGTGCACGCAGTTCGGAAGCAAGGTTTTCGTCGAAGCCTTCGATGTTAACGAGATCGTCCAGCGGCACGTAGGCCACTTCTTCTACAGTGGTGAAGCCTTCAGTCACCAGCAGGTGTGCGATAACTTCCTCAACATTGAGGGCATTGGCAAACAGGCTGGAAAGCGTGTTGAATTCTTCCTGACGGCGCGCCGATTCGGTTTCTTCAGTAAGAATGTCAATATCCCAGCCGACGAGCTGCGAAGCGAGGCGAACGTTCTGGCCACGGCGGCCGATAGCGAGGCTGAGCTGGTCGTCGGGCACCACTACCTCGATGCGTTCTTTGTTCTCATCAAGAACTACTTTGCTCACTTCAGCGGAGGAAAGCGCGTTGACTACGAAGGTTGCGGGGTCCTGCGACCATTCGATGATGTCTACCTTTTCGCCCTGCAACTCGCCCACTACAGCCTGCACGCGTGCGCCGCGCACGCCTACGCAGGAGAGAACGGGGTTCACGTTGCTGTCGCGGGAATATACGGCGATCTTGGCGCGGCTGCCGGGATCGCGGGCAACGGCTTTGATCTCGATGATGCCGTCATAGATTTCCGGCACTTCCTGAGCGAAAAGCTTCGCCATGAATTCGGGACGGGTACGGGAGAGAAAAATCTGCGGGCCGGTCTTTTCGCGGCGCACGTCATAGATGTACGCGCGGATGCGGTCGCCCTGACGGAACGCTTCCCTCGGTATGAGCTCGTCGCGGCGCAGGTAGCCTTCAGTGCGGCCGAAATCCACGGTGATGTTGCCGTATTCCACACGCTTGACGGTGCCGCTGACGATTTCGCCTGCGCGGTCTTTGTATTCGTCGAACTGCTTGTCGCGTTCAGCGTCACGCACCTTCTGCACTATAACCTGCTTGGCGGTTTGCGCGGCGATGCGGCCAAAGTCGATAGGCGGCAGCGCTTCCTTGATGGAGTCTCCGATTTCAAGCGCTTTATCGCGCTTCTTGGCATCAGCCAGCGTAATCTGGGTGATTTCGTTCTCGATGGTTTCCACCACGTCGGTAACCTTGTAAAGGCGGATCTCACCGGACTTGCGGTCGATATCAGCCTTGATGTTATGCTCATGGCCGTATTTGCGGCGGCCAGCAACCTGAATGGCATTCTCAAGCGCTTCGATCACCTGTTCGCGGCCAATACCCTTTTCGCGTGCAACCGCGTCTGCGATCTGCAGGATCTCGGTGTTACCAGTGGTTGCAAGTGCCATAGCCATAGTCGTCATCCTTATGTTTGATTATGCGTGTTCCTTGATTAAACGATCCGTCAGCAGCAACTTTGCCGAGTGGATATTCTCTAATGAGATGCGCGGCGTATCCCCTTCCGGCATTTTGATAAGCACGTCGTCACCTTCAACGGCTGAAATAACTCCCTTGAAGCGCTTACGGCCATTCAGCGGCAGCCTGGTTTCCACCTTAGCCTCATAGCTCACATAGCGCTCGAAATCGGCGCGCCTGATAAGCGGACGGTCGATGCCCGGAGAGCTAACCTCAAGCGTGTAGGCACCTTTGATGGGGTCTTCCACGTCCAGCAGCGCCGACACCTGATGGCTTATGGCGGCGCAATCATCCACCGTCATGTTTTTGCTGTCGGCACGCTCCGCCATGATCTGCAGCGTACGGCGGTTGCCGTCCGTCAGCTTCACCTGCACAAGCGTATAGCCCATGCCCGTGAGGGAGGGTTCGATAATACCGGCGACGCGTTCCTGTAATGTGTATTCCATAGATTCCGCAGGGTATTGCAAAGGGTATTGCACAGGGTAACAAAAAAGGCGGGCAAGCGGCCCACCTTCAATGCGACTATATATAGCCCTATTTTGGGCGAATTCAAGCGTTTTTATGCAACTGCGCGTCTTTCTTCTGAAACCGGGCAATAAGGGCTTTTGTGTTCCCAGCCGCAGGAACGACCTTTAAAGTGAGAGGGGATGCACCTATTCATAAACTCTTAAGCATATCTTATTTGCGGTTTTGCGGTGCCTTCTTTAAGGCCACTTTCTGTCTTTAATATCTTCAAAATTTGGCAAGTTGCCTAAATGGCTACACCTATTGCTTTCATCTGGCAGCACCCAGCGGAGGATAATATTTGTCTAATACTGCATTCGCTGAAATTTGGATATCACTCCATTTCGCGTTGAGACCGGCAGAAGTGTACTTTTCTTCTTGTACACCGGCTAATTGCTCTTTCAATGTGTTCAGCGCTTTATCAAACTGCGTTTTAGAGTCGCCCGACAATTCAAATGAATCCGTCCACTTAGAAACTGCAGCGAGCAACTTTTTAGAAGTTGCGCTGCACTCTAGCTGATAGGACTCTGTTCTGCCGTTAGTTTTCGGTATGCCTACAGCAGTCAGCTTTCCGGCCAAATTAGGTATTACATCCCTATCAAAACAGGCTTCATGAGCTGGCGTCATTTGAGGCTCTGCATTAATCATATCCCTCAGAGTTTTAATTTCTATAATGTGGGTTCCTGCTTTTGCAGATTTATTTGTTAATAAAGCGCTTTTTATGCCTTCAAGTCCTGCAACAACATGGTCAATGTTAGTATTCATCACTTTTTGCGGTTCATATTTAGTTGGATATAAACCATTATCTTGAGGTGGTGAGGGTAATTCTTTTAATGCGGAAGCCAACGTTTTTACTGCGCGCTCTAAACCGTTATAATCCTTTACAACAGTATCCGCTGTATGATGAT
The DNA here is from genome assembly GCA_035906055.1 of Alphaproteobacteria bacterium. Classification (GTDB taxonomy): domain Bacteria; phylum Pseudomonadota; class Alphaproteobacteria; order Rickettsiales; family JABCZZ01; genus JAMIFV01. The sequence goes on along the minus strand of JAMIFV010000027.1, from coordinate 7,867 downwards.
TACCACTTGCCGTAAATTTTCCTTCAGGCGGCGCTTTATCAAAAGCCGCGGTGGCTATTGTGACCAACATATCTACTTGCATTGAAATGTTAGGCTGGGTAACATTGAAAAGCATAGATTTATACTCTTTCAGGGTTCCAATAAGCGTATCCAGTTTAGGCACTACTTCTTTGTTCAGTTCAGCAAGTGCTAAATTAAATTTTTGCGTAGCGGTATGATACTGTCTCTCGCCATGCGCATATTCAAGGGGCATCATATGTTTTTACCTTTATTAGGTTCCATTAATTTTGAATAAAACTAACACATTGTAAAAAATAATCAAAATAATAATTTGTTAATTATTTATGACACATAGAACGCAGGAATCACGTAATCCGGCATAATATGTTCTTTTTCAAAGAGCGCCTGGCATTTCGGCCTGTAATCCGCCGCCGCCGAACTGCCGATCACCTCCTTAAGCACCCCGCCCGTAACCAGTGCCGTATTAATGCGGGTGCGCTCGCCCCCCAGAATGTCCGTGGCCAGAGTATCCCCCACGGCAACAACCTTGCTAAGCTCAATGCCCTGCAGGGTTGCAAGCGCATGTTCATACACGGTGCGGTGGGGCTTGCCGAAATATACCACTTCTCCACCCATGAGGCGGTATTCCTCCGCCAGAGCGCCTGCACAGTACACACGCTCGCCGGTGAGGCGCACCACTTCCTTATCCGGGTTGATGCAGATGAACGGCAGATGCAGCTCCGCGCATTTCTGCATAAGCGGCGCAAGGGCCTTAAACGGCTGGTTATCTTCAAAGGAATGTGAAAGTATAACGAACTGCGCATGTTCCGGACGCATAACTTCTTCATAATGCAGCCCTTCCAGTATCAGTCGGTCGCGCTCCAGGCCGATATAGAGGTATTTGTGGCCACGCGGCTTGAAGGGGGAGGCTTCGGGATGCTGCAAACAGTAGTAAGCAGCTTCACCGGAAGTGACGATGATGTCGTAAAGCTCCCTGCCCACCCCCATACCTGTGAGTGTCTGCTCCACCACCTGCGAGCGGCGGGGCGCGTTAGACAGGAAGGTTATTTTTTTACCTGCCTTACGCAGCGCCACCAGCGCTTCCCTGGCACCGGGATAAAGATTCTTGCCGTCATGCACCACGCCCCACAGATCGAGTATGAAAGCATCATACTTTGCGGAAAGCTCTTCGACCGAAGAAAGAAAAAGCGGCTGCCTGGGATGCATGCAATTGCCTTATCGAAATACTGTCATGCCGTCGGATGACGGCATCCAGCCTAACCAGTGCTGTTGGATGGGCTGGGCCCCGTTATTCCACAGGGTGACAAGCTGGTTATAGTTATAATTTACGGCGGCAATAGCTAATAATGGCTTAATATTCAAGGAAATTAATTGTCATAAAAACTTAACTCGCAATACAAGGTATTATTTATGTAGTATATTCTTCAAGTAATTCATTAATAGTTTTTCTATGACACAAGAGCCTAAATCGCCCGCGTCACATGCTGAGAATCTGGAATTGCGCAGAAGCAGCACTCTGGTGAATGCGATGAACGCCGCCAGTGTGGCGTTTGCAACAGCGCTCAAAGATGCCATAGACAGGCAGGAGATTACGCCGATAACGGCCGCCGAGCATAACACAATATATGCCGAAAATGTTTTTGAAGTGCCCGCGGCTCCAAGAGATGGCAATTACACCTTGCCTTCTATACCCGCAAGTGAGCAAGACTTTAGAACAAAACTTGCTATAGCAAGCAGTATTTCAAGCAAGCTTCTGGCATCAAGGTTTAATGCGGCGCACAAGCACTCGCCGGATTCGCCTGAAGGCGAGCCTTCTCATACAGTATCGCATGCTGGTAAAAATCAGACCGCTATTATAGAAGCTTACATAGCCGCTGAAACAGCTTTCGGTCAGGAATTGGTTTCTGCTGCTGCCAAAGGGCGCAGATAAGGCGGCGGATATCCGCTATCGTCTAAAGACCATCAAGGAATGCATCTCCCGTTATCAGGTAAACGCACGCGCTATTCCGCCGGTTTCATCGTCGGGAAGGCGATCACCTCGCGGATCGTGTGGCTGTCCGTCATCAGCATGGCGAGGCGGTCGATGCCGATGCCAAGCCCGCCCATTGGCGGCATGCCGAATTCCAATGCTTTGAGGAAGTCCTCATCCACCGGGTGGGCAGCGTCATCTTCATTGGCGATCTTCTGCTGGGCCTGCTCCATGAAGCGGGCGCGCTGTTCACGGGGATCGTTTAACTCGCTGAAGGCGTTGGCGATCTCCCAGCCATTCACATACGTCTCAAAGCGCTGCGCCACATGCGGGCGATCCGGCCAGGATTTGGCCAGCGGCGAGATTTCCTTCGGCACGTCGATCACATGGGTAGGCTGGATAAGTTTGCCTTCCACCCTTTCGCCAAAGACCGCTTCAACAATATGCCCCCAGCTCAGGCCCTGCTCCAGCCTGATGCCTGCCTTCATCGCTGCCGCGTGCGCGGCCTCAGCGCTCGTGTGCTGGCTGAAATCAATGCCGGAATGCTCTTTTACGAGATCAAGCATCGGGCGGCGCGGCCACGGTGCGGTGAAGTCGATTTCCTTATCCCCGAATTTTACTTTCGCCGTGCCATGCAGCAGTTCAGCCACATGCTGTATGATCTCTTCCGTTATCTCGATCATCGCGGTGAAATCCACATAGGCCTGATAAAGCTCCAGCGAGGTGAATTCGGGGTTATGGCGCGGGCTTAACCCTTCATTGCGGAAGCAACGGTTGATCTCGAACAGCTTCTCGGAAAGCCCACCGATGACGAGACGCTTCAGGTGCAGTTCCGGCGCCACGCGCATATAAAGCGGCATGTCGAGTTTGTTGTGATGCGTGACGAAGGGCTTGGCAAGCGCGCCGCCTGCTATCACATGCAGCATGGGCGTTTCCACTTCAAGGAAGCCGCGCTCATAAAGAAACTGTCGGATCGCTGCTATCATGCGGTAACGCGAGCGCAGTGTGTTGCGCGTCTGCTCGGTGGAAACCAGATCCTGCTCGCGGTGGCGGAAACGGAAATCCACATCCTTCAGGCCATGATATTTTTCCGGCGGGGTGATCAGCGCCTTGGAGAGCACAATGAGGCTGTCCGCATCCACGGTTATCTCACCGCGCGGCGTGCGGCGCACAATGCCGGTTATGCCGATGATATCTCCCAAATCCACCAGCTTCAGCAGCTCAAGCGTTTCAGGTGATGCGGTTTTGATGTCATGAAAAATCTGCAGGCGGTCCGTATCATCAAGAATAACGATGAACATGCCGCCATTGCGGTTGGCCATAACACGGCCCGCCACTGCAACCTTGTCAGCGGTCTTTTCACCCGCCGCCAGCGCGGCATATTTTTCTTTAATTGCCGCCGCGCTATGAGTCTTGTCAAAAGACGTGATGTGGAACGGGTCGCCCTGCATTGCGGTCAGCTTTTCAAGCTGGCCTGTGCGGCGGAGTGTTTCTTCATCGTGGTTGGGCGCGTTATCGGTCATCGTTATACTTCTATATCCTTGTTAAGTGTGGCCTTTATACTGCACTTGCCGAAGGATGCAGCAAAAATATGGCACTATACATGATTTTTGCTATAGTCGCGGCATGCGAAAATTCCTCATAGCATTAACCGCACTGCTGCCGCTTTGCGCTGCTGCGCAAGAAGAAGCCGGGCCTCCGGCCAATGCCGCACCTGCGGCCAATGGCATACAGGTTATCGACGGCAAGAAATTCTTTCCCCTGAATGGCGCGCGCCGCCAGCTTAATTCCGACCTCAGCCCGGCGGCGCTTGCAATCATCAACCACCCGCGTGCCGACACGCGCGTTACCCCGGCATTCCGCGCCCGCATGAATCCAAGGCTTGCCAGCCATGAAGATATGCCGCCCCCGCGCACAGCAGACTCTCCCCCCTCCCCCATCTCCAGTCATGAGGCCATTCTTTCCGTGTTTGCACCGGATGAGCGCCCGCTTCCCAGCATGCCTTCAAACTCTGCTTCCCCTATCAGAAAATAGTGCTATTACATCCTCATGGATTATTATTCCGTACTTGGCCGCCTTGTCCGCCTGTTACCCGCTGAAACAGCACATACCGCAGCCATAAGCGCACTGCAATCTCCCCTGCTGCCTTCTTCGGCCTCGCCCGATCATCCGGCATTGCGCGTAAAGCTGCTTGGACTCGAATTCCCTAACCCCGTCGGCCTCGCTGCCGGTTTTGACAAAAATGCCGAAGTGGTAAAGCCTTTATTCTCACAGGGGTTCGGCTTTGTAGAAGCGGGAACCGTTACCCCCCTGCCCCAGCCCGGCAACCCGAGGCCGCGCATGTTCAGGCTTACGCAAGACCAGGCCGTGATCAATCGCCTTGGTTTTAATAATGAGGGCGTGCATGTGTTCACGCAGAATCTGGAAAAGCAGAAATCCGAAGGCATCGTGGGTGCCAATATCGGCAAGAACAAAGACTCGCTTGACGCGCTGTATGATTATGTGACGTCGCTGGAAGCCGTCTACCCTTATGCCAGCTACATCACCGTGAACATCTCGTCACCCAATACGGTAGGCCTGCGCGATTTGCAGCAGAAAAGCATGCTTTCCGAACTCATCGCCGCTGTAACCCGAAAGCGCGATGAACTGGCGGCAACCAGCGTGCGCAAGCCGGTGCTGTATAAAATCGCACCCGACCTGACACAAGGCAGCAAGGAAGATATTGTGGAAGTGGCACTGGCGCATCACGTGGACGGACTTATCGTTTCCAATACCACCGTCACGCGCCCCGATAGCCTGAAAAGCCCCCACGCGCCGGAAAAAGGCGGGCTCAGCGGCAAGCCGCTGTTCACACTGGCTACGGATACGCTGCGCGACATTTACAAACTCTCCGGCAGCAGGATTCCCCTCATCGGCGTGGGCGGCGTCACCTCGCCGCAGGACGCTTACGAGAAAATAAAAGCGGGCGCGTCGCTGGTGCAGCTATACAGCGCCCTAGTATATCAGGGATTCGGGCTGGCGAAGCAGATCAACAAAGGACTTATCACGCTGCTGGAACGGGACGGTTTTGAGCATATCTCTGAAGCTGTCGGCACGGGGGTAAAATAATGGGCTTTTATACTAATCACATTTTCTGCTGCACCAATACACGTGAGCCCGGCCACCGCCGGGGAAGCTGCGGCCAGGGCGGTGCGGAAGAACTGCGCTCTTACATGAAATCCAAAGCCAAGGAGATGGGGCTGGAGAGCACCCGCGTCAATAACGCCGGATGCCTTGACCGCTGCGAGCTTGGGCCCTGCATTGTTGTGTACCCGCAGGGCAAATGGTTTCGCTGCGGTACGAAAGAGGAAGCCGATACCATCCTGCGTTCGCTCAGGGACGGCAGCGACGCAAAACATCTCGAACTGCCATCATAACAACATTCATTAAAAACCATGATTCTGGATATTATCATCATCCTGCTGCTTATTCTCTTCAATGGCGTGCTTGCCATGACCGAGCTTGCGGTGGTGTCCTCCAAAAAATCACGTCTGCAGGCCATGGCCGACAAAGGCAACGCAGGTGCCAAGGTGGCGCTTCAGCTCAAGGAAAATCCCGTTAAATTTCTCTCCACCGTTCAAACGGGCATTACCCTTATCGGTATTTTTTCCGGTGCTTATAGCGGTGTAACCTTTGCCACGCCGCTGGCTGAGTATTTAAAAGAGGCCTTTCCCCTTATCAATACGCATGCGGACGATATCGCCATCGGGCTTGTGGTCAGCCTTGTCACCTATCTTTCGCTGGTTATCGGGGAACTGGTGCCAAAACAAATGGCGCTGCGCTACGCCGATGCCGTTGCCGTAACGATCGCCCAGCCCATCCTGTGGCTTTCTTTGCTGACCAAGCCCATCGTTGTATTGCTGGATTGTTCCGCACGCCTTGTGCTTGGCATACTGCGCATCAGCACTCACCACGCGCATGAAACCACCGAAGACGACGTTAAGGCCGTCATTGCGGAAGGCGCAGCCTCAGGCAATCTTGAGGTGGAAGAAAAGCATATGATCGACCGTGTGATGCGCCTCAATGATATTTCCATTACTTCCGCTATGACGCACCGCAAGGATATCGTCTGGCTGGACGTGGAAGAAGAAACCGAATCCGTGCTCAGGAAAGTGCAGGAAACCAGGCACGCACGTTATCCCTTATGCGAAAAATCCATTGAAAATGTGGTGGGGGTCATCGTTATCAAGGACGTGCTTCTCCAGCTCAACAAATACGGCAAGATGAACCTGCGCAAGATAGCCAAAAAGCCGCTTTACCTGCCGGACACCAAGACCATCTTCAATGCGCTGGAAGAGTTCAAGCAGCATGCGTCAAATATGGCTATCATCATCGACGAATACGGTGCGCTTGAAGGTATAGTCACGCATAAAGACATCATGGAGATTATCGTAGGCAATATGCCCGAGCCTTCCATACGCGGCGATTATAACGTCACCGAACGAGAGGACGGAAGCTGGCTGGTGGACGCGGGCCTTTCCGTGCATGAACTGGAAGAGCTTACCGGCGTCAAGGGTATCGACATCAACGACGATTATTCCACCATTGCCGGTTTCATTATCCACCAGCTTAAGTATATCCCCAAGGAAGGTGAAAAACTCACATGGCGCCAGTGGTGCTTTGAAGTGGTAGATATGGACGGCGCACGTATCGATAAAATAATTATCCACCCCATTAAAAAACAGGAATCCGCCTGATGAAAAAACTCGAACACGCAATAGAATATGGTCTTTTTACCAGCCGCTGGCTTATGGCACCCTTCTATGTGGGCCTCGTGGGCGCGCTGCTGATACTGCTGTACAGCTTCGTCATGGAGCTTACGCATCTGCTCTCGCACATCACAGCGATCACCCCGGATACGGCAGTGCTGGCCGTGCTTTCGCTCATCGACCTGTCGCTGGCAGGCAACCTTGTGCTGATTGTCATCTTTTCGGGCTATGAGAACTTTGTTTCCAAGTTTGATCTTGGCAGCCATGAAGACCGTCCTGAATGGCAGGGGACGGTGGATTTTTCCGCGCTTAAACTGAAACTCGTAGCTTCTATCGTGGCTATTTCAGGCATTCACCTGCTCAAGGTATTTATGAATGTGGGCAATATTTCAGACCGCGAGATACAATGGATGGTTATCATTCATGTTGTGTTCGTCATCTCCGGCGTATTACTGGCGCTCATGGACCGCATCGCGGTGAGCAGCAAGGTGCTGAAGGAAAAATAGCTCTACTTCTAGGCTCAGGACTCATAATTTCCCCTCTCCTGCAAAGCGGGAGAGGGTTGCGCAGGCTTTGCTGCATAGCAGCTTAGCCGAAGCTGGGTGAGGGTGAATTTAAACACGTGCCCCCTCACCTCGGTTTGCCTAAGGGCTTAGCTATAGCAGCTAAACCCGAGGCAAACGCGTCCTCTCCCTCAAAGGGAGAGGAAAAGAAAGTTTACGTTTAATGAGTCCTGAGCCTAAAAATGCAGGATGCAGGTGATGGCCGTGATGCTGCTACACTTAGCCACCCGCGCTTAAAGCACCCAGACTTTGAAATGAAGCGCGAAAGCGTCCGATCATCGCTTTTGTATTTTCGAACCTGCAATTGCGCGGTAAAAAGCGGAGTATACGATGGACTCACCATTCAACTTCTGGCCTATAACCAATGTCCTACCTGAGAGATAGGTAACAGTTTATACCGGAGAGATGGGTTACACTTTTGGCATTTGGAGGTTTTCATGCCATGGGAGGAGTGTAACGTTATGGATGAACGTTTAAAGTTTGTGGCCCGGATGCTTTCGGGCGAGAAGATGGCGGCGTTGTGCCGTGAGTTCGGTATCTCACGCAAGACGGGTTACAAGATATAC
>JAMIFV010000026.1:0-35811 GCA_035906055.1 Alphaproteobacteria bacterium | reverse complement strand
AGTTGCCGCAAACGCATGAAGAACCGTATTGCCGTGTTCGCCTGAATGCCAAGAACCTGTCCAGCGGCGCGGGCCGTCGTGCCGGATACAAAATACTCTATCAGACGAGCTTGCTGGTGGGAACTTAAGCGACTTTTTCGAACATACATCGTAGCCATTCTTAAACCTTTTCTTAGGTCTTAGCTACTTCAGCCCCAAAATCTATTAAAGTTTGAATACCTATTAGGTCTTGATATTCAAAACCTGCGCGAGTAATGGCACTAGATTTTATCATTTGCTTTGTCAAAGAGGCTCTCAGCTAGCAGCCAGTTTCTCAGGGGAAGCAGGTTCGATGGTAGAATTTATTTTCATTTTACTTGAAGAGCAGACTTTCTCAAAAAACTTTTCAAGCCATTCAATGATTCGAATATACAACCCGATTCTAAATAGTAGGAATCCATCTTTATCACGGTCAATTGGTAGGTTTACATCTTTAAGAAATTGAAACTCTTCATCACTAATAAATGGCAAGCCGTGTGATGATTTGTTTCGAAGAATCCTTAATGCATCAATAGACTTATTAATCTCTTCTCGTTCTTTTCCTTCTATATCAAGTTTATCCAAAACAAGGTGGACAATATCCATCACACCCGGCTTTGTCTTTGATTTATTCTCCAACCACTTATGCAGCTTTTTATTCTTAAAAACCACACCTGCCTCATTTAATTCAGCGACCATCTCTTCGGCTCTGCGCTTGTCTAGAGAGACAACCTTTAATTTACTTTCACGTGCAAGCGCCTCAAAAAAGAACTCTATACCTAGAAATGCATCTGATAAGAATGAGCGGTGAACATAGCCTACAAAATCTATACATCTGTCATCACTGGCATCAGACGATAGCAAAGAACGGCATGTTTCAAGCACCAAAACCGTATTGTGCACAGAGGCAGTTAGAATATTATCTGGAAACTGCTTTGCATTAAAACATTTGTATTGGGGAATAGATTCAATAGCGGCACTGTATGCCTGTATTTCTTTTTTTCTATCCATCACGCAACCTTCCTAAATTAAATGTAAAATACTCAGTATAAAACTCACAATTCATACTAAGTTGCCTTATTTGGCGATATTCAGCAATGCTATAGCGCGATAATGATGGCTCCGGCAGTCATCAGAACGCCTCCTAACAGCACTTTCCAGCTCAGGCTCTCTCCCAAAAAGACCACTGCGACTACAATAACGAGTACGATGCTCATTTTGTCAATTGGCGCTACGCGTGATGCGTCGCCCAGCTGTAATGCACGATAATAACACAGCCATGAAAGCCCTGTAGCAATGCCTGATGCCACCAGCATGGCAAGACTGAAGCGTGATATGCCACCCTGTGTCTGCCACTCTCCCCTGACGGTTATGATGCCTGCTATCAGCACAAGAATGACCACCGTGCGGATGAAGGTGGCGAGATTAGAATTAATCTCGGCTACGCCCAGCTTGCCAAAAATAGCCGTTAGTGCTGCGAAGAATGCCGAACCGAGTGCGAAAGTGAGCCATGTGCTGCCAGTCATATAAATTCTCCCTATAACGCAAAATCGCCCCACACTTGCGTGCAGAGCGATTCCACATAAACCCTGAACCGGTTATTTCTCAATTTCAATTTCGCCTGTTATGGCGTTTACATTCACTTCTTTTTCTTCGTCACCATTTAGAATCTTCACTTCATACTTAATGGTGTCATCTTCACGCTCCATTTTGACCTGCGTGGGGATTCCGGGCTGTGCCTTCTTTGCTTTGGCAATGGCTGATTCCATGCTTACCTTGACCGTGCCTAGCTGTTCTTTGCTAATATCATCACCGCTGAACATGCCAGCCATTGCGGTTTGTGCACTGAGCGCACATACGGCAGCAACTAAGCCAAACATTTTTTTGTTAGTGAACATTCTATAATCTCCATCATTTATGGTTAATACGAAGTATCAAAGTATAGAGACCATACACAGGGAACCTTAGGCTGGACTTAGCCTAAATGCTCATTTTGCATTTCTGCAGCACTGCGTTTTCCGTAGCGTAAATAGAGTGATGGAAGAAACAGCAGGTTTAAGATTGTGGAGGTAGTAAGGCCACCCAGAATGGCGACAGCCAACGGATATTCCACTTCATGGCCGGGTTTAGCACCGCTGATGATAAGCGGCAGCAAAGCAAGCCCTGTAGCCAGCGCAGTCATAAGAATAGGCACTAAGCGTTCCTGTGCACCGCGCTGAACGAGGGAATAGCCAAATGCCTCCCCTTCACTATCTTCAAGATGCCGCCAGTGGCTTACCATCATAATGCCATTACGCGCTGCAATGCCCAAGACGGTAACAAAACCCACCATTGAACCGAGCGACATCACGCCGCCAGCAAAGAATACGGCGATAATGCTGCCCACAAGGGCGAATGGCAGCGTGAAGAAGGTAATGAACGTCAAACGCCACGATTTGAAATCAGAATAGATGACCAGAATAATGCCAATCAATGACAGAGCCGTTAGCAGCATAAGCCTGCGGCTGGCTTCCTGCTGTGCCTTATACTCACCTAAGAATACGGGGTAATAACCTTCCTCAAAACTCAACTCGCGAACTTTCTGCTCAACTTCCATTGCCACTGAGCCAACATCACGACCGCGTGCATTGGCAGTGATATCCAGACGGCGGGAAGCCCCTTCCCTTTTGATGGAATTTGGCATCGGCACCAGCATCACATCTGCAACATCTTTCAGGCGAACTTGCATACCCGTAGGCGTATCAATCGGTAGTTCACGAATAGCGGCAATATCAGCGCGTGTTTCTGGCGTACCCCAGACTACGACCTCATAACGTTTCTGGCCTTCATACACTTCGCCTACCTTGCTTCCACGCAAAATAGCCGTTGTAGCATGGCGGATCTGGCCAGCCGTGAGGCCATAACGCTCTGCCGCTTCAGGACGCATGACGATTTCGACTTGTGGGAGCAGCACCAACGGCTCAATTTTAACATCTACAGCGCCTTCCACATGCGACATGATTTTCTTCACCTCATCGGCTTTGCTGCGGAGCTTCTGCAAATCATCCCCATACAGCCGCACTACGATGCTCGCACCTGCGCCAGACAGCACTTCTTTACTGCGCTCTTTGAGATAGGTCTGCACATCCGTGTAAAGCCCTGCGTAGCCATCCATTACCGCCTGAATCTTATCGCGTGTGGCATGGTAAGGGGCATTCGGGTCAATACTTACCCATAATTCGGTAAATTCCGGCCCATAGACTTCGTCCGCCACTTCTGCACGCCCAATATGCGCCCCTTGATTGCGAACCCCCGGAATGGCGAGTAATTCTTTGGCTGCGCGTGTTGTCAGGCGATTCATTTCTTCCACCGAGGTGCCGGGTTTGCCGAGGAAGTGCATCAGGAAATCGGTTTCCTGAAATTCCGGCAGAAACTCATGACCGTAAAAGAATGAAGCGCCAATGCTTAGCCCCAAGAAAGCAAAGATGATTGCCAGCGCCTTTTTGGGCTTATCGAGCATGCGCGGCAGTAAACGTGCATAACGGCTATGGAGAGCGTAAACGAGCTTTGTCTCTGGCAGTTCCTTGCGTTTGCCAGTGAGCAGCATGTAGCAGAGCGCAGGGGTGACGGTAAGCGCCACCAGCAGCGATGCAAGGATTGCCAGAATGTAGGCCATCGCCAGAGGGCGAAAGAATGAGCCCGCGATGCCCTGCATGAAGAATACGGGTAGGAAGATGATGATTACAATCATGGTGGCATAGACCACGGCGCTACGCACTTCCATTGAGGCATTCACCACCACCCTGAACGGGGTTTCGGGATATCCAGCCTCACGGTTCAGCTTTAAGCGCCTTACGATGTTTTCAACGTCGATAATGGCATCATCCACCACCTCGCCCAGTGCAATCACTAATCCGGCAATCACCATTGTATTGAGCGTTATGCCGAAAGAAGTGAGCACTGCAACGGCAGCCACCAGAGAAAGCGGGATAGCGGTCAGGCTTATGAAAGCCGTGCGCCTGTCACGCAGGAACACCAGCAGGATAGCCACCACCAGCGCACAGCCGATGAGCAGCGCATGGGTCAGATTATCAATTGCCATCTCAATGAACGTGGCAGGGCGAAAAAGATGCGTATCTACCACCACACCCTTCATGGCAGGCTGTAATAGCTTCAGGGCATCTTCCAGCTTACGGGTAACCTCCAGCGTATTGCCTTCGGGAGTCTTCTCTACAATGAGCATCAGACCGGGCTTATCATTGACCACTGCATCACCAATGGGAGGCGGAGAGCCTATAACTACTTGCGCCACGTCACGGATGCGGATAGGTGCGCCGCCACGGAAATCCACCACCGTACGCTCTAAATCTTCCGTATTGTAGACTGCTTCACGATGACGCACAGCGATACGCTGATTGGGTGTGTCTACAAAGCCGCCAGATTCCAGCACGGTAGCATCGCCTGCCGCCCGTAGCACTTGGTCTAATGTCACTCCGTGAGCACGTAGCCTGTTAGGGTCAACCAGCACCTGAAACTGTTTATTCCTTTGTCCCCATATAGCCACATTCGCCACGCCGGGAATGCCCATGAGTTTCGGGCGAATCGTCCATAGCGTGATTTCTGTCAAATCCATCTGATTAAGCGTTTCAGAGGAAAGGTTGATTTTGAGCACACGCGAGAGCGAGGAAAGCGGCTGCAATATGACGGGGGGACGTGCCACCGAGGGTAATCTGGTAGCTTCGAGCGCCACACGCTCCTGCACATGCTGCCTTACTCGCTCAATATTCGTTCCTTCTTTGAACAGCATTACAACAGATGACAGCCCCAGCACCGATTTGGAGCGCAAGACATCCAGCCCCGGTGTGCCATTGAGGGCGTTTTCCAGCGGAATAGTAACAAGGCTCTCTACTTCCTCAGTGGAAAGGCCGGGAGCTTCGGTTTGCACCTCCACTTTGATGGGCGCAAATTCGGGAAACACGTCCAGCGGTGCATTGCGTACCGCCAGAATGCCGTAAATCAGCAGAAGAGCACATAATGCCAATACGACAACACGTCCGCGAACAGAAGAATGTATGAGTTGGCTCAGCATTATTTCATCGTCCCTGTCTCTGCGCCAAACAGGGCTTGTGAACCTATGGTTATGATGGGCGTTCCGGCAGCAGGCCCATTAGAGAGCACTGCGTCATTGCCGCTTACATAGCTCATGGTGACGCGCTTGCGTGTATAGGTAAGCGGCGCGGCTTGCTCATAGACCCAGCTTCCCCCCAGCGCGTCAAACACCACGGCACTAGCAGGCAGTGTGAGGCTTTCACTGGCGTGCTTTACGGGCGTTAATACCCCTACACGCCTGCCCGGAATCGCTTCTTCCCCTGAATTATGCAGCACATAGAGCAAATCTACGCTGTAAGCCTGCGGGTTTGCTATAGGCGGTGCAGATACTGGCATAGCAGACTGCATCGGCTGCCCTGCATGGGCGGAAAGGCTCCCCACCTGTGCTTCACGGTCATGGGCGATATCTTCCAAATCCCCTACAGGCAGTGTAACACGCACCCATGCGGTGGAAAGGTCACCCAGCGCGAACAAGGCAGTTCCCCCCGGCACATTTTGACCGTAGGCCGCAGAAAGTTTGCGTAATACACCGTCTTCTGGCGCTGCAATCAATATAGGGGCAGCCGTGCCTTCATTCAGCGATTCTTCCAGCAGGTTCTGGCGGGCTTTAGAGGCTTCAAGCGTCTTTGCAGCTGTATTGTAAGCGGCCTGTGCTTCCTCCACGGTTTTCTTGGCACCTATGCCGTCGGCAAACAATGCCTGCGCTCGTTCCAATGCTGCTTTTGCCGCCTGTAGCTGAGTGGCTGCATTTTGCGCCAGCATGTCCGCATCCACCTGCGCCGTTGCAGTGGCGCTTCGCGCTTCCACAGTCAGCAGTGGCAGCAGAACAAAGATAGTCTGCCCTTTGGTTACTTTATCTCCTGTTTTCAGCATGCCGCCTGGAGGGGCTTTTAAAATGCCGCCGAAGGGAGCCGTAATAACGCCACGCCTGCCCACGGGCGTGATGATTTCACCGCTATAAAGGCGAAAACGCTGCACTGGCTTAACCGTGGCGGCTTCTACCTTTATGCCTAGCCGCGCTTCGGTCTGTTCGGTGAGCGTAATGGTATTAAACGTCTCTTCCTTTATCACCTTCTCTACTTTGGCAGCAGTTACTTTTGGCTCTGCATGCGAATCTTCAGAAAGCAGCCACCAGAATGCCAGCATCGCTGCAGTTGTAAAAATCACCGTCCAGAGTTTTACTTGGTATTTCATAAGCCATTCATCATGTTGTTTGTTTTCGTGCCTACACTACGTTCCAGCTCGGAAGATGCCCTGTGAGCATCCCCTATCAATGTCACCTCCCTGAGACGGGCATCAACGACGCTGCGTGTGGTTTGCAGCACCATCAGATACGGCACATTGCCGCTGGCATACGCCTTCTCTACGCGTTCCAGATCCTTCTCCACGCCAGATTTTATCGCGCTCTGTACAATGCCTAATTCCGCACATGCCTGACGGTATTGAAGGTATGACTGATTGATATCGAGCCGTATCTGGTCTGCCACTGTGTGTTCACCACGCAGGCTGCGCTCTTCTTCCGCACTGGCACGGGCAATATTGCCCTGATTCACATTAAGTATCGGAATAGCGCCTTTTACGGCTGGGCTTAGCTCATGGCCTGTTTTTTTACCGCTGGTGGCATCTACTACACCGCTGATTCCCAGCCAGTTAAACAGTGAAAGATTTGAGCGTGCTCCGGCAGCAATAGTCGCCTGATGTGCGGCAAGGGCATCGGGGCGGTTCTTAAGCCCCTCCTCTACCAATGCGTTTATATTCATTTCCTTGCATACAGGCTCTGGCAAAGCGGTAAGGTTTAATGCGCCTGCTTGGCTTCCCGTTCCCATCTGGAAACGCAGGCGCTCTTCTTTCATCTGAATATCATGACGGCTGACGGTAGCCGCCTGCTCTGTTGCCATAGCATCAAGCGATGCTGCATTAGATTCCTGAAGTGAGATATCACCCGCTTTGAAGCGTTTCTGCGCCAGCCCACTAATATTGTGGCGAAGTTTCAGCGATTCTTCCAGCAACGCATTCTGTGCTTTTGCCTGTAGCAAATCACTGTAAGCCTTGCGCGTATCGCGAATCAGGTTCAATCCTGCCTGACTAAGCTGATGTGAGACTTTTTCAGCCTCGGCCTGAGCTGCCTTCACACGGAATGGGCGTAACCAGAGCACTTCCAGCGGCAGTTCAAGGGCGTATTTGTAAGGCTTGTCAGGCGTTGCGAACGTATAGCTGCCAATTGGATTAGGCAGTAACCCCGCCTGAACCAAATCGCCGTGGGCAACATCAAGGTTCACCAGCGTTTCCTGAAATGCGGCATTGTTCCATAACGCAATGGAAACAGCTTCGTCTTCTGTAAGCTCATCTTCCAGCGATGCACCCGGAGGCAGAGTAATCTTTCCTGCTTCCGTTTGTTTGGGCAGTGTGAAGCCACTGCGGTTTTGCACATCGGTTACGACATCATTACGTGTCGGGCCGGTGGCGGCGCAGCCACCAAGAAGCAGCAATAAAAATAGAAGTGTTGTTTTGTTCATAAGATGCCTTGTTTTTAGCAAGACAAACTTAAGTACGACTTATGGGAGAATGAAATAGTGCAGCTTTTTATACTGCTGTTTTTCTGGAATTATTCTGCTTTTCCATCAATACGATGAATAGGATAAGCAGAATTGCGAGAACAGAAGAAGAACCGATAGTCCCTAAATCCAGACCACCTTTTTCATGCGATTTAGTAAGCAAATCGCCGAAGGTAGCGCCAAACGGACGCGTAAGCACGAATGCAGCCCAGAAAAGCATGATTCTGGAGATATGCGTCCTGTAATAGGCGGCAATAATAACGGCAATCAAGCTGGCAATCAGCATTGCGCCGCCAGCGAAGCCTAAACCTGAATCATCTGCCAGAAAATCTCCTAAAGCCGTTCCAAGCGTGTTGGAGAATAATATTGCTGCCCAGTAGAACAATTCAGCGCGGCGTGTCTTCACATCATTAACCGATACGTTTCCTTCCACATACCGCCAGATGGCAATTGTCGTTACCAAACCCGTAAAGAGAATAAGCGAGCCTTTTGCATAGCCCAAGCCCAGAGTTCTATCCATATAATCGGACATGGTGGTGCCTGCCGTGCTCGTGAGCAATATTACCGTCCAGTAAAGCGATGCATGATAGGTTTTGGCTAAAAGCTGGATTGTAAGTGCAGCTATGAGTCCGCTAACAAGAATAATCGTGGTGACAGCATAGCCAATGTTAAGCGTCATGGATAACAGGTCACCCGCAGTTTCCCCTAAGGTGGTTGCACAGATTTTGACAATCCAGAAGTAAAGGGTGATTTGGGGTAACTTGCTCATCGTTATTCTGGCTTGCTGCCATAGGGGAACGTCACGATAAAGCCTGCGCCCCTGCCTTCGATGCCAGCACCTACGCTAATGGCACCGCCATGCTGTTCTACGATGTTCTTTGCGATAGAAAGGCCAAGCCCCGTCCCTTCCACATCCGTGCCAAGCACACGGCTGAAACGTTCAAAAATACGCTCACGCTCCGCTTCGGGAATACCGATTCCGTCATCATTTACTTCAACAATTGCATTGTTGATATCAGCGTAAATGCTCACATTTACCCTACCCCCCTGCGGAGTATAACGTAGCGCGTTGCCGATTAAGTTCTCAAACAGCACATACAAATTCTCGGCACTGCCATTCACGGTAACTGGTTTTCCCAGAACAATTCCTAAATCAATATCCTTTTGGATTGCCATTTCTGCATGCTGTTTTACCAATTCATTCATCAATTCAAGCAGATTTACCGATGCTACCTGAGCTTCTGCAGCGTTTGGCTCTACACGCGCCAGCGATAGAAGTTGCTGCACCAGATGTGTTGCTCGGTCTATGCCACTTTGTAACCTTGAAGCCGTATGTGAGCGTTGTTCATCGGTTTTGGCACGTTTTAGGTTATCTAACTGCAATTGAAGCACCGTAAGCGGGGTACGAAGCTGGTGTGCGGCATCGGCAGTAAAGCTCCGTTGTGCCTCCAGTGAGGCATTAAGCCTCACTGGCAGTTCGTTCAACTCTTGTGTCAGGGGCTGAATCTCTAAAGGGATATTCTCTTCTGAAATAGGCTCAAGACTCGTAGCCGACCGTTTAGTAATAGCACGGGAAATCTCATTTAGCGGAGTAAGGCTTTTGCCTACTGCAAGCCACACAAACAAGCCCACAATGGGAATAAGCGACAGCAACGGAATAAGCAGATGTATGGATATCTCACGCACAAAACGGGCACGGGCTTTTTGCGGCTGGGAAACCTGAATCACGAAATTATCCGTTTCCGTGCTGTAGGTGCTCCACATCTTGCCGTTAAATTCAAAGACAGCCAAGCCACGCTTTTCCTGAAAAGGGTAAAGTATATTGCGATGTGAAGTGTAGATGGATTCACGGTGCTTATTCCACACCTGAACGAGTAATTCCTGCTCTTCCTTAATCCTGTCTTCCAGTGAAGAGCCAACAGCGCCTTTTATCTGATAGTCATCGAGGTTCAATGCTTCTATCTGGCTTTTGAGCGTATCAGCGACTTCCACCATGTTTTTGTCATACAGCTCATCAATTTCACCAGCTGCATTGAAATAAGTGAAAATGGCTACCAGAACCGAACCGCAGGTTAATGCGATAATAAGTGAAGTAAGCAAGTAACGGCGAATGGATTTCATGGAGGGTTTCTTCATTTGGTTACCATATAGCCGATGCCACGTATGTTACGGATGAGGTCAGTCCCCAGCTTCTTGCGTAAATTATGTATCTGCACTTCTACAGCGTTGCTGCTGACTTCCTCATTCCAGCCATAAAGCCGCTCTTCCAGCTCAGCGCGTGATAATACCTTCCCCGGTGACTGCATAAGCGCGAACATCAACGCATATTCACGGGCAGAGAGAATAAGCAGCTTGCCATCATATTCGAGTTCTTTGGTAACGGTATTCAGACCAATATCACCTGAGCGCAATATCGCTTCAGCATGACCGCTGTTACGGCGTAGCAATACGCGAATACGTGCTTCCAGTTCTTCCAGAGCAAATGGCTTTACCAGATAGTCATCAGCACCTAAATCCAGCCCCGCCACACGGTCAGCTACCCTGTCGCGAGCTGTCAGCACAAGTACAGGAACTTTCTCTTTACGGCTGCGTAAACTTTTCAGGATTTCCAAGCCGGTGCGTTTTGGCAGGCCGATATCAAGCAATACTAAATCATAGGATGCTGTTTTCAGCGACTCTTCGCCCATCTCACCATCGGATGCCCAATCGACCACATAACCGCCCTGCTTCAATGCATGCAGCAGGCTCTCGGCTATCATCTTGTCATCTTCAATCAGCAGAATCTTCATCGGCTTTATTTGTCCAGCTTTGGGGCTAACGCAAAAAAATATAATGCCCTATTCTTAAAACAGACTTAGGAGGCAAATATTTTAGCGTCGTCTTGCAAAAATAAGTTTGAGCTAAGTTTGCATCCATAATGTCCGGCCGCCATGAATGCCATTAAATACCCAGCCCCCTATCTTCGTGATGTTATCCTAGTCGCTTTGGTGACGGGAATCATCTTTGTAATGTCACTTGGAGGAAGGCCGTATTCCGCCCCCAGCGAATCCCGTTATGTGGAAATCGGCAGGGAGATGAACGAATCCGGCGATTATGTTACCCCACGCTTGAATTATGTGAAGTATTTCGAAAAGCCACCGCTGTTTTACTGGATGCAATCGGCAAATACGGCTCTTTTTGGCACAGGTTTTTTTGTCAGCAGGCTTCCTACAGTACTTTTCTCAGTAGCATTATGCCTCATCACCTATTGGTTGGGACTAACCCTTTACGACCGCCGCACGGCATTATTCTCCGCTCTAGCATTTTCTACAGCTGCCCTGCCCTTTGTGCTCAGCCGCATTGTATTGCTGGATGTCCCAGTCAGTGCATTCATGGCAGGTACATTAACGGCTTTTCTGTATGCGCTGAAAACCCCTGCGAGCAAAAAGCGCGAGATTGCCATTTATGCCATGTATGTGTTTGCCGCCTGCGCGGTGCTCACCAAAGGGCTGATTGGCATTGTGCTGCCGGGGATGGTGGTTGCGTCATGGCTTTTATGCACTGGCAACTGGAAGGTTCTGCGTGAGCTGCACCTCATCAAAGGCAGCCTCCTATTTTTGCTTATCGCTGCTCCGTGGCATGTGCTCGTAGCAATGCGTAACCCTGAGTTTTTGCAGTTTTACTTTGTCCATGAGCACTTCCAGCGTTACCTGACAAAAGTGCATGGGCGTTATCAACCGCCTTGGTACTTCCTTCCGATTGTGGCTGGTGGTTTATTTCCGTGGGTGATGTTTATTGCTCAGGCTGCAAAGCAGAATCTGGGGGGCATGTGGAAGCATCGCCAATTATCTCACGGCACACCGCTATTTCTTGCGCTCTGGATAGGCATTATTTTTCTGTTCTTCAGTCTATCGGATTCTAAGCTAGCACCTTACATTCTGCCAATATTTCCGCCTCTTTCTGTGCTGCTTGGGCATTATCTGGCGGGCATATGGAATGGCGCACGCCCCAAAAAAGGGTTCCGCTTTGGTGTTTATGCGACCATCATATTGCTGAGCGTGCTGGCAGTGACATTATCACTGATTCATCATTTTACCGGCGCTAACAGCAAGATTGGTGTGGCGCTGGCAACTGCTGGCAGTGACATCAAGCCTATTGCAGTTGCATTGCTGATAGCCGCCGGAATCCTGTTTTACGTGATACGCAATGAAACTAACCGCGCGGCTATTGTAACTCTGGCTGTAATTAGCGTGCTCTTCCTGCAAATGGCCGACAATGTGATGCGCCATTACACCAAAGACTCGATGAAGAGATTTTCACATATTATTCGTGATGAGGATACGCCATCAGAAGTAGCTATGTATCGCCTGTATTATCAGGATATGCCCGTATACCTGCATAAACGCATTACGTTGGTGGATTGGAAAGGTGAATTATCTTTTGGTACAGAGCATGAAGATACCTCCGCATGGATGATTGACGAAGCTGAACTGTGGAAACGCTGGAATACAAAAGGCCACTTGATGTTCTTGGTGGTGCGTAAAGAAGACTATCCCGGCCTGCAGAGCAAAAGCAGTGAAGGTGTGAATTTCTACACAGCTGCCGAAGAAGGAAAAAACCTTCTGCTCTCCAACTCCGATATATTTGCTTACTAGCGGTTCAGCGTATGAAAATCGTCTGCGTAGGCACGGGATATGTAGGGCTTGTTTCAGGGGTATGTTTCTCTGAATTTGGCTTTCATGTCACCTGCGTTGATAAAGACGCTGCGAAAATTGCCACTTTGAATCAAGGCAAAACACCCATTTATGAGCCGGGGCTGGAAAGCCTCATGCAGGCCAATGTGAAGGCAGGACGTCTTTTATTCAGTGATAATCTACATAACGCATTAGCCGATGCAGACGTAGTGTTTATCGCTGTAGGCACCCCTACCCGTTATGATGATGGCTATGCCGACCTAAGCTATGTATTCGCCGCTGCCGAAGAAATCGCCAAAAGCGCACAAAAATATATTCTCGTTGTCACCAAATCTACCGTGCCAGCGGGTACAGGCAAAAAGATTGCAGATATTATCAGTAAAGCAAACCCCACACTGGAGTTTGATATTGCCTCCAACCCAGAGTTCCTACGTGAAGGCTCTGCCATTGAAGATTTCATGCGTCCTGACCGTGTAGTGGTGGGCGTGAATAGCAAACGTGCTGAAGACCTTATTTCTGAGCTTTACCGCCCCCTCAAGCTCACCGGAACACCCATATTATTCACATCTATAGAATCATCCGAACTCATAAAATATGCAGCCAATAGCTTCCTCGCCACCAAAATCGCATTTATCAACGAAATGAGCGATATGTGCGAAAAGCTAGGAGCAAACATCATTGATGTAGCGCAAGGCATGGGACTGGATAGCCGTATCAGCCGTAAATACCTCGAAGCTGGCCCCGGCTATGGTGGCTCCTGCTTTCCCAAAGATACAATGGCACTGGTAAAAATTGCTGAATATGCAGGCACACGCTCGCGCATCGTTGAATCGGTCGTCATGAGCAATGATTTACGCAAATACAGCATGGCAGAGAAGATTCTGAATGCCTGCAGCGGTGATATCAGAGGCAAGACCATCGCCATACTTGGCCTTACCTTCAAGCCCGGCACCGATGATATGCGCGATAGCCCCAGCCTAGTGATTATCCCTGAACTACTGCGTGAACGAGCTACAATTCGCGTCTATGACCCGCAAGGCATGCATGAAGCCAAAAAGCTGCTCCCGAAAGAAGGCATTCATTGGGGCAAGGAAACCTATGAAACAATTGAGAATGCAGATGTGGTTGTTCTACTCACCGAATGGAACGAGTTCCTGCGTCTCGATTTAGCAAAGGTAAAGTTGCTACTGAAAGAACCGCTGGTAGTCGATTTACGCAATATCTATAAACGCGAAGAAATGCAGAAAGTTGGCCTGCGCTATATTTCTATAGGCAGACCGGAAGCATAAGATATAATTTTATTCATTAGTGAGAGGGTAATTTATGCAAAAGATTTTTATATTTATACTCGCCTGCTTCATTTCCACAGCGTCCTATGCCGAGAGTTTGTCTGAAAAACAGAAAATCTCACAGCTTCTTGACGCGATAGAAACTTCTCATGCTGTCTTCATTCGCAATGGCAGTGAATATAGCAGCAAAGAAGCAAAAGAGCATCTTCAGATGAAACTGAATAAAGCAGGTAGCCGCATAACAACAGCGAAAGACTTCATTCTCAATGTCGCCAGTAAGTCTTCTTCAACGGGGCAGCCTTATTACATCAAAACAGATGACACAAAAGTTGAAGCTGAAAAGTGGCTGTTATTAAAATTGGCTGATATTGAGAAAAGCAAAGAGTGATTACTGATTTTCCTGATTCCATTGAATGTAAAAACCCTTCAAATAATTCAGCACTACAGCCCGTACATTCTGGCCTTCTCCGCCAGATATGAACATATCTTCAAACGATACGTGCTTTAGCCTTTCAAACATAAGATATGCTATGTCCTGCGACATACCTTCACTCGTATGTTTATAACTAAAATCGTAAGCGAATAAGGGCAATTTATGCATGTAAGAAACACTTCCTGTTACATCCCATACTGGCTCATGCTTAAATCCGACCGCATTGAATCTACCACCAGAAAACTTCTTTTTATTGAACTCCCTTACAACATCTGAAGTTATGCCCTCATCTCTCCAGATAAGCCCCTGCAAGTGAGGAGCTATAAGAAATCCATCATCAAAATCCGTTTCGTTAAAAGGCTCTTTCCTGAAGATAGCAAACTCTATAACTCCAATATAATTGAAACCACGCAACCACTTCTGAAACTCTTTCTTTATCCAGCTAAAAGACGCATCAATATTAGCATTACCCTGCTTCAATAAAACAGCCTCTTTTTGAAAACTCACACTGCTTTGCTCATGCCCTCGGTCAATGACGGTCATAGCACTCATACCCTTTAAAGGAATACGGTATGCTTCCAGTGCTCTTAAAGTAGCTTCCTGACACGGTATTATGCGCTCAGGATTCATAAACATGAGTTCCTGCCAATTACTCTTAGCAATAACTGCTTTGTCATGCTCTGTTACCATTGCTCTCCGCATGGGCTTATTGAGAGTATTCTTAAGCAGCTTCCTGTGCTTTCTTACCAGCTCCAAAGCATATTCTGCCCGTGTACATTTTCTTGTTTTATGTTCTTGCTTGATGCTGGCGATATTTGAATAAAAAATATCCACGTACTTATTATATTCATTGAGTTCCTGAGACCTAATTTTTACGTCCATAGAGACTTTCTTTCTGCTACTGCTACTTTTAAATTAGTATCTCTCTGAATCTGCGTTTTCTCAGTACTAAATGTGTTTGTATTGAACATTGCCGAAAGACTGCGCTTTTCGGCAAAATAGTTTAATTTTTGACTCTTTTTTCTTCTTTTTCGTTCAAAATCATTGTTTTAAACACCTATTTTTCCCTTTTCTGCATATATCGCTGTATTTAATCATTATTTTTTCATTGTACAAGAGTATGCGCCCTTTTTCTCTGTACGACGTTTTCTTGGTAAAAGAACCTTTGTAACGCTCAACATTCCTACCGTTTTTCTTGAGCCGTTATGTGTTTCGATCCATATGCGTTTTCCAAAGATAGCAATCACTTTTACAACGCCATAATTGACCCTCTCCCCTTTGCTGTTCACATATGGATTATGGCTAACTACATCGCCCACTTTGATGACCAACGAGGGGGCAATATAGTTTTGATTGTTGTGAAGCCATTTGCTGGCTTTTTTTGACATGTATTTTGCGACACAATCCGCCGGCAGTTCTTTTAGAAACGGCGAACGCTTCACTTCAGCCAATTTTAATGCTGGCTTGCTGCGCTGCTCCAGCACGCTAGATATATAAACTTTATCCTCTGCCCTTGTGAGCGCCACATATGCAAGTCTTCTTTCTTCCTCTATATTTTGTGAACGTATGGACGGAAAACGGCTTTTTTCCCATGCGGGCAGGAACACATGCTTGAACTGGGCACTTTTTGCGCCGTGGATAGTCATCAGGTGCACAACGGATGCATCCTCCAGCCCCTGCTTCGGCACTACACCTGATGTAGTCTGCCCAGTATGGGCCAATGATTTCCAGCTATGATGCGGTATACCTTCTGCACGAAGCTGTTTCTCAATCTTCCCAAACAATTCGTTATGGCGGAAAAGTATCGCTATCGTTTTAGCGTTACCGCCTGGCATGCGTCGAATCTTAGAAATGGTATTTGCTATCCACTTCCCCTCTTCCTCCTGCTTCATAAGGCGTTGAACACGTATAGGATCACCGCTTTGGCGAGTGGCCACTAAATTCTTGGTATAACGATGGCGATTGTGACCGATTAAGAAGCTGGCAGCCTTCACAATCGTTCCTGTTGAACGATAGTTTTTTGTCATTGTTTTTGTTTGAGTGCCGGAAAAGTCTGATACGAATTGCTCCAGCACGTGTGGACTCACGTAACGCCAGCCGAATATCGACTGGTCAGAATCGCCGACGACAAAAAAGCGTGTCCACTTGCCAAGCAGCAACTTCAGCAGCTTGTATTGCATAATATTGGTGTCCTGAAACTCATCCACGTAAATATGGCTGAATCGACGCACGCATTCCTCCCGAACACCGGAGTTTTCATTTAAGAGGCGATATGCTGCCTTTATAAGGCCGCTATATGTGATTTGCTTGGTTTTCAGCAAATGCTGGCGCAATGCCTTATATAACTTTCGTATCGCTTCTTTTTTGGCCGCACCTACATTAGATGGCCATTTTCCGGTATTCACGTACTCTTCAATAATCCGATAGGCATACTTCGCTTTTACACCTGCTATTTCATTGGAAGCGATGATATCATCTATAAGCTGCGTTACTTCGCTCTTGGTAATAAGAGTGAATCCCTGCTTATACGGGGTCTTTTGCCAAAACCGCCTCAGTACACGGGTAGCAAAGCCGTGAAAGGTTGTAATAGTCAGCTTGTCAGATGCAGAACCAAGGCTCTTTTCGGCACGGTTTCGCATCTCACGCACTGCACGGCGGCTGAATGTAATAAACAGTATTTGTGACGGATCTACGCTTCCATGCGTCAGTTGCTTCCCAATATCCTTGATAATCCGCGTCGTTTTGCCTGTGCCCGCGCCTGCGAATATTGCGGTATGGCGATAAGTCTTTGGATGGGCAGTTTTCATGGTAATTCCAATAAAGTAATGGCAGGCTATCCGAAGACAACCTGCCATAGGTTACTAAAACGCTTTTATTGCTCTTCTAATTTGCAAAGCAACTCAACGCCCTGATTATGGATGCGTGCAATAGCGATTGCGTCAATATACTTATCTGGCAGCGGCTTTTTTGTGCTCCAGACTGTTTTCTTCGCCATCTTCTGGTAATAGCGCAGGCTTTTTACCTTAGGCTTTTCCTGTACAGCATCCGTAGCATCTTTGCTGCTGTCTTTAGATGCACCTTTGCTTTTTGACTTGGAATAGAGTTTTTGCAGGCCAGATACGCCTTCCTTCTCAATTTGAGAATTAAATTTTTCTGAGCCCCAGCCTTTTTCATGGGCATACTGAAAGGCAGCAGCATACTTATAGTTTTTGGAATGCGATGCACGAGAATCGCCCTGCGCCCACTGCACAAAGCTGAGGCTGGGTAATCTGTTCGCATTATTATTCGCCTTCACATCGAACGGCTTAATATCAGCCTTCATGGGAGATTTGAAAGCCCATGTCTTCAGGCCGTTTTCCGTGGTCTTTTCTTTGAGGAAGTATTCCATCTTTATAGCGTAACTTTCCTTTGCCCATTCACGTGCCAATTCCGTAGCCGATGCCTCCGCTTCATTTGCTTCTTTAAATTTCTGGCGCACGCTTTTGCGCTTCTTCTTCAGTTCGCCGTCAGTGTTGTTATCATCAGTGTCGTTGCTCATAGTAGCTCCTCTTTGTCTGCGTTATTCACAGGAAGCCTGTGAAAAAGCCGCCACAACGGCGGCTTTTCCAGACTAGGCCACAAAACAGAGAATGCGTGAACGTCGGGACTACCCTAGTTTAGCGGGAGTTACTGCCTTTTCGGCTTTCAGGCTTTTAACGTAGGCTCCAACCTGCTTCTGCATGTCATTTTCTTCATCATAGATTCGCCTGTTCATGGTCATAATAAAGGTACGGAACTTGCCGCCTGTCGTCGTCCTAATGGGATGGGTGCTATTTTGCTGAAAATACGCGCCGCAAAGTTCTACAAAGAGCATTTTTGCTAATGCGCTCTTTTTAGGCCCACCTTTTTTGACTTTTATTAATCGCTCTTGCTTAACAGCAGCCTTCTTAAGGCTACGCAGGAATTTATGTACGCCACGATTCTTATATGCGAATTTTACGGATAAGATTTTAGATTCCTGATGCGCTTTTACTTGCTCAAACTTGCTCAGCAACTTCGCCGCTACTTTCTTTGAAGAGTTATTTTTTGATCCAAAAAACTCTTTTGGTGAAAAGTTGAGCGGAACTTCGTGAGCTGAATTATAGCGGTCGACATACTTTTTTACGAGCATCATATCATGCGCGTAATTATCCTTTGCCAACGCCTTCAGCGCGGCATCCAATGCATCGGCGCATTCTGCAACGACCAACAGCTTCTGTTTTCGCTCCGCATTGGTCGGCCTCACGAAGTTATTTTTATATTTTTCTACCTCATCGTAGCAAAATTCAGCAAATAGCTGCACTTCCTTCTTCTTACTTTCGTATTCGGATTTTGGAGTTTTATCGAAAAATTCCACAAGTATATACTCAAGCGCCTTGCTCTTGCTTTTTACGCCAGCAACCATATTTGCCTCTTTTTTAATCGCTAAACCCATAAACTACTCCTAGACCCTGTTATTGATACAATTTTGAATCCAAGCATCCACTTCTGACTCAAGCCACCCAACGCTGCGTGGGCCAAGACATACCTGCTTTGGAAAAGTTCCCGCCTTTACGCGAATATAAATGGTTGCACGCGAAATGCCTGTTCTAGCCTTTACCTGTTTCAATCTTAAAATTCGTTCGTTCTTGTCTTGTTCGTGGTCCATATACATCTCCTATTGGCTAATGAAGTATGAACGGTTCTAACTCATTTGCTATTTTACAAGTAAACAGCAACTAGAGATGGCTCCCATATAGTTACTTACTTTTTGGCTGAAATACTTGGTTGGCGAGGGTGTTTTGTTATTTTTTTGCTTGTTTAGCAACAAAATCAGCCCACCATTTCATCATTTTTTTGCGTTCCGGCAGATATTGGGCATGATTATATGCAGCGCGTACTTTATTTCGCTCTGCATGGGCAAGCTGGCGTTCAATAACGTCAGGGGCAAAGCCATTCTCATTAAGTACGGTCGAAGCAGTGGCGCGGAATCCATGCCCGGTGGTGCGTGAGTGATATCCCATGCGGTATAGGGCATAAAGCATGGTATTTTCGCTGATATAGGTGATGGGGCGGTTTTCGTTGGGGAATACGTGCTGACGTTTGCCATTCATTACCTGCAACTCGCGCAGTATTGCTATAGCCTGCGGTGGCAATGGCACAATGTGGGGATCTTTCATTTTCATACGAGCGGCGGGAATGCGCCATTCTGCCTTATCCCAGTCTATTTCAGACCACTCCATACCCCTTAGTTCCGTTGTGCGTACAAACGTCAGGAGCAGCATTTTCAGTGCGAGCTTTGTTTGATGAGTGCCATCATAGGCTTCTAGCTTCTTCAAGTATTCTGGTAGCTCGTGCGCCTTAAGATGCGCGTGATGTTTCGTTACGGGTGTTTTGAGTGCACCCCGCAAATCGGTGGCAGGATTGCGGTCACATCTGCCTGTAGCAATGCCATAAGCAAATATTCGACCACAGTATTGCGCGATGGTACGCGTTAAATCCAATGCACCGCGCTTTTCCACCAAGCGTAAAGCGGAAAGCAGCTCAGGCGCACTAAGTTCAGCGATAGGCCGTTTCCCTAATTTCGGGAATATATCCCCTTCCAGACGCTTGATAACATTTGCGCCGTGCTTCGGAGACCATGTGTGAAGATTCGTTTCGTGCCATTCACGAGCAATGCTTTCAAACGTGTTTTCACTGTTAATAATGGAGAGCCTTTTATTCTCTTTTTTTACTTCGCCGGGATCATTGCCAGCGGCGACGGCTTTTCGTGCATTGGCTCTGCGCTCCCGTGCATCAGCAAGACTGACTTCAGGGTATACCCCAAAGGCCAGCAGTTTCTCTTTGCCTAAAAAACGATATTTGAAACGCCAGTATTTGCTTCCGTTAGGATGAACGAAGAGGAACATCCCATCGCCATCAGCCATCTTGTAGGCTTTGGCTCCAGCCTTCGCGTTGCGTATCTTTACGTCATTTAGTAGCATGGGGGTATAAATCCATACATGAAAAACCATGTACCCCCATTTGTTACCCTAAAAGGGGATAGATGTTGAAAAACATCGCAAGAACTTATCAGACAACAACCACCCTGTAAATGGCTTGTTCCCTTGCTTCTGATAGACTATGCTGGATGGTTTGAGACGCGAGGCTGGCTGGGGGACTAGGGCTCGAACCTAGATTGGCGGAGTCAGAATCCGCTGTCCTACCATTAGACGATCCCCCAACGGCAAGCGAGGCGGCAAGCTAGGCGATGCGGGGGCTGCTGTCAAGCCTTTAGCCCTGCAATTTTGGCGATGTTAAACTTGCCACTATCAATATGTTAATCTATGTTACCCTTAGGTTTTCATTGAACATTCGGACCTGTTTGAGCAGGTTCTCAGGATATCCACCGGCTACCGCCCTTATGAAAAAGCAGCACCCCACCGGCCCGGCTTCCAACCGGAGCAGCCTGCCTGTCTTCGCAGCGCTGGATCTGGGCACCAACAATTGCCGCCTGCTCGTTGCGCAGCCGTTCACCACACCCAGCCGCAACGAACAGGGCATCCGCGTGCTCGATACGTTTTCGCGCGTAGTGCGTCTTGGCGAGGGCCTGAGTGAATCGCGCGTGCTTTCACCCGATGCGATGACGCGCACCATAATGGCGCTAAAGACCTGCCATTCCAAACTGGCGAAGTACGACGTCACCAGTGCGCGCTATGTCGCCACCGAGGCCTGCCGCCGCGCCGAGAACCGTCTTGAGTTCATCGACCGCGTGAAAGCGGAAACCGGCATCGATATTGAGATTATTTCCAACGAGGAGGAAGCCAAGCTTGCCTTCCTCGGTTGCTCCACCCTGCTCTCGCCCATGTATGACCAGGCCATCGTGTTCGACATCGGCGGCGGCAGCACCGAATTCATGTGGGTGAAGCGCGACCCCGCCGCACCGCCGGAAATGCTCTGCGACTTCCGCATCATGGACTGGCTTTCGCTCAATCGCGGCGTGATGAACCTCTCCGAGGACTTCGGCGGCGCGGCCTTTGCCGAGGTCTATTTCGACGAGCTGGTAGACTTCCTCGTCAAGCGCATCATACAGTTCGACGCCAAAAACAAGATCGGCGACGCCATTAAGGCAGGCAAGGCGCAGATGCTTTCCACCTCGGGCACGCTCACCACACTGGCCGCCATGCATCTGGGGCTCACCCATTATGACCGCTCACGCGTGGACGGCTATACTTTCTCCATGAAAGACCTGCGCGCCGCCGCCAAAAAAATACTCGCCATGCCGCCTTCCAAGCGCTTCTCCAATTCCTGCATCGGCCCTGACAGGGCGGATTTTGTAGTATCGGGCTGTGCCATCGTGGAAGCCATACACACATTATGGCCCGCACCGGAGATCACCATCGGCGACCGTGGCGTGCGCGAAGGCATTATCCTCACGCTGATGCAGGACTACATCCGTCAGGCATCGCGCGGACTGTAATCGCGCAACAGTAAAACCATCCTTTTCAATTGTTACTACAGCACACAGCAAAGTGGCGCTTTGCCACATGCAGCAGAATATTGCGCAAACAATTTAAAAATACACTTCTGCAAAAGCGTTTCCGGAAGCAATTAATTCAAAAATCATCATTTTTGACAGTTTTTATACCATTTTTATTAAAAAATAACCCACTAATTATTACCAATTAATTATAGTTTATTATGCTTTGTTTTGTGGACAGGGTTGACATAGGCTCTTTCACTGGGTTTACTGTAGTTAATATCATTTACGATATTTAATTATTACGCCCCTGCTTTTTTTGTAACCAATTACATATTTAAAAATGAACCTGAACCTTTCCCGTCGCGACCTGCTCAAGGCAGCCGGTGCGGCAGCAGCGACCTCCTCGCTTATTCTTCCCGGTATGGCACAGGCTTCCGTGCCCACCGCCTTCAAGGCGCTCGCGCGCTCCATACATCTTGTTAATCCGCACACTGGCGACTCCTTCAAGTCCGTGTACTGGGAGAAGGGCATTTACTACCCCGGCCCCATGAAGGACATCTCCTATATGATGCGCGACGTCCACAATCAGGAAATGTCGCCGATCGACCCGCGCCTTATCGACACGCTCTATTTACTGCAGCTTACGCTGGGCACTAAGGCGCCGTTTGAAATGGTCTGCGGTTATCGTACTCCCAAGAACAATGCCTATATCTACAAGCGTGAACCCGGCGTGGCCCGCAACAGTTACCATATGTATGGCCGCGCGATCGATATCCGTATGAAAGAACGCACTACCGGCCAGATCCAGCGGGCGGCATGGTCGCTGCAGCAGGGCGGCGTGGGCTATTACCCCAAAGCCAATTTCGTGCATATAGACACGGGCGGCGTAAGAAGGTGGTAGAAGGGAGAGAGGGACTGGGGATTGGGGGCAGGTTTAATCCCTAATCCCCAATCCCTAATGCCTAATGCCTTTTGTAGCACAGTCCTTGTGCTTTTTTTTCCACCTCTGCACAACCTGTTTGCATTCAGAAATAAAATGGTTATACCTCACTCAGCAAACTGTAATCGTGAGTGATTTTCTATGTCCAGCCATCCGGCCGCATCTCATGGCCACCCTCCTGTTTCCCAAGGTTCCGACGGCTCTACCCGCCGTGACTTTATCGTACTCACCGCGTCGGCAATGGCTGCCGTGGGCGCTGGCTCCGCTTTGTGGCCGTTCGTCAACAGCATGAACCCTTCGGCGGACGTTCTGGCACTTTCCACCGTGGAAGTGGACCTCGCCTCCATCCAGCCCGGCCAGGTGGTCACGGTTAAATGGCGCGGCCTGCCCGTGTTCATCCGCCGCCGCACCGCCACTGAGATCGAGACCGCAAAAGGCGTGAGCATGAACGACCTGCTCGACCCCGAAGCCGACGACGCCCGCGTGAAAAAAGGCAAGGAAGAATGGCTCGTGGTGCTGGCCGCCTGCACGCATCTGGGCTGCATTCCCGAATCCAGCACCTCCCTTACGAAGGTAGGTGAATATGGCGGCTGGCTCTGCCACTGCCATGGCTCGCAGTACGACAATTCCGGCAGGGTTCGCCGCGGCCCCGCGCCCAAGAACCTCGTGGTTCCCGAATATACCTTCCTCAGCGACACCAAAATCAAGATTGGATAACCCCCGATGCAAAGCGATTCCGACATCAACAATCCCAAAAAAGCCGCGTCCATCAAAGACTGGATCGAATACCGCCTGCCCGTTTTCTCGCTGTTGGACAACGCACTGGGTTCCTACCCTGCGCCACGTAACCTGAACTACTGGTGGAACTTCGGCTCGCTCGCTGGCCTTTGCCTCGTGCTGCAGATCATGACGGGCATCGTGCTGGCCATGCACTACACCCCCAACACCGCCTTGGCCTTCAACAGCGTCGAGCATATCATGCGCGACGTGAATTACGGCTGGCTGCTGCGCTATATGCATGCGGTGGGCGCATCCATGTTCTTCGTGGTGGTCTACATCCATATCTTCCGTGGCCTGTATTATGGGTCTTACAAATACCCGCGCGAGTTGCTCTGGTGGCTCGGCCTTGTCATTTGCCTGCTCATGATGGCAACCGCCTTCATGGGATATGTGCTGCCGTGGGGCCAGATGAGCCTCTGGGGTGCAACGGTCATCACCAACTTCTTCTCCGACCTGCCCATCTTCGGCAACATGATCGTGGAATGGCTGCGCGGCGGCTTCGCGGTGGATAACGCCACGCTGAACCGCTTCTTCTCGCTGCATTTCGTGCTGCCCTTCGTCATCGTGGGCGTGGTGATCCTCCATATCTGGGCGCTGCACCAGCACGGTTCCAACAATCCGCTCGGCATCGAAGTCAAAGGCCCGCAGGACACGATTCCCTTCAACCCCTATTACACCGTGAAGGACATGTTCGGCATCGCCGTGTTCCTTATCGTGTATAGCTACTTCGTGTTCTTCGCCCCCAACTCGCTGGGCGATCCGGCCAACTACATCCCTGCCAACGCGATGGTAACCCCCAACGAGATCGTGCCGGAATGGTACTTCCTGCCCTTCTATGCCATCCTGCGCGCCATCCCGGATAAGCTGCTCGGCGTTATCTTCATGTTCGCCGCCATCATCCTGCTGTTCTTCCTGCCGTGGCTCGACAGCTCCAAGGTGCGCAGCGCCCGTTTTCGCCCCATGTACAGGATCGCGTTCTGGCTGCTTCTTATCGACACGATCGTGCTGGGCTGGGTAGGCAAGAACCCGCCGGAAGGTAATTTCATCCTCTATGGACGCCTTGCCACCTTCTGGTATTTCTTCCATTTCCTGGTGCTGCTGCCGGTGATCGCGCGGATCGAAAAACCGCTGCCGCTGCCGCGCAGTATCTCCGAATCCGTATTAGCGAAGTAAAAGAGGCTCACGTGAAGTTGCGTTCCATGATTAAAACATCCTTCCTCAAACCGCGCGTATTCGGCGGCATGCTGTCTCTGGTCGTTATTGCTGCCTTCGGCTATGGCGGCGTTGCGCTTGCCTCCAGCAAGGGAGAGCATCCCAAGCAGATGAAATGGCCGTTCGACGGCATGACCGGCTATCTGGATAAACAGGCCGCACAACGCGGTTTTCAGGTTTACAAGCAAGTCTGCGCGGCCTGCCACGGCCTGCATCTGGTGTCTTACCGCAACCTTGCGCAGCTTGGCTTTGAAGAAGCGGAAATCAAGACGATCGCGGCGGAAAGGGAGATCGAGGACCTTGACGAAAAAGGCAGCGGCGAGCGCGTGATGCGCAAAGCCAAGCCGTTCGACAAGTTCGTCTCCCCCTTCCCTAACGACGACGCCGCCCGCACCGCCAACGGCGGCGCGCTTCCTCCCGACCTCAGCCTTATCACCAAGGCGCGCGAGGACGGTGCCAACTACGTCTACTCCATCCTCACCGGATTTGGTGAGCCGCCCGCTGGCGTAGAGGTGGTTTCCGGCAAGCATTACAATACCTACTTCCCCGGAGGCTGGCTCTCCATGGCTCCGCCGCTTAGCGAAAACGCCATCGAATATCAGGACGGCACCAAAGCCACCGTGGACCAGATGGCGCATGACCTGGTGGTGTTCCTGCAATGGGCGGCTGAACCGGAAATGGATCACCGCAAGGGCATGGGCATCAAGGTGCTCATCTTCCTGTTCCTGCTCTCCGGCTTCTTCTATGTGGCAAAGCGCCGCGTGTGGAGCAAAGTGAAGCACTGATCCAGACACAAACAAAAAAGCCACCGTGTAAACGGTGGCTTTTTTTATTGGCTGAATAAACACATCTTTGTGTAATCTCGCTGAGGCAACGCGAAAACATAGCATTCAGCCCTTTTCACGACCAGGCCCAGGACTCATAAATTCCCCTCTCCTGCAAAGCGGGAGAGGGTTGCGCAGGCTTTGCTGCGCAGCAGCTTAGCCGGAGCCGGGTGAGGGTGAATTTTTAAACGTGCCCCCTCACCTCGGTTTGCCTAAGGGCTTAGCTAAAGCTAAACCCAAGGCAAACGCGTCCTCTCCCTCAAAGGGGAGAGGAAAAGCAAGCAAGAGTTTAATGAGTCCTGAGCCTAAGTACGTGAGCACCGAAAAATGCAGGAAACCCTGTTTACAGCCAGCGACAGTGAAATTACCTGCCCACTTCTTCAATCTTCTGTGAAGCAATAACAAGCTTAGGCAGCGAAAGCGCTTCGCTGGCCTTGAGGTCGGCCACGAACGCCATGAAGCGCGCAATGTCCTTTTCATCGGTCTTGCGCCACGCATCCACGGAGCCCGAAGCCAGCACGGCGGAGGTCAGGCGGCGCTGGGCGTCGAACAGGCTGATGATGAGCGATTGTACGGCGAGCCTGTCCCAATGCCCGGAAACGGTGGAAACTGCGGCCTCACGGCGCAGCCAGTGCAGTTCGAGCATTTCGCCAAGCTGGAAGTACAAAGCGGCCACTTCGTCGATCTTGCGGCCCGAATCACGGCTGACCTGCACCACGTCATAAGCCGAGGCCAGCACCACAAGCCATGCGATATCCTGCGCGAGGTCCTGCGGCACATTCTGGGCGGTGAGTTGCGCCACCTGGTCCCTGATGCCCTGTGCGATAGCAGGGGTGACCATTGTGTCGTAATGGCTACGGAACTCGGCTATGCTCTTTTGCATGCCCTTGATGACGTCGCCTACATTGATGGGTTGCGGCAGGTTATGCAGCAGCCATCCGATGGACTGCTCGGCGAACTGCGTCACACGCATGAACAGGTCCGCCTGCACGGCAGGCGCTACCTTGCCGTCAAGCAATTCGATGTTATGCCACATCTCACGAAGGCTGAACGCATCGCGCGCGGCGATATAGGCACGCGAGACATCCGCAAGCGACGCGCCGGTATCTTCCGCGATGGAATGGATAAGCGAGCTGCCAGTGCGGTTGACGATGCTGTTAGTGACCATCGTCGCAATGATTTCGCGGCGAAGCTGGTGCGACGCGATTTCCCTGGCGAATTCCTTTTGCATCGGTGCCGGGAAATAGCGTACGAGGTCGGCTTGGAAATACGGATCGTCCGGCAGGTCGGAAGCCAGCAGTTCCGGGTAAAGCACCATTTTACTGTAAGCAAGCAGCACGGCCAGTTCCGGGCGGGTAAGGCCTTTATACTCCGTGCGGCGCTCGTTGAGCTGCTTGTCAGTGGGCAGGAACTCCACGGCCCTGTCCAGCACCTTGCGCTGCTCGAAATTATGCATGAGGCGGATATGGCCATCGAGCGACGCATAGGCATGCGCCTCGGCGATGGTGAGTGCCTGCGTCTGCAGGCGGTTATCCTTCAGCACTAGCTGCGCCACCTCTTCGGTCATGGCGGCGAGGAACGTGTCGCGCTTCTCAATGCCTAGCTTGCCGGAAGCCACCGGCGCACCAAGGCCGATCTTGATGTTCACCTCGTGGTCGGAACAATCCACGCCGGCGGAATTGTCGATAGCGTCGGTATTGATGCGCCCACCCGTGCGTGCGTATTCCACGCGGCCTTTCTGGGTGAAACCAAGATTACCGCCCTCACCCACTACTTTGCAGCGCAACTCCCTGCCGTTGACGCGCACAGCGTTATTGCCACGGTCGCCCGCCTGCTCGTGCGTTTCCTCTTCTGCCTTCACATACGTGCCGATGCCGCCATTCCATAACAAATCC
This sequence comes from Alphaproteobacteria bacterium, assembly GCA_035906055.1. Taxonomy (GTDB): domain Bacteria; phylum Pseudomonadota; class Alphaproteobacteria; order Rickettsiales; family JABCZZ01; genus JAMIFV01. The sequence goes on along the minus strand of JAMIFV010000026.1, from coordinate 8,645 downwards.
ACAGGCGCCAGCAACAATGCCTTTATCAGTTCATCCGGCGACATGGATTTCTTATCCGTCGCCAGCACTTTCTGCATTTCCGCACTGATGGGAATGGATTTGGCGGAACGCTCATATACGCCGCCTCCCTTCGAAATCAGCTTCTCGTCATAATCCTTCCATGTGGATCGCGGAAGGCCGAACAGGCGCGCACGTTCTTTGAAGCTCACCGCCGCATCGGGGCTGGGATCGAGGAAGATGTGCAAATGGTTGAACGCGCCCACCAGCTTTATGTGCTTGGAAAGCAGCATGCCGTTGCCGAACACGTCGCCCGCCATATCACCGATGCCCGCCACGGTAAAATCCTGCGCGTGGATGTCTATGCCCATTTCGCGGAAGTGACGCTCCACGGAGATAAAGCCGCCGCGCGCGGTGATGGCCATTTTCTTATGGTCGTAACCGGCAGAGCCGCCCGAAGCGAATGCGTCGCCAAGCCAGAAACCGTAATCCGCCGATACGCCGTTGGCGATGTCGCTGAACGTAGCCGTGCCTTTGTCGGCCGCCACGACCAGATAGGGGTCGTCATCGTCATGACGCACGACATTGGCAGGCGTCACTACTTTGCCTTTCACGATATTGTCGGTGACGTCGAGAAGGCCGCTCAGGAAGGTCTTGTAGCAGGCAATGCCTTCTTCCATCAGCCCGTCACGCAGCGCCGGAGCTTTCTTCAGCACGAAACCGCCTTTGGAGCCTACCGGCACGATCACCGCGTTCTTCACCATCTGCGCCTTCATAAGCGCCAGCACTTCAGTGCGGAAGTCGTCACGGCGGTCAGACCAGCGCAAGCCCCCGCGCGCCACCTTGCCGCCTCGCAGGTGGATGCCCTCCACACGTGTGGAGTATACGAATATTTCCGCATAGGGGCGCGGCAGCGGAAGCTCCGGCACTTTGGCGGAGTCAAACTTGAACGACAGGTAAGACTTCGGTTTGCCGTCAGCCCCCGCCTGATAATAATTCGTGCGCAGCGTCGCGCCGATAATCTCATAGAACCGGCGCAGGATGCGGTCGTCCGTGAGGTTGCTCAGCGTTGCGATCTGGTTCTCGATATCCGTAACGACCGATGCTGTATCAATCTTGCTGCCCGGCTCGAAACGCGCATGGAAGAATGCCACCAGTTGCGACGTAATGGCGGGAAAACGCTTCAGCGTGGAAGCAATCGTGCCAAGATCATAGGGGAAGTTCACCTGACGGAGATATTTGCTGTAGGCGCGCAGCAGCATCACTTCGCGCGCATTGATGTGCGCGTTGAGCACAAGCGCGTCCAGCGTGTCGCTTTCCGCCTCATTCTGCCAGATACGCGCAAGCAGCTCTTCCAGATGCGACTTGATGGGATTGATGTCGGCAATAAGTTTTTCATCCGCCGTGAGCGTGAAGTCGCGGATCCATACCAGCTTCATCTGCGGATGCGCGGGATGCACGGGATAAGGCTGTTCGTCGATCACGCGGAAGCCCATGTTTTCCAGAAGCGGCAGCACATCGGAAAGCGGAATGCGCCCTTCCGGGTTATACCATTTCAGGTGCACGATATTGGCGGCATCGTCGCGGTTGCGGAAAAATTCCAGCGCCGCCATGCGCGACTGGATAACGCCGCTGATCTTCTGGATATCATACACAGCCGCCGACGGGTCGTGGTCGGCAATGTAGGATTTGGTGAAAGCGGTGGTGAATACCGGCATCAGGCTTTCGGCTGCTTCTTCGCCCACGCGCTGTGAAAGCGCCGATTCAAGCGCGTCCGCCCAGCGATGCGTCACACGCGCGATCTGGCCTTCCAGTTCGGCGTTTTTCACTGCCGGTATCTGCCCCGGCGTGGTGGAAATGATCACATGCAGGCGCGCAAGCTGCGATTCGGTCATCTGCGTGTAGAACGCCATCACGGAGCCGTGGAACCCACGCGCAAGAATGCCCTGCAACTCTTCACGCAGACTGGTGCTGAAACGGTCACGCGGCACGAACACGATGCAGCTTACGAAACGCTCGAACGCGTCGCGGCGCACGAACAGGCGCACGCCCGGCTGTAATTCCAGCGAGAGCACGCCCAGCGCATAGCGGAACAGGTCTTCTTCCGAAAGCTGGAACAGCTCGTCGCGGGGGGTGAATTCCAGAATGGCCTTGATAGATTTGCCGTCATGGCTGGCGGGGTCAAAGCCCGACTGCGCCAGCACGCGCTTGATCCTGCGGCGGATGAACGGAATGGTTTCCGCGCTCTGGTAATACACGATGGACGTGAACAGGCCGAGGAAACGGCATTCACCGATGACATTGCCTTTCGCGTCAAAGCGCTTGATGCCGATATAGTCCATCAGCGCCGGACGGTGCACGGCGGATTTGCGCATGGATTTCGTAATCTCCATGAGCTGCGGCACGAGCGCGAAATGGAGCACCTCCGGCGGCAGGCCCTCAAGGCCCTTGGGCTTGAGTTCTGCGTCTTCATCCCTGAAAATGCCAAGCTCGGAATCTTTCACCACCTTCAGGCTCTGTTTGCCATGCGAATCGAAGAAATCATATTCGATATAGCCAAGGAACACGAAATTGCGCTGCAGAAGCCAGGTGAGGAAGTCCTTTACCTCGGTCACTTCTTCCTGCTTGAACCCGGCAGGGGCAACCGCCAGCGTTTTGATGCTGGCTTCGATCTTGTCCTTCATCGCCTTCCAGTCCTGCACGCTATGGCGCACCAGACGCAGCACGCGTTCGAATTCAGCAACCAGCTTTTCCGCCGTCACATGCTCCGGAAGATGCGATATCTCAACGCGTATCAGCGATTCCGCCGTATACTTGCTGTCAAAATCATCAACCTTGGCGATGGACTTCAAGTTACCTTTGGCATCGCGCTGCAGGCGTATGATGGGATGCACGATGCGCACGATGCCGACGCCTAAACGGTTCAGTTCCGCCGTGACAGAGTCCACGAGGAACGGCATATCATCGTTGAGTATCTCAAGGATGAAGCGGCGGCGGTGATTCAACACCTCGATCTTGGGTTCGCCCGGCGTGCGGGCCTTGATGAACTCATAGCCCGTTTCAGCTATGATGGCGGCTTCCTTTGGCTCCAGCACTTCGAGGTCAACCAGCGGCAGCTTGCTGTAGAATTGCCACGTAAGCGACCTGAGGTCTTCCGAGCTGTTCTTAGGTAGCGACGAAACGATCGCCCGCAGCGCCTGTACAGATTCTTCTTTATATTTATCGGTCATAGCAATACTGTTCCTGCCTGTCGTTTTACTGCATGGTTACACTGCTCCTTCCCTTACCGGATTCCCCGTGACTCGCAAAGCACTTTCTCTGCCTTTTCTGCTCGAAAATATCTTGCCTGTTGCACGCATGGCGGGTGAGATAATTATGACCTACTATCAGCGTGATAATCAGGTATATCATAAATCAGACAAGTCTCCGGTTACGGATGCCGACAGGCAGGCCGACGCTTACATCGTCAGGGAACTTTTGACGCTCGCCCCCGGCATCGCCTGCGTGTCGGAAGAAGGCAATAAGCCGGATGTTGCTTCAGCGGGGTATTTCTGGCTGGTCGACCCGCTGGACGGCACGCGCAGTTTCGTGCGCGGCAGCGGCTTCTTCACCGTCAATATCGGCCTTATCGGACCCGATCGCCAGCCTGTTGCAGGCGTTATCTATGACCCGGTGCATCAGGCGATGTACTGGGGTTACGAAGACAAAGCGTTCCGCAAGCAGGCCATGGCCACCGCTGAAGAGATACAGGTACGTTACATGCCCGCCAGCGAACGCGTGGCGCTGGTCAGCAGCCACAACCTGAACAGACCGACCGAACAGTACCTTACCACGCAAGGCATCCATCACCGCGTGCCCTGCGCCAGCTCCATCAAATTTTGCAGGGTCGCGGAAGGCGAAGCCGATATTTACCCGCGCTTCGGCCCCACCATGGAATGGGACACGGCGGCTGGCCACGCCATATTGCAGGCCGCAGGCGGAAAAATGACCAACCCCGACGCAACCCCATTTCTTTATGGAAAGCCGGGCTTTGAAAACGGCAGTTTTCTCGCCGGATCATAAGCATTGGTTTTAAAAGTCGTCAGGTACGCTTTTTGGCAAGCCTCTGCTCCACCGCATCCCAGAACATGCGTTCCTGCTGCAGCCCATAAATTGCGTTGGACTTAGGCAGGCCTGTGGGACAGGTAACGTTTATCTCCGTGAGGTAGTCACCGATCACATCCAGCCCTGCAATGAGTATGCCGCGCTCCAGCAGGTCCCTGCCCACGGCCTCACCGATTTCCATATCGCGCGCGCTGGGATCAACCCGTACGCCTGAACCGCCTACGCGGAAATTAGCGCGGATGTCGTCTTCCGCAGGCACCCTGCCCATCACGGCAGAGATTTTTCCGTCCACGATGATGACGCGCTTATCCATCGTGCGTATCTCCGGCAGGAAGCGCTGCGCGATGATAGGCTCCTTGGAGATGGAAAAGAACATTTCCATCAGCGAATGCAGATTAGTGTCGCCCTGCCGCAGGCGAAACACCGAATGTCCCGCATACCCATAAAGCGGCTTGATGACGATATCGCCCTGCGTGGCAAGGAACGCTTCCACCGCCTCCGCATCGCGTGTGATCATCGTCGGCGGCACAAACTGCGGATACTGGAACATGAAGAGTTTTTCCGGCGAGTTGCGCACGTAGAAGGGGTCGTTCACCACCAGCACTTCAGGCTGTAGCATTTCCAGCAGATGCGTGGCCGTAATGTAAGCCATGTCGAATGGCGGATCCTGACGCATCAGCACCACGTCCGCTTCACGCAGGTTAAGCACCTGCCACTGCCCCACAGTGTAATAATCGTCGGGGTCGTTCCTGAATTCCACCGGCCTTGCGCGTGCGGTGATCTCCCCTTGCTCGAAGGTGAGGTCGCGCGGCAGGTAGTGATAAACGTCATAGCCCCTGCGTGTCGCCTCCATACCCAGCAGCAGCGTGGTATCCGTGCGCGGGTTGATGGACTCCACAGGGTCCATCTGTATGGCGACAATGCCTGCCATCAGTTCTGTTCCTCAGGCTGTTCCTGCGGGAGCGTTCCGCCTGCCCTGCGGCGCTGGTCGTCCTTGAACAGCACATGGCTCACCACCTGCTTCACATGCGAGGTGATGCTGGCAAGATAGGTTACCTTGCGCAGCTCTTCTTCGTCCTGCGCGATGCCCATCAGGTAGACCACGCCGTTGACCACTTCCACGCTGTAATTGATGGAACGCACGTTCTTTTCCAGCAGCAGCTTGGCGCGCACCTGCGTGGCTATCCAGCCGTCACGCGCATAGTTGGCGATGCCGGTGCGGTCATTGACCTGTATCTCGTTGATCACCTCGCGCACGCCGGTTGCCTGCCATGCCAGCTTCACCGCTTCCACGGAGGTTTCGGGCTTATCTACATTACCCGTCAGCATCACGCGGCCTTCGGTCACGCGCACGGTTACGTTCTTGAACAGGTCACCGAACCCTTGCTTGAGGTAAAGGTTATAAATAGTCAGCTTGATGCCGGCGTCATCCACCGCGTTACCGGCGGAGCGTTCCTGCGCGGCCACAACACCCGTGGTGGTGGCGCCAGTGAGAACCAGCGAAGGAACGCAGGCGGAAAGCGTAAGGGCGAAGATAACGGAAAGCACGAGGGAAGAACGTTTCATGCGGCACTCCATGCATTTGCAAGATGAATAATTCGCAAGCAGGATGTTACCACCATCACGTCGAATCGCAAGTCGTGATGTTGAAATTGTGCATGATTGGCGACATACCCCAGCCCCGCCTGCATCGTGCGCTGTTTCTTCTGCGGCGTAATGGACTCCAGCGCCGCTTCCTTTGTCGCACGCGCCTTCACTTCAATAAAGATAAGCGCCTTGCCCTTGTGCGCGACGATGTCTATTTCCCCGCGCGGATGTTTGTAACGCCGTGCGAGCAGCGAATATCCCTTCAGCAGCAAAACCATCATGCAGTAATATTCCGCCAGCATGCCGCGCATATGCGCTGTCCTGCGGCGGTTCATCTCTTGCCCCTGAGTTCAAGCGCATGGGTATACAGCTCATTGCGCGAAAGCCCCGTTTCCTTTGCCACCTGCGTGGCCGCTTCCCTGACAGACATGCTCTGCAATGCCTGCATCAGCATGTGCTCCGCATCCGCATCATAGGCCGCTATTTTTTCTTCCGGCGGCGCGATAAGTATCACCACCTCGCCCTTAGGCTCCCCGGCTTGCATGTAATGCGCGTGTAACTGCGCCACGGTTCCCTGCCGGAATTCCTCGAACAGCTTGGTTATCTCCCGCGCAATAACGGCGTCCCGCTCAGGCATATGCTTTGCCAGCGCTTCAAGCGCTTCAGGAAGCCTGCGCGCGGATTCAAACAGCACCAACGTCGCCCTGACCTCCGCCAGCTCAGCAATAGCTGTATCGCGGGCGGAAACCTTGGTGGGCAGAAAGCCCGCGAAAAGAAAGCGGTTGGTGGGCAGGCCGCTGGCGCACAACGCCGCCGTTACCGACGACGCGCCGGGTATGGGATACACCGCAAGCCCCTCCGCCCTTGCCTCCTGCACCAGCTTGTAGCCGGGGTCGGAGATAAGCGGCGTGCCTGCGTCTGATACCAGCGCCACTACCCTGCCCGCCCGCAACTCATCCAGAATACGCGGGCGCATCTGCCCGGCGTTGTGCTCGTGGTAAGGCAGCATGGGCGCGCTGATGCCATAATGGCTGAACAGCTTTGCCGTGACACGCGTATCCTCGCATGCAACACTATGTGCCTTTTTTAACACATCCAGCGCACGAAGTGTGATATCCGCAAGATTGCCGATCGGCGTTGCAACAAGGTAAAGCCCCGCTGGCAGCGTTTGACTATTCTTCTCAACTTGATTAGGTTCTCTCTCCATGAGGATAGCTATGCCTGATTTTAAACCAATTGTGTACCGCTTCTTTGCATGCGCGCTGATGCTGGCGGTAGCGGGCTGCATCTCCGGGCAGGATGAAGGCGGCGATCCCGATTTCAGGCAGCGCAGCTACCAGTCTGTTCCCGCCGTCACTTCCAGAACCGATGCCGAGGTTATAGCCCGTGCCGCCAGCCCGAATGGCGAATATGCGCCTCCCACCAATATAAAACCCGAAACGCCCACCGGCCTTCCCACTCCGGAAACCCTGCCTTACGGACAGGCCACGCGCATCGGTGAGTTCGTGAACACGCCCACCGTCAAAGTGGGACTGCTCATCCCCATGAGCGGCCCCTCCGCATCGCTGGGCCAGTCGCTGCTCGATGCCGCCATCATGGCCGTGTACGATAAATACAGCACCATGTCGCAGCGTGACATCACCGCGCGCATCGAACTGCTGCCGCAGGATACGGGCGACACTATAGAAGGCGCGGAAAAGGCAGCACAGGACGCATTGGAGGCGGGCGCCACCATCCTGCTGGGCCCCGTATTCGGCAAGCAGGTGAATGCGGTATCGTCCAACGCGCGTTCACGCAATATCCCGGTTATCACCTTCTCCAACAACGCCACGGTGGCGGGCAACGGCGTATACCTCTTCGGGTTCATTCCTGAACAACAGGTGATTCGTGTGATCCAGTACGCCATCGCGCGTAAATATGCCAACGTAGCCGCGCTCGTTCCCAGTAACCCATACGGCGCAACCATCGTGAAGCAGCTCTCCAGCGAAATGCGTAAAAACGGCGGTCGCGCTCAACCAATTGAATATTATCAGGAAGATCTTTCCTCGCTGGATGTAAACGTGGGCCGCCTTTCCCGCTTCCTGCAGGAGCAGCAGACCAATACCCAGCAGGCGCTGTTTATTGCAGAAGGCGGTGCCAAACTTAAAACGCTTATCGACACGCTCGCCGTCAATAACATCAATTCCGGCAAGATCCAGTTCCTCGGCACGGGCCTGTGGGATGACATCACCATCACCAAGAACACCGCGCTCAGCGGCGGCTGGTTCGCCAGTTCCCCGCCGGAGAAATATTCCGCATTTGAGCAGCATTTCGTGAATACCTTCAATTATAAGCCCGACCGCCGCGCGAGCCTTTCCTATGATGCCGTGGCGCTGGCGGCAACGCTCGCCATAGAATCCAGGGGCGAAGGCTTTCCCACCTCGCTTATCACCGATCAGACGGGCTTCAGCGGCCCGGCTAACGGCATCTTCCGCTTCCGTGAGGACGGCACTATCGAACGTGGCCTTTCGGTGCTTTCCATCTCGCCCGGCGGCTTCCATACCGTGGACCCCGCCCCCACCACGTTTAATCAGTAGATTTTATTATCGGGGCGATCCCCCCCAATTCCGCTCCGCGGAATTTCTCCCTCGCTTCGCGGGGTCGTCGTGAAGCACTCCACCACTACGGTAATGTGTTGTCATTCTGAGGAACATTGTGACGAAGAATCCTCTTGCCTGTGTATAGGTGCAAGGAGATCCTTCGCTAACGCTCAGGATGGTGAACCTCCACGGGGCAAGCCCCGTGGTATCACGTCGGTCGTAGCCCGAGTACAAGCTGCGCTTGCCCCCTGTCTTCTTGTCCCTGTTTTTCGATATAGTCACGGATAACAGACTCATTTAATCCAACGGTTGATACAAAATAACCATCCGACCATATCCCATCCACCCCCCAATACGCCTTACGCATGTACTCAAATT
>JAMIFV010000025.1:0-13577 GCA_035906055.1 Alphaproteobacteria bacterium | reverse complement strand
GCAGGATAACCTGCACAGCCTCTTTACCTGTCGCGATATACCAAGCCTCGCAATACCGCCTACCATAAACCACCTCGAAGGAACATTCGCGCATCTCAAGGAAAAAATAAAAATCCACCGGGGGTTGAGATCACAAAGAAAGAAAAGGGCTATCAAATTTGTACTTTCCAGCCCCCCATTTCTTTAATTATGCCTAAAGCTAAACCCAAGGCAAACGCGTCCTCTCCCTCAAGGGGAGAGGTAAGAAAGGATGGGTTTAATGAGTCCTGAGCCTAGTAAGATCCGGCTTTCTGTTTCCAGCCTTCAAATAACGCGCTGCTGACATCGTCGCGCAGGAATATCTGCGTCTGCATCACATAGCGGCAATAATCCAGCTTCTGGAACTGGGCTGAATGCACCGAGGTCGGAAGGCACATCATGGCGGCAAGGCTGTTGCGGCGGAACGGGAACGGATAGACGTCGCGCGTCAGTTCCTTAGGCTCAGGAAACCATACATTGATCAGTTTCAGCGCGCGGAACTTGTCGCACACCTTGGCGGGATTGGCCACGCCGTGCATTTTCGTGCCAAGCTGCTCGCGTTTGTTATCGCGAGGCATGTAGAAAAGATAGGTAAGCAGCGACGTCGCATTGTCCACATGCGGGCGCAGGTGAAAATCGCGCGTGTAAAGCAATATGCGCCCGCCTGACGCGCCAAGGGGCTGGTACAGCTCCGCGCTGCCCAGCAATTGCTGCCAGTCCTGACCGAAGAAGCGCTCCGCGCGCTGCTTCCACGCGCCATCCAGCATCATATCGAACTTCAGGCTGAGATAGCCCGCGAACAGGTCGATCATACCCTTGCGGATAGTGGGCTGGTTGACCCTGTTCTCAAAATCCAGCCACAGCTGCTGGCGCTGCGGCGTCATGTGCGTGAAGGTGGGGTCCTGTGCAGTCACGCCGAAATTGAGCGCGCCGTTATTGTCTGATCCCAGATCCTGCGGCAGCGGCAACGCATCGAGCAGCAGGTCGTAATAATCGTCCGGCAGCAGGTTATCCATCTGCAGGTGCGGCACGGGTTTTTCTTTTACCGCAGCCTGCGCCATACGCTCGCGCACATGTCGATTCACCGCGTCATAATCGATATTATACGAAACCAGCATAGCTCCCTGCAGCCGTTATTTGTATCCCATAACAGTTATGCGGGGCTCTGTTCAAGTGCAAAGCATCACATGCGCGCATTGGCCGTGGCGTGAACGCGCAGGTTATTGCCCACGCTGGCGGCGGCATTCACGCAGATGCCTGCGGAGGATTCGTTCGCCCCCATAAGCACCAGCGCCCTGTCGCTGCCTGCGGTGGTATCGCGCCAGTTGGCGTTGCTGGCGGCGATGTTGTAGGTCACGATCGTAGGCGAAGTGCGCTTGTTCATCTTGAACTGCCACCAGTAATAATTCGTGGCGATGGTGGCATTGACGGAAAGCAGGAATATATCCCCCACGGCAGTGCCCGCGTTCTGCGCCACGGCCGCACCGCTGTTGAATGTCTTTTCATAATAACGCTGGCAGAGTTGCAATTCCTGCTGGATGCTGCGCCTGGCGAACGGCAGCGCAAACACGCCTGAATTGAGCATGACCCCCGCCACCTGAAAAGATGCGCCGCTGGTGGTGAGTATGGAGTTAGTTTGCGTATTTGACCCATAATACGCGCCGCCCTGAAACGCGCCCAGTGTGCCGGTCTGATAGCTGCTGCCCACTGCCGCCACAAAATAGACGTTCAGGCAGTTACTGATACCACTTGCCCATGTGCCGCCCTGATCGCAGGGGATGTTAGGCACCGTTACAAACTGCCATGAGCCGGAAGCCGCCACCGTGAACTTGTTTACGCAGGCACGCAGGCCCGCTGCATTCTGCAGCGTTACCGCATAGGTTCCTGCTACCGACGCCTTCACCCAGAAGGAAAGCGATATGGCAGCCGCATTGGCGGTGCCAAGGTTCAGGTCGCTGATATTCTGCGCTTCAATCGGTTGCCACATCACAAGATAATCCGTGCCGCCCACTGAGCTTGCCCCCGTGCCCACGGTCAGCTTGAGCGAATGGGTGAAGCCCGCAGGCGCGTCGGCCACGCGCTGCGCCGTTACGCCGGAGGCAGTCGAGGAAAGGCACGCCACCTGCCACTGGTCGGCTGTATAGGTGTATGTATTATTAGTGGGGATGGTATATGCCGTCCCCTCGTTTACCTGATCGATGACGAATCCGCCGTTGATGATGCGGTTCACATGCCCCAATGCGCCCGCCTGCGCCACCGGCATTGCCAGATACGCAGACTCGTTCACGTGATGCAGTGAGATCCATGAGGTGTTGTCGGTACTGCGCAGCTTGATAATATGGTTCGTGGTATCATGCCACAACTGCCCCGCCTGCGGCGATGAAGGAGCGCTGGCGCCGGAAGCCAGCGTGTTCAGCGTATCCAGCGCGTTATTGGTGGCCTGCGTCATCTGCAGGCCGCTTACCGTGCCGGTTGTGGGCAGCACTACCGAGTTTTGCGACATATTTACCTACTGATTATTAATGATAATATTTTACTACTCTATTGCAGCATATGCCCCCCGAAGGCATAGCGGCATTTTCGCCTTCAGGATGCTCGACACGCTGCGCAGGTATAAGGGGGTACTTGAGGGCAAGGCAAAGCCTGTCTGCGGCAAGGCCCCGGCAGGCAATAAGCCTAACGCCTGGACGCGGATATCAGGCCGCATTCCTTGATGGTTTTGAACTCAACGCGGGCAACGCCCGACATGGTGCTTGCCGGAGGAGCCCTGTAGCTTGTGCCTTCCCCGGAAATGAATAACTCACGCCCCATGGCTATAGGATATTTCAATATCTGGGCGCAGGCCTTGTATTCATCGCTGGTGGTATCGGCAAACACCACAGTAACCGTAGCGCCCAGCTTGCCGCCGCTATAACCGTAAATATTCTTGCCGTCGCTGTAGCGTATCTTGCCGTTGCCGGTTGCACGTCCTTCCGTGAAAGTGTCGATAGCGTTCAGCGACACCTGCACGAAACTCGCATTGGCGGAAGCTTCCGCGAATACGGTGTCCAGCGGCACTTGATTGACAGGGAACACAGGCGGGGTTTCATCGGCTGCCTGTTTGCGCAAGTAGTAAGCGCCGCCAGCTATCAGCAGCGATACCAGCACGAATACAGCAATGATAATATAGACGTTCTTGGATTGTTTCATGCCCTGTAATCTAGCACGGCCTAATAGCCCTGTACAAGCACATTGACGTTACGCACCACCCCCACCCCGGCATTGAGCACCTCAATAGTGCAGCCCGAAAGGGTTACGGCGCTTATCACGGCCACGTCTCCCGCCTGCGCGTTCAGGATGCTCACCTGCACCAGCGGCGCCGAAGGCGAGCCCTGCGGCCCCCCATTAAAGGGCGCTGGCGATGCAGCCCCGTCCGGCGTAAAGGCAATGGCCGTTCCAAAGGCGCTGAGCGCTATGTTCACGTAATGGTCGTCGCGATCCGGCACATCCACCGCAAAGGTAAAGCCCTGCAATATGGCAGTGGTGCTGTTATCATAGGATTTAAGCTGCATGCGCCCCTTAAAGGCCATGGCGCTATACATGCCGGGGGTGAATTTCTGCCATGCGCCCCACGATGTGCCGTCCTGCGAGAGCGCTATCTCAGGGTACACGTTGGCATTGCCTGCAATTGCGTAGCCCAGCACGTCCTGATAGCCGAGCATGTCGTCCACCGCGAGCAGGTTATCGTGTATATTCTGTGCGAATGACGTCCAGCTGATAAGCACGCCGCACGGCACGGCGCGGCCAATATTGATGCGATGGCTTGCGGGGATTTCATATGTGCCGTCACCGATGAAGCCGTAATTGAACAGGTCAGTCACGCTTAAATAGGCAGGTTCTGTAAGAATATTACCGGCACCGCTGGTCTTCACCTGCCCGCCCATCACCACGGCGGAGCCGCCCACGCCGCCGCTCCAGCCGGTTGCCGCTTCATCCCAGCTTGCTATGACATTGCTGGTGATCTGCGCACCGGTGATGATGATATCCTGCGGGTCGGTGCTGTAGGCGCGTATGCCCGCAAGCGGCTGGCAAAGCGCCGCCACCCAGTAGGTGCCGTTGCCCTGCGCGGTGAACGGCGGATGCGCCACCTGTGCAAGAATCTGCGCGTTGCCCCAGTTTGCGCCTTTGCGGATTTCATACAGTACCGGGCGGAAATCTTTTATCTCCGTCCAGGTGAGTTGCGTGATGCCTGCGATATAAGAAGTCGTCAGATCATTGATGTTGGCAGGCGGCGACGCATAGGCCGTGCCTTTCACCGTGTAGGCGAATGCATTTGCGGCGGCAAGCGTTTGCACCCCTGCGCCATAAACATTGAACGACACGCATTTATAATAGATCGTGCTGCCGATGGCATCCGCAGTGAATGGAATTTTCAGCAAACTGCCGTCCACGCGCGCGAATGCTTCATTCACCCCGTGCGCGTTCACCGTGGAGCCGTATGCGCCGCGCACAAGCCAGCCAAGATCATAGTTATGTTTTGCCGTCAGCGTCGCGTCACGGTAAGCGATGAATTCGCCATTCACATAGCACAGGCTTGCCAGCGCCGAAGCATCGGCCTGCGAGGCGGAAAGCAACTCCCCTTCCGACTCGGAGAGATCAACCCGCAGCATATTCACCGCATCCACGGTCTGACCGCTGCCGGACTGCTGCACGGCAGGCAATGCAGCCGTGGTGCGCCCGGTGCGTGCGGCACCTGTCACACGGCCTGCATAACGGTAGCTTTCTGCGTCGTTGCTTATCCATACCTCGCAGCCGCCCCAGAATGCGCCGCCGCTGATAGCCAGCCATATCTGCGGCGCACTGGCGAGTTCGGCGGTAGGCTCGAATATCACCGGGGGATTCACCGCGCCGGGGTCGGCATTCACATCGGCTACAAAGCCCTGCCCTGCCTGCTGGCCATACAGCGGCGCAGCGCCGGTGCCCTGCAGATATTCTTCCGCCACTATGCCCAGTGTGCCGTCTTCATTTTCAGAAATCTCACTGATACGCACCCACTGGCGGTCAAGCCCAAGCTTATCGTCGGTGAGCGTCACTATATCCATGGGGTCGAGCAGCACATAGCGCGCATCCAGCGTGAAACGGTATATGTTACGCACGGCCTGGCGTTGCAGCTCCAGCTGCACGGAGCGCCTTGCGGCGTTCACATCGGCGAACATGTGCCGCTGCGCGGAACCTGAAGCGCGAAGCCCTGCCTCATCAATGAGCGCCTGATCCTTCGCCTCCACAATGGCGGGATTATAATTGTTCGTGCGGTCGAGGCATTCGATACGCATCACGTTGAGCCGGTCGCTCGGGCGCTTGCGCAGCACCTGCACGGGGTCGGCATCATCGCTGCCCAGAACAAAATCATCGTAGGTCAGATCAAACAACGCCACGGCAGGCGCGGTGTAGCTATAACCGTTGCCGGAAATATTTTCATCGCCATACGGCACCAGCGACAGCATGCCCGATGACCACACGAACGCGCTGTTGGTGGCAAGCGATAACGTGTCGAGCAGAGAGGAGGCCTGCTCCTGCTGGTTTACGCTGAGTGAAAACCAGAGGCCGTTGGCAAGCGCGTAAGCCTGATAGGTTGCAAGGCTCGCGATACGCGCCGCCGGAAAGCCCACGCCGTAATTGGGATCGGCGAGAAGATCATGGATAACCCTGCTGGGGTCGGCATCGGGCAGCGATGCGTCCACACCGAACGCATATTTACCGTATACTTCAAAATTGTGATTGGGCAGATGCGGATTGTCGCCAAGGTTATACGACACCGCCGCCACGTAGCACAGCCCGCTATAACCGATCGCTTCGCCGGGATGAGAGGTGCTCAAATGCCCCCACGGCGCCTGCCCGTATTCCCCGGAGAAAAACCCAAGCCCCAGCGCGCCAAGCGTGGTGGTGCTTTTATTGGCGTAGACGAGGCCTATACCCAGCACCGGGCCTTCGCAAAGCCCGAGCGCAACGGCAGTCTGATACGTATACGATGCGCCGCCCCCTCCTTTGCCGCCGCCGCCGCCACCCGCTCCTTTGCCGCCTGCGGCAGAGGACTCATGCGCAGTGGCGATGAAGTCCCCATACCAGATGAGGTTGGGCGGAATGCGTGTGGTGCCATAAACGACTGGCAACGCCTTGCCGTAGGCGGAGCTTTGCAACTGCAAGCCTGAAACAGCCGCAGCTTGCGACGCCTGCGACTTCGCATTTCCAAGGAGAAAGGTCATGATATTATATCATTGTAAGATAATAGTTATATTCAATAATCATGGTAGTGCCGTGATCGAAGCTGTTAAGCATGATTTTATGCGCGCGCTTAAACGCCTGATGAGCAATAGCGAGCTACGCTCTCCCGCTTAGCAGGAGAGCGACTGTGTTATGAGTCCTGAGCCTGGTCGTGAAAAGGGCTGAATGCGATTAATGAGTCATGACCCTACGTATCCAGCTCTTGAAGTAGGTTTTTTGCTGAGACCTTATCAAGCGCAGCTGTCAAAGCTGGGTTAGCGAGCTCATGAATTGCTTCATTTAATATTGATTCATACGATGTTTCGAAAGCGATATCGTCGCGGCCTTCAATTGCATTTGCCCATTCTTCTACCGTTTCAGCCAGAATATCAGAATTAAGATACTTATTTAAAAGCGATACCACGTGCTTTCTGTACAAAACCACTAATTCCTTTTCTGAATCCCAACCGAATTGACGCAGCTTTTCAATTGTCTCTGAAATGGGAGAGCGCATTTCTATTAAGTCATTCAGCAGCTCGTTGCGTGTTTGCATGTTGAAACCTATTTAATTTTAGTATGTACGATGCTTCCATCAGGCGCATATGTAGTTTTGATATATTCTATCGTGTTACCCTGAGCATCTACAATCTTTTCATATCTCGCAAATGATCCAGGGATATTTCTTGCGGGCACGTCTGCTTGAAACTTTTTTGAACCATCAGGTATGCTTTAACCGTGTGCCAGGCAGCCAAGGCGAGGCAGCGCAGCTTACAAATATGTACGTGAGCATATCGAAATCCAAGGATAACGAAGCACACGGTTAAATGATAAATGCCCGTCCGTTAGCCGTTGCCGATATTGGTGATGACACCCAGCGCGAACGGCGCATAGACAGCCAGCACTTCTTCGGCATACACGCCGAATTCACGCTGGCGTGAGCGCGCGGGCCAGTCCATGCGGTAGTAGTCTTTACGGGTGAGCACTTCGGCCACGTTGGGCACATCGCCGCTCTGATACCAGGGCGGAAGCTGTTCGGCATACGCGATCACGGTGCCCGCCGGAAGATCCGGATGCACCTTCACGGGGATCTTGGCGCCGCCGCCGCCGGTGTAGGGGTTGAAGTAAAATTCCACGAACCCGCCAGCGATAGCGTATGGCAAACCGCCGCTGGCACCCGTATCATATCGCAGCAGCGAGCTGCTGCCGGTGCCAAGCACCTTGTTGGTGATGTTCTTGAGTTCCTGCGAACTTACATACAGCACGGTGGGGCTGATGCGGTAATTGTCCCACATCGCCTGGAACATCGTGTCGATCTCCACTACGGAACCGCGCCCCGACGCGGTGAGCGCCGTGCCGGTGCCAGCCGTGCCGGTGGCAAGCGTATTCACATACGCAAGGTTGGCAGGGGTGAAAGCCTGCGTGAGCAGGCCGTCGAATGCGAGCGTGGCATTGGTGGAGTTGTCAGCGGTAACTGTACTGATAGCCTGCCTGCTGCCCGCCAGCGCCGCGCTGAAGGTAGCGCTGTTGATCGTGGTGATCGCCTGCAGCGTTTCGCTGCCTGCGGTGCCCACATACCACGCATAGGCGATAGCGCCATTGAGTGCGGCAACGCTTGCGCTCAGCGTCTGGCCGAGCGTGACTGCCTGCGTGGCGTTGGAGGATTTATTGGAGGAACCGCCCTTGAGCGTAAATGTCCTGCCATCGGCACCGGTAATGCTCTGGCTGGTGGCCACACCGCCTGCGAGCGTCGCGTTCTTCCAGCCTTCCAGCGTGAGCGCTACTACGATAACGGAATAGGTGGCGGCGGGCAGCGTTGCACCGGAACCGGCAGCGGCCAGCGTGGGGGTGGAAGGTGTGCCCAGCGCAAGGCTTGCATTGCCTGCGAGCAACCCGATCTCTTCCTTGCGCATCAGCTTGTGCAGCAGGCGGCTGGTGACCACGGAACCGATATCTTCCGATGCAGCGGCTTCCGCCTCGAAGGTTACATAGTCTTCTTCACCGATCGTCACATACGCTGCCGACTTACTGGCAACGGTAGCGTTCATGATGCCGGAGCGCTGGCCTTCAGGCACCCAGCCCAGCGAATCGTAACCGGAACCGGTGAGCGCAGTCACCTGTTTCCAGCGGGCCGCATCGCCGGGGTTGGGGCGCTGCACGCGCGGGATAGCGTTGCGCAGCGGGGTGACCACCGGATAAGTGTTCACCGAAGTGGAACGCAGGTCATACCACGACAGGCCGTTGGAAAGCGTCACCGCTTTGCGCAGGCTGTCCCTGGAAATGGACAAGGTCTCCTTGGTAGGGTTGATCGTCATTCAAAAACTCCATTGGTTGTTAGAAAAAGTAGATAATCAGGGGGGGGGCGTCGTGAAGAACTCCTCCACGCGTACGGCGACTTTAAAGCACGCTAAAAAACTTCACCGGGCGCGGCTTGCCGGATTCCATGCAACTGAGCCAGCGGGCGGAGGACGCGTCTTCTTCCGTGCAGGCGCGGCCACAATAAGCGTGGATGATCTTCGGCCACTGCACCACGATGGCACCGTGGCTGTAACACCTGCCGAACTTCCACAGAGCGATGTCGCCCGGCTGCGGCGGATGTTCTATCTCGCGCGCATAGCGCAGCACGCCTTCCATATAACGCTCGGCACCGCGATGCAGGTGCCAGTCGCGCGGGTAATAGGGAATATGCAAACGCGGCAGCACACCTGCTTCGCTGTAGACTTCGGCAAGCAAAGTAAGGCAATCGCACCCTGCCCCCTTCACCCTGCCCCCCGGATGATAGGGCGTGCCAAGCCACGAACGCGCCACCGCCAGCACGCGGCATTGGGGATTTTCTAGGATCATAGGAAATATCTGAAAATTAACGCTTTGTTATTGCTTGTTATTTTTTCCAAACTACCGTAAGTTGTCATAAAATCTTCACGGGATTTATGCCTGTGGATAAGTATACTCGTCACGATTTTGGGAATAGCTTGGTAGCAACAAAAATTTTAACGGAGTGCTTAGTATGGTAAAAGATAACACACAGAAAGTTGCCGGCACGCCGGATGAACAAATCAATACAGGCCGCCGCTGGGCTTTTAGGGTCGGCGGTGCAGCAGTGCTTGCAGCCGCCGGGTTTACCACCTCCGCTGGCGATGCAAACGCACAGAGCGATTTAGCAAGGGCATTTGAAAAAGCACAAGCTGAAGCTCTTAAAGCAGCAAAAGCAGCAAAAGCAGCACAGAATCCGCCGCCTGTTACCATTGGCAAACCCGCCCCCTCTTCAGGACAGAAAATTGCGCCGCAAAGCCTTCCGCGAAGCGGTGCCGCCGTGGACCTTGAAACTGACGAGCCGCTGCGCCACAATGCCAATGCTTATAGCGCTTACCAGACGATGTCCCGCCTCATTATACCGGAACCCACCCCATTTAAAATAATTACCAACACGATGTCCTCAACGGAAAGTAGCCAGATAGATAATTACAACATCAGAACAGACAGAGCTAACAAAGCGGCAAGACTAAAAGCCCTCTCAAACTTCTCTAAGCTCTACTATGAAAAGAGGACATCGTCTGAGCTTGAAGAAATAAGACCAAAATTTGAAGCTGCGATCGACGCAATCAAGGGTCTCGATGAAACTGCACAGAAGGAAGTGCTGGGCAGGCTCGTGCGCGATATTAAGGAGCTTCGCAGCAATATCGACAGCAGCGTATCTGACGTGACTACTTTATTTCAAGCCCTGTTCAACATCTTTCCGCAAGCCAGACACGTTATTGTGAAGTATAGTTCACGTGACACCCTCGGTGCACATCATACGCAGTCCAATCAATATGATTTCGCTGCGGAACTAAAGGTCAAGGTCGGGAACGTAGCCCAATATCTAACGGACAACTCCGTGATGAGGTTCACCTCAGGTGTAACCGCCGTTGATGTAAACGCCGTTGCGGATCCAGTGGATGGTAAAATCGTACAAAGAATGCTTGGTACTGATTCGCAGCAAAGCGCGGGTGCAGGCAGGGGGGGCTAAACCGCCGTCTCGTTCTCAGGTATGTAAGGAAATCCCCGGAAGCGTGCAATATTGGAAAACTTGCCTGAGCAGGTGTTCTGTTGTTTGTCGCATCCGGGGTAAATGTTGAATGTATCCCCTGCCGCCGGTGCCGAAGGCAGAGGCGACATAAGCGAAACAGTTCCCGGCGCGCCTTTAACATATGCTTTCACCGACCGCGAAATGCCGTTATTATCCCCCGAGGTGAACGTTATTTTACCCAGATCGAAGTAACCCGTATTCGCCGCCAGCGTGGCGTTGACGCTGTGAGCGGCGGAACCGGAAGCTGCCGCACCGTTAACGGCGAATATTTCGGCATTGAGGCCGCAGGCCGTATCGAACAGGGTATTGATGCAGCCTGCCTGATAAAGGTTTCGCGGCAGTTTCTGGTTAAGCAGTTCCAGATGGCTGTTGATGGTGAAGGTGATCCGTGAATTGCCGATGTCGATCTCGGCCACGCGGCCCGCGAACATAATCACCGTGCCTTGCGCCATATTGCCATAGCTGGGCATGAACGCGCGGTAAAGCGTTAGTTCCGCGCCGTCGAATACGCCTTTCTGCACGGCGGAAGAAAAGGCAAGCCCCGCAACCGTGGCGGAGCCCGGCATCACGTCGAACACGAGCGTATCCACTTCCACGCCGGTCTTCCAGTGGCAGCGCGCATTGCTGCCTTCGCGAATGAAATACGGGCCGCTCGTGCCGCCCGCGTTCCATGTGCCGCTGTTCCAGCTTATATCGCCCTCGCCGCTGCAATAGCGCAGTTGCATTCCGCCGCTGAGCGTGAACAGGAACAAATCTGCCACGAAGAACTGGCGTGACGCCAGCAACGCCAGTAATCCGGGACTTGCCGTTTTCATCCGTTATATGCCTTCTTCTGAAAGTCAGTTGGGGAGCAGGTTGAGGTAATTAACAAAATAGTCCCTCAGGATGTAATGACCGCCAAACCCGTTACCGCTTGTGCTCGTAAGGTTAGGATGTTGCCCATCGCTGGTGACGCTATCTGTTGTCACGCCCGTTGTGGTAAGGTGTGAGTTACTTGAACCGACACCGCCATTGCCTGAAAGCAAATACCCTGCGTTACGGGTGAGAACGTTGCTGTTGTTCACGGCAAAACAGTCAGACAGTTCAACTACGCCAGCAAAGCCGATAGCGTTGCTTCGTATCCAGTCGGACACCTGCGTGAACCTGTTATTTCCTTCTGGAAGGTATCCGCCATTGCCTACATGGATAGTCTGGCCTGCCACGGTCAGGTATGTACCTGTAACACGCGGAAGCGGGGTGGCATAATGCACCCTGAAACCGAGGGATTTAAAGTTGTTTACGATATTGGTGATATTACCGATTATGGTTGCGGCACTATCCAGGCCGCCAATGTCATTGTTTGCCCAGTTGCAAAGAATATCCGTTACGCCGATGACGGTTAAAGCTGCCTGCCTTCTTGTAAAATTGGCCGGAAGGTTATTGCTTGCCGCCTGCCCGGAGATAGCAAAATTAGCGTGGGGGAACTTACCAGACAGCGCTCTGCCGTTCCACCCGGTTGAGCCAATACTGTCGTTAATTCCATCGCCTGCATAGGCAAGCATACTATCGCCGACAGAACAAAACGCCCTCTTTACTGGCGTGCCGCTGAATCCGGTGGCTTTCATTCCTATAGGGCCGTAACCGCGCCTTGCCGTTGCAGGCGTAGCGTTTACAATCGTGCCGGACATGGTTTTATCCACGCCGGTGGCGAAGTCTGCCAGTTCGCCTATCCCCGTGTATATTAAATAACCCTGAACCCACTTATTTGCAGCAGAAACGCTTACATATGTGCGTATCCAGTATTGAGCGCCAGCGGGAATCGCGGCATTCAGCGTGATCTCATCCGAAGCCTGCAACGCATCCACCGCAAGCGTGGCCGAAGAGGAACCACTGTTGAAAGTTACTTGTTGAAACGTTCCGGCGGGGTACTCAATAGAGGCCGTGATAGTGATAGGGTTGTAACCGGCAACTTCGTTGGTCGCACTGCAGTACCAATTTGGGAAGTACAGAATTGCCTTAGTGACCGTTGTTCCTGTTTGGTTGAAAAGCGATAGCTTCGTATTACTGTTTGTGTCGGTTCCGTCTGAGCCTGCATAACCATTCAGGCCCATGAGGTTCAGCCGGTTGCACATAAGCAACGACGTGGGAACAGGAAGCGAATTACTGCTGGTTGCCTTTACTACGCCGGGAGAAAGTTTTCCTTTTCCCCATTTCAATCCCATGGTGATGTCCTCTTCCTATGTGTAAATTTTTGACAGTATTATTCAGTGGCACAGGTTCTAGCTGGCCACTTGCGGCACCGGCAGCTACACTAATGCCTAGGCTCAGGACTCATTAAACGTAAACTTTCTTTTCCTCTCCCCTTGAGGGAGAGGACGCGTTTGCCTTGGGTTTAGCTGCTATAGCTAAGCCCTTAGGCAAACCGAGGTGAGGGGGCACGTTTATTTGATTCTCCGTCCATCCACTTGCTCTACAGCGAGCAAAAATTCCCCGTGAATGCCTTGCCTTTTCTCACAACGAACAATAGCATCTGGCTTAAATTCCCATACTTCTTCTGATTCTTCGTAATTTTCTATAGGTAGAAGTTTGTATAAACCGTTGTCTAATATTTCGCCGACCACCGGTCGCGCTGCTGCGCTCCCTTCTTCCATGAGTTGCACATATATAGTTTGTGTGGTCATATAGTCTCCTATTGTTTAGGCATAGTTAGCGGCTCATATTTTTCACCGCCAATTTGCAATATTTCCTTTGTAACATCATCTCTCACGACAAATTTTCCTGACTGAGAATCTGTATATCTTGTAGCTGTATTGCCTTTATTTATGTAGTTTGGTGCAGGATCAGCTTTTCCAGTTTTAATTCTATCGGTAATTTCCTGTTCTGTCCATTTTCGCTCTTTCATTTGGTTACCCCAGCGCTCCTTAGACTTATAAGTGCCGAATGACCATTCCGATTCTTTGTCATCTTTAGGATCGTTGGGCTTTTTGTTGTTGCCGCCTTCGCTGCTATTGCCTCCAGAGCCTTCGCGCGGGTCCCGCTGGCGCGTATCCTGCCAGGCGAATTCCAGCTCGATGAATCCCATATCGCGCTGGATGATGCGGTTCATCAGAACGCGCATATGTTTCTGCAGCGGTGCAAGCCCTTCCGCTATCGCGCGTGCCTGCGAGCTTTCGGCAGTGGCACGGTTCACCTGCCCCACCAAGGGCTCCGGCGAAATGGAGAATACTCAGATATTTCTAATATATATTTGGCTTATAGCTATCTTTACTGATCT
>JAMIFV010000024.1:0-13356 GCA_035906055.1 Alphaproteobacteria bacterium | reverse complement strand
GGTGATTTTCTTGTGCTGTTGCAACTGGATAAAAATACTCCACCATAACCCACGGTCAGAGCCCTTCTTGAAACGCAGGTACACCGTGTGCCAATAGCCGTAGCATGCTGGCAGATCGCGCCACGAAACACCAGTGCGCAGCACATATAACAGAGCAGAAAATACCTGATAATGGCTGACATTGCGCGGACGGCCAGCGCGTGAGTAATGCGCGGCAATCAATGGTAATATATGCGCATCAAAAAACGACTCGGATACAGGGTAAAAGCGTGGGTTCATATGATACACTCCTATCATGGGAGCGCTATCACCTAAATCTTAATAATTAACTAACAGTGCCTAGTAATTACCAAACACCATATGCTTGCCACCAAGCTTATCGAAGTAGGCAAGGAAAGGCTCTTCGCCTTCCCTGTTAACGGAAAGACCAAGTACAACCCTGTCTTCGCCTTTAGAATCTTTCATCACCAGCGCGGGGGATTTATTCTTGCCATCCGTCACGCGCAGGAGCAGCCTCAGCTTGCCAGTATTATCCATAAGCGAAATTAACGGCAAACCGGAATCCGGAGTCTGCCCTTCATAGCCCTTATACGTACCGATCTGCAGCCTCACCGTACCGTCTTCGCCGTAAAATTCCTGAATGGGAGGGCCTTCCGGCGTGGCTCCGAGCGAGATACGTTTACGCTTTTTACTGTCTTTATAGGTTTCACCTGTATTGATCGGCTCGCGCGCCAGCAGGTCAGGCACTAATTCCGCATGGGAACTCCTGGGAGAAAAGAACTGGTCGGAAACAAAGCCCCCCAGAAAGGCGAACACACAAACAAGCAATGCATGCGTAACGGATTTTTGCATAAGGTTCTCCCGGAACTGTTTTTAGGGGATCAGGCAATGATGTCGGGATAAATTGCGTCCTGCAGCTTATTGATTTCGTCCCTCACCTGCAGTTTCTCGCGCTTCAGTCTAAATAACTGAAAATCATCCCTGAATTTTTCAGCATTTAATGCATCGATCATCTGGTCCAGCTCTTTGTGATGCAATGTCAGGGCTTCCAGTTTTTTTATTTGCTGCAACTCTTCATCCATAGACAACACTTTGATATTAGAATGTTTTTTAACGCGGACAAACATTATACCAAAAAAGCCCGGGCTAAGCATCCGTTTTTTGGTTAAAGGCCAAGATTTAGCGCCCCCGCAAGTGTAACTTTCGGGTTACAATCCGAAAAATAAAATGATATTAATTTAATTATAAGCCACAGCCAGCCTCAATTAACCCCTTATTAATATGGACATGAAAGACTAAGCCAAATTTCGAAATTCTGGCTTTCACACATATCGGATAAAACAATGAAGCATACCTCTCTCGCTCTAATCCTCTTTTCCACCATGCTGACCAGTGTCAGCACCTATGCCGACGATAGCGCGCTGCAGGTTCCTGACAGCCTTGGCAAAGTGGCTGAGCTCGGTGATAAAGCAGCAGAGAAAGCTGCCGATGCGGCGAAGGAAATAAAAAAATCCGCAGAGCTTGATGCACTGCCTGACCTTTCCACGCTTCCGCCATTGCCCGGAGAGGAAACCAAAAGCGAAAAAGCGCCCACTGAAGAAAATAAGGCGGATTCACTGAGTGTTCCCCCACCAGTTGCCCTGCCTGTTCCTGCAACCGTAGAAAAAAAAGACGAGCCCGCGAAGGCTGCCCAGCCTGCTGAAAATCCTGCCGTACATGCAGAAAAGAAAGCTGATACACTGACAACTCCCCCGCCTGTTGCGCTGCCTGCTCCTGCGACCTCTGCTACCGGGACAGCAGAGAAAAAAGAAGAGCCCGTCAAGGCTGCCGAACCTGCTGAGAAGCCACCGGCACTGAGCGAGTCGCCTAAAACCGAAGAACCCGCCAAGCACGCTGAAGCGCCATCCTCTTCCGCGCTTCCCGCCATGACGCTCCCTCCTGCGGGTAGTTTCCCCAAGATGCCTGCGCCTGCGTCTTTCGCGTTACCGAGCCTGGATGGCTCGCCTGTGATTCCGACCGAAGAGGAAACTCCTGCTCCCGAACATGCGGCTATTACTCCGGTGCATGCACAGCCCGTTAATGCGGCCCCCAACACCGCCATAAAAACGCCGGAACCTTCCAGAAAAGCGGCTTATAAGAAAATAACGAAGCCCGTGGATATGGCAAAGCGTTACAAGAACCGCCTGCCTGACACTATTTATGCAACAAAGTATCCCAAAGGCAATAAGCATCTTCCCTACGCACGCTATGAGCGGGATCTTGACGCCCAGATATTCGTCTCGATCAGGAAGGACAACATAAACGGCCTGCGCGCCCTGCTTGACTACAGCAAGCGTAGCGTCAACAAGCCTGACAGGTATGGCGACACGCCGCTTATCGCTGCGGTTAAGGCTAATGCGGTCAACTCCGCTCGCCTGCTCATCGGACGCAAGGCTGATTTGAACGCCGTTGACGCACAGGGCCTCACCGCGCTTGATAACGCCAAAAGGCTTGGCCTCTACAGAATCGCCCGTGCCCTTACCATCATGAGCACGGAGTCTGGCAAGGTCGCGGCAAACACGGTGGCAGCCCCTGCCCCTGTCAATGCGTTCAGTCCGCTTGAACTGACCCAGTAGTCAGCGCTCTAGGTCGTGTGGACATACATTTTATGCATTTTGTTGTAGTAAAAATGGGATAGATGCCAGGAAGAAGGCGCGCGGGGTGATGCCCATTTTTACTACAACCCGCAGGGCGATGCGAATGTTGTCGCCCGCCGCGTTGCAGCCTTTGCAGATATGAATAACTATCTGGCGCAGGCTGCGCCTTGCGGATCGAACAAAATTCGCTATCGCAAAATGCATAAAATGTATGTCCACACGACCTAGCTGCCGACCTGCATCTCACTGGCAACCGCTTTGCTCTTTTCCACGGCTGCAACGTGGCTGGCAGCCTTACTGGCGTCGTCCACCAGCTTTTTTACTTTAGCATCCGCCCATTGTTTATTGCTTAGAGGTGCATTGGCGGCACTTGGCGGAGCGGCTTCTATCTGTTTGCCATTCTTCTGATACCAAGGGTTCTGCTCCATCTTGTGCACCTGCTGATAAAGCTTGGCTTCAATGTCATCAGCCTCACCGCCAAGCACATTGGCATTGGCAAGGAAGTTCCTGGAAAGGTCGCGCACCAAAGCGTCTCGCTTTGCCTGCGGCTGGCGCACTATCGCATCTGCAGTGATGGCAAGCGCAGTGTCTTCAACGCTGGTATCGCTCAGCACCCCGGAGCCATGCCCCTTGGACGCTGATGCAAGTATGATTTCACCGAGGAAATTAAGCCCGGCAAAAGCGCCGCGAAATGCATGCCCCTGACGCGCCCGCTTTACCAGTCCGGCCGCTACAAGCTCCTTATTGCCGGGGGCCTTAACATACCCCTCGTATGCTTTGTAAGCATGCGCAACGGTGCTGACCATATAGCCATACCCTGCCAGACGGTTAGGGCGTTCCTGTATCCACTGCTTTACTTTGCCAAAAGTGGTAGTGGGTGGATTTTCCGGATCCGGGGCACTCTCTTTCACCAGCGCGGAGCCGTAACCGGAAAGCAGCGTTGTAGTGCCAAGCACACCTTCTACCAGACGCTCTTTGGCATTTTCACCCTTGGCATTCCTTACAGCGCCCAGCAGCAAAAGCCCACCCGCAGTGCCGGTTGCGACGTTGCCTGCATTCGAGCCGCCTTTGAGAAGATAGCTCTGCGACTTTTTAAAGAAGCTTTGTTTTTCTTTAATGGACTCAAACGAAAAGGCCGCACTGTCCTTTGACAGATCTATGCCGCGCTGCTGCAGTTCTTTCTTCAGCGCTACCGCAATGTCCCTTGTTTGGAAGTCTGACTTATCACCACGGCCAAATGCCGTGAATGCAACGCTGCCTGCGGAATAGGCCCAACCGGATGCTTCGTCTTCCCACGCGCTTTTTTTTCCCAGCGTGCCGTTGACGTTTCTCATGATCTTGCCGTAGACGATCATGCCGGTATCAGCCACGATGTTGATAAGCCCGTAAATAAACACCATGTTATTACGGGTAAACTCTTTCAGGGAGAATTTCTCATCCTTCCCTCGCTCGACCTGCGCACTGCCTTTAAGGAAGCCTGCGGGCTTGAGCAGGTTTTCGAGTACCTTGGGGTCTTTGCAGCCTCTCACTTCAAGGCAGGAACGGCCATCTGTTTCGTTGGCTACGCAGGAGAGATGCTTTTCTTCCAGAATATGCTTGATCTGCGAAACCTGTCCCGGCGTGATATCGTCTTTAGCATAAATAAACGCGCGCGCGCCTCCCCCCGCAGTCTTGCGGATGTCTACTTCTTGAATAGCAGATCCAGGCTCTTGATATTTATAAATACTCACGTACGGACCTTCTTATGGTACCTAAGCATTTTACAATCATTTCATGACAAAATGATGACAACAAGCGGATTTTTAAGAAGGTTTCTAAAGATATTTAGCTTGCAGCCGCCCTTACTTTACTGTGCTTGCGCCCATAGAAGAAATAGATAAGAAGCCCTATGGGAATGTAATATATAAATAAAATCTCCATCATGCCCAGAATTCCCAGCATCAGGTAACCACAGGCGATCATGCCCAGCACCGGCGTAACCGGGAAGAATGGCACACTGAAAGCCCTTGGCATATCAGGATTTGTAATACGCAGGTACAGCACG
Organism: Alphaproteobacteria bacterium; assembly: GCA_035906055.1. GTDB lineage: Bacteria > Pseudomonadota > Alphaproteobacteria > Rickettsiales > JABCZZ01 > JAMIFV01. The sequence continues at coordinate 8,676 of JAMIFV010000024.1, read as the reverse complement.
CTGAAACACACGATGGCAAAGGCCAGCAAGGTGCCAAGACTCACCAGGTCGCCCAGGATATCGATAGGCGTAAAGCCCGCCACACAGCCAGTCAGCAATCCAACGAACAGCGTGTTGAGATGCGGGGTCTGGTATTTGCCATGCACCTTGCTAAACATAGAAGGCAACAGGCCGTCCTTCGACATGCTGTAGAAAATACGCGTCTGGCCGTAAAGCAGCACTAGCGTTACCGACAACATACCAACGATAGCGCCCAACTTTACCACCCATTTCAGCCAGCCCACCTGCAGAACGTTGACTGCCACCGCCAACGGATCGGGTACGTCCAGCTCTTTATAGGGCACAAGCCCCGTCAGCACGGCACCGACAAAAATATACAGCACGGTGCATATTGCCAGTGAAGCAAGAATGCCTATGGGAATGTCCCTCTGAGGGTTTTTGGCTTCCTGCGCCGCCGTCGACACAGCCTCGAACCCCACAAAGGCAAAGGAAACCACTGCCGCAGCATGCAATATGCCCGGCCAGCCGTAATGCACGACTTCGTAATTGCCGTCAGGGTCTTTCACGATGACGGGATCGGGAATGAACGGATGCCATAACGAAGGGTCGATATAAAATACGCCCACAGCGACAAACAACACCAGCACGATCAGCTTAAGGCCGACGATGATATTGTTGAACGTGGCAGACTCTTTTATTCCGGCGATCAGCAACACCGTCAGCACCATTACAGAAGCGAATGCGGGCACATTGAAAGCAGATTGCATGCCGAAGGCCGCAGCGCCCGCCACATGTGAGTCATAAGTGATGGTGGGCATCGTCCATGAAGGTGGCAGAATAATATTTAAGTCTTTCAGCAGGCTCACCATATAGCCCGACCAACTCACCGCAACCGTTGAAGCGGCAATGCCATATTCAAGCAGCAGCAACCACCCCATGATCCATGCCGCCAGTTCGCCCAATGTTGCATAGGCGTAGGTGTAGGCGCTGCCTGACACTGGCAGGGTGGAAGCAAGTTCCGCATAGCACAGTGCGGCAAATGCGCATGCCATGGCGGCAAACACAAACGAGATCATGATGGCTGGTCCGGCGTAAACAGCTGTCTGCTGGCCCGTTAGCGAAAAAATCCCGGCCCCGATGATGCAACCTATGCCAAGGCTGATGAGATTAAGCGCGCTGAGCGAACGCTTGAGCTGACAGGCCTCGGCCTCCTGCTGAATGGCCTGTACGGACTTCTTGAGCAGCAACTGCATGAAAATCTCCAGTATTTGATACTGGAACCAACTAGTAGAACAGCCCCCCAGCCTTGGCAACTGCTTTGATTGACTTCCCTCAAAAGCTCGCGCTATGCGCTGGCCGCTCCGCTTTTAATCGTGGCGCGGCAGCACTCTCCTGCGCACAAGCACCATAATCACGAACAGGAAATTGCTGACGAACAGATATGCCGGGTAGAGTGCCGTTATAAGCGAATATTCTTCCAGCGCCAGCAACGCCACGGCAAATTTAAGCCCGCTCATGCAATACATGAACAGCATGTCTGAATGCGGTTTAAGGAAGTTGCGCCGGAAGGTGGGATAAAATCCCATCGCATCAATGGACACGGCCAGCATCAGCGCGGGCAAAGGATCCTGCGTGTAATACCACAGCGGAATGGCGCATAGCACTCCGGCGAGCGAAAGCCAGTCTGTGCCGGTTATGCCAAGCCCGTCATTGCGGTAAGCCATCACCGCCACCACTGTGCAGCCTAGCGCCGTAAACCCCAGTGCCCAGCTGCCTGCGCCTGCATTGCCACTCACCTGCGCCCAGAAGCCAATGGCAGAGAGCAGCGCCCATACGCCATATGAGAATGCATGCGGATGAATGCGCTTCTTGTGCAGCGCAATAAAATAAGGTGTATAGGACACCAGCGCTATCAGCAGACTGAAGAGGCCGAATAATTCTTTCTGGGACATAACGGGATTTCAGTATATACTCTTTGAACCTGATACTTGAGCATCTACTAACAGAATATAAAATCATGCATATCAAAAAATTGTCTCTTTTTACGCTCTGCGTCCTTTTCGCGTCCTGCTTCCTGCACAATACTGCATCCGCTGCGCAATGGGGCATCATGCCGCTTCCCAAAAACGCCATGCAAGGCAACCCGCAGGACCTTGTGGACGCTATCGTTAAGGTGAAATCCATTCCCGCGCTTATCAGTGTAAACGTTACAGGCTGGCGCGACCTTGAGCCGGAAAAAGAAAAATATGACACTGAACGCCGCCTCGGCGGCTACGAGTATGGCGTGAAGCAGGGCCTTATTCCCTATTTCGGCGTGAGCCTCATAAATACCGTTAAGCGCGACATGCCGGACGACCTTGTCGGCCTGAAATGGGAAGACCCCATATTGCTGGAGCGCTTCAGCAAACTGGTGGCAGAAGTAAAATCCAAACTGCCGGAAAACCTTTCCTACTTCATTATCGGCAATGAAGTGGATATCTATTTCCAGAAGCATCCTGAAGAAGTCGCAAGCTATCTCGCTTTTTATGAAAAGGCGAAAGCTGTAGTCAAGCAGCATTTCCCCAGCGCCCGCGTCGGCATCACGGCAACGATGGAAGGCCTTATCAAGGCAGAGCGAAAAGAAACTGTGCTCAAGGTGCTCAAAGCCAGTGACGCCGCGTTCTTCACTTTCTACCCGGTGTTCAACATGCAGCCCGGCCAGATGGGTGAAACCGCAAAATACCTCGATATTATGATTACCGCGGCGGAAGGCAAGGATGTCATCCTGCAGGAGGTTGGCTTCCCTTCAAGCGCTACGGTAGGCTCATCCAACGCACTGCAGGCCGAGTTCTTTTCGAACATCATCCCGGCTATCAATGTGCGCCCGCAGATAAAGATGGCCAGCATCTTCGTGCTGCATGACCTCGAACCGCCGCTGTGCAGCATACTCACCAATTATTACGGCGTGGGAACCGAGAACAACGCAAACACCTATTTCCAGGATTTTCTGTGCTCGCTGGGCGTGCATGACATGAACGGCAAACCCAAACCCGCCTGGGGCGTTATTGCAACCGAACTGGCGACGGCTGCGGCGTCTGACGCGGCAGCTGAAGCGGCCATCAGGCCCGCTGGACAAACGCAGCCTTAACTTTCTTGACGTCTGACTTGTCGAAGCCGATCTCCAGCACGTCACCGCTGGCCGAGAGAACACGGCCATAACCGAACTTGATATGGAACACGCGGCAGCCTTCGGGGTAGGGGCTAGGCATTGGGGATTGGGCTTTAGGAGAAGGTACAGAAGCATTGATTCCCCAATCCCTAATCCCCAGCCCCTGTTCTTTCTCTATATGGTTTTTGGGCAATTCATTGATGAAACGCGAAGGGATGCTCGACTGCCACTGGTTATAGATGCGGCGCGAACCCGCATAGCTTATTACAAGCCCTGTGCGCGCGCGCGTAATGCCCACATAGGCAAGCCTGCGTTCTTCTTCCAGCCCGTTGCGGCCCGTTTCATCCAGTGAACGCTGATGGGGAAACAGGCCCTCCTCCCAGCCGGGCAGGAACACATGGTCGAACTCAAGCCCCTTGGCGGCGTGCAGCGTCATCATGCTGATCATGTCGCTGCCGGTGTTATCGGCCATATCCGTGACCAGCCCCACATGCTCAAGAAATGCGGTAAGGCTTTCAAATTCGCCCATTGCTCTGGTAAGCTCTTTGAGGTTCTCAAGGCGCCCCTGCGCTTCCGGTGAGTTTTCGAGTTGCCACATCGCGCGGTAATTCGACTCTTCCAGCACGCGGTCGGTTATCTCGCCGATCGGCATGGTGCCAATGAGCGAGCGCCAGCGTTCAAAGTTTGCCAGCAGTGCCGTAAGCGCCGCCCTCAGCTTGCCTTTGAATGCGCCTTCCGCCAGCAATTGCTGCGTGGCAAGCGTCATGGAAATATCGCGTGCACGCGCCTGACTGTGAATCAGCTCCAGCGTCGCCGTGCCGATGCCGCGCTTGGGCACATTAATGATGCGCTCGTAGGCCAGATCGTCATTGGGTTGTTCCACCACGCGCAGGTAAGCAATCGCGTCACGAATTTCTGCGCGTTCATAGAAGCGCAAGCCGCCAATCACGCGATAACCGATGCCCAGCGTCAGGAAACGTTCTTCAAACGCGCGTGTCTGGAACCCTGCGCGCACCAGTATGGCCATTTCATTGAGCGGCACTTTCCGGCGTTGTAACGCTTCCACTTCGTCACCGACGAAACGCGCTTCTTCATCGCCGTCCCACAACGAACGCAGGCGCACTTTTTCGCCCGCCTCCCCTTCCGTCCACAACGTCTTGCCGAGACGGCCACTGTTATGGGTGATAAGGCCGGACGCCGCAGCGAGGATGTTGCCGGTGGAACGGTAATTGCGCTCAAGGCGCACCACCGTGGCACCGGGGAAATCTTTTTCAAACCGCAGGATATTGCCCACTTCCGCACCGCGCCAGCCGTAAATGGACTGGTCGTCATCACCTACGCAGCAGATATTACCATGCCCGATCGCCAGCAACCGCAGCCAGAGATATTGCGCCACGTTGGTATCCTGATACTCGTCCACCAGAATATAGTGGAAGCGCTGCGCTATCTCGCGGTGGATTTCAGGGTGCTTCGTGAACAACGTAAGGTTATGCAGCAGCAGGTCACCGAAATCCATGGCATTGAGTGAAAGCAGGCGCGCCTGAAATGCTTTATAAATCCCGATGGCCTTGCCGTGCATCGCATGCGCTGAATCGTTGCTGCTTACCTTGTCAGGCACCAGCCCCTGATCCTTCCAGCTCTGGATAATGGCCAACGCCACTTTGGGCGGATGTTGCTTTTCATCAAGATTTTTCTCCTGGATAATCTGCTTGATAAGCCGCAACTGGTCGTCCGTATCCAGAATGGTGAAGTTGGATTTGAAGCCTACCGCCTCGCCGTAGCGCCTGAGTATCTTTGCCGCGATGGAGTGGAACGTACCCAGCCAGCTCAGCGGCGCGCGTTGCGCGCTATTGCTGCTTCCGGGATTTTCTCCTGAAAATCCCATGAAGCCGGGCTCATGGCTGGCGTGGCCTCCTTGCCGTGCATGCTCCCCGCTAAATACCAGCGAATTCACCCGCTCGCCCATCTCACGCGCGGCTTTATTGGTGAACGTCACGGCCAGTATCTGCCCCGGATATGCTTTGCGCCCGGCAAGAATATGCGCGATGCGCGTGGTGAGTACACGCGTCTTGCCCGTGCCCGCCCCTGCCAGCACCAGCACGGGGCCGTCCACCGCCTCAACGGCGGCGCGCTGTTCGGGGTTAAGTTTGGTAAGATAAAGTGGCTCTTGCGTGATTTCTTCTGCCGGATACATGTGCGCACTTTAGGAGCAGAGTCATGCCTTTTGCAAGCACTCATGTCTATTCGCTTTAAAGTTTAGAATGTGCCATCAATCTCGCTAACGCATTAGCGAAAATAACGAGTTGCGAGAACCTCAACGCAAGTTTACGTTTAAGTCCATGCGTAGCGATCCGTTGTTTACAGCAGGCGATAGCAGTAATTCAGGACGCGCTCTAAGAAGCTGTCTGAGATGTAACGTCTAGGACAGCCCTTTATTTTGTTTTGAAGAGAAGCAACGTTTACACGCCGAGGATAGTCTCCACCCCCTGAGGAACACACCAAATATCGCGATTATAAAGCCCATATGGACATGGTGGCAACTACCATACTATCATATGGCTTTTGGGTGCCTTGATGACGCAACTACAGGTGTGTCTTGAGGTGGGGTAGGAGCTTGAGACGGATGATGATTTGCGATAAATTGGTTGCCTTCATCAAATAATGCTTTAACTCTATCCAATGCTTCCATGCCTGCGGCTGTGACTACCACTCCTATGCTTGTACCGGCTAGCCCCCCCCGACACATGCAACGCCTTTTATTACAGGATGTGGCGGCACTAAAGAAGCTGCTTTTACACATCCACGGACACCAGCCGCGACGTCTCTTGCCATGGCAATTACTTCTCGGTAAGCCCCCCCATCACTTGTGTCACCAAGAGGGGCAATATGCCCTGAATTATCATTTTTTTCTGTCATACTATTATATCATATCAGAAAAAATTAATTTCCTTATGAAGATTTCATGACATTTGAGGCCTTGGCAGTGTCAATATGACGGAAAACGCTTATACAGGCACAGCAACATCATCGAGCGTACCTTCGGTAAACTCAAATAATGGCGCAGAATCGCTACTCGATACGACAGATGCGACGCCACATTCATGGCATCTCCTTCATGCTCGCCGCTATACACATATGAGCCTAAATCAAATGGTGATTAAGCCTAGTTTAAAAAATATTCTCAATATATCAATATATTAGAAAATTTCTGTAATAAATACTTAATTAATATGCACTTACTTTTATTTTCCATCATGTGCTAAGTTACTCTATGCGACACACACCTGCCACTTTAGCCACTAAGCTGCCGGAATGGTTTAAATCAATTCCTGATTATACCGTATCTCCAAAAGACGGGCATTTTATCCTTGCGCTGAAAGAACATCCGGAAATGTTCCTTTCTTTTGATGACGACCAGAAGAAGCTCATTAAAGAATTTAAAAAATTTGATGCCAGAGCCACGCGATACAAGAATGAGACTGACAGTTTAAAAACAACGTATGGCATCACTATCCGCAGGGAAGGCACCGAGCTTATTTTTGGAGATAACGACTCCCCTTACAGTTATTCCTTTCCCCTGACGCTTGATCCCGAGATCAGCTTAAGCAAAGTAAAAGGAAAATTTGAAAAGGCCGCTAACGCTTCCAGTAAAATGCTCCAAAAACTCAAAGAAACAGGCCTATCCACAGAGATTTTACCTGTCGACAGCCATTCCAATGATGAAATGCAACGCCTGAGCGTAACCTCGGAGCATCTGCCCTCACCGGTTACGGTCGTAATGCATGGGCCTAAGCAACTTATAAAAGAGGAAGATCTGATTACGCTTGCAGGGGCCAGGAGTTATCATATCCAGGGTGAGGAAAAAAAGAAGTCCCTGATTGCTTTACCCGCAGATCAGCAAGTGAGCATCGTATTGGATGCAGGTGCCATAAGCAAACTATTACATGTAAGAGACGGTGATGACCATGATTTGAGCCGCACACTTAGATTGCTTGCAAAATACCCGACAGTGAAAGCAATTTAGGGGCTGTCCTAGCTAACTAGTGCAGGTGTTTATCAACCCATTGTTTCAGTTGTTTTAATTGTGCTTGTGGGTTTGGATTGTTAAAACGCCACTCACATTCCTTCAAAAATAGCGCGAAATTCTGTCGTGGTACACCATTAAATTTCCGCATGTGCCGCTTAGCCTGATTCCAGAAATTCTCGATGCCATTAATGTGGTTTTTCTTATCTGCAAATAGCTTGGAATGATTGATGCGGTAGTGTTTGAACTCGCTCACATCCAGAACATTATAGCCGCGCCAGCAATCGGAATACACGATGCTGTCAGGAATAACTTTGCGCTCAATAATCGGCATCAACGTAGCGCTCGATGCATCGGGAATAATCTTCGTATACACACGGCCACCGCGCTTTAGCAGGCCAAATACGGGAACTTTACCAGCAGCGCCCCGGCCACGCTTGCCTTTGCGGGTGCCACCAAAATAACTCTCATCAACTTCAATCTCACCGCCGAATACTTCGCCAGATTCTTCCCCCAGCCGGTCAGCAATGACCTCACGAAGCCGTTGAAAATAGTAGCAGGCCGTCTTGAAGTTTACGCCAACCAGACTGGCAGCACAGCGGGCAGTTGCACCGGCTACAAAATGCTCCAATAACTTAGCCTGAATAACATTACTTAATCTGCTCTTTCTCATAATGCCATCTATAACACAAAATTGCATTAGCTAGGACAGCCCCATATTTTAAGGGAGGCGTCCCGCCCCCGCTACTGCGAAGCACTGGAATAGAAGTTGGTGCCGTAGTCATGGAGGAGCGAAGCGACGACCTCGCAGGGGAATTTATGCGGAGCATAAATGGGGGCAGCGTGCCCCCGTAATAAATTGCCCTACGGCAGTTTTATAAAGGTGATGCGCGCGCACCACTCCACTTCAACGTTCTGAAGTTTGTCACCGAAGAAATCTTCCAGATGGTAGGTATCGAACAATTCCCCGCGCCGCAGTTTGCGGATCACGGCAGGCCCATGCTTCGTTTTGACGATACACAGCGCATCCAGATGCGCGTCGAACGGCGGCTGTGTGGCAGTCTCGCTGTAATAGATGAGCGTGCCGTCCGGCATGAACGGATAAAGCGCATTTCCTTTCACGCGAAGCGCCACCAGATCACGGTGGCCAAGTTCAGGCGGCGTTTCCACCCATTCCACCGTTTCATTGCCCGGCTCGCTCACATGCTTCGTCACGCGCGCGGAGAACTCCCTGTCGGGCGTGATCTCCCCCACCACCTTCACCGTGGCAGGCGCGTCTTCACCCAGGAAATAAGCAAGCGGCCTGCCTAGGCACTGTTAGCTAATTTTCCAGTTATAGAGGATTTTAGTTGCGGCGAGTGCCACGAAGCTGAGGAAAACTTTGTCTTCCTTGTCGAAACGCAGACAGAGGCGTTTATTTTCCTTGAGCTTTCCGAAGTAACGCTCAATGCCGCCACGCAGCTTATACACCGCCTTGTCGTAGAGGATTTTAACTTTACGGTTT
>JAMIFV010000023.1:0-17414 GCA_035906055.1 Alphaproteobacteria bacterium | reverse complement strand
TGTTGTGGGATGTTATGTGGTGGAGGATATGGGCTATGACAGTGATTCCCACCGCGATTTCCTGCGCTCACAAAATAATGTGCCGGTGATTCCGGGTCGCAAAAACCGTAAAGTTAAAATCCTCTACGACAAGGCGGTGTATAAGCTGCGTGGCGGCATTGAGCGTTACTTCGGAAAGCTCAAGGAAAATAAACGCCTCTGCCTGCGTTTCGACAAGGAAGACAAAGCTTTCCTCAGCTTCGTGGCACTCGCCGCAACTAAAATCCTCTATAACTGGAAAATTAGCTAACAGTGCCTAGTGCTATTGTAGACGTAGTCATGAAGGGAGATGATGGTAAGCCTGTTAATATACAATTGGCCGTTTTGGGCAATCAGGGGACAGTGATTAGAAAAATAACAAGAGATGGCACGGAAGAAACAGACTTCCCTGATGTGAATGGCATAGAGTTGTTAAATCAGATTCGAAAGAATTTGAGTGATAAAGTTTTCGACACCAAAGAAGCAGGGGAAATAGCAGCACAAGCTGTTGCAGGTATTCCCGGGTTGCCTAAGTTAAATCGATAACAGGGCAGCCCCCCTAAAACAGCAGCGACAAAGACCCCGCTTCATAAAGAATGAACCCGCCGATGGCGATAAGCACCAGCGGGGTGATGATGTGGGCAGACTTCTGAATCGGCGCTTTCAAGGTAGGGTGATTGACCAGCCAGTGAGCTACCAGCAGCCATACGGCTACCATGATAGCAAACACAACAAGTATAGTTATAACAGCAGCGCCACTACTTGTAGCGAACACAGGCGTATAGATGCCGATATTGTCGCCACCATTTGCCATAGTCACAACGGTTACGGCCATAACATTGCCGAAGCCTGCCATCTTAAGGGATTTTGTTTCATCTTGCTGAGGTTTGCGCAGCTCATAAAGCTTTTTGAGGCCGATAAATACAGGCAGGAGCCCAAGCAATCCTACATAAGCAGGTGTGAAAATAAGCGAGATCATGGAAGCGATAATGCTCACCAGCGCCAGCGCAGTAATACCCAGATACTGACCTACGACAATCTGGTGAGTCCGGTAGCGTGAATTGGCGAAAAAGCTCAGCAGGATAAAAATATCGTCTATATTGCTGGACGCAAATAAAATGACGGCAATGCCGGTAACGCTCGCAAGTTCCATATAGCAACGGTAATATTAGTAATACCTCAGATCCTGCACCTTACCCCAGAACACGCGATATGCAAAGATAGTGTAGCCGATAATGCAGGGCAGCACGAGCATGGCGCCCACGAACATGATCATTAGCGATTCCGGTGCGGAGGCCGCGCCGTAAATGGTAATTTTCTCCGGTACAATATAGGGGTAAAAGCTATAAGCCAGCCCGTGGAAGCAGAGGATGAATATGGCGATGCATCCGGCGAAAGGCGCCCACGCCATTTTGTCGTCTTTCATCGGCAGGCGGCGCAATGTGAGTTCCATGAGCAGGATAATGCCGCCGGTCACCATAGGCAGGGGAGCAAGCAGAAAAATTTCCGGCACGCTGAACCATTTGTTGAACAGGCGTTCGCTTAAGAATGGCGTAACTGCGGAGACAAGCAGGATGCCGAGCGTGGTTACCCACAACGCTTTTCGCGCCCATTGCACGGCCTGCTGCTGCAATGCACCGTCTGTTTTCATGATCAGCCAGCTTGCGCCGATGAGGCTATACCCCGCCGCCACGCACAGGCCGCATAGCAGGGCGAAGCACTGGCTGATGAATGACGCATCAAACCCCATGATATAAGCACCCAGCATATAGCCCTGTGATATGGCAGCTATCAGCGAGCCCGCGAAGAAGGCTTTGTCCCACCTGTGCTTGTGTTCTGCCAGCACTTTGGCGCGGAAGTCGAACGACACCCCGCGCAGGATAAGCCCGATAAGCATAATGGCGGTGGGAAGATAAAGCTCCGTGAGAATGACGCCGTGCGCCACGGGGAACGCCACCAGCAATATACCCACGCCCAGCACGAGCCATGTTTCATTGGCGTCCCAGAAAGGGCCGATGGACGCGATCATCTTATCCTTGTCATCATCCCCGGCGCGTGAAAGCAGGATGCCTACGCCGAGGTCATACCCGTCAAGTATCACGTAAAGGAGGATGGAAAGCCCCATGAGGCAGGCGAATGCGAGGGCAAGCCAGTGGCCGTTCATTGCAAGAAGATCCATGCTATTTTGCTCCTTCCTCTAGAATCTGGCGGCTGCCTGCTACACCCGGGCGGTTGGCCACGGGCGCGCGGTCGAGCCGGTCGGGTTTATCACCGGCGCGGCGCGCCAGATAGAACACGGTGGAAATGAATGAGATGATCAGCACGCCGTAGACTATCAGGTACGCGGTGAGCGTGGAGGCCACCTTAATGGCGGAGACATTGGAAACCGCATCCGCCGTAGTCAATACGCCCTGAACAAGCCATGGCTGGCGGCCAATTTCGGTGGTATACCAGCCAGCCAGCGTGGCCACCCAGCCGGAGAAAGCCATCACAACGAGCAAGCAGGCCAGCCAGCGCTTGGGTTCCTGCTTGCGATACAGCTGCAACGAGCCGACCCATGATGCGAGCAGCATCAGCAGCCCGGTGCCCACCATAATGCGGAAAGCAAAGAACACCGGGGCAACGGGCGGGTGATGTTCAAACTCGTTGAGGCCTTTGATGGTGCCTTCGGCAGAATGGGTGAGGATAAGGCTCGCAAGTTTGGGAATGATTACCTCAAAGCGGTTCATGCGGGCTTTGTCATCCGGCCACGCGAATAAACGAAGGCCAGCGCCTTGCTCGGTCTGCCAGATACCTTCCATCGCAGCTACTTTCTGCGGCTGGTGTTCAAGCGTGTTGAGGCCGTGCAAGTCACCGGCATAAATCTGCAACGGGATAAGTATGGCTGCGGTGTATAGCCCCGTCTTCATGGCGGCAAGCACGGTGGGGCGGCGGTCGTTACGCAGCCACTGATAGGCGGAAAGCCCCGCCACAAGGAAAGACGCAGTAAGGCCCGATGCCAGCAGCATGTGCGTGAGGCGGTAGGGCATGGAGGGGTTGAATACTATTTCAAGCCAGCTTGTGGCATGCGCCACGCCGTCACGCATCTCAAAGCCTGCGGGCGTATGCATCCAGCTATTGAGCACAAGTATCCAGAACGCGGAAAGCGTGGTGCCCGCCGCCACCAGTATAGTGGCTATGGTGTGCACCTTATTGGAAACCCGGTTAAAGCCGAACAGCATGATGCCAAGGAAGGTGGCTTCCAGAAAGAAAGCCGTCAGCACCTCATACGCCAGCAGCGGGCCTGCGATATTGCCCACCGTTTTCATGAAGCCCGGCCAGTTGGTGCCGAACTGGAACGACATGGTGATGCCGCTGACCACGCCAAGCGCAAAGCACAGCGCGAAGATCTTCACATAAAAACGGTAAGCTTCCATCCACTTCATATCACGCGTGGCGTTGTAGCGCAGCTTGAAGAAGAAAATGATCCAGCCCAGAGCAATGGTGATGGTGGGAAAGAGTATATGAAACGAGATGTTTGCGCCGAACTGGGCGCGCGAGAGCATTAACGCATCCATATTTACTTCTCCTTCTTGCCCTTTTTCTTGCCGCCCGGAATGAGGGTGAGCTTATCCTTGAACTCGTAAAGTTTATATACTTTAGAGCCAAGCCTGAGCAGGTTAATCAGCCGTTCGGTTTCCATCTTGTGCATGTCCATATACCAGCCGGTCATCATCTCGATAAGATCATGCATCTCCTGCATCTTGGCGTGTGAGTAAGCCTCACTGGCCTTGGGGCTTTTAATAAGCACGTCACGCAGCATGGAGAGTGTGGGGTCTATTTCGCGTTTTTTACGTTCTTCCACCAGTGTTCGGAATATCTCCCACACATCTTCCGGCACGGTATAATATTCCTTGCGGTCCTTTACGTAGTACTTCACACGGGTAAGGCGCCAGCTATCCAGCTCCTTCAAGCCCATGCTCACATTGGAGCGCGAGAAACCCAGCGTCTCGGCGATATCCTCAGCGCACAGAGGCTCTTCGCACACATAAAGCAGGGCGTATATCTGCCCCACGGTGCGGTTTATGCCCCAGCGACTGCCCATTTCACCGAAATGGGAGATGAAGGTCTGCATGGATTCGGTGATCTGCATTTTTTTATTTTTTGAAGTTTCAGTAATTACTGAAATTACAAAAGTTATGGATTTATGCAAGTGCTAAGTTGCCAGAATCATGCCTCATTAAACCCATTCTTTCTTTTCCTCTCCCTTTGAGGGAGAGGACGCGTTTGCCTTGGGTTTAGCTGCTATAGCTAAGCCCTTAGGCAAACCGAGGTGAGGGGGCGTTAATTCACCCTCACCCGGCTACGGCTAAGCTGCTACGCAGCAAAGCCTGTGCATCCTTCTCCCGCTTTGCAGGAGAGCGTCCTGACCCTAAGTGGCAGGGTGCTGTAAGCCCCTGTTTACGCAATAAGTGCTGCCGACAGACGCTATCATAATGCAGCCAATAGCCAGCAACTGCAGGCCTGAGATACGCTCGGAAAGGAATACGAAGCCGGAAAGCACGCCTATGGCTGGCTCAATGCTGGTGAGTATGCCATAGGTCTTGGCGGGGAGTTTCTTCAACGCCACCATTTCGAGCGAGTAGGGAATGGCGCTTGAAAGTAGCGCTACGCCCAGTGCCAGCAGCGCGATGTGCCCGGTGATAGCCCCACCACTGCCTGCGGCAAAGCCAATGGGCATTGCTACTAATGCCGCAACGCTCATACCCCATGCAACGGTGATGCCGCTATGCATGCCGTGGTCATGCCCGCTTGCCCCCGCATATTTACCCGCAAATATATATAATGCCCAGAATACGCCTGCGAACAGGGCGAGTGCTATGCCCACAGGATCAAGCTGCGCGGAGACTTCAGTGACAGGCAGCAGCAACACGATACCTGCCATGGCGAAAGCCAGCCAGATGAGGTCGCGCCAGTTACGGGTGCCGTAAAGCGCTACGGCGAGCGGCCCGGTAAATTCCAACGCCAGCGCTATGCCAAGCGGTATGCGCGCGATGGAAAGGTAGAACAGCATATTCATAAGCCCAAGCGTCACGCCATAGAACATAATAGGTTTTAGCTGTTTGCGCCGTGGCACCCATTTCCATATGCGGAACACTACGGAAAGAATGACCGCTGCGAAGGAGAGGCGCAGCACCGTGGTCATTTCAGGGCCAATGGCAGGAAATATGGTTTTGGCAAGGGAAGCGCCCCCGGTAATGGAGAGCATTGCCAGGATCATGTAGAATACGGCGATAAACATTAGCCCGTTTTCTTCATCGTAAAGGGCTTATCGGTCACTTCCGGCGGCAGTTTGAAGCGGGTGTTCTCGTTCATGCCTTCAAGCGTGGTGACGGCTGCACCGCTGCGCAGGGACTGAAGCTTGCTTACCACTTCATCCACCAGCAGCTCAGGGGCGGAAGCGCCTGCGGTAACGCCGATGCTTTTGATATTATCCAGCCATTCGGGTTTGATGTCCTGTGCGCCGTCGATAAGATAAGCGGGTACTTTCATTTCTTCCGCAAGATCGCGCAGGCGGTTGGAATTGGAGCTGTTGGCCGAGCCGATGACCAGAACGCAGTCCACTTCCTGCGCCAGTTTGCGCACGGCGTTCTGGCGGTTCTGCGTTGCATAGCAAATGTCGCGCAGGTCAGGGCCTGCAATGGTTGGAAAGCGGGCTTTTAATGCGGCGATAATTGTTTTTGTATCGTCCACGCTGAGGGTGGTCTGTGTTACATAAGCAAGGTTATCGGGTTTATCCACTTGTAGCTTGCTTACGTCTTCTTCCGTACCTACCAGATGCACTTTGCGTTTCACGCGCCCCATCGTGCCTTCCACTTCGGGGTGGCCGTCATGCCCGATAAGGATGATCTCACGGCCTTCCGCTTCATAACGTTGCGCTTCACGATGAACCTTGGTCACCAGAGGGCAGGTGGCGTCGATAACCGGCAGCTCACGCAGCTTGGCACTGTTCTCCACTTTTTCCGAAATGCCGTGCGCGCTGAAAATAGTGATAGCGCCGTCCGGCACGTCCGTCACTTCGTCTACGAATACCACGCCTTTAGCGCGCAGATCCTGCACCACCCACTTATTGTGCACGATTTCGTGGCGCACATAGATGGGTGGGCCATACAGCGAGAGGGCTTTCTCTACAATGTCGATGGCGCGTTCAACGCCTGCGCAGAAACCGCGCGGTTTGGCTAGGACTATGGTGAAGGGCTGTTGCATAGGGTTTACGGTAAATGTTTAGAGGTAAGATAGCTTTCCGACTGCATTTCCACAAGGCGGGAAACGGTGCGCTGGAACTCAAAATGGCCGTCCCCCTCTACATAAAGCTTTTCCGGCGGGGCATCGGCGGTGCAGATGAGCTTGGTGCGGCGGTCATAAAGTGCATCTATCAATGTTACAAAGCGGCGTGCTTCGTTGCGCTTTTCATTGCTCAGGCGCGGGATACCGGTGAGGAACACCACGGTAAAGCGCTTGGCGATGGCAAGGAAATCCGCTGAACCCAGGGGCTTCTCGCATAATTCGCTGAAGGTAAACATGGCGACGCTGCCATAGCATTCATTCACTTTCAGGTTACGCCCCTGAACTTCCAGTGTGATGGGCGCGCGTTCGGCAAAATTGGCGAACTGGCTGAGTGTTTCGCGCATGAGCCTGTCGGCTTCTTCGCTGCGCGGAGTGAAGTAAACCGTCTGCATGGCACGCAGGCGCTGCATGCGGTAATCCTGCCGGGCGTTGAGGTTAAGCACGTCCATGCGCTCATTGACCAGAGCCACGAATGAAAGGAACTTCTCGCGTTGCAGGCCGCCTTTATAAAGCTCAGCCGGGGGGCGGTTAGAGGTGATAACAAAGGTAACGCCTTTAGCCAGCAATGTGTCGAACAGTTTATGCAGGATCATGGCGTCGGCCACGTCGGTCACCTGGAATTCATCAAGGCAAAGCAGACGGTATTGGGCGGCGAGCTTGTGCGCCACCTGCGTGATGGGGTTTTCGTTATTATTGGCTTTGCGCAGGTCATGCGCTTTGGCGTGGATCTCCAGCATCAGTTCATGAAAATGGATGCGACGCTTTTTCTCTACGGGCGCGACGCTGTAAAACATGTCCATCAGCAGGGATTTGCCGCGCCCCACATCACCCCAGATATATAAGCTCTTAGCGGTGGACGGGGTAGGGGGGGGCGCAAACAATTTTCCTATAAGCTTACGTGGTTTATTGGCTTTATCCTGCAAAAGAGTAAGGCGCAGGCCTTCCAGTTGATTTACTATCTCCTGCTGCGCTTCATCAGGCTTAAGCTTACCCGTACTCACGGCCTGTGCGTAAATTTCAGGCAAGGTATTCGTGCTTTGGGGTTGAAGGGAAGGGGACATATGCGCTATGCAGTAACCTATGGAATTAATACATACTATTTCGTCGCTACGGGAGGCTATACGCGGCCAGCGCCAACTTGGCAAGCGCATAGCGCTGGTGCCTACCATGGGCGCGCTGCACGCAGGGCATATCTCCCTTGTAAAGGAGGCCCGCAAGCATGGCGATATCGTAGTGGTGAGCATATTCGTAAACCCCACCCAGTTCGGGCCCAATGAGGATTATTCTAAATATCCCCGCACCTTACAGGCGGATTGTAAATTATTGCGCGAGACAGAAACCAGTATAGCCTATGCCCCTTCTGCCGAAGAGATGTACGGGAAGGGGGCTATCACCAAAGTGGTGGTGCCGGGCATCAGCGGCATATTATGCGGTGCATTTCGCCCCGGGCATTTTGACGGGGTGGCGACGGTGGTCACCAAACTTTTCCAGCAGGTGCTGCCGGATGTAGCCATATTCGGCGAAAAGGATTACCAGCAGCTAACCATCATCCGCCGCTTCACCAGGGATCTCGATATTCCGGTCGAGATAATAGGCTCAGCCACATTGCGCGAAGCGGACGGGCTGGCGATGTCGTCACGCAACCGTTACCTGAGCGCAGAACAGCGTGCCGCTGCGCCGCTAATGTATAAAACGCTGAATGATGTTGCCAGAGCGGCGCGCAACGGTGTTGCCGTGAGTAAAGCGATTGATGACGCAAAAGCCACATTGCTCGCAGGCGGTTTCACCAGAATTGATTATGTAGAGCTGTGCGATGCGGCGACATTGGAACCGCTGACCGCACTGCGTATGCCTGCGCGCTTGCTTGCGGCAGCATTCATTGGTACAACACGGTTAATTGATAACATAGAAGTAACGTAATGAACGAACAGGATATACTTAAAGAATTCACCGATGCTGGCGCGATATTGAAAGGTCATTTCATCCTTTCTTCCGGCCTGCATAGCGATACTTATCTGCAATGCGCGCGTGTGCTGATGGACACGGCACGGGCTGAGCGCCTCTGTTCAGCGCTGGCTGTCAGGCTCAAAGCTAAACTGCCGGGGCAGAAATTCGATCTCGTGGTTGCGCCCGCCATGGGCGGCGTGATTGTAGGGTATGAAATGGGCAGGCAGTTGCGCGTGCCGACCATCTTCTGTGAACGTGAGAACGGTACGTTCACGTTCCGCCGTGGTTTTTCCATTCCGGAAGGCGCCAAGGTGCTTGTGGTGGAAGACGTGGTGACCACTGCGAAATCCTCCCTTGAAACGATTGAGTGCATTCGCGCGCATGGCGGCGAAGTGGTGGCGGAAGCTTCGCTTATCGACCGAGGGGAAGGGGCCGGCAAGCTGCCGGTGCCGCTGGTGTCGCTGCTGAAAGTGGAAGTGCCTGCCTATAAGCCGGATGCATTGCCTGCACATCTTGCGGGCACGCAAGCGATTAAACCCGGCAGCCGTTGGCTGAATGCGGCGGCCACGGCATGAGCAGGCGTGGCAGCACACCATTCTGGCTGCTACCTGAAAACCTGTTTGTATTGTTTGCCCTGCCTTTTGGCATTGTGTTTGCCATCCTGCTGCCGCCGCTAGGCGGTGCGGATGAATATTTCCATTACCAGCGCATTGCATCGGTAGCCTATGGCTACTGGCGGCTTGAAGATGCGCAGGTGCCTTCCGGCATTGTTCTGTTCCTGCAGAAGACCATTGAATTTCTGATGGCGGATAAGCTTCTGCCTTATCCCGCGCCGCATTTCTTTGAAGTGGCGGGCATCCCGCTCGGTGCTGACACTCTGAGCATACTCAGCCCCAATTATTGCACTATCCACACCGCCGCCAATTATATTCCGCAGGTGATAGCCTTCCGTATCGGCGCCTTCTTTGACGCTTCGCCGCTTATGCTGCTTTACATCACGCGCCTTGCGGCGCTCATGGGCAGCATATGGATAACGTTCCACGCCATACGCATTATCCCTTCATGGAAATATGGTTTGTGCGCGCTGGCGCTGTTGCCGCCGCTTTCGCTTTACCGCATCTGCCTGAGTACTGATGCGATGACGGATGCTTTCGGCATATTGTTTCTTGCATGCGTGCTGCGTGAGGTAGTGCGCACTGAGCCCATCAGGCGTTTTGTATTGATCCGCATCGTATTGCTCGGTTTCCTACTTGGGCTTTGCAAATTTCCTTATGCGGCGGCTACGCTGCTGGTGCTTGCAATCCCTTCGCGCCGGTTCTTCTCCCATAAGGCAAAGCTGCTCTGGTCTGGCATCACGATGCTGCCCGGTGCGCTGGCCGGTCTGTGGTGGATGGATATGTCGCGTAAAAGCGAGATGTTCAAAGGTCTGCGTTATGAGACATGGGGCGGGGCGGCTTATCCTGACGGGCAGGTAGCTTATATTCTCAGTGACCCGCTTGGCTTTGCCGGTGTGCTGGCGAATACGCTGTCTTCACTTTCGTTCTACAGCGACACTTTTATGGAAATGTTCGGGCATTACGGCACGGCATCGCAGGCTGCGGGCATTTATTATTTCATTATGATAGCGCTGTTATGCATTACGCTGTGGATGGACGGAACATCGGTAAAAGCGTCATATCCAATCAAGGTGAAATTTCTGGCACTTCCCATTATTGCAGGCTTCATGCTGGTGTCGCTCACCGCGCTCTACGTGCACTGGACCGGATTGCAGGCACCAACAGTAAAAGGCTTTCAGGGGCGTTATCTTTATCCGTTCCTGCCGTTATTGCTCATGCTGGTGCCGTATCGCGGCAAACCGCATGCAGCGGTTACGTCTGCGCTGGCGGTTAGCATGTTTGGTATTATTGGCCTGACGCTAACGATAGGCGTGCTGATGTCGCATTGGGAATAAAGCCGGTCTTTGCCCGGGTGACGGCTATGCCATCACTTGGGTGCTACCATCATTATCATCTGGCGGCCTTCCATGCGGGGATGGATTTCCACTTTCACCGTGTCGCCCAGTTCAGCCTTGATCTGGTCAAGAACCTTGTAGCCGAATTCCTGATGCGCGATTTCACGGCCACGGAACTTGAGCGTGAATTTCACCTTGTCGCCATCTTCAATGAAGCCGTTTACCGCACGGATTTTTACGTCAAGATCGTGCTTGTCGATCGTAGGGCGGAGCTTGATCTCCTTGACCACAATAACTTTCTGCTTTTTGCGCTGCTCAGCGGCTTTCTTCTGCGCTTCGTATTTATACTTGCCGTAGTCCATGATCTTGCACACGGGCGGCTCGGCATTGGGAGAGATTTCTACAAGGTCCAGTCCGGCAGCTTCTGCCTGGCGCAGCGCTTCACGCACGGCAACCACCCCTATCATACCCCCTTTGGCATCTATCAGCCTTATGTTGTCGTTGCGTATCTGGCCGTTGATGCGGGGTTCGTCGGTTTTGGGTTTGGTGGGTAGATTCATAGTCGTCCTTGTGTTGTTAATGAAAAAAGTCAGGTGCAGGTAATGTGATTTTCGTTCGCTTTAAAGAACGATTTCACAAATTCAAGCGTGGTATCAGTGGATTTCTGATTGCTGGTGAATTGGAACTTAATTATCCAATCTGCCATCAAAAAGATATAGACTTCGCCGGGTATTGTCTTGCCTTGATTTGAACCATCAGAAAAATATACATTAAATGAGTTATAAGCGCCTAAAATATCTTTCCGGGCGCATTTTCCCTTCACTGGTTTGCTTTCCAGATCACGCAATGCCCCCTTATGCGAGGCGGATATCTCACTGATCGTCAGCGCGTTCTCTGCATTGATCCGCGCATTAGAGCTGTCAGAAGCACGTTCATTGCGCGGGTGATAAATATGGACGGTGGCGGCGATATTCGGGGCATGCTCTTTCTCGCTGCGCACAGGCGCGTAATAATGGTAGCCGACTGAGATATTATTCGCCTCATGGGTATGGATGAGCTGGTCTGCGGAATTAAAACCAAGCAGGGAAGGGGGAAATGCAAAGCCGGACTTCTCATGCCTGATGCTATCCCCCTTGCCTTCCCTGGTGAATCCTTCAGGTAACGGTTCGGAAAAGGCGGAAAGCAAAACCCATGCGAGCGCGGCTATGGTAGCCTTGCGTATCATACCGGAACCCGTGCTTCCGCCAGCAATGCGGTGATCGCTTCGCTGAGCGGCATCACGGTCTGCTTTTCGGAATCGAGGCGGCGTATGGAAACCGTTTTCTGTTCCTTTTCACGGGCACCGAGCGCCATAATGGCAGGCACTTTTGCATTGGAGTGTTCGCGGATCTTATAATTGATCTTGCTCGAGGACACGTCAATTCCGGCGCGGATGCCCGCATCGAGCAGGGCCTTCTGCACTTGCTGCGCGTAATCGTCCGCGTCGTTGGTAATGGTGGTCACCATAACCTGCACGGGCGAAAGCCAGAGCGGGAACTTGCCTGCGTGCTCTTCGATAAGGATGCCGATGAAGCGTTCCAGCGACCCCAGCACTGCGCGGTGCAGCATCACAGGGCGGTGCTTGGCGCCATCCGGGCCGATATATTCGGCGCCGAGGCGTTCAGGCAGTACGAAGTCCACCTGCAGCGTACCGCACTGCCAGTCGCGGCCTATCACGTCACGCAGCACGAATTCAAGCTTGGGGCCGTAGAAAGCCCCTTCTCCGGGGTTCATGGAGTAGGGGAGGCCGGTGGCTTCAATAGCGGCTTTGAGCGCACCTTCGGCTTTATCCCATGTAGCGTCTTCACCGGCGCGCACGGGCGGCCGGTCGGAGAATTTTACGCGGATTTCGGTAAAGCCGAGGTCTTTATAGACTTCCTTCAGCAGGTCGCAGAAAGCAACGGTTTCGCTGTTGATCTGTTCTTCCATGCAGAAGATATGCGCGTCGTCCTGCACGAAGCCGCGCACACGCATGATGCCGTGCATGGAGCCGGAAGATTCATTGCGATGGCAATTGCCAAATTCGGCCATGCGCAGCGGCAGGTCGCGGTAGCTTTTCAGGCCCTGCTTGAATATCTGCACGTGACAGGGGCAGTTCATGGGCTTGAGCGCCATTACCTTGCCTTCGTCCGCTTCGGCGGTGAACATGTTTTCGCGGAACTTCTCCCAGTGGCCGGAGGCTTCCCAGAGCGAGCGGTCCACCAGCACGGGTGTGCGCACTTCGATGTAGCCTCTGCGGCGGATCTTTTCACGCACGTAATTTTCCAGCGTGCGGTAAAGCGTCCAGCCCTTGTCATGCCAGAAAATCATGCCGGGGGAGTGTTCCTCAATGTGGAAGAGGTCGAGTTCCTTGCCCAGTTTGCGGTGGTCGCGTTTTTCGGCTTCCTCCAGCATGGTGAGGTAGGCCTTGAGCTGCTTTTCGTCTGCCCATGCGGTGCCGTAAATACGCTGGAGCATGGCGTTGTTGCTGTCGCCGCGCCAGTAAGCGCCTGCAACCTTCATGAGCTTGAAGGCTTTCACATGCGCGGTGCTGGGCGCATGGGGGCCTCGGCACAGGTCGATGAATCCGCCCTGACGGTACAGGCCGATAGCCTGATCGGCGGGAATGCTGGCGATGATCTCCGCTTTATAGTCTTCACCGATGCTCTTGAAGAAGGCTACCGCGTCGTCGCGCTTCCATTCCTCGCGGCGGATGGACTCGGCGCGCTGGCTGATCTCGCGCATGCGGGCTTCGATACCGGCAAGGTCTTCCGTGGTGAAAGGTTTTTCTCGTGCGAAGTCATAGTAGAAGCCATTCTCAATGGCCGGGCCGATGGTGACCTGCGTATCGGGGTAAAGTTCCTTTACCGCTTCGGCCATTAAATGGGCGGCGTCATGGCGGATAATGTCGAGGCCTTCTTCGGATTTGGGCGTGATGATCTCGATGCGGGCATCGGCGCTGATGGGCAGGTAAAGATCGCGCATCTCGCCATTGACCTTGACGGCCAGAGCGGCCTTGGCAAGGCCTGCTCCGATGGAGGCGGCTATCGTTTCACCAGTGACGGGGGCATCAAATACGCGGGTGCTGTTATCGGGCAGGGTAATAGTTACAGACATGAAAAGCCGCGTAAGCCTCGAATTGTTAAAAGGAATCGAACATTAGCCGGAAGTGGCCTGCTGTCAAGGGCAGATTGACTGGTTCTGCGCCTTTGCTTATAACTGTTGCCCTATGAAAACAGCGCTTTTTGACTTTGTCCTACCTGAAGAGCTAATCGCCACGGAACCGGCAAATCCCAGGGATTCTGCAAGGATGCTGGTGGTTGATAATGCGGGCTATCAGGATAAGGCCATAAACGACGTTCTGGCATATATAAAACCAGGCGACGTTATGGTGTTTAACGATACCAAGGTTATCCCGGCCCGCATTACCGGAAAGCGTGGCGAAGCGCGCATTACTGTAACGCTTTTGCGTCAGCGGGCGGACGGTAACTGGGAAGCGTTTACCAGGCCATCCAAAAAGCTGGTTGTAGGTGATAAGGTATTATTTAACAATGATCTGGAAGCTGAGATACATTGCAAACGTGAAGGCGGCATCGTAGAATTATCCTTCAATAATAGCGACATATTCAGTTATCTTGATGCGCATGGTGAGATGCCGCTGCCACCCTATATGAAAAGGCAGGCCAGATCCGAGGATGCCCTGAACTATCAGACAGTCTATGCAAGGCATTGCGGAGCCGTGGCGGCTCCCACTGCGGGCCTGCATTTTACCGGGGAATTGCTGAAAAAACTAGATTCCACAGGGGTTAAGCGCGTGTTCGTAACGCTGCATGTGGGCGCGGGCACGTTCCAGCCGGTAAAAGCTGAGGATACGCAGGCACATATCATGCATAGTGAATATGCCATGTTATCTGATGAGGCTGCGACCCTGATAAACAAGTGCAAGGCGGAGGGCGGCAGGGTCATAGCTGTGGGTACGACATCGCTGAGGACGCTGGAGAGCGCAGCGGCGGATGACGGCACGGTAAAACCCTATAACGGTGAGACGAATATTTTTATAACTCCGGGTTATGCATTCAAAGCAGTGGATATGTTGCTCACAAATTTTCATTTGCCGTGTTCGACGTTATTCATGCTGGTGAGTGCGTTCATGGGGCTGGACAAGATGAAGGATGCCTATAGCCATGCTATAGCGGCCAGATACCGGTTTTATTCGTATGGGGATGCCAGTTTACTCATAAGGCCCTGAGTTTAATCTATAGCTTATTTTCCATAATATATATTATACGATAATTATGGACGGCAAATATGGTTACCTTCCTCGAGGCGCTACCTTTAGCCCGGCTGCCATTTCCTGCACAAGATCATTAAATTGACCAAGCGAGCCGTGAGCCCTGTCTATAGTGACCCGGCGAAGCTCTTCCTGTTCTGTATGTAAGAATGGAGTATTCTTAGCGTACGCTGTAATAGACTCCTTCGTATCAATAGATGTGGCACGCGTTTTAGCATCTACGCTAAGTTTGGCGTTAACCACAGTATCTTGGCTGGTATCGATAATGTAGACATACTCACCTTTTCTGTCGGGCAGAATAACGGTGCTGCCAACCTGGCCATTATTCGCACTTAAGACTTCTTTAGTGGCTTCGAGTAAGCCGGATAACATTGTGCCCTCCAGCGGGCCGCCCAATCTTATCGCGTTGTCTAATGCTTCCCCGAGTTTGCTGCCTTTTTTCTCAACAGCTTCCATAATGGCCAGTTGTGCACGCAACGTTACACCTGCTTCGTTTGGGATGACAGGAACTGTTGCTGCTGTAGCCATGGCCTGACGCATTCCGGATGCATCGACGTTATTATTGGTAAGTAAAACGGAAAAATCAGGAGTGTCAGCCATGACCGCTTCTTTTAAAATTTTATGCTTGTCCAATAATATACAATAATCCTGTTATTAACAAATGACAGTTTTATTACATGGATTTTGTTAAAATACACGCACAAGCAACTGTTTTTGCTGTTTATATTATTTCTTTAAGGATATAACTTCAGCCTTGCGCTGCCGAAGATGGCTTCCACTTCGCTGTCGGACTTGCCCAGCGGTAGCAGGCACTGGCGGAACTTGATAAGGTTCCCCCTGCTCGTCGTGAATTGTCCTGACTGCATGATGGGCTTGTGGGTCTCGATAACCTGCCAGAAATTCTGAGAAAGATGGCTGGAGCTTGGTGAGATGAAATCGCCGGTGTCTTCAAGCGATAACAGGTCATGATATACGCGCAGGATCTCACTGCCCAGATACGTAAAGTCAGCACGCTTGCGGTTCTTCAGGTCATTGACCTGAATGAGAAAGCAATGCGGCCAGATATGCGCTATGGCTTCAGGGTTCAGCACGTCCTCACTGGGAAACAGCCTCTTTCCCCTGAGCTGGTTCCAATAGCTGTAGAGTTGCGAGGAATAACGGCGTTCGTCACGGTTGCCGCCTTCTTCGTCCGGCAGCGGCTCTATGGTCACATAATCTTTGAGGGTTTCAGCCATATCTGCCGGTGATGTAGTCCTGAGTCTGTTTTAAGCTCGGATGCGTGAATATCTTCGATGTCTCGCCGTATTCAAGCACTTTACCCATATAGAAAAATGCCGTTTTCATGGAAACGCGCGCGGCCTGCTGCATGGAATGCGTAACAATGACGATAGTAAAACTTTTTTGCAGTTCATGGATAAGCTCTTCCACTTTTGCCGTGGCAATGGGATCGAGCGCGGAGCAAGGCTCGTCCATGAGGATGATGTTAGGGTTCACCGCAATCGTGCGCGCTATGCAGAGCCTTTGCTGCTGGCCGCCGGAAAGCCCCGTGCCCGGCTCATGCAGCCTGTCTTTGACTTCATCCCATAACCCTGCCCCTATCAGGCTTTTCTGCACGAGGTTGTCCATATCCGCTTTGGATTCGCAAAGCTTGTGGATACGCGGGCCGTAAGCCACATTATCATAAATGCTTTTGGGAAACGGGTTGGGTTTCTGGAACACCATGCCGATGCGTGAACGCAATTCTACCGGGTCCTGATGCGGGTTGTAGATATTCTCATTGTCTACAATAAGCGCCCCTTCCACGCGGCAGCCGTTAATTGTGTCGTTCATGCGATTGATACAACGAAGAAATGTGGATTTGCCACAGCCTGAAGGCCCGATGAGCGCGGTTACCCCCTGTGCGTCGATGTCGAGATTGACGTCAAACAGGGCTTGCTTCCTGCCATAAAACACATTGAGCCCCCTGCTGGAAACGCGCGGCAGACTTTTGGGCTGGGGTGCATTCATAAGATGATTTTTAACTACATTCCTTGTGCACCTCCCTCTTAGACGTAAGCGCCCTTCTCTTCAACATAAATAAAAAAGCCCTGCACTTTCATGCAGGGCTCAGGGAGAGAAACGTGTAGAAATCAGCTTACGTCACGGGTGCCGGTGCGCGCCTTGGCTGTACCGCCGTAAGTGGCAGCGCCAGCGCTTCCGGTCTGCGCTTCTGCGGAGGGAACCTTAAGGCCAAGTTCGGTAGCGAGTACGGCTACATCGATCGGCTTATCCATCATGGACTGGGGCGAGGGAGTGCCACCTGATGGTGCTGGGAAACTAGGAAGCTTTTCTTTAATCTGCTCCAATAAACCGGGATTTCTTTCCGGCGCGGATGCAGCCGGTTCAGATGCGCCGGACTGCTGCAGTTGCTGTGCAGGAGGCTGACCTTCCGTGCCAAGCTTTTTGCGAACTTCGTCTATGTTGCCGGTTGTTATGGCCGCTTTAAGTGCAGGAGCATTGCCATCCGTGCCGATAAAAAAACTAAAAGCGCTGTAGATACCTTGTGTGTCAGTATTTTTGGTATCAATGCTGAGCCTACCAAAAGGAACTTCATCTTTGCCGTTGGGAATAACTGTCAGCTTTATGTCAATATTACCGCCAAAAAGTTGTCTGCGTTCATCATCGCTAGGCACTGTTAGCTAATTTTCCAGTTATAGAGGATTTTAGTTGCGGCGAGTGCCACGAAGCTGAGGAAAGCTTTGTCTTCCTTGTCGAAACGCAGGCAGAGGCGTTTATTTTCCTTGAGCTTTCCGAAGTAACGCTCAATGCCGCCACGCAGCTTATACACCGCCTTGTCGTAGAGGATTTTAACTTTACGGTTTT
>JAMIFV010000022.1:0-14218 GCA_035906055.1 Alphaproteobacteria bacterium | reverse complement strand
CAAAAACCGTAAAGTTAAAATCCTCTACGACAAGGCGGTGTATAAGCTGCGTGGCGGCATTGAGCGTTACTTCGGAAAGCTCAAGGAAAATAAACGCCTCTGTCTGCGTTTCGACAAGGAAGACAAAGTTTTCCTCAGCTTCGTGGCACTCGCCGCAACTAAAATCCTCTATAACTGGAAAATTAGCTAACAGTGCCTAAGAACCTGTTCATAATCTCGCTGCGGCGAAGCGAAAACAGAGTTTTCGAGAAACGGAGCGCAGCGTACGTTTAAGTACGTGAGCACCGGAAGCGCAGAAAACCATGTTTGCAGCCAGCAGCAGTAGAGATTATGAACAGGTTCTAACTGAAGAACGCCTCTGCTGCGGCTTTGGCACTGCCGCGCTTTTTAATTTCCGCGTGCGCGCGTTCTATCTCGGCTTCCAGCTCTGCGATATATTCCCGCAGCGCCTCCACCGACAACGTATCGAGCTTGCGGAAGGTCAGCTCCGTTTTTTTACCGGGCGGAAAAATCTCATCCATATCCATAACCGCGTGTCCTCTATTTTTTCTCCTGATAGCAATATTCAGGCGAGGGGAAGGAGCGCGCGCGCACGTCACCGGCATAGTCGGCAGCGGCTTTGGTAATGATCTCCGCCAGCCCGGCATATTTCCTGACGAATTTCGGCTGGAACGGCGTCTGACCCAGCATGTCTTCGCTCACCAGCACCTGCCCGTCGCAATCGGCGGACGCGCCGATGCCGATGGTCGGCACGCTCACAGCGTCGGTGATCTGTTTACCCAGCGACATTTCCACGCCTTCTATCACGATGGAAAACGCACCGGCCTGCGCCACGGCAACCGCGTCTTCAAGAATCGCCTTGCGTTCTTCCGGCGTGCGCCCCCGGAAACGGTAGCTGCCCAGCGTATTAATGCTTTGCGGCGTGAGCGCCACATGCCCCATCACGGGGATACCGCGCGCCACGAGGAACGCTATCGTCTCGCCCATCTCCCTGCCGCCTTCCAGTTTTACCGCCTGGCAGCCCGTTTCTTTCATCACGCGCGCGCAGTTGGCGAACGCCTGTGCGGGGGATTGCTGGTAGCTGCCAAAAGGCATATCCACCACCACGCAGGCCGCGTGCGAGGAGCGCACCACGGCAGCGCCATGCGCGATCATCATATCGAGCGAAACGGGCAGCGTGCTGTCCAGCCCGTAAAGCACCATGCCCAGCGAGTCGCCCACCATGAGCAGGTCCACATGCGCATCAAGCAGGCGCGCCACGGGAGCCGTGTAGGCGGTCAGGCATACGACGGGCGCTTTACCTTTGAGATTGCGGATATCAGAGGCTGAGAGCCTGCGGCGGGTTGGCGTTGCGGGTTGATGGCTCATTCACGTTTCCAACGGTCGGCAAGGCTGCTTCGGTCTGCCTGGCGGCTTTCGCGGCCACCGGAGCGGCTTCTGCGGCTGCATCAGCTTTGCCTTTGGGTTTCTTGGGCAGGGTGATGGTGATGATGGTACCCTTGCCCACTTCGCTGGCGATGTTAAAGGTTCCGCCCATGATTTCAACAAATTTGCGTGTCAGCGGCAGGCCAAGGCCGGTGCCTTCGTATTTGCGGGACAGGGTGTTATCCACCTGACCGAACGGCGCCATTGCGCGGGAAATATCCTTAGGCGCGATACCGATACCCGTATCCCTCACCTCTACCGACAGGCCGCCATCCACCACGTTGTTCCACATGGTAACGGTGACAGAACCTCCCGACGGCGTGAACTTAACCGCGTTGGAAAGCAGGTTAAGCAGCACCTGCTTGAACTTCTTGGCGTCGGTTTCGATAATGAAATGCTCGCGCGGGATCTCCTCCACAAGGCTGACCTGCGCACCTTCGGCACGCGGGCTCACAAGGCGCATGGAGTTCTTCACCAGCTTGGTGGCGTCAACCTCGGCCACATCCAGCTCCAGCTTGTCGGCTTCGGCCTTGGAGTAATCCAGAATGTCGTTGATGAGGCTGAGCAGGTGCACGCCCGAGCCGTGAATATCACGGATATATTCCGAATATTTCTCGTTGCCGATCTTGCCGGAACGCTCCGACTTGATGAACTCGGAGAACCCGATAATAGCGTTGAGCGGCGTACGCAATTCGTGGCTCACGTTAGCAAGGAACTGCGATTTATCACGGTTCTCGGCCTGTGCGCTCGCGGCCTGGGCGGCCAGTTCGAGATTGGCTTCATGCTGTCTGGCGATGATGGATTCCGCCTTGCCTGAAGTGAAAAGCATCAACAGGATCATCAGCGAGAACACGCCCATCACGCCGTATACGCTGATACGGTAGAAAAACTGCAGCTGGTTCCATTGCGCGGTTACGTCATAACGCAACTCAAGCACCACATCGATAGCACGCTTGCCACTACCCGCATTCTTGCATTCCACGTCGTCCTTGCCGTCTTTCTCGCAGTCCACGAGGATAGAAGTGTTTTGCTGCTGGTTCTCATCGCGGAACACGGGGAACAGGCCGCGTATAAAAGTGCCCCTGGCGGTGGCGCCGTCGGGTTTGATGAAGGATTGTTCTTCCATCACGCCGCTGGCAACGCTGCCGCCCAGCGCAGCGCCGAAACTGGCATCGTCAGAGGGCTGTACCGGTGTGGCGCTGCCGATGGTCTTGGGGTCCTGCACCCAGATCGTGTGCGACTGGTTCACCGAGAGGATGCGCACGCCGTCCTGCGTGTAAAGGTTGATCTCGGCGATGGGAGAATCCTCGAAATGCTTGAACACGTGACGGCTGAAATTATCCATCACGCCGAACGCGCTCACCATTTCCTGGTAGCCGTTATATTTGTGCCACTCAGTGCCCTGCACGCCGGAAGCGCGGAATTTCTGGTACCAGTCCAGCCCCGCGCGCACCTGCTCGCGGTAAGCCTTCCAGGTCGTGTTCTGGAAGTTGCGCGACATATTCGTGTTGCTGTTATTTACAATGTCGACGAGGTTGCTGGTCGCGATCTTCCTGAACTCATGTCCGAAGAAGATGACCCCGAACATCACCACAAGGAAGCTGACTGCCGATACCCACCGTATAAAAGAGAACATAGTATTCTTATTTAGCCTGACTTTTGGAAGAACGGGAAAGTAATAATGGTTACCAATGTCCACCGATAGTACAGGCGTGGTGCTAACAAATCCCTAATATTTGCGAGTATTCTAGGAGTGTTGCATTTCTGGATATTATCATCTATCATTATGTATAATAATGATATTTGTCTATTTTTACCCTTTGGCAGGTAATTATCCTCACGCGATTGTTGACATGCAGGCCCTCAAATATTATAAGCGCCTTCCTGATACATATAAGGAATACGTCCATGAAGCGCACATACCAGCCCAGCAAGATCGTCCGTAAACGCCGTCACGGCTTCCGCGCGCGCATGGCAACTGTAGGCGGCCGCAAGGTTATCGCTTCCCGCCGCTCCAAGGGCCGCGCCAGGCTTTCCGCTTAAATCTTGTGGTTCCCGCAGCGGAACACACAGGCGTTATTTCATTTATAAAGTCGCGTGCAGATTTCCTTGCCGTTTCCGCAGTGAACCGCAAATGCGTCAAGCCGTCCGTTATCCTGCTCTGCGCCCCGCGCCCGCAAGAATCCTATATCGCCATCGACGCCATCCGCGCGGGCTTCACCGCTACGCGTAAACTGGGCAATGCCGTGGTGCGCAACCGCATCAAGCGCCGCATGCGCGAGGCTGCGCGCATGCTGCTGCCGGAGTTTGGAATGGCTGGCCACGATTACGTATTCATCGGCAGGCCGCAGGCGGCCAAAGGCACATTTGATGACTTGATACTCGATGTGAAACATGCTCTAAAGCGCCTTCAAACCAAACCCAATACCTGAACGCATACGCAAAGCAGTTCGGGAATTGGGTAGGCAGCCGAGGCGAACCGCGCGCAGTGTACGCTTTAGTACATGAGCACGGTGAGTCCGAAGGATAACAACGCCAATTCTTGAAATGCGAAGAGTGTATATGCGCTTTCTGCTTCGTAGTATCCTACGCAGTTACCAGCTGGTGATTTCGCCGCTGCTGCCGTTCGCCTGCCGTTTCACGCCAAGCTGCTCGCATTACGCAGCCGAAGCGGTTGAGGCACACGGCGCGGCAAAAGGCAGCTGGCTAACCCTGCGCCGCCTCTTGCGCTGCCACCCGTTCGGCACTTGCGGGCATGACCCGGTCCCCCCTTCCACCAAGGTTACTACGCACTAGCTTATGAAAAAGAACGCTTCCGATTCCCGCAATCTTCTCCTCGCACTCATCATCTCCTCCATCATTCTGGGGCTGTGGCAGTATTTCATCGAGATGCCCCGCAAGAAACTGCAGGCGGAAGCCATGCGCGCGCAGCAAACGATCGAAAAGACCATCGAGATCAAGAAAGAAGCCGCGGAAGGTATGGCCAAAAGCCGCAATGAATTGCTGGCGGAGTCGCCGCGCATTCCTATCCGCACCGACTACCTGCATGGCAGCCTTACGCTCAAAGGCCTCAGGCTGGATGATCTGACGCTCGCACGTTACAAAACCACGCTCGACCCCAAAAGCGCCGAAGTAGTGCTGCTTTCCCCGGCCTATGACAAGGACGGCTATTTCACCGAGATCGGCTGGACCGCCACCAACGACGCCAGCATCACACTACCGGGCCGGGAAACGGTCTGGACGGCGGACGGAACTGAACTCATCGCAGGCAAGCCCCTCACACTCACCTGGGTCAACCCGCAGGGCATCACCTTCAAGGCCGTGCTCACGCTGGACGACAAATACATGTTCGCCGTCACGCAATCCGCTGCGGATGCTTCCGGCAACCCCGTGCCGCTACAGACCTACGCCTACCTCAACCGCGTAATGGACCTCGACAAGAACCTTGTGGCGCTCGTGCATGAAGGCCCCATCGCCGTGCATGACAACGTGCTCAAGAATTATCCCTACCGCAACGTGAAGGCCGATGCGCAGCCTGAGCTCATCAATGTGGAAAACGCAGGCTGGGTAGGCATCACCGATAAATACTGGTTCACTTCGCTGATCCCGGAAGACCATAAATTCACCTCGAAGATCGAAAGCTATTTCTCCAAGGACGGCCACCAGCGCTTCCATGTCGAATACACCTCTTCCGCTCCCAAGGACGCGACCACGCTGCGCATTTTCGCAGGCGCCAAAGAGCTCAACGTTCTGGACGCCTACGCCAAGCAGTACAATATAGCGTTGTTCGACCGCTCGGTGGATTTCGGCATGTTCTACTTCCTGACCAAGCCCATCTTCCACATGCTCACGTTCTTCTATTCGATCGTCGGCAATTTTGGCGTCGCCATCCTGATCCTCACTATCATCGTGAAGCTGGTGATGTATCCGCTGGCGGATAAATCCTATAAATCCATGGCCGCCATGAGCGCGCTGCGCCCCAAGATGCAGGACATCCAGGACCGCAACAAGAACGACCGCCAGAAGCTCAATCAGGAGATGATTGAACTCTATAAGCGTGAGAAGGTGAACCCGGCTTCAGGCTGCCTGCCCATCCTGCTGCAGATACCGGTGTTCATTTCGCTCTATAATGCCCTGTATGTGACCATCGAAATGCGCCACGCGCCGTTCTACGGCTGGATCAAGGACCTTTCCGCCGCCGATCCGTCCAACCTGTTCAACCTGTTCGGCGCGCTGGAATGGACGCCGCCGGGCTTCCTGCATCTGGGCATCTGGCCGATCCTCATGGCAATGACCATGTATATTCAGCAGCGCCAGTCGCCGCCGCCCACCGACCCCACGCAGGCGCAGATCATCAAATATATGCCGCTGTTCTTCCTGTTCCTGTTCTCGTCGGTCGCTTCCGGCCTCGTGATCTACTGGACATGGAGCAACGTGCTGTCGATCCTGCAGCAGGCGCATATCAAGCGTAAATATAATATCGAGCACAAGAAGTGAGTTTAGGCTAAAGCCGAAGCGAGCAGTTTTTTGGTATAGTCTTGCTTGGGACTGGTAAGCACACTGGCCGTTTCGCCCGCTTCCACCACCTTGCCGCGCTGAAGCACCACCACGCGGTGGCTCATGGCGCGCACGACGCGCAGGTCATGCGTGATGAATATATAGGATATGCCGAACTTGGCCTGCAGGTCCTTCAGCAACACGAGTATCTGCGCCTGCACGGACACATCAAGCGCGGAAGTCGGTTCATCCAGCACGATGAGTTTGGGCTTCAGTATCAGCGCGCGCGCGATGCTGATGCGCTGGCGCTGCCCGCCGGAGAACTGGTGCGGATAGCGGTATTTCATCTCCGGCTGCAGCCCTACCTCATTGAGCATGGCATCCACTTTTGCGTCCACTTCGGCGGCAGACAGATGCGGCTCATGCACCGTGAGGCCTTCACCGATAATGTCGCCAACCATCATGCGCGGGTTAAGGCTTGCGAACGGGTCCTGGAACACCATCTGCATGTCCTTGCGGCGCGCCCGCAGCTTCTTTCCCGTCAGCGCGTCAAGCCGCTCGCCGTTAAAATGGATCTCGCCAGTGCTGGAAGCCAGCCGCAAGAGTGCCAGCGCCAGCGTGGTCTTGCCGGAACCCGATTCCCCCACCACCCCCAGCGTGCCGCCCTTGGGCACAACGATATTCACATCATTGAGGATATCCTTCGCCGGTGCTTTCCGGCTGAACAGCCCCCTGGCGGTGCTGTAGGAAACGCCCAGCGACCTGCATTCCATGATAGCGGGCGCATTTGCGCCAAGTGGCGGCGCGAGCGAAGTGGGTTCAGCCGCCAGCAGCTTTTGCGTGTAGGGATGTTCCGGCGCGGCGAAAATGGCTTTGGTATCACCCTGCTCCACCAGCTCGCCCCTGCACATGATCGCCACGCGCGCCGCCACGCGGCGCACGATGGAGAGATCATGCGTGATGAGCAGCACCGCCATGCCCGTTTCTTTACAAAGCTTCGCCAGTAATTCGAGTATCTGCGCCTGAATGGTCACGTCCAGCGCCGTGGTGGGTTCATCGGCAATCAGCAGCTTGGGATGGTTGGCGATCGCCATGGCGATCATCACGCGCTGGCGCTCACCGCCGGAAAGCTGGTGCGGGTAAGCGTCCAGCCTGTCCCTGAAATGCGCCAAGCCCACCTGCTCCAGCAGTTCACGGATACGCGCTTGCACCGCTTCGGGCTTCAGCAGCTTCTGGTGTATTTCGATCGCCTCGCCTACCTGCCTGCGCAGCGTATGCAGCGGATTGAGCGAGGTCATCGGCTCCTGGAATATCATGCCGGTGTCTAAGCCTCTTATCAGAGGCCTTTTGGGGGGCACGCTGCCCCCAGTTGCGCTCCGCGCAACTTCCCCTGCGGGGTCGTCGCAAAGTACTCCTCCACGACTACTTTTAGCATCAAGTTTTATTTCGCCGGTATGCGTGAGTGTTGTCGGCAGCAACCCGTTGATGGCCAGCGCGGTGAGCGTTTTGCCGGAGCCGGACTCCCCCACCAGCGCCATCACCTCGCCCGCCTGCATCGTGAAGGACACATTCTGCACCAGCGGAACATGCGCGGTTATGGTGAGGTTAGCGACGCTGAGCACGGTCATGCAGCTACCGCCTTCTTCACCGGCGTTTTCATGCTGGCCAGCGATTTACGCGGATCGAATGCGTCGCGCACCGCTTCACCCACGAACACCAGCAGGCTAAGCATGAGCGCCAGCGTTACAAACCCGGTGATACCCAGCCACGGCGATTGCGGATTGGCCTTGCCCTGCGCCAGCAGTTCACCCAGCGACGGCGACCCTGCAGGCAGACCGAAGCCGAGAAAATCCAGCGAGGTAAGCGTGGTGATGGAGCCGTTGAGGATGAAGGGTATATACGTAATGGCCGACACCATGGCGTTGGGCAGCACATGGCGCCACATGATGACCCATTCGTTTACGCCCAGCGCCTTTGCCGCACGCACGTAATCGAAATTGCGCGCGCGCAGGAATTCGGCACGCACCACATGCACCAGCGACATCCACGAGAACAGCACCATAAGGCCGAGCAGCCACCAGAAATTGGGCTGCACGATGCTGGCAAGGATGATGAGCAGGTACAATTCCGGTAAACCGCCCCATATTTCCATGAAGCGCTGCATATAGAGGTCTACCCTGCCGCCGAAATACCCCTGCACCGCACCCGCCGCGATGCCGATGACGGAACTGACCGCCGTCAGCACGAGGCCGAACAGCACCGAAATGCGGAAGCCGTAGATAACCCGCGCGAGCACGTCGCGCCCCTGATCGTCCGTGCCCAGCCAGTTCTCTGCGGAAGGCGGCGAAGGCGCCGGCACCGCATCGTAATTGATGGTCTGGTAGCTGTAGCGGATGGGCGGCCAGATCATCCAGCCATCCTGCCGTATCTTGTCGGCGATGTAGGCATCGCGGTAATTGGGCTCGGTCTCAAAATCGCCGCCGAAGGTTTCTTCGGTGTAGAACCTCAAGACGGGGAAATAATATTCATCTTTGTATTTCAGCACTATAGGCTTGTCATTGGCGATGAATTCGGCAAACAGGCTGGTGACAAATAACACCATAAAGATCCACAACGACCAGTAGCCGCGCCGGTTGGAGCAGAAAACGTCTAGTCGCTGGCGGGTGAGTGGGCTCATGGGTTGTGTGTAGGCCTGGGATATGTAATTAATGCACCCGTATTTAAACCACTTGAACATGATATGTCCACCCTTGCCGATACACTCTTTGCCCAGCCCTGTAATTTCGTGATGGGCGGTGTGGCGCTCGACGCGCTGCCGCCGCAGCATTTCCCCGAGATCGCGTTCGCCGGGCGCAGCAATGTAGGTAAATCCAGCCTCGTGAATGCGCTGACAGGACAAAAAACGCTGGCGCATGCTTCCAACACGCCGGGGCGCACGCGTGAGCTTAATTTCTTCCTGCTGGCGGAAAAGCTCATGCTGGTCGACCTGCCGGGCTACGGCTACGCCAAGGCAGGTAAAAAGGATGTGAGAAAGTGGAACGACCTTGTGATGGCCTATCTTTCAGGCCGCCCCAACCTCAAGCGCGTATTGCTGCTGATTGACTCGCGCCACGGGCTCAAGGAGAACGATCTCACCACGATGGCGCTGCTCGACGAAACCGCCGTAAGTTACCAGATAGTATTGACAAAACTGGATAAAATAAGGCCTTCGGACGCGGAGGAAGTGCTTAAGCAGACCCGGTTCAAAATCAAGAAACACCCCGCCGCCATGGCGGAAGTGATTGCCACCAGTTCGGAAAAGAAGGTTGGCATCAGCGAGCTGCGCGCATCGCTGGCCGCGTTTGTATAGAACGCTTGTATTTTAGTCATTATTTGCTGTATTACCACCTTCGTCATGCTGAGCGTAGCGAAGCATGACGTACAGAAAGCAGAAAAATGAAATTAAGAGACTCCAAGACTCCCGAAAGCTGGTTAAAAACCGCCAAGACCGTATCGGAAGCGCTACCTTATATGCGCCAGTTCGCGGGGGAAACCTTCGTCATTAAATATGGCGGCCATGCGATGGGCGACGAATCGCTTGCCGAACAGTTCGCGCGCGACGTTATCCTGCTGCGCCAGGTGGGCATCATCCCCGTGGTGGTGCATGGCGGCGGCCCGCAGATAGGCAAGATGCTGGAAAGGCTTAAAATTCAAAGCTCGTTCGTGGACGGCCTGCGCGTAACCGACGAAGCCACGGTGGAAATTGTGGAAATGGTGCTCTCCGGTTCCATCAACAAGCAGCTTGCTGCTGCTATCAATAAAGCTGGCGGCAAAGCTATCGGCCTTTCCGGCAAGGACGCCAGCCTGATAAAAGCGCGCCGCGTCAGCCGCACGGTGAAAGACCCCGACTCCAACATCGAGCGCGTGCTTGACCTCGGCTTCGTGGGCGAACCGGAATCGGTTGACCCCGCCATCCTCGACACGCTGCACGAATCCGACATCATCCCCGTGATCGCCCCCATCGGTTTCGGCTCAGACGGCCATACCTATAACATCAATGCGGATACGGTAGCAGGGGCCATCGCCGCCGCGATCAATGCGCGCAAACTCATGATCCTCACCGACGTGGCAGGCGTGCTCGACAACGAAAAACGTCTCATCAGCGAACTGAACGTAACGGAATCGCGCAACCTTATGACCACCGGCACCATCTCCGGCGGCATGATCCCCAAGATCGAAACCTGCATCCATGCGGTGGAAAACGGCTGCGGCGCTGCCCACATCCTCGATGGCCGCGTGCCGCACGTATTGCTGATCGAAGCCTTCACCGAACACGGCGCAGGCACGATGATTACGAAGTAATACTTTGTATTTGTGGGGAAACGCTTTCCCCTCTCGGCTCCGCCGATTCACCCCTTGCGGGGTCGTCGCTACGCTCCTCCATGCCTACGGCTATACACTGGAATAAACTTCGGTGCCGGATGCGCGGAGGAGTTCTATACGACGATTTCGCGGGGGAATTTATGCGGAGCATAAATGGGGGAAGCGTTCCCCCCTTAACATTAAAGTTTTATAAATTTACCGGCTACTTTCCAGTATTCCTGCGGCATTTCGCTGAGCGTATCCATGATGGAGGGATCAAGCAGCATCACCTTCAGGCCATGGAAGTAGTCCGACTTCACCACACGCGGGTTCTTCACGCCGGGCTGCCTTTTTTCGAGCCATGCCTGCACCGCAAGCGCATCAACGCTGTAAACCGTCACGATGCTGCCTTCCACCGTATAGCGTATCAGCGAACCGTTCTCTTTGCCCACTTCCGCGATCATGAGATAGGTATACTCTCTCCAGCTCAGGCTGCGCAGCAGCTGGGGTTGCTGCTCATCGCTTTCTGATTTGCGCAGCAGTTTCAGCACATAAAAACTATCCTGGCGTATAAGCTCCCACTTGTCGTTCTTCAGGTCGGGGGTTGTGCTGCCGTCACTGGTGAGCCACGTGCCTTCGAGCCGGGGATCGACAGCGCCCTGCTCCCAGAATTTGCCGAAATCATCCACGTCGATGCAGGAGGCGAGTATCAGGCAGACGAACAATCCAACCAGCGTTTTCATATGTGGATAGCCCTGCCCGCCACGTTCAGCGCCGCTTCCTTGATGGCCTCGTTGAGGTCGGGGTGCGAATGGCAGGTGCGTGCGATGTCTTCGCTCGACGCGCGGAATTCCATGGCGATGGCCGCTTCCGCGATCATGGTGCCCGCCTGCGGGCCGATGATATGCACGCCGTAGACTTCATCCGTGGCGCTGTCGGCAAGGATCTTCACGAAACCGTCCGTATTGCCGGTGGCGCGTGCGCGCGAATTGGCAAGGAACGGGAACTTGCCCACCTTGTAGCTTACGCCGTCAGCCTTGAGCTGTTCTTCCGTGCGGCCAACGCTTGCCACTTCCGGCATGGTGTAGACCACGCTGGGCACGAGGTTGTAATTCACATGCGGCTTCTGGCCCGCCATGAATTCCACTGCCGCAACGCCGTCTTCTTCGGCCTTGTGCGCCAGCATCGGGCCTGCGATCACGTCGCCAATAGCATAGATGCCTGCAACGTTGGTTTCAAAATGGTGGTTGGTCTTGATGCGGCCACGCTCGTCCATCGCCACGCCCATTTCGGTGAGGCCGAGGCCCTGCGTGTAGGGGCGGCGGCCAATGGAGACCAGCACATAATCCGCCTTGATCTCTTCCGCCTTGCCACCGGCAACGGGTTCTGCGGTCACGGTGACATCCTTAGCGGATGCCTTCACGCCGGTGACCTTCATCGCCATCCTGAAGGCAATGCCCTGTTTTTCAAGTATCTTCTGGAACTGTTTGGAAACTTCCACGTCCATGGCAGGGGTCACGCGGTCGAGGAATTCCACCACGGTAACTTCCGCACCCAAACGGCGCCATACCGAGCCAAGCTCAAGGCCGATAACGCCTGCGCCGATGATCACCAGCTTCTTGGGCACTTCCGGCAGCGCGATAGCGCCAGTGGAAGATACAATGCGTTTTTCGTCGATCACCACACCCGGCAGCGGAGTGACTTCAGACCCCGTGGCGATAAGGATGCGCCTGGTGTTGAGCGACAATGATTTGCCGTCCTTGGTGGTAACGCCCACGAGGTTAGGCTTGGCGATCATCGCCATGCCCTGAACGTAATCCACCTTGTTCTTCTTGAACAGGCCTTCAATGCCCTTGGTGAGGTTGACCACCACATCGTCCTTGCGCGCCAGCATGGCCTTGAGGTCAAGTTCGATCTTGCCCTTGATGCCGTGCTTTTCGCCGTGCTTTGCTTCTTCGAACAGTTCGGAGGAATGCAGCAGCGCCTTGGAAGGAATGCAACCCACATTGAGGCAGGTGCCGCCGAGGCTGCCGCGTTTTTCCACGCAGGCCACCTTCATGCCCAATTGTGCCGCGCGGATAGCCGCCACATAACCGCCGGGGCCGCCGCCAATCACTACGAGATCATAGGTCGTATCTGCCATAAACTGTTCCTCTGTGAATGTATTTTGTGCCTCTTTAGCTTAAGTCTAGCGAAGTGGCAACTAATGGTTTATTAACATGCTGTAAGCAATAGAAGTTTTATGAACATAAATTTCACCAAACTGTCACAATTCTTCCGGAATTCCATGCTATTATCATGCAGCTTCATTTGACTTAACCGAGATAGCTGCCCGTGAGTACCGATACCGCAACACCCACATTGCCCAAACCTGATCCCTCGCTGCTGCGCGACATCGGTTCGCGTGACGGTAAAAAGATCGGTGATATACATCTCGATCATTACAACGCCGCAGGCAAAGACCTCTATTACATTGGCACGCATCACGGGAAAGACTTCGAGAATAAGAGCCACGAGATCATCGGGCAGGCTATGCGTAAATACCCGCCACAGATCGCGGTGATCGAGGGCCTTGTAACCGCAAAGGGCATTTCACCGGATCTGGGTTTTGATCCTCGGAAACCCTCCGATGTGCAGCGCTTCATGTTCCGCAGCGAAGAAAACATCCATACGGCGCAATACCTGCGCCGTAAAAATATTCCCTATATCGGCGGGGAACCCACCACCGAGGAAATATTTAAAAAGCTCGAAGAGAACGGCTACTCTCAGAAGGACGGCATGGCGCTGCATCTGCTGCGCAGCGTGTCCATCTGGAACCGCTCCGGTTCCCTGAACAAAGAGCATTTTTCCCAGCAGGCGAACGCATTCCTGAACAGCCAATTATTCGACTTTGTTCCTAAGGAAAATAAGCTCACCGTTGATGAATTCAAGGCATGGTACGACGCGCACAAGGCAGAGCTGGGCAATAAAGAGGTGTTTCAGGTGACCGCCACGGACACCAACCCGAACAACATCAATCCCAATTATTTCCAGAAAATGAGCGCTGTCATGGACAGGACGCGGGATGAGAATCTGCTGAAAGTGATCGGCGAAGCGCTGGACAAGAACGACAAAGTACTCGTGGTTTATGGCAACGCCCATCAGTATAAATCGGCACCCGTGTTCGAAAGTATGTTCGCGCAGAAGCCCACTACGGAGCGACTGATACTGGAAGAAGTGCAGCAGAAAAAAGCCCCGGCCACCGCTGCTGCAGCGCCGGTGCCTGTTGCCCCTGCCGCTCAGGAACCCGAAGTGGTGCCAGAAAAACCCCGCCCCTCTTTCAGCGCAAGGGCGCTGAAGTATGGCAGCATCGCATTGCTGGCCGCCGCCGCTATTCCCGCTTTTTCCACAGGTCTTGTATCCGTACCTGTCATGGCGCTGATTACCTCAAGCGCGCTGGCGTTCACCGGCAGCAAGATGATCGAGAACTCGGATACTCAGCAGACCATCGAAGCGTTGCAGCATCAGCGCCCGGTCAGTCCCCCCAAGGCTACTATCGACGTTTCCGACGGCAAGGAGCGCGGCAGGAACTGGGTGGACGCGACCAAAAAGCAGGAACAGCAGGTATCGCGTTCACTGTAACTGCATCTGCATTTCAAGCGTGATATCGCCACGCGCGTAGGACGTGTGGCGGGCTTCGGTGCTATCCACAAAGCCATGCATGCGGTAGAGGCGTATGGCGTTTTCCAGCTTCGTATTAGAGACGATGTAAAGCTTGGCATAATTAAAGAAATGGGGGGCTGTTTTTGATATATATTGTATTAGAATCATGCTTTTAACCTATGGTTTGAAACGAAATGAATCAAAAACTGTCCTAAGTGCCACCGGAGTTCGACTAAAAAGAATGGTCTGAAACGCGGCCTTCAATCGTACAAATGCACGTATTGCCTGCATCGCTGGCGAGCATCGGGACACC
>JAMIFV010000021.1:0-83262 GCA_035906055.1 Alphaproteobacteria bacterium | reverse complement strand
CAAAAACCGTAAAGTTAAAATCCTCTACGACAAGGCGGTGTATAAGCTGCGTGGCGGCATTGAGCGTTACTTCGGAAAGCTCAAGGAAAATAAACGCCTCTGTCTGCGTTTCGACAAGGAAGACAAAGTTTTCCTCAGCTTCGTGGCACTCGCCGCAACTAAAATCCTCTATAACTGGAAAATTAGCTAACAGTGCCTAGTGCGGGCTTGCGGGCAGGTTGCTGCTGGTTCTTGGAATCGTGTGTGTGTTTATTCATAAAATGTAATAAGTAATTTTCTTCGAGACACTATTCTATCATCAGGAATAGCTTTAAGTGTTACATTTTTATGAAGACTTCATTATAAATACAGTGCTTATCAACAGGTTATTTGTTTGTCGATAAAGTTTCTGCCAGTGAGCAGAACTCTTTCACCGTCAGGGTCTCGGCGCGGCGGGTCGGGTCGATACCGGCAGATTCCAGCCATTTCACGCTATCCGTGGCAAGTGTTGAAAGCGCCGAGCGCAGCATTTTCCGCCTCTGGCCGAACGCGGCTGCCAGCACGGTTTCCAACGTTTTTTTATCAGCCGGGAAGGCGGGCTTTTCACGCGGCACCAGCCGTATCACGGCGGAATCGATCTTGGGCGGCGGCGTAAACGCGCTCGCAGGCAATATAAAGCATGGCTGTGTTTCGCACAGCCACTGCGCCATAACCGAGAGACGCCCGTAATCCTTGGTATTCGGCGCGGCGGTGATGCGCTCCGCCACTTCCTTCTGGAACATGAGCGTGAGCGATACATAGGCGTCGCCGCCGAGCCGCGCGATATCGTCCAGCCAGTTTATCAGCATTAGCGTGCCCACGTTATAGGGGAGATTCGCCACGATCGCGCGCGGGGCGGGCACAGTACCGGGCAGCGATATTTCCAGCGCGTCGGCAGGCATTACGGTTAAACGGTTGCCGCAGGCAACGTTGAGTTCCTGCAGGGCGCTGATGCAGCGCTCGTCCTTTTCAATGGCGTAGACGTGCTTTGCCTCGCTGAACAGTAGCGAGCGCGTAAGGCCGCCGGGGCCGGGGCCTATCTCTATCACATTCAAGCCGTCCAGCTTGCCAGCTTGGCGCACGATCTTGGCGGTGATGTTGCTATCCAGCAAAAAATGTTGCCCCAGGCTTTTACGCGCGAACAGCCCATGGCGCTCGATCACGTCACGTAGAGGAGGAAGTGTTTCCGGAGTTGCCACTTAAGGTGCCTCAGGCTCGGCAGGCGGCACGGACTGCGCCGGAGCATCCAGATGGCCGGGCGGCAACGCGGATGCCGCAGGGTCACGGCTCAAGCTACGCTTGAGCGAATCAGGCATTTTGAACTCGGTCGAGATTTCATTGATATTGCTTTTCTCCGCGGTGGTCTTGGGTGTTTCGTCCTTTATTTCAGGTCTGGCCGCGGCTTTGGGCATGGGCTTGGCCACAGGCGCAAGGTCTTTGGTGTTGGTGGGCCTGGGCACGGTGATGAGCGTTTGCGGCGCGGGCGTGTCCCTTTCCAGCGTCTTGAGGTAGGAGTTGCGCAGCAGCACCACTTCCACGCGGCGGTTGCGCGCGGAGGTGGGGAATTTGGGATCGAGCAGCTCACGGTCGGCGCGGCCCACCACCTTGGCAACGCGGTCTTCTTCCAGGTTGTTGAGCATGAAGAAGCGCCGCGCCGCGTTGGAGCGGTTGGCGGTCACTTCCCAGTTCGTGTTGCTGTCGCTTTCCACGAAATTGGTGGCTTCGCTATGCCCGGTGATGGAGATACGGTTGGGCATTTCCTTGATGACCT
Organism: Alphaproteobacteria bacterium; assembly: GCA_035906055.1. Lineage (GTDB taxonomy): Bacteria > Pseudomonadota > Alphaproteobacteria > Rickettsiales > JABCZZ01 > JAMIFV01. The sequence continues at coordinate 81,473 of JAMIFV010000021.1, read as the reverse complement.
GCACCATGACCTTGAGTATTTTCTCGCCTGCCTGCGTCAGTTGCGTGCTCTTGGGCTCGAACATGGGCAGCTTGTCGTCGTCGATAAGCTGGATCTTGAGGCCTTCAGGCGACTGCTCCACGATCACGTTGTCTTTAAAGTCACGGAAGTTAGGGTCTTCCTCCATCGCCTGCTTGATGCTCTTTTCTGCCTTCTCGAACAGGTAGGCGTCCTGCGTGGATTCCACAGGGGCCATTTTCTCCTGTTTCTGCGCCGTGGGACCCTGCGGCATGCGGCCTACGATAATGCCCGGCGGGCTTTTCTCCGCTACCTTGCGGCCTTCGTCATAGCTGGTCTTGCCGCCTTTGAAGCCGATGCCAGCCGCGTCGCGCACGCCGATCGTGGGGGTGAAGTATTCCGCGATGCCTTCTTTCTGCGACTGCGCCGTTGCCTGCAGCAGCCAGAGCAGCAGGAAGAACGCCATCATCGCGGTTACGAAGTCGGCATAGGCCACTTTCCACGCGCCGCCGTGATGGCCGCCATGGCCACTTTTCTTGATCTTCTTGATGATGATGGGTGCTTCTTTACCGGCCGCCATGCATCATTCCCCTCACTCGGAACTGCTGCTGAGGTTGCTCAGCACCGTGTCCATCTCCGCGAAGCTCGGGCGTTCGTTGCCCGCAATGCTGTTGCGTGCGAATTCCACCGATACTACCGGCGCGTTGCCGTGCAGATGCGCGAGCATGGCCACTTTGATGCATTTCATGTAGGCGATGTCGTCTTCAAAATACAGGCTCAGGCATTTGCCGATGGGAGAGATGAAGCCGTAGGAGAGGAGCACGCCGGAGAACGTGCCCACGAGCGCCGCGCCGATAAGGCCGCCCAGCACTGCGGGCGGTTCGGTGATGCTGCCCATCGTGGTGATTACGCCCAGCACCGCCGCCACGATGCCCAGCGCAGGCATCGCGTCACCCATGTTGATAACGGCGGTGGAAATGCGTTCATGCTCGTGGTGGTGCACTTCCAGGTCGCGCTCCATAAGCTCTTCGATCTGGTAGTGGTCTTCCACGCCCATGGTCATCACGCGCAGGTTGTCGCAGAGGAAGTCCACCGCGTAATGGTTCTTCAGGAAGGTGGGGTATTTGCTGAACAGCGCGCTTTCATGCGGTTTCTCGATATGCGCTTCCATTTCCAGCATGCCCTTGGTCTTCATGATTTTGAACGTGGAATAGAGCAGGGTGAGCAGTTCTACGTAATGCGATTTTTTGTAAGGGCTGCCCTTGAAGAGGTATTTGAAACTTTTGAGTACGCCTTTTACCACCTTGCCGGGGCTGGAGATAAGCATGGAGCCGATAGCGGCGCCGAAAATGATAACAAATTCGCTGGGCTGCCACAGCACGGCCAGATTGCCGTGGTGCATCATATAGCCCCCGATAACGGAGGCGATAACGACCACAAACCCGATGATGAACATCATAACGTAATACTACCTGTAAAGTATGGCGATAATTATGCGATATTAGCCAACTAGCGCAATGCTGCCACGGAACAATTCAACATTCGGTTAAGAGCTAGGATATTTTCGCCACACTCCCCATTGCGTATGCGCAATGGGGAGTGTGGCGATTATTAATGGGGGGAACGCTTCCCCCCATTCTGCTCCGCAGAATTTCCCCCGCGAGGTTGTCGCTCCGCTCCTCCACGCCAATCGCAAAGCACTGGAATAAACGACGTTGCCGAAGGCAAAAGGGGAAAGCATTTCCCCTAAAATAAAAAGCCGCCGTATGGGTGGAGGAACTCTATTGCGACGACCCCGCGAAGCGAGGGGGAGCTAGTGCGGAGCACTGGCGGGGGCGGGACGCCCCCCTGTAATTAGATAACGCCTACACTTCTTCGCTGTCGGACTCGATTTCTTCTTCGTCCTCTTCCACCATGGGAGCGCGTTTTTTCTTCATGCTGCTGTCGGCGGTCTTGGTTTTAACCAGTTTGCCTTTCTCGGAATCCCACGCATACTGGTACACTACGGTCTTGGTGCCGGTGGTCACGATGTCGCCATTGGCAAGCTGCAGCACGTCGAAGCCCTTTTGCAGCGCTTCGTTGATGAGGGCGGATGACTGACGCAGGTAGGAGGGGTCATTCATCATATTGACGACAGGAGAGTCCAACTCGGCTTTTCCTTTTGTTCCAGCCTTGTTTACTGGGGCGAACTTCTTCAGAAAGCGATTTTCGTAGCTCATAATCCCGGTGTCCTGTTGCTGGTTAAATATAGTTAATAAATACTAAAAGGCTTTTAATCAACTGATAATATAACGTAATTAACAGAAAAGTTATTCATGTTGATAATTGCCAGGAAATTAAGCCGCTTTTACTCAAAATACCTTCAGAATCAAAAACTAGCCTTTTAACTGGTTTAAAATACTTCCTGCTGTTTGTCAACCTCGTGGTACATACTATATATGGTTTTCTTGTGCCATAATTGTATAGGCAGACAAAAAAAGTCCGGCGGTTTTTAAGGCCGCCGGACAAGTTGCTACGAGCAAGGCGTAGTGCAGTGAACCCTTAACCGATGATACGGTTGAGTTCCTGCAGCAGCTGGCTGGTGACGGTAAGCACACGGGTGTTCGCGCCGTATGCCTGCTGCGCCACGATAAGGTCGGTAAGCTGGGTGGAAAGATCCACGTTCGACTGTTCGAGGGCCGAAGCGGCGAGGGTGCCCGTGCCGTTCGTACCTGCGAGGTTGAGCGAGACTTCGCCGGAATCCAGCGTCTGTTTGTATGCGTTGCCGGAAACCGAGCTCAGGCCGTTGGGGTTGTTCACGCTGGCCAGCGGAATCTGGTAGAGCTGCTGGGTCTGGCCGTTGCTGAAGCTGGCGGTCACGAACCCGTTTTCATCAATGCTCACGCCGGTCAGCTGGCCGGTGGGCGAACCGTTCTGGCGCGCGATCGATACGTTGGAGGAACCGGAGAACTGCGTCAGCCCGTCCGTTTCACCCGAAGTGCCGAGGTTGAGCGCGATACTGCTGGGGTTGGAGCCGTTGGTCCAGGGGATGGTGATGGAAGCCTGCTGCAGCGAACCGCTGGAGATGGAGGCCAGCGAACCGTCACCGGCGAAGTTCACGATGCCGTAAGCGATCTGGCCGTCATTGCTGGACACGTTGACGTCGGATTTGGGGCTCGCCGTGAATTCCACCGCCCACTGGTTGGTGCTGAGTTTCAGCACGTTCATGGAAATGGTGTGGCTGATGCCCAGCGCGTCGTAAATCGTGATGTCCTTGGTGAATTGCGGCTGGATATTGCCCGAAGACATGTTCTTTGCCGGGTCGGTGGGGCTGTAGATGGAAGCGAACGTGCCGGTGGTGACGCCCTGTGCACCCACGTTCGTCATCGTTAAGTTGCTGAGCGGAGCGTTGGCTGCACCTATAAAGCCAAGGGCTTTAATGATACTGCCGCCCGTGTTGATGGCCGCATCGTCAGAGAACGAAATCGTGGTCTGCGGGTCAACCGCGTTGATGCTGAGGGTGGAGATGCCGGTGGGGTTCTTCACCGAGGCAACAATGGCGCCGGTGGGGTTCACGGTGTTTATTTTGTCCGCAAGGCTCTGCAGCGAGTCAAAACGGTTCACACCGGTGGCTGCGGCCGGGATATCCTGCAGGTCCAGTTCCTGTATCCAGTTGATGCCGGGCTGGAAGCCGCCGGAAGTGCCCACAGGGCCGCTGCCTGCGCCGTCCGCATCGCCGTTGGTGAAGGTAACTGCATTATTAGGGTCGGAAGCGCTGATATAGAGTTTGTGATCAACGATACGGGCGACGAGGTTGCCGTTCGTGGAGTTATTGATCGTGGTTACCAGCGTGTTGAGGCTGTTGAACTGGCTGTTATTGGTGTTGGGCGCTGAGTTGTAGCGGAAGGTATAGGTGGCGCCGTTGACCGTGGCGGAGAAGCTGAGCGCAGTGTTGACAAAAGTGGTGCTGCCGGTCGTGCCGAGGAAGTCGTCAGAATCGGCAGTGGCGTCGAGCATATTGCCCGCATAGTCGTAGGTGCGGTTGGTGAGCGTAATGCCTGTGCCGCCGCCGGTGGCTGCCGCCACACCTGTCACGCCCGCAGGAAGGTCCAGCGTAACAACGTTACCAACTACGCTTGCGATGGTAAGGTTCTGGCCATTGAGATTGGTAGCGTTGGCCGTGCCACTGATAGTGCCTACAATGCCGCTGATATAGGCACTCGTGCTTCCGGTATATAATGATCCGTCGGCGACAGTGATAGATATCTGGTTGGTGCCCACCATGGTAGCGGGGCCCACGTTATCATCCGTTGCCAGTACTTCTCCCAGATCACCCACCGCGCCGGTGGTGACGCTACGGCCGGTAGTGAACCCGCCATAGGTGAAGGCGTAGTTCGTGGTGCCTGCAAGTATGTTGAACACATCGCCGCGTGCCAGGTTGTTGCCGTTAGTGCCGGTGGTGGGCACAAGGATGGCTGCGGCGTTGTTGGAAGAATTGGCGCTGTCTGCGCTGAGATTGGTCACTTCGCCTGCGCCCAGCAGCGCCGTCTGCGTGGCGTTGAAATTGGCCGCGATGGTGATGAGCGAGGTGGCTACCGAAGACCCCGTGGCGTTCTGGTTCACATTCACCGTGGTGAGGTTGCCGGGGTTTACGGAAAGGGCGGGGGTTTGCACCTGCAGGCCCTGCAGGTAGAAGCCTGCGGCGTTGCGGAAGTTGCCGTTGGAATCCTGCGTGAAGGAACCGGCGCGGGTGTAAAGCGTGTCGCCGGTGCCGTCAGCCTTCGTGTTCACCACGAAGAGGCCGCCGCCGGAAATCGCCACGTCGGTAACCGAGGTGGTCGCCTGGATAAGGCCCTGCTGGCTCACCAGCTGGCGGTTATTGCCAAGCACGCCGCCGGGGGAGAAGGAGCCCGTGGAAGCGGAAGGAACCACCAGCGTGTTGAACGCGGCGGAGCCTTGCTTATAGCCCACCGTATTCACGTTGGAAATGTTGTTGGACACAATGCCGATCTTGTTCGACTGCGAACCAAGACCTGCTACACCTGCGAATAATGCTCCGAAAAGACCCATGGTAGTTCTCCTTTATGCTCTTAGTTGTTTCAGTGGTTGCTGAAGACCCGTATTGTTGTTGTTAAGTAGATGAATTGAGATTGCCGATATAGGTAACCTTGCTGGCGTCGATCTGCATGTTACCGATATTGAGTAAAACGTTGCCGTCCGCGATAGCGGCGGAATCCACCGTGCCTGTGATGAACGGGGTGGCGTCCACCGTGTTGCCGTTGGCGTCGGTCGCTTTCACCGTGATGGCGTATATCCCGGTGGGGGCGCGCTCGCCGGTGAAGCTGTTTATGCCGTCCCACGTTACGAGGTTCTGGCCGCGGTTGGTGCTGCCAAGCCCGCTGAACACGACCGTGCCGGAGGTGTCGGTGATATATACTTCCGCCTGCGATGCGCCCAGCGGCAGGGTGTAGCCGAATTCGGCGTTGCCTGTGTCCCTGAGTGCGCCGCCATTGCCTTCCGCCTGCACCGTGGTGCCCACATAAGAAGCGGCAGAACTTACCTGGCTGCCCTTGATCGCGCTGAGTATCTTGTCAAGGTAGGTGTTGGTGTTCACCTGCTGCTGCACGCCTGCGAACTGCACGAGCTGCTGGGTGAATGCGTTGGCGTCCACCGGGTCGGTGGGGTTCTGGTTCTTCAGCTGCGTGGTGAGCAGCGTGAGGAACGTGTTGAAGTTGGAGCCGATATCCGACAGCGAATTGGTGGAGTTGGAGGAAGTGGTGGTTGCTGCCGTTGATGCTACTGTTGAAATGCTCATACTGTTTCTCCTTATTATACCCTTATATCCAGGCCGTTCTGCACGGCGAGGCGGTAAAGCGCGCCAGCCGTGGAATAACCCGGTTCTTCAATGTCGTCGATACCGGCAACCTGCGTGTAACCGCCCTGCTGCTGTTTGCTGGAATTGCGTGCGTCCTGCTGCGAGTCGCGCAGGTTGAAACTGAGGCCGCCTGCGTCGGTCTTGAGGCCGATGTCGCGCAGCGCGTCCTGCAGGGCGCGTGCGTCGTTCTGCAGCATGGCAAGCGTCTGGCGGTTGTCGGCAGTGATGCTTACGCCGGTCTTGCCGTCTGCGGAGGTGGTCAGGCGCACTTCCACCTTGCCGAGCTCTTCCGGATTCAGCTGGATCTTGATCTGGCTTAAACCGTCGGCGATGGCGTTCTTGATGTTTACCAGCACCTGTTCCTGCGGGGGCTGTGCGGGAGTGTGGGGGGGGGGCTGCTGCACGATCCTTGCGAAGGAGGATTCCTGCACGTTCTGCTGCGGCGCATGCGCTACAGCGGGCGTGCCGGTGTTACCGGAAGTGGCATCCGCAGCGCTTTCATCCTTGGGGGCGAGTATGTTGCCAAGGCGGGCCAGCACCTGCTGGAACTCATCGCGGGAGGACTGGCTGCTCGTGAACGCAAGCGGTTCCGGCTTCGGGGTAACGGGCAGCGCGATATCCGGTGCGGTTGCTTTCCCGGCGTTTGCTTTGGCGGGGAGGGCAACCTCCTGCGGGGTGGGTTTCTGCGGCTGGAGCTTCTGTTCCAGCAGGTCAGCCAGTTTGCCCAGCGTTTCGGCAAGGCCGGAAGGAATGTTAGCCGCGCTGTCAGCGGTTGCATCAGCGGTTGCATCAGCGGCGGCGATATCGTCAGCGGAAGCGGTGGCGTCAGCGGACGCAGAGGCATGCTTACCGGCACCCAGTTGCTGCAGCACGGACTGCAGCATGGCCATGATCTCACCCATATCCACCTCATTGGCAGTGCCGTTATCCGTATCGGCAGCGGGAAGCGCGGCGGTGTCCTGCGCGTCTGTAGTTACGGTTTGTGTAACATGCTGCACCACGGCGACGCTCACCTGCGTTACGGTGGTGTCGCTCGCAGGCTGCTGGCCGCCGAGCTTTTCCAGCAGCGCGATGAGCTTGGTGATCAGATCTTCCAGCGAACCGGTAATCTGGTCAGCGTTGTCGTTGGCAGCATCGGTTTTTGATGCGCAGTCCAGCGACAGTTCAGAACCGTTCTTCTGCGGGATGCTCTGCAACTGGATCAGCACCAGCATGATGGAAGAGAAGGTGGTCTCGGTGGTAAGCGTAGTGGTTTCTTCCGTGGCGGTGTCGTTTCCTTCGGCTGCCGCAGGCGCGGGGGTGAAGGAAGACGCGGCATTATTGCCGTGCTGCGCGGCGCGTGCAGGCTCTTTATGGTCAGAAGCGATAAGCTTGCTGAAAGAAGATTCCTTAGCCTTGTTATCGTCCTGGCCGGAATTGCTGCGCTGCTGGTTACCGGCGGAGGCTTTTACGTCTTCCACAGGGGCTTCGGGCAATACCTTGCGTTCACCCTGCTGCGAGGCGGGGGAGGAAGGCTTCTGCACATTGATGAGCGCAGCTACGCCGGAGACCGAGTTTGTGTTTGCCGAGTGTGCCATAACGCCTTGCAAAAATTAATTCTGCCTAAGAATAAGCAAGGCGCGTGCCAATATATAATAGTCTGTAATATATGATTATTTATGGGTATGAAGGCCGTAATGGCTGGCCAGTGCCATGGCAGGCAGGCAGAGGGCGGACGGGAAGGGAAAAAAATGCCGGGTCCGCTTTTATGCGGAGAGGCTTACGGTCTTATTACCATCCGTGGAGGCGGGCTTGTTGGCATTGGCCTGTTCGATGATGGTTTCATCGGTGGGCTTATTGAGGGTTTTGTCGATACCGTCCCAGATGTCGCGCATCTGCTTGAGGTCAGTGATAATGCCCGCGCAGAGCTCGATGCCCTCCGAATCCTTGAAATTGATGGCAAGGATGCGCATGGACGCGTCGGTATAGAAGCGGTGCAGGGTTTGCGCCACTTCGCCGCCAGTGTCGAAGTCGATGCTGCTCTGCAGGCCGATAACGACCTCAGACGCACGCTGCAGGAGGTTGAAACGCTCTTCGATATTGTGGGATTCGATCGCCGACTTCGCCTGTTGCAGAAAGCGGATGGCGCCGTCATAGAGCATGACCACCTGACGGGTTTTTGCGACCGTGCGCGTTGCGAGCGAATACGCCTGATATTGTGTTGGTTTATGCATGTTCAGGTCTGGCTTGCCAATTGCTGTGCATTGAGCAGGTTTAACACACTATTGGCCTGAGTGATAGCCGCTTCCAGCAGGGCATATTTTTGCAGCAGCGCGTCGCGCGTGGTGCTCAGTTGCTGGTTTGCGGCATCTATCCGGGTCTGAATGGTCTTGTTTTCTTCAGCGATGGCGTTCTGGCCGTTGACGATCATGCCGTTTGCCGCTTTCACGGCGTTATCCACGATGTTCTGGAAACGTGAGAGCAGGCCCTGCGTTACGGTGACGTTGATGCCGGTGGCGTCATTGTTCGTGCCCCAGATAAGCGTCATGCCTTTGAACACACTGTTTTCATCGGCCTTAAGCGAAACGCCGCCGGTGTTAAGCGGCGTGGCCGTGAAATTGACGGTCTTCTGCACATTGTTTTCGTCAAGGTAGGTGGCGACATACGTGCCGGGGGAGGGGCTATGGGTGATATCCAGCGTGAACGAGGTGATGTTGCCTGCGTTGGTGGCGGCCTTGTAAAGCAGCAGGTCGGAACTGGACGAAGTGAACCCGTCGCCGAATACGTTCTGCACCCCTTCGAAATCGGTGGCAAGCAATGACGCGAGCTTGCTGGTGTCCACATTGAGGATGTTCCCCGTGGCAGGCACGCTGCTGTCGCCTGCATAGTCGGTGAAGGAAATGCCGATAGCGCTGAACGAGTTCAGTGCGCCGCTCGGCAGGCCTTTCACGATGGAGGCGGCGACCGCGCTCAGCGAGTTGTAGATGGTGCGCAGCGTGCTGTCGCTGTTGAGCAGGGCGGTATCCTTGAAGGACCCGTCGCCGTTGCGCTCGGTCTGCTGCGAGAAGAAATAGAGGAAATTGTTATAGGCAGAGGCAAAGTTGGAGATGCCCTGTGTGATGCTTTCAATGTCCGGGGCGACCTGGATGACGATGCTGGCGCCCGGCTGGCTCACCGTGTTCTGCTTGAGGCTGAAGGTGATGCCCGGGACGAGGTCGTCGATATTGTTGCTGGGGCGTGTAATGGTCACGCCGTTGAACTTAAACGTAGCATCCTGCCCGTTGGTAGGCGAAGCGAGCGTGAGGTTGCTCAACACGCCGGAGGGATCGGAATCAAGCGTGCCTGAATCAGCAAAGTCAAAGCGCGCATCCACACCTGTATTGGTGGAAGTGAAGACAAGCTTGTATTTGCCGGGAGAGGTCTGCAGTACGGAGGCTTTTATGCCGGTGTCATCGGATACGTTGTTGAAGGCCTGCGCGATTTCAGAGAGGTTGTCACCTTCATTGATGGTGATGTTCTGGCCGCGCACCACGATCGTGCCTGCGGTAAAATAGCCTGCGGCAGGTGTGGCGGGCACAACCGAGTCCGTGGCTGAAGCCAGCGTGAATTCGTTGGATTCCTGCAATGTATAGGTAGCCAGCTGGGAAATATCGGAGATGGTATACGTGCCCGAAGCCGTGCCGGACGAAATGGTGGCGCCCACGTAATTGGTGGCGGCCTGCGTGGTATTGGAGGTGATTTCGGTGGAGCGCACGGCGAACAGGTTGTTCGTGGGGTCCACGTTCTTGGGATTGCTGAGCGGGGTGATGGCGCTCTGAAGCTTGGTGAGTATCTGTTTGAGCGAGGTAAGGGTGGAGGATTTTGAATCGTTGAGCTTTACCTGGTCTTCCATTTTGGTGACCTCGGACTCGGTGGCCGAGGTAAGCGCCTTGATAATGCTGTCAGTATTCAGGCCCGAAGAAATACCGCTCGAAACGGTGGCGCCGCTGCTGTTGGTGAAGAAGCTGCCGAGGTTGATAGGTGATATAGCCATAACGTTGTTCCTTCGATTCCGTTCCGAGCGAGTCTTTTAGTATCACGCACGTTAGTATAGCAACTATTGTGCCATTTTTGTAGTCTAAGACCAGTCCCTTACACCTTTATGGCCAGCGACGGCGCTATCGGCCTGGTGTAGGAGGGGGCGGGCATGTAGGTAACCGAGCCGTCGCGAAGGCTGACATAGCGGGTGATCATCTGACCCGATGCGTCTTTGTAAAGAGCGAATTTCTGGTCGCTTACCGCATAGGTCTGGGCGAAGGAGATCAGCTCTTTTACGGCGGTCGCTTCAATGGCCACCACGTCATTATGCGGCTGGGGCTGCGGGGCGGGGGCTGCTTCAGCCGCGGGTACTTTAGGAGCAGGAGCTGGCGCTGGCGAGGGGCGGACAAGTCCTGCGGATGCTGAAATAATATCCATAACAGTGCTTTCCTATCTAAACAGAATCTGTGGGGGCAGGGTTGCTGCCCCCACAGGACTGTAGATTAGCCGATCAGCTTGAGCAAGTTCTGCTGCAGCTGGTTGGCCTGGGCCAACACGGCGATACCAGCCTGGAGCTGAACCTGGGCGGTCGCGAAGGCCGTCGAGGTGGCTGCCACGTCAGTATCAAGCAGGTTGCTGCGTGCCGCACCCTGGTTCTGCACGGCGTTCTGGATAGCGCTTGCGGAGAAGTTGAAGCGGCTTTCAAGAGCACCTACCGAAGCACGCAGGGCCGTGATGGTGTTTACCGCGTTTTCGAGTACGGAAGCTGCGGTTGCGGCGTCAGTCTGGGTAAGCACGTTCAGCGTCTGGCCACCGAACAGGTTATTCGTGGTCGAGCTGCCGATGGATACGCCGATGGTGTCGGTGGAGGTGGAACCTACCTGGAAGGTAAGTGCCGCGCCTGCGCTGTCGAAACCAAACGCTTTCTTCAGTGCGGATTCAACGGCGTCCGCATTGCTCTGGGAGCTGAGGTCCAGAGCGGTGGTGGAGGAAGAAGCGATACCGCTTGCGCCGGTGACGATCGTGAAGAGTTTGGACGGGTCGCTGGTGTTCTGCAGTGCGATGATGGTGTTGGTGCCGATCTGGTTACCGATACCGGAGAGGCTGGTATAGGTCTGACCGTCGATAACCGCAGTGATCTTCGCGTCGGTGGAACCAACGGTCGGAGCAGTTACGGTAATGTCCGAAATATTCACGTTGGTGAAGTTGTTGGAACGGAAGTCAGCAGACAGGCCGGTGAGGTTTGCCACCTGTACGCCACCCAGAGACACGGTGGAACCGTTCTGCACGCTGGAAATGTCGCGGTTCTGGTATACGCTGATACCGGAAAGCGCGTCATTGATGCGGGCCGTGATCGGATCCAGCAAAGACTGGCTGGTGACGGAGGAAGCAGTGATGGAACCACCGGCGATGCTGATGGTAAACGTACCGCCCGCCGCTGCACCCAGCGAATTCCTGCCGGTGAAGGTGATGGCCGTTGCGGCAGTGTTGGTAATGTCGGTGGCTACGGTAGAGTAGGTGATGTCACCCACCTGAACGCTGAACACAGCCGTGTCGGTTGCGCTGAATGCACCGGTGATGGTGGGCAGTGTGCCGATGAAGGCTTTGTTGTTGAGCACACCAGTCAGGTTGATCGGGCCGGTTTCCAGCGCGGCGGTATCGCCAGCGTTTGAAAGGATGGTGCCGGTAACGGTGCCGGAGTAGGAGTAACGGTTGATGCCTGCGCCGTCAGTACCGCCTGCTGCGATCGTGGTGTCAGCTGCGGTGATGTCGCCGGGGGTTGCCCAGTTGGCGGAAACCGTGATGTCAAGGGTGCCAGCCAGTACGCCACCGGTATATACTGCAGAAACCGCAGCGCCGGTACTGGTGAAGGCCAGGTTGGCGAATGCCGGGTTGCCGGACTGGTTGAGGTAGTTGGCAAGGTTGGATGCGGTGAGGGCAGCGGTCGTGCCGATGGTTACTTTGCCTACGGCAGCGGAAGTGCCCACAGCCTGATCGGTAAAGGTAACAACCACGCCGTTGATGGTGATGGTGTCACCGGCTACGGGAACGTCACCAAGGGTGGCAAGGGCTGCTGCAGAAGCCAGAGCGGTGGTTGCGCCATCGGTAACTTTGGTGGTTACAGCGGATTTACCGGAAAGAGCACCGTTGAGCAGCTTTACACCGTTGAAGTTGGTGGAGTCGGCGAGCTGGTCGATCTGCGAGGTGAGGTTCTGGAATTCAAGGTCAAGGAAGCCGAGCTGCGTGGAGCTGAGCGAACCGGACTGTGCCTGCGTGGCGATAGCCTGCTGGCGCTGGAGAATTGCCTGGATCTGAGCGAGAGCGCCGTCAGCTACCTTCAGAAGGCTCTGACCCTGAGACGCTACGGTAAGGGAGGTGGTGAGGATGTTCACCTGGCTCTGCAATGCAGTACCGGTAGCGAGGGCGGATACGTCGGTCGACGCGCTCACGAGGCGGTTACCGCTGGAGAGGGCAGCTACAGCGTTGCTGGTTGACGTGGTCGCGGTGCCGATATTTTGCTGTGCGAGCAGTGCTGCGAGGTTGGTGTTGATTGAACTAATAGCCATGATCTGGACTCCTACTTGGATGTTAAAGGCGTTATGGGCTACATGCCCGAAATGATTCATAGCGAAAGACCATTACATACAGTCCGAAGCTATTCTACATGTTATACGCCGACTTCATTAACGAAGGGTTAACAATGGCGGTAATAATTGCGTCAATATATGAATAACGCATGTCACGGCTTACTATATGTAGTGTAAATGGCGATTATATCGCTGTATCACCCACTAATGCACGCAGGCGGTTGCCGTTCAGCCAGCCTGTCTCCTTATATATAGAGAGTGAGAAACCGGCTCCGGCGAGGTGGTCGAGCAAACGCGAGAGCGGCTGCACGATGCGCGTGATATGCTCTTCTGTCGGCAGCGTGCCGGTGGTCCTGCATGCAGACATCAGCGCAAGCTTTGTCGTGGCGAAGCGCACCGCGATAATGGCGGCGCGGTTTGCGAGCGTGTCGCCAAAGCCGGAGAACGGAAACAGGGCGAGCACGATCTGCGATGCGAGGTAGCGTTTGAGCACGCCGTCAAGTTTTGCGCTCCACGTATTGTTCCAGTCCTCTTCAAGGCTCTTTGCCATATGCAGGCTGTCGGGCAGGTGGGCGATGGCGAGATTGTCCCATTGTATCGTGACATGCAGCGCAGACTCCATCATGCGCACATTCTGCATCAGCCGTTCCTGCTGGCCTTTCTTCGCAGCGGCGATGATGCCGCATAATGCCTGCAGCAGGAAGAACGGATCGGAGTCGGCGGGTGCAGCAGCAGGCAGGCGGCTCCCGGCATGTTCAAGGTAGAATGGCACCGCATCAGGCCATGCCTGCACGGGCAGGTTCTGCAGCGACTCCGCCACGCAGAAGATATGCATGAGATTGCGCGCGGCGCTGTGTTCCTTGCTGAGCGCCTTGCAGACGAATGCATCATGTATGGCAAACACCTGATCGGCGCTGAGGCCTTCGGGCAGGTAATCAATGAGGGAGTAGGGCAGCCGCTCGCTGGTGGCGTCCTGCCAGACGAAGGCCTGTTCGTCGAACAGTGAGAGCCTTACCACTTCCGGGCAGGAGAGTGCGCCGGTCATCATGTGCGTGTTGCCAAGGCCGCGTGTCATGCGCGGATAGAAGTGGCAGGCATCACCGAGAAAATCCGTTCCGTATTGCTTATGGATGCCGCAGAGTCCGTTCTCGTATTTCACGCAGTGATCGCTAAGCGCGTCGCGTTTCATCAGGCATTCATCGCCGCTGCCGGTCACGGCGTCCAGCAGATGGGGCGCTTCTTTCTCGTAACGCTGCACGGTGGCTGTGTCCACCTGCATGCCCCAGCCCTTGCAGCACGTATCCTCGCAGGCATCCCCGAGGCAGGAAAATTTGCTCAGGAATGTGGGCTGCTTGATTGCGTATGGCATTACGTACTTGTTTTACAGGCTGATGATGTGCTGCACTTTGTATTTGTCGGTAGGGAACACATACTGCGCGGCAAGGCGTGCGGCGGAGTCGATGAACAAGGGCGCGCGCGCATTGACCGAGAGTGATCCGCCCGAAGCCGTGCGGTGCACTGAAACGATCAGCAGCAGCGCAAGGTTCTCAAGTTTGATATCCAGGTCCTGGCAGGCGCTCGCGATGTCTTCGATCGTCATGATGCCGTTATGGATGTCGAGCGGCAGGGTTATGAACGAAAGCGAGTGGTCGTCAAGGTTCTGCAGCAGCTTGAAACGGTTCAGTTTTTCGTTGGGAAAATCGGTAAGGAAAAAGTGGAACTTATCCGGCATGCCAAGCAATCCGCGCGGAAAGATGATCGGAGCATCCTTGCGCAGCGCGATCTTGCCGAACCGCGTGTCAAGGACCTCTGGCTGCTCTGTGCCGAGAAAAACCCGGCTTTCCATCCTATTCACGGCTGCTCCCATAAGCATAGTATTGTTCCTTCATAAGCTGTTATTATACGCGAGTCTGCAAGGGAAAAAAGCAGAAACCGTATCTTCATACGTATTAATGCAAGCGGCGTGCCAAAGATGTTTCGGCATTGTAGCCAAATGATACGGGTATAACCGTAATACGCATGGCCCTTGCCGGAGATAAACGTAGAAAGGTTCGGGTTAACAAAATATTACTTCAGGTAATTGGAGAGCGTGAGCGAACTGATGCGCGAGAACACGGCGAAGCTGGCCTGCAGCGTGACCTGGTCCTGCGCCACCTTGGTGGAAAGCGCTACCACATCGGTTTTCGCCATGCTCTCGGCAAGGCTCTGATAATACACGCGCACGGTTTCATTCTGTGAATCAACCTGCGTTACGCGCACGCGCTGCGCGTTGGCGGTCGCCTGAAGGCCGATAAGGTCCTGTAGTCCGCTATCGAGCATGTCCTGCGCTTTTTTCAGCGATTCGCTGTCGCTGGTATCCTGCAGCGCGAGGTTTATGGCGGCAAGGATTTTCTGGAACGCGGGATTGTCGGCGCGGATGGTGTTCTCGACCATCTGCCCGTCGGAAATACGGAAAGAGATGTTTTCCTTTGCGCCCTGATAGTAGCCGTCGTCAGGCGTGCCCGGCACAACGGAAGGGGGGACGGGTGTTTTGACCGGCTGCGTATTGGTGTTGGTGCCGCCGAAAACGTAACTGCCCTGATAGGTGGTGTTGAGCTGCGATACCAGTGCGTCGCGGTTGGCGTTGAGCTGCTGCTCGAACGCCGCACTGTTGGACGTGCCGCTCATCTGCGATACCAGCAGCGATTTAAGGCTGTTGGTGATGCTGATAGACTGATCAATGGCTGTGCTCGTGGTCTGCAGGCGGCTGGTGAGCACGCTGTTGCCCTGCTGGAAATTCTGCAGGCGGCTTACCTGCGCATTGAGCGAGGTGTATTGTTCAACGCTGCCTTCGAGCCCTTCAAACGTCTGGCTCACATAGCCGCTGGATATCTGCACCTGCGAGTTATTCAGGGAGTTCTGCGTCACATTGATGTTTTGCAGGAATTTCTGCAGGGAACCGTAAGTGCTGATGCTATTGACTGTCATAACGTCTCCTTGATTCTCTTATCGGATCACACCCAGAAGATCCTGGAACAGCGTGCTGACCACCGTGATAACGCGGGTGGACGCTGAGTAGGCGTTCTGGAATATGATGGTATTTGCAAGTTCCTGGTCGAGGTTCACGCCGGAAATGTTCTGCGCCTGTTCAGTGAAGCCGTTCAGCAGCGTGTTCGCATCGCTCTTGAGGTTGTTGGCATTGGTGAGGTTGGTGGAGGTCTGCGCGATGATGAGGCCGGAATACTGCGACAGCGTGGTGCTGATGTTCGACAGGCCGCCTGCGGCATCAAAGCTCAGCGACTGAGTGGCCAGCCCGGCGAATAGCTGTGAGATGCTGTTGTCACCGGAATTCATGCGGTAGGTGTAATTGGCGGCAGCGCCGCTGTCGGCGGGCTGGTTGCTCTGCACAAGCTTGCCGATGCTGATGTAGGTAGGGTTGTTGGCGATGGTCTTGGTCAGCGCCAGGTTGATCGCGCTGCCTGCCAGCGTGTCACCGGTGGAGGTAAGCTTGTTGGTCGTGAAGAAATTGTTAAGGCCGAAATACTGCGAGAAGCCCTGATTCGTGCCCGCTACGATGCCGGTCGGAGCGGGGGTGCCAAGCTGAGTGCTGTTGAGGGAGTCGATGGCGACGGACGTGCTGCTGCTGGTTGCGGCGATCTTCAGGTAGCCCTGACGGCTGCCGTAGACGCCGTTGGTTTGAAGCACGGATTTACCGTCTGCATCCACCAGCGACGCGGTCAGCAGCGTGCCGCCTGAAGTAGGCTGCACGATCGTGCCCTGGCCGGTCTGGCTCTGCGCGCCGAACAGGTCGTTGCGTGCGCCCGCCGTCTGCGCGCCTACGCGGTAGGTGACCGTGGAGGTAACCACGTTGCCGCTGGCGTCCACCGTGGCCACGGTGGCCTGCACGGTATAGTAAGGCGAAGCGGTGTTGGAGGAAAGATCGGCGGTGATAAGCCCGTTCTTGCCCGTGCGCACCGTCATTCCGGCGTCGGCGGTGGCGTATGTGGTAAGCGCTGAAACGCCGGGAGCGGCATTGTCGGAGGTGCCAGCGGGTGTGCCGGTGGTGGTGATGGTGAAGCTGTTGCCCGATACGTTGCTGACCGTGAAATAACCGCTGAGTTGCCCGGTAGTAAGGCCGCCGACACCTGCGGCGGGAGGCGGCAGGTAGATCACGTCGCCGTCCGAAAGCGTGTTCGTGCCGGTGGTGGTGATCTGCACCTCGTTGCTGCCGGAAGTGGTGGCATAATCGCTGAGCGCGAGGGCAGGCATGTTCATCGTAGGGTTAGCATCCACTACTGCGCCGTTGCTGTCGAGCACGGTTGCGCTGGTAACGAAGAACTGCGCGCTGTTATTGCTGATGTTGTTCAGGCTGAAATCGAACACCAGCTGGTTGCCTGCGGCGGGCACGCTGTCGGAGGAAAGCGCCAGCTGTATATTGTTAAGGTCACCCAGCTTCAGCTTGGGCTGCGGCTGGCCGAAATACTGGTTGATGGCGTTGATGAGCCCGTCGGTGGACACGTTGCCCGGGCCGCTGCCGGTATCAAGTGTGGAAAGGTCGAGCGTGAAGGGTTGCAGGCCGTAAGGTTCGTCAGCGTAGGGTGATGCGATGGCTGAGCCGTCGCTGTTAAGCAGCGCGATACGGATGCTGCCGGAATACGCGGACTGCTGGGTGCCGCTGACAAGGCGTTCACCCGTGTAGGAGTTGGGGATCGGGTAGCTCGTGCCGGAATTCTGCAGTTTGTTCACTTCGTCGCGCATGGTGGAAGCGAGCTCGTCAAGCTGGGCAAGAATGTTGGGCAGCACTTTGTCGCGCACTTCAAACAGGGCGCCGAACGTGCCCGAAGCGATGTTGGAGCTCACGGTGCTGTCTGTGCCGTTCGTGCCGCTTGCACCGGAAGTGACCAGCGTTATCGGCTTGCCGATCGCCTGACCGTCCTGGCCGTAGGTGATCAGTTGCAGCGCGCTCATTGAACTGTTGTCGAGAAAGGTCTGCACGGAGGGCGCGGCCTGGTAGGTAAGCTGCGTGAGGTTGGTGCCGACAAGGGTGGCGCCCGACGCCGTGTTGACGGTGACAGAGCCGTCAGTGTTAAAAAGCGTGGTGATGTCCATGTACTGCGACAGCTGTTTCAATGTGGCGTCGCGTTCGTCAAGCAGGCCGGACTGGTTCTCGTTGGTGGCGGCCGCGCGCTCAAGCGATGTGTTGAGCGAATGCAGCTTCTTCAGGATCGTGTTTACCGTGTTCACGCCGTTGCCGATCTCGGTGTCAGCCTGCAGGCGCAGGTTCTGCACGGAAGAGGCAAGGCCGGAAATTTGCGATGCGAGCGTTGTGGCGGCATTGACCACGGTGGTCTGCGCGGATGCGCTGGGCACGTTGGCCATGTTCTGCAGCGCGGTGAAGAGCGCGTTCACGTTCTGGTCCACGCTGTTGGTGCCGCCGGGCTGGCCGAGCAGGTTGATCACCCGCTGGTAATAATTCTGTATGGTATCCGCCGCGCTTGCGGTGGTGGTCTGCACGCGCACCTGCGCGACGAGGAATTCATTCACCTTGCGGGTGATGCTGGCAATACTGACGCCCTGCGGGTTGCCGTTGATGTAAGCCGCCTGCTGGTTCGCCACCTGCGTGGAATAGTTGGGCGTATTGGCATTGGCGATATTCTGCGACAGAATATTAAGATTCTGTTGATTGACGTTAAGACCGGAGATCGCGTTATTCAGTGAGGATATAAGGCCCATATACTATTCCTTTGCGCTAGATCGTCTGGTTCAGTGTCACTGAAATGGGGGCTTTGTACGCGCCTTTAACGTTGCCGCTGGCATTATAGACCGGGTTCTGGTTCATGCGGGCGATTTCCTGCGTCACGCAGTTCACTACTGCGCCGTTTACGGCGCGCGCTACCAGCAGCTTGTCGTAATTATGGCGGCTGACTTCGCGGAAACGGTCGCCTGCGCGTTGCAGGTCGAGGCGTTCTTCCATGGTGATGGCAGCCAGCACTTCCGGGTGTTGTTTCATGTAGCGCATATAGCGCTCCATCAGGCTGATGAGCCTGAGTTTGCGTTCCTGCAGGTCGCCCACGCGGTCGATCTGCATTTTTTCCATCAGGCGGGCTTCTTCCGCCAGAACGTCGGAAAGGGACAGGTTCACGTTGATCAGGTCACGCACCGTAGCGGGCGTTTCCTTTTGCTGAGACCGTGGAACCATAGGGGTGCTTAAAACAGTGCTCACGCGGCTACCTCTTGCATTTTTAACAGTTCTTGTCTGACTGTATCAGCAATTCCTATGCCACCGGCATTCGCAATGGACTTGCCATATTCATTCATGAGGAAACTTTTGTAGATATCTCCGGTGCTTCCCTTGCCGAAGAAGCTGTTGGCCTCTTCGCCCGCAAACATATTGGCGAGCATCTGGGAAAGGAATACCGCCTCGAAATCCTTGGCGATGGCGTCAATGTCCCTGCTGTCCTTGTTCGTCTCCTTCTGTACGCCGGAAGCGGTGCCGGAGGCAAGGGGAAGGGCGGTGAGGGGGGATGCGATGCTGTCAATGCTCATTTTGCCACGATCTCCGCCTGCAACGCGCCTGCGGTCTTGATCGTCTGCAGGATGGTGATGAGGTCGCGCGGGCCCACGCCCAGCGCATTGAGGCCGCCTACGAGTTCGCGCAAGCTGGCGCCGCGCTTGAGCATGGCGGTTTTGCCTTTGCTTTCTTCGGCGGTGATGCTGGTAACGGTGGTTACGACCGTTTCAGCGCCTTCAGGCGCAAGCGCGCCGGGCTGCGAAACCTGCGGCGTTTCTTCGATACGCACCACAAGGTTGCCCTGCGCCACCGCTACGGTGTCGATGCGCACATTCTCCCCCATGACGATGGTGCCGGAAGCCTCGTCGATCACCACCTTGGCCACCTGGTCGGTGCGCACGGGAAGCTGTTCGATCTCGGCCAGAAGCTTGGTGGTGTTACTTTTATAATCGATGGGCACGCGCATGAATACCGTGCCGGGGTCCCTTATCTCCGCCGCGTCCACTCCCAGATGCTTGTTGATGGCTTCGGCGAGGTATTTGGCGGTGGTGATGTCCGGGTTGCGCAGCGCGATGTTAAGCGTGGACATCTCATTGAGCGAGAACTTGATTTCGCGTTCGATGATGGCGCCGTTGGCGATGAACCCGTTGGTGGGTACGCCCTTGGTGATGGAAGTGCCGCCGGCGCTCGCTTCAAACCCGGCGATGCTGATGGGGCCCTGCGCCACGGCATAGACTTCGCCGTCCGCGCCGTAAAGCACGGTGGCAAGCAGCGTGCCGCCCTGCAGCGAAGTGGCGTCGCCCATGGCGCTCACGGAAACGTTGATGCGGCTGCCGTTACGCGCAAATGCCTGCAAGGTGGCGGTAACGGTCACGGCGGCAATGTTTTTGCTTTTCAGTTCAGTGCCACGGGTGTTGACGCCCTGGCGTTCAAGGAATGCGATGAGGCTCTGCGAGGTGAATTCGTTGTTCTTGAGCTTGTCGCCGGTGCCGTTGAGGCCGACCACAAGGCCATACCCCATGAGGATGTTGTCGCGCACGCCTTCGAAATCGGCGATGTCTTTCACGCGCGATTCCGCATAGACCGGCACCGAGGAAAGCATGAGGGTGAGCAGCGTGATGATGCAGAACGCATGCAGCAGCACGAACTTGCCCATGACGCGCTCAAGCACATACTTGCCGTAAGAGTGGTGTTTGGGAATGTAAGAGGAAAGCGACCCGCGCGCCGGCATGGCGTAATGCATGCCGTTCTGGAAATAGCTGTCGGAGTCCTTCAGGTAGTCTGCTTCGTAGTATGTCATAATGCCCTGCTTTATAGCTATGGTGCGTTTTGGTAATAGCTATGCGATATTCGTGCCAAGCGGGCGTAGGGTGTTTTTCTGTTCTTATTCAATTGGCTGGTTGTGCTGACTTTTATCGGCTGAGCCCGGGCTGTACCGGCAGTGACCATTCGCGGCAGTTTTTGCCTAGGGCATAAGCTCTTGATTACCCTGATTGCTATTACTCGCGTGGTGTGCTACCATTTATACGCTATATATAGTAAAACAGACGCTTTAAGCTGGTGCACAGGACGATAGTTGAATGAAGATAACGGAGTTCTCTCCTGTCAATAAGACTGCGGGTACTGCCAAAAAGAAGGCGGCAGGTTCCGCTGGCAGCGGTGATTTCATGGGGCTGCTTTCCGCGTCCGAAGTGGAGACGGCTTCGGCAGCCGCGCCCATGTCCGACGTATTGCCTGCCAATTCCATGAATGCGCTGCTTACGCTTCAGGAAATGCCTGACGACGAGATCGCGCGCCGCCGCGCCGTGCTGGAGAGCAATGGCACGATCGAGGCGCTGGAGACATTACGCGTGGGGCTGCTCACCGGCAGTGTCCCCGAACACCTGCTGCAACGCCTCACCGAAGTGGTGGCGCTGCAGAAACAGAAAGTGGAAGACCCAAGGCTCATGAGCCTTATCGAAGACATCGAACTCCGGGCCGCTGTGGAGCTTGCCAAGCTTGAACGTGCCTCTCGCCCCGGCGGTTAAGCGTGCATAAGCTCACCGGCAAACAATCCAGGCAGGCCCGCGCGCTTCTCAAATGGAACGTATACGACCTCTCCAGCCGCGTGAACGGCATCAACCCGCGCCGCATCGAGAGCTTCGAGCGCGGCATGGTGCATATAGCCGAATGGGAGAATAACGAAATGGTGAGTGCCTTCCGTAAGGACGGCATTCACTTCAGTGCGGAGCTGGACGTAACACTGAAAGCGTCCGATAAGGCAGGCAAAGCCGTTACAGTAGGCGGCACCGGTGAAGGAATGCATATCCAGCTTGATGCCGAGCAGGGCATTATGTCGGATACTACCGCTCTTAACATTGCGCCGGTGGATGATGCGTCCGAAGAAGGAAATAGCACGCCGGAAAAGCGCTGACGCCGTTTACCAGTAACTGGTGCGTTGCACGCGCAGGCTTCCGAACACGCCGTCTTTCTCGTCGTCAGGCCCTGCCGCATAATACAGCGCGTTCCTGTCGCCAAGGCTTTCACCATTGCCGAACAATATGCCCCAGATCTTGTCGATCACGATGGCCTTGCCGCTTTCATTGCGCATCATGTCCACATATGTGCGTTTTTCAGGAGAGAAGGCAGCGATCTTGCCGTCGCCGAAATTGCTCACCAGCAGCGTATTGGAAAGCGCGCCGAAATCGTTGGGTGCGAAAGCCACGCCCCAGGGCGCGCTAAGCCTGCTTTCATCATTCCACGTGGCATAGAGCTTGCCGTCTTCGGAGAATTCCGCGAGCCTGCCATAGCCGGGGCGCGACGTGTCTTCTTCACCCGCGAATATCTCGCCTTCGGCGCAGGTCTTTTTCGCCACTTCCTCCGCCGGGCAGGCCTGTGTCATCGCATAGGTGACGAAAATATGCCGCTGGCCGCTGGGCGTGGTGAGCGCCTGCACGTTGAACGGCGCATATTCGCCTGCATCCACTTTTCCGTTCCTGTTATCGTCGAACGGATTATCAAACTTCACCGCTGCGGGCCTGAAGTGCTTATCATACACTCTGATACCAGGATTTTTGCCGAAATCGGCGGCATAGAGCAGGGAGTAATCGTGGCTGATCGCAAGGCCGAAGAACTGTACACCGGCAGCGGATTCGTCGATCACGGAGAGCGCCTCATGCGAACGGTCGAACGTGCCGTCGCCCTTCTTGCGTTCGGTCCATGCGGAGATGATGCCGCCGTCGCTGGCGAACAGGAACTTCGCCGGTGCGGTGATCGGCTCGGCGCCCTCTATGGTTTGCGTAATGACAAAACCGTCCTTGCTGTCGCTGTACACGGTTCCGGTGGCGAACTTGTCATCGCCGCCGACCGGCAATTTCACATGGGTAAGATTATCGGTATGCAGTTTGTGCAGTGCAGCATCAGGCGAGGCCTGCACATCGCCTACATACTCAAAACTGATGTCCTTGCCCGTTACCCAGAAATGCCCGCCCGCGCCCGCCGGGCGTATGGCGATGCCCCACGCATTGATGAGTTTCTCGTCTTTTGCAGCGGCCTTGTATTTATCGTGGTTGGCCACGAGCGGCGTGTCTGCATAGACATTGACCAGCGGCGCTTTGGCAGGTTGCGGCTCGGCGGCGCAGAGGCTGGAACTTGCCAGAAGGGCGGCGAAGAAGGCGGAAAGGGCAGTGGTTCTCATTCGTGAATATCCTGATGTTGGTTGAATGAAACTGAAGGGTCATATCAGTGCGCCCGTCATGCAGTGGCTTGACCATAGCATCTGTCAGGCCATCGGTTATTCTGTATGATGGATCCTGCGCTTTCGCACAGGATGACAGCAACTGAAATATCCTGCTGCTTGCGGCGGGATCACTTGTATCATTCTATATTAAGAATGATTATCACTAGCAAGGCTATTTACATTGATGGCGGTCAGGTCTTTTGCGGTGTGTGGCTAATGTGCTGTTATTAATATGTAAAAATTCACCTTTTTCTGAGCTCGTCTCCCCACCCGATAACCGTTGCATTTTTCCACCGGGTTCATTATAAAACCCCTCCTTTTCCCTTTGCTTAAGGATCAGGCGGGGAAACCTCTAGAATACGGTTATTTGTGGGAGAGTTCGCACATGTCAGCTAAAACGTCCAGCTACAAACCAACGGAAAAAGAAGAGTACATGAATGCCAAGCAGTTGGAGTATTTCAAGACCAAACTGCTGAGCTGGCGCAAGGAGCTGATTGAGGAATCCCGCGAAACCATCGACCACCTGAAGGAAGAAAACTGGCACGAATCCGACATTGCCGACCGTGCCTCGCTGGAAACCGAAGCAGGCGTGGAACTGCGCACGCGCAACCGCTACCTCAAGCTCATTTCCAAGATCGACGCAGCGCTGCGCCGCATTGATGACGGTTCCTACGGTTACTGCGAAGAGACCGGCGAGAAGATCGGCCTGAAACGCCTTGAAGCGCGCCCCGTGGCCACCATGACCATTGAAGCGCAGGAACGCCACGAAAAGCTTGAAAAGCAGTACGTAGACGAAGAATAGGCGGGAGGGGTTACCTTTCGGCTTGCGCCGCCGCCGCGCTTCTGGCGGGTGTATTGGTGGGTGAGAGTTTCGCAGGGTCGACCTGCGTTTCTGTGCCGCCGCTCAGGTAATTTCTTAAACTGTTTGCAATGTCCGTAAATGCCTGTTGGCCAATGCTGCATCCGAAGGCTGCGCCGCCAACCATAATTGCTGCCCCGCCTAAAGCAACCGGCGGGTTTGCGGTTGCCACTCCTGCAGCGGTTACTGCTGCTCCCACCAGAGCTCCGGGCATTGCCCCGATGGCGCAACCAATATCATCGGTAAGACTCACAGCGGCATCGCCAATCTTGCCATTCATGGCAAGATTGAACGCACCGGCACCGGGCACGGAGGCCTCTGTCGCCTGCACGGCAGCCTGCGTGGGGCTTGCGCCGGTCGCAAGCGCCGTGCCTAAGGCAATTGCCCCACCTGCCACCGCAGCAACGCCGGTCGCTTTGTTGGGCTTTGTTGGTGAATGCTGATGCGATTCTTTTGGGTTGTCATTATGCGCAATAGCATTCCGCTCATTCCGCGTTCTCTGCGCTGCTCAGGCGTAAGCTGGCTGACTGCAACGCTCTGGTGAGCATTTCCTCTACGCAGTGTGTCCATTTCATCAGCGCGTGCCCTGTCCCGGTCAGTCAGTTCTGTTGCTTTTGTCGGGCCATTCTTGGCAAGTGGGTCAAGGGTTTCCTGTGCCGCTTTGAGTTCTTTAACTGCAATCTCGACCTGTTCCCTTTGTGCTGGTGTAAGCTTCTTAGGTTCTTTCTCTTCCACAAGCCTTGTTTCGAGGGTTTTAATTCTGGCGCTGAGTTCTTTGCTGGCTTCTTTTGCTTTGTTGACAAGACGTTGCTGGTTCTGCGCATCGGAATACTGAGAACCCTCGATAACAGGCGCAGTAGAGTGGCCATAAGCGTCGCGCTGGTTCTTGATTGACTTCATGGCTTCCTGGCCACCATTGCCTATTGTTTTATTCTCGGGTACAGGCTGTCCGTTTTTCGGGTTTGTGTTGGCGGCGGCAATGGCACGGTTTGCGGCGGCGATATGTTCGCCCGCTTCCATAATGGTGCGGCGATCCGCATCAAGTGCAATGGCTTGTGGCTGCTTGGGTTCTGCGGGAGCTTCAGGCAAGGGATAACCTTAACGGTGTAAATTTTATGAACTTCGCATCAGAGACAACTTTATCGAAATCAGCAATTCTGCCTTGTATGTGACCGTCCAGCCCTGCGGTACCCGTTGTTTTATCCCGTGTCAGTTCTTCAATACCCCTGATTATGGGAGTAACCGAGTTAGGGCCATCGCCAGAGTATAATGTTTTACCAGTATTAAGTATTAAGGTGTAATCTCTGTCGAAGTCCTCAGCGGTCTTCAGCGGGGAATTTCCGGGGACCAGATCAGCCCTTGTAATGCCAAGTCCAGGCAAATGATCAGCGATCAGCTGTTTTATACCTTCAGCATGGCGTTGCAGCTTGAGTATTCTCGCAGTTTCAATGCGCTGTATATCCGGGCTGTCGGGATACGATTCACGTGTAGGCATCCAGACATTAATTTCCGGTAGGTTTGATGTATTGGCAGCTACGGTTGGTTCGCTCATTTTCAGCCTAAGATTTATTGATTGAGCCGTTGCGAGATCCAGCCACCAGGCTCTGGAAGTGCTGTGAAGTGTCAGGCGCTGGTTTGCTTTCCAGAGATTTGATGCCATCAAAGCCATCAACATAACTCTTAAATGCTTCACCACAGGCATCGCATATGGCATGAAAACCATATTCTACCGAAAGCATATATGCACCTATTGCTGATGGAATCTTTTTTCCGTCCACATTATTACTATCGCCGTATATAAGGGGAATGGTTGAACTGTTCATACGGCTATTTAATCTTTGGAGATCAGTGCCATTGCCATAAAGCTTAGGCTGGAACGTCCTCTGGGATTTTGTGGATCTTGCATGCATTCCACCAAAATAGCGCAGGCTTGCGGCTAATCCGTTTGCAAGTTTGGTGAAATTTTCTTTTGTAAGCGCTTTAAGGCTCGGGTCATGATTGTCAGGCGTTTCAGTCACGGCGCTAATGCTTTTATCATCTGCAGCAACAGCCCGCGCTAACGTAAGGGCGGCGCAAAGAAATGTCGGTATCTCTCCCCGCTTCTGGTAACTGAATTCGGCAATGGCAGCATCGCGCTCCGCTTCTGGAGTATCAAGAACTTTTGAAATTCCAACATTTAACGCTTTAAGCTGGTCTATAGCGATTTTAGGAGCTGTTCTATCACCCAGTTTCTTCCCCTTATGTTGGTAATATCTTTCCATGAAAGTATATGCCCATTTTATATAATGTGCCGACGCTTCAAGTGAGAAGTTTGACGCAGTAGTAGTGTCTGAGCGGTTCGTATCAGCCATAATTAAACATATTCGTAGTGTAGTTAACTAAGTGTAGTCTACCACTTCAATGTTACAGTTTTATGAAGGATTGTTACTTGTATTTTTATAATATATTATATTTCTATATCAATGCTTTGATATGTATTCATCTAAAACCTGTATTTGCTAAATGTAAGAATGGTGGCGCGTAACGGCAAAGCTCGCCTTTTTGCTTGCACAGGCGACTTACCCCGTTTTCGCTTTAAAGTTCGATAATTTGAAGTAATATCCTGCTCTATAAGAGGTTTTACGATGGATTGGGACAAACTCCGCATATTCTACACCGTTGCACAGTCGCAGAGCTTTACCCGCGCGGGTGAAGCGCTCAACCTCAGCCAGTCGGCGGTCAGCCGCCAGGTGGCTGCGCTGGAAGAACATCTGCAGGTGACCTTGTTCCACCGCCACGCGCGCGGGCTGCTGCTGACCGAGCAGGGTGAAATATTGTTCCAGACCGTATCCGACGTATTCACCAAACTCTCCGCCACCGAGAACGCGCTGATGGAAAGCCGCGACCGGCCACGCGGGCCGTTGCGCATTACTGCGCCGGTGGGATTTGGCACGGTGTGGCTGACCAAGCATATACGCGAGTTTCATGAGCTTTACCCCGAGATCCAGCTCACGCTGCTGATCGACGACCGCGAGCTCGATCTGTTGATGCGTGAAGCGGATGCGGCTATCCGCCTGAACCCGGCGCGCCAGCCCGATCTTATCCAGCGCCAGATCGTGACGCTGCATAACTCCATCTATGCGTCGAACGATTACCTGCGCCTGCGCGGCGTGCCCAAGACCGGCGATGACCTCGATAACCATATCCTCATCACTTACGGCGATGAAGGGCAACTGCCATTTCCCGAAATGAACTGGATACTCAGCGCGGGCCGCAAGGCGAAATCCGCCGAGCGCAAGCCCGTGTTCAAGGTCAACAACCTCACCGGCATCCTGCATGCGGTGGAAAATGGCTGCGGCATCGCCGCGCTGCCGGATTACCTTGCGCAGGGCGCAAAAGGCATCACGCGCATATTGCCCGAGCTCAAAGGCCCCTCGGCGGATGTGTTCTTCACCTATCCGTCGGAACTGCGCCATTCCAAACGCGTGAAAGTGTTCAAGGAATTCATCCAGCGCAAACTGGCCGAAGTCAGGTTTTAATCTTTCGTCATCCTGAGCGCAGCGAAGGATATTCTTGCTTCCTTAGGGTCAGGACTCATTAATCGCATTCAGCCTTTTTCACGACCAGGTTCAAGACTCCTGACTTTCCCTCTCCTGCAAAGCGGGAGAGGGTTGCGCAGGCTTTGCTGCGCAGCAGCTTAGCCGGAGCTGGGTGAGGGTGAATTTACACGCGCCCCCTCACCTCGGTTTGCCTAAGGGCTTAGCTAAAGCTAAACCCAAGGCAAACGCGTCCTCTCCCCCCAAAGGGAGAGAAAAAGCAAGCAAGAATTTAACGAGTCCTGAACCTGGCACAACAAGGATATCCTTCGTCGCTTTGCTCCTCAGGATGACGAAAGATTTGATTCCAGTGCGTAGCCGTATGCGTGGAGGAGCGTAGCGACGACCCCTTTAGAGGGGGGAGCGGTGGCGTGGGCGCAACACCCCCCTCATAATATTATATATTCTCTAATATTTTAATATCCACGCCCAGCGCTTTCATGATGCCGCGTGCCTTGGTCAGTGTTTCCTGCCATTCGCTCTCGGGGTCTGAGTCGGAAATGATGCCGCCGCCCACCTGGAACTCGAACCGTTCATTCTGCAGCGCCAGCGTGCGGATGACCACGGAAAGGTCACAGGAGCCGTCACCGCCGAACCAGCCGAGCGCTCCGCTATAGACGCCGCGCCTTATATTCTCCTGCTGCATGCACCATTCGATGGCGCGTATCTTGGGCGCGCCCGTCATCGATCCCGGCGGGAAACAGCGTTTCACCGCTTCCAGCGTGGGAGTATCACTGCGTTTCTGCCCGATAACGGTAGAGGACATATGATGCAGCGTGGCGTAGGAGGTCACCTCGAACAGGCCGCGCACAAGGATGCTGCCGGTTTCGCAGGAGCGCGCAAGGTCGTTGCGCATGAGGTCCACGATCATCAGGTTCTCGGCGCGGTCTTTCTCGCTTGTGTGCAGGCGTTCGCGCTGGCGCTGGTCTTGGGCTGCATCGCCCAGGCGTGCGGCGGTGCCTTTGATCGGCCGGGTTTCCATACGCCCGCCCGGCTGCACGGTGAGGAAGCATTCCGGGCTTGAGGAAAGAACAGAGATGTCGCCCATGCGCAGATAGGCGCTGTAGGCGGCGGGGCTTGCGTCGCACAGCCTGCGGAAAAGATCGAAGCTGTCCGGTTTGCCAGCGAAGCTGCCGGTGAATTTGCGCGTGATATTGGCCTGGTAGAATTCGCCGCGGGCGATGGCCGCTTTGGTGTCTTCCACGGCTTTGAGATACTGCGCGCGCGACATGGGCGAAGTAATGCTGCTAACCGCTGGCCGAGACAATGCGCGCGGCAAAGGTTCTGCGTATAACCACTCCGGCAGCTTTCTGTCCGGCTCCCTGTAGGCGGTGAGGGTGCTGGTGTCGTGGTCGAACGCGAGGATGATGCCGTAACGCGTAAAGCACGATACGGGCAATGCGATGAACTGCGGCGCGCTAACGCCAAAGCGTTCCGTGTCGTGCAGCATCTCGTAACCGAGATAACCGAACCACGCATTATCAAAGCGCGTACGGCTGGCGGAGAGTTTCGCTGCGATGCGGCTGAAGTCGGGGTAGGCCACGCTCTCCTGCGGATGCAGGCACAGATAGGAAAAACGCCCGGTAAAGGAAAGGCGCTGCCCCGAATAGAGCAGCGCCCAGTGTGTAGCGTTATCCGCAGCCAGTGCTGCCGCCTTCAGGGGGGACACCCACGCGAGGGGCTCTGGCTGCACAGCTCAGCGCTTATTGTGCAGACGGGTTCAGCATCTGCTCGCGGAATTCCGGCGGCATCTGCTCAGGCGGGATGGAAGGCGTTTCTTCCCTGGGAAGATGCGGCACTACATTGGTCATGTAGGACTGCATGGCTTCCGTAACGGGTTTGCCGCTGACAGTGAAATCGCCGGATTCCTTCATCACGAGCTGGATATTAAGGTCCTTGGCTGCCGGATCGCTGCCGTTGAGCGCGACGCTGCGTATGAACGTCTTGACGCCGTTGGCCAGATCAGGCGAAGCAACAGGAGTCCTGGTATCGGGAGCCACGGTGTTAATGTAGCTCGCAAAGCGGATGAAGTAACGGGCGATGTCGTCGATCATCGTGTCGCAGCTGAGGCACGTGATGTCCACATTGCTGGCGGCCGACTGATTCTTGATCGCTGCCAGATCGCCTTTCAGCTTGACGCCGTAAAGCGACGTCAGGATGTCGAACGCGCTGATCTTTGCCTGGCCTTCGGAGCTGTCGGCCAGCTTCTTGCCGACCGCTTCCATGTCCACATGGAGGGTGATATCGCCCTGTTTGTGCAGCTTGGGCAGGGCGGCTTCGACGAGGGAGTCGATGGAACCGAATTTCTGCACGCTGTGTGCGATGTCCAGTTCCTTGCCGGTCTTGCCTTCTGTGCTCGCCAGATCGGTCAGCGTCAACTTGATATTGTCGGCCAGGATCTGGTCATAGCGTTCAGAGATGTTGGTCTTGGAATCACTTTTGAGCGCGATCCTGCGGTTGTCACCCTGCGGTTCGATGAGTAAATGGAGGTTGTTGTTGGAATTAAGCAGGTTCGAATTGAGGTCCAGCGCGTTGATGTCGAGCGACAGTCTGGAATTGGGGTTGTCAATGGCGGCGGCGTTGTCGGGGCCGTTATAGGCGATGTCGACATTGATATTGTTCTTGCCCATTTCCGAGAGTGAATAGGTCAGTTTCTGGGGCGTCTGCTTGAACGCCTCGGCGACGATGTTCATATAGTTCGTAACGATAATGTCACCCGCCGCGAGGTATTCGTTGTTGATGACCTGATACTTCAGGCCTGCGTTGCGGTGGCCTGCATTGATGACGTTGGTGATACCAAGGCGGTAGCTGTCCGTTGTGGCGATGGTAGCGCCGGTGGCGTCTTTTATCACGCTGGCGCTGGAGCCGCAGTTGATGGCCTCGAATGCTTCAAAGAACGATTCTGCGTCCTTGAACTGCGGATAAGTGACGAGGAAGCCGGACGGTTTGGTCTTCAGTTCGCAGGTGAGCGGCGTGGCGGAGCTTGCCACCATGGTGTGGCGAACCGTGCCGCCTGCTGTGGTTTTCCAGTGTATGTCACCGTTGAGCGTCGCTTCAAACTTGCTGCCCAGCACGTCGGATGAGAGCGATACGCTATCGCCCCAGCCGAGTTCTTCGGTCCATTCGAATTCAGGGGAGATATCTCCTTTCCACGACTCTTTGGGCGCCTGCTTCATTATAGCGCTTGCCGGAAGCTGCATCACGGGTTTGGTGAGCGTGAGCTTCATGGCAAAGGGGTAGCCGCTGGACTGCACGGACTCATAACGCAGGAATTCACCGTCCTTGATGAGGGGCTTCACCTTGGCGTTGAGTTCGGTGATGTTGGTGATCATCTGTTGCTTGAAGTCTTCCGATTTTTTGAACCAGTAAGCGGAATAGCCCCCGGCGGCTACGGCGGCGACAGCAAATACGGCGATAGCTGGTTTACTCATGTCAGGAATCCTTCATTCAAATAGGGTAATTATGCAAAGAACGGGCAGTATAGCGGCGGGTTTTTTTCGGGCAAGTTCTAACTCCGGTTGCCGGTATACGCCTTGATATCTGCTTCGCGCTGCTGCGCCAGAGCGGCTGCTTTTTGTGTGTTTTTCCATGTGTAATTAAGCGGAAGCAACGTTTCCACGGACGTGATGCCGGTTGTCGCGTTGGTGAGGAATACTTCGTCCGCATGCTGCAGTGCGTCAGGCGTGGCATCACATTCGCTTACGTCGCCCGCCATCTCCATGATCCGCCTGCGCGTAACGCCTGCCAGCGCTCCGCTTGCAAGCGGCGGGGTATAGAGCCTGCCCTGTTTCACCCAGAAGATATTGGCGGAACTGGCTTCGCTGATATGGCCGCTGGCGCTCAGTTGCAGCGCGTCATGGCAGCCCTGTTCACGCGCCTGCATACGGGCGAGCGTTGCGTTCAATCCCTGCGCCAGCTTGGCATGGGTGGGAAGGGCGCGCGGCGATATTTTTTCGTAACCGGACAGCCAGAGTTTTACCGGTGAGCGCAGCAGGGTAATGGGCGGCATCAGCTGCACCAGCACGGTGGGCGCAGGCGCGGGAGTGACGGGCAGGTAACCCTGGCTGCCGACGCCACGGCTGACATACACCCTTATGATACCTTCCCTGGCTTTATTCGCTGCCACCACTTCGCGTATGACGGTATCAAAAGAAAGCGGCGCCTGCATATGGATGGCTTTCAGCCCTTCCTGCAAACGCTGCAGATGGTATTCCAGAAGGTAGGGCACCCCGCCATGCAGCGCAATGGTCTCAAACACCCCGTCGCCGAAGCGGAAACCCCGTTCATCCACCGACAATGACGCCTGGTCCGAAGGCAGAAAACTGCCGTTAATATAGAGTATATTCATGGCCTTGTCTGGTTGGTGCGGCGGACGGAAACCCTTGGGTTTTTAACTTGCATTTGGCAGGCAGTGTGTCAGTAATGGCGGCCTTATGCAACAAGCACCCGTATCCTATAATAATGTGCTGCGTGTCAACCGCATCCGCCTGGGCGTCAGGCTCGGCTGCGAAAAGGAAGAGCGCGCGCAGATACAGCATGTGGAGGTGGACCTTGCCTTTTACACGCCGGATCTGGCCGAGCCGTCTTTCGCCGATAAGGGCGACTTCATCTGCTATGACAAGATAAGCAACGCGCTGGAAGCCATGTGCAGGGGCAGGGAATTCCGCCTGATAGAATATCTCTGCGTACAATTGTTCGATAAAGTGCGCGGCATGACGCCCAACGGGGTGAGGATTGCGCTCAAGGTTACAAAGTGCCAGATACCCGTTCCTTTTGTGCTCGGTGGCGCGTCATTCTCCTACACCGACCTTCCGCCATTTTCCTGGACGCCGCCGTTATGTTAGTAGTCCTTGGGCTTGGCTCTAATCTGGGCGACCGGCTTGGCTATCTGCGCCAGGGCAAGGCGCTGCTGAGTACGGTGGTGAATTCCATGCGCTGTTCGCCGGTGTATGAATCGCTGGCATTGTTGCCGCAGGGTGCGCCCAGGGAATGGGACATCCCGTTCTTCAATATGGCCGTCTCCGGCGAAACCAGGCTTGAACCCGAAAGCCTGCTGGAGCAGGTGAAGCTGATGGAGAAGACCATCGGCAGGCAGGACAGGGGGCATTGGGGCCCGCGCGAGATCGACATCGACATCCTTGTCTATGGCAATGAAGTGGTGAGCACGCCCGAACTGATAATTCCCCATGCCGGGCTGCTGGTGCGCGATTTCGCGCTGGTGCCGCTGGCGGACATTGAGCCTGAATGGGTTTACCCCGTAACGGGTGAGCATAAAGGCAAGACGGCGAAACAGCTTGCCGGGGCATGGATACACAGCATGGAAATGCTGGAGGACAGAGTTGACTGACATCGTAGCCATACTCAACCTGACACCGGACTCGTTCTCGGGTGATGGCAGGTATGGGCGCGATGTGAAGTCATTGCTTGCTGAGATAGACCAGATGGCGGAAGCGGGTGCTTCGGTTGTTGATATCGGCGCCCAGTCCACGCGCCCCGGTGCGCAGATACTCAGCGCAGAGGAAGAATGGCGGCGCATTGCGCCTCTTTCGCAGGCGTTGGGCACAAGGGCTTCTTCTGTTGTGTTCAGCATGGACACCTTCCATCCCGAAAACGCCGTCCGCGCGCTGGATGCGGGGTTTGGCTGGATAAACGACGTCAGCGGCGGCACGCCGGAAATGCTGCGCGCTGTTAAGCCTTACGGCGAGGCTATTCTCGTGCTGATGCATTCGCTGGCCGTTCCTGCCGATAAAAACGTGACATTGCCGGAGTTCTGCGACCCCGTGCGGGAAGTGGTGGCATGGGGAAACCGCACATTGCAGGAAGCGACGCAGGCGGGCATAACGCAGGACCGCGTTATCCTTGATCCGGGCATCGGTTTTGGCAAGACGGCGGAGCAATCGCTGGAGCTTATCCGCCGTTGCGCCGGGTTCCTCGACTGGGAAGTGCCGGTGCTCATCGGCCATTCGCGAAAATCCTTCCTGAAGGCGCTGGCGGGTGATGATATGCGCGACAGGGACACGGCGACGCTGAGCCTTTCCGCTTACCTCGCGCTACAGGGGATGGATTATTTGCGCGTGCATGATGTGAAGCCGCACCGGCTTATGCTGGATACGCTGGGTGCCTTGGCATGAAGCATCCCAACACCGCGATAGAAGAATTGCTGGTGCAGGTGGCGCATAAACGCATACCGATGATCGACCTCGCGCTCGACAGGGTAAATGTGCTGCTGGAAGCGCTGGGCAATCCGCACACAAAACTGCCGCCCGTTGTGCATGTGGCGGGCACCAACGGCAAGGGCTCGCTGCTGGCGTATCTCAAGGCCATTCTGGAAGCGGCGGGTTACAGGGTGCACCGTTACACTTCGCCGCATCTGGTCACGTTCAATGAGCGCATCACGCTGGCGGGAAAAAATATCGATGATGATTACCTGCTCTCGCTGCTTAAGCGTATCGCACCCTTATGCGAACAGCATCCGGTCACCGGGTTTGAAGCCACCACGGCGCTGGCGTTCCTTGCGTTTGCCGAAACTGCGGCGGATATCGTGCTGCTGGAAACCGGCATGGGCGGCAGGCTGGACGCCACTAATATTATAGAAAAGCCGCTGCTCACCGCCATAACTCCCGTCTCTATGGACCATACCGAGTTCCTGGGCACCACCCTTGTGGAGATAGCAGGCGAAAAGGCGGGCATCATCAAGCGCGGTGTGCCCTGCATTGTCGGCCCGCAGGCCCCCGAAGCATTGCACGCCATAGAAACGGCTGCGGTATTATTGCAGGCCCCGCTGCTGCGTTCGGGGCATGAATTTGTGATCAGCAGCGTTGACGGCATGCAGCCCGCCTTGCCCGGC
Organism: Alphaproteobacteria bacterium; assembly: GCA_035906055.1. Taxonomy (GTDB): domain Bacteria; phylum Pseudomonadota; class Alphaproteobacteria; order Rickettsiales; family JABCZZ01; genus JAMIFV01. The sequence continues at coordinate 47,549 of JAMIFV010000021.1, read as the reverse complement.
GCGCATCAGGTGAGCAATGCCGCCACGGCCATTGCCTGCGCGAAGCGGCTGAAAGGGTTTGCCGTAACCGATGCGCATATAAGGCAGGGTGTAGCCAGTGCCGTATGGCCTGCGCGCCTGCAGCGCCTTGAAGGCAGGCTCACCGAAGCGCTGCCTGAAACATTCGAGTTGTGGCTTGATGGCGGGCATAATCCGGGAGCAGGGGAAGAACTTGCGGCGTGGATAGGCATACAGCAGAAACCCGTCCACCTCATCTGCGGCATGATGGCCACCAAGGACGTGGAAGCGTTCCTGAGGCCAATGGCGCGGCATGTAAAAAGCCTCTGTGCGGTGGCGATCGAAGATGAGGCAGCCGCCCATCCCCCTGTTGTTATTTGTGATACAGCTAGCAGGCTGGGCACGGAAAGCCTGGTGACCTATAACATTAAAAGCGGGTTAGAATACATTGTAAAAAATAATGAATGTGGTATAATTCTGATATGCGGTTCATTGTTGCTTGCGGGTAACAGTTTGTGGCAAAACGGCACGCAGGCGTAACGGGCGCTCCACACTTGCGGTGACTGTGCTATAGTCGGTCAGGAGCGCAAAGGTTCAATCGGCATGTAGTTTATGCATTTTGTTGTCGGTAAAAATGGGAGGGATGCTAGGAAGAAGGCGCACGGGGTAGTTATTCATACCCCCAAGCCTTCTGACGACGCAGATGCCCATTTTTACCACAACCCGCAGGGCGATGCGAATTTTATCGCCCGCGGCGTTGCAGCCCTTACAGGTATGAGTAACTACCTGTTGCGGACTGCGTCTTGCGGAGCGAATAAAATTCGCTATCGCAAAATATACAAACTACATGCCGATTGAACCTATAACAAAACCATAGTTACAACATATGCCTGTCACCCAGCATAACCGCCTTACCGAAAAACTGCGCACGTACTGGGAGTCCATATGTTCCGGCAGGCCCTATCCCGAGGAAAACGATATTGATATCAGCGTTATTGCGGACATCTGGGATTCCTGCTTCCTCGTGAAAGCCGTCAATACCGCGAATGGTCGCGTCTTCCGCTACGACTATCTGGGCAAGGACCTGATAGACGCGTTCGGCGGCGACGTAACCAATCAGGAAATATCCGAAAAGCTGGTCAATCCCAGCCACCCGCCGCTGCAAAGGAGCTTCGGCAAGGTGATGGATACCGGCAAGCCCGCCGAAGAGGAATCCGAGTTCACCAACTCCGCGCACATGATCATCAAGTGCCGCAGTTGCATGCTGCCGCTGGGCACCAAAGACGGTGTGAATTACATCGTCGGCGGCATGAAATGGAAATCGTTCTGATTTTTTATGACAACAGAACAGGCAATATTCGAATCCCTGCCGTTGCGCCGCCGTAACGTGGTGGCCATCAGTCAGGAAGAATATGCCATTACCTCCAAAAGCGGCGAGATAAAACAGGTGAAAGCCAACACGGCCTATGAAGCGTTCAAGATGAGCGGCCTTAGCGACGCCATCCGCATCGAGCGCCGCGCCGTGATGAGGGAATCCGTGCTGCCCAAGGCGCGTTTTGTTAACGAAGCGGCGGCGCCCGACGCCGGGGACGCGATGGACGGCATCGGGCAGGGCGGCGTGGTGCGCCTGCACAGCCCGGTAGTGACCGCCGAAGACCTCGATATGATGATACGCGCCATGCAGAATGCCAGCGCAGAGATGCTGCCTGCGCCTGAAGCGCAGGCCGAAACGGTGGTTACCAGCCCCACCGGCGTGGAAGTGCACGGCGACGGGTTCGACGAGCTGATACCGGCCACTCCTGCGCCTGTGCACCCCAGCGGCGCCAAACCGGTCACCACCCTTACCGAAGCGCAGGCCTCGCTGATCGACACGCCTTCGCCCGCCGAACTGCCCCCCGAGCAGGAACTTTCGCCCGAGGAAGTCAACAAATTATTGAACGGCCAGTAAAATAATCGCTATTGCAGTTGATTCCGCCCTGAATATAATCCGCCGGAATTTACGCTTATTTGCAGTTCCCTTTTTATAGACCTTCCATGCCCAGCTTTAAGACGATAAAGCACTTCCTGCTTGGGAAGCCGCGCGATCCGTTCAGCAAACAAACGCACAGCAACATCGCCCTCGTGGCGTTCTTTGCGTGGGTGGGGCTGGGCGCTGACGGTCTGTCCTCTTCCTGCTACGGCCCTGCCGAAGCGTTCATGGCGCTGGAAGGCCATACGTCGCTGGGCATTTACCTTGCCATAGCGACCGCCTTTACGGTGTTCATCATCTCCGTGGCCTACATCCAGGTGCTGGAGCTTTTTCCGGGCGGCGGCGGCGGTTACCGCGTGGCCAGCACATTGCTGGGCAGGCATGCCGGGCTTGTGTCCGGCTCCGCGCTCGTCATCGACTATGTGCTGACCATTGCCATCTCGGTGGCGGGCGGTGTGGACGCCATGTTCAGCATGATGCCGGTGGAGTGGCTCAGCTACAGCCTGCCGGTCAAATGCGTAATGATTTTCGTGCTGGTGCTGCTCAACCTGCGCGGCATGAAAGAATCCATCAAGATACTTATGCCCATCTTCCTGGGTTTCGTTATCACGCATGTGGCGCTCATCCTTTACGGCATTGGCGCCCATGCGGAGGGCCTGCCCGCCATCATGCCCAAGGCATTTGCCGAAACCAGCCTCATGAGCAAGGAAATGGGCGCGCTGATGGTGGCGTCGTTCTTCCTCAAGGCGTTCTCGCTGGGGGGCGGCACCTATACGGGGCTGGAGTCCGTATCCAACAACGTCAACACGCTGGCCGAGCCGCGCGTGAAAACCGGCAAGATGACCATGGTGATGATCGCTTTCTCGCTGGCATTCACGGCGGGGGGCATCATCCTGCTGTACCTGTTGTGGGGCGCTGTGCCGGAAGAAGGCAAGACGCTTAACGCCGTGGTGTTCGGCAATATCATGGAAGGCTGGACCATCGGCGGCATCACTATCACGCCCTACACGCTGGGTATCGTGATGGCGTTTGAAGCCGGGCTGCTGCTGGTGGCAGCCAATACCGGGTTCCTTGCCGGGCCCGCAGTGCTTGCCAACATGGCGTCCGACCAGTGGATGCCGCATTTCTTTTCGTCGCTGTCCAGCCGTCTGGTTACCAAGAACGGCATTACCCTTATGGGCGCGGCGGCGTTCCTCGCGCTGCTGGTGACCGCAGGCGATGTGGGAATGCTGGTGGTGCTTTACAGTATCAACGTGTTTCTTACCTTCTCCCTTTCCCTGCTCGGCCTCATGCGCTACTGGATGCGCTACCGCAGGCAGAACAGGCAATGGATGTCCAAGCTGGCCATCGCCACGATTGGCTTCATCGTCTGTGCAAGCATCCTTGTCATCACCACGGTTGAGAAATTTCATGACGGCGGCTGGATGACGCTGCTCATCACCGGCGCGCTGGTGTTCACCGGCTGGGCGATCCACCGCTCCTACGGCAAGGTGCGCCAGAAACTGGCGCTGGCAGACGAGTTATTCGCCGATGCCATGAAAAAGACCAATGCAACGCCTCCCTCGCTCGATCCCTCGCAGCAGACGGCGGTGTTTATCGTCAACAGCTCGCTGGGCAGCGGCATGCATGCGCTACTGTGGGTGCTGCGCCTGTTCCCGGGCGTGTATAAGAACTTCGTGTTCATCAGCGTGGGCGAGGTGGATTCCGGCAACTTTATGGAGCGCGAGGACCGCCAGTCCCTGCGCCGCGACGTGAAGCGCACGCTGAACCATTACGTGAATTACTGCCATTCGCACGGCATGGCGGCCACATCCTACGTATCCTTCGGCACCGACGTGGTGGACAGGGTAGGCGAGCTGATCGAGAAAGTGCTGCGCGACTTCCCCAAGGCCGTTTTCTTCTCCAGCAAGCTCATCTTCCAGAATGAGAGCTTCTTCACCCAGTATCTCTACAACCAGAACTCCTACATCATCCAGCGCAGGCTCCATAATCAGGGGCATAACATGATCATTCTTCCTATGAGGATGTAAGAGTTTGTACTCGGTACACGGTTTTGCGTACTCGGTATTGCTCCGAGTACCGAGTACGATTAACCGAGTACGCATTCATCTACTGTTGCCAAAGAACTCTGCATGACGGAACATAAAAAACCCACCTCCTTCGCGGAATTCAGGAAGCGCCAGCGGGGCTTGCGCAATGCCAGCCATATCGCGGCGGAAAAGATGACACGGCTGGACAGGGTTGCGTGTGCCATCACGGAAAAAGTGGGCACGATCGGCTTCTTCCTCATCATTTTCGGCTGGACGCTGCTGTGGCTCGGCTGGAACCTGGCTGCGCCCGCGCAATACCAGTTCGACCCGCCGATGGGCTTCGTATTCTGGCTGTTTATTTCAAACCTCATCCAGATCATGCTCATGCCGCTCATCATGGTGGGGCAGAATATTCAGGCGCGTAAGGCCGATATCCGTTCGCAGAACGACCTTGATGTGAACATCAAGGCCGAGCAGGAGATTGAACTGGTGCTGCAGCATCTGGAATACCAGAATGCCATGCTCGCGGCGCTGCTGGAAAAGCAGGGGCTGAAGCCCGACGAAGTGCTGAAAAAATAGCATCTACTATGCTTGCCGTAGTCATGGAGGAAGTTCTTCACGACGACCCCGCAGGGGGAGTTTATGCGGAGCGTAAACGGGGGCAGCGTGCCCCCGTAAACAAATCCCTACGCAAACGCATCTTCCCATGAACCCGTGGTGGCGGCCTTGGTGTATTCCGTCACGCGGTTCTCGAAGAAGTTGGTATGTTCCACGCCGTTGAGGATTTCGTCCATCCACGGCAGCGGGTTCTTGCTGATGCGGTACATCGGTTCCAGCCCAAGCTGAACGAGGCGGCGGTCGGCGATGTAGCGAATGTACATCTTCACTTCTTCCGCCGTGAGGCCTTCGATGCCGCCCACGCCGAAGGAAAGCTGGATGAAATTATCTTCAAGCCCCACGATCGTGTCGCATATCTTGTAAAGATCGCGCTTGAGGAATTCATGGTCCACTTCGGGGTTTTCCGCGAGGAAGGTTTTATACAGGCGGATGATGGATTCGGTGTGCAGCGTTTCGTCACGCGCGCTCCACGCGATGATCTGGCCCATGCCGCGCATCTTGCCGAAGCGCTGGAAGTTGAGCAGCATCGCGAACGATGCGAACAACTGCAGCCCTTCCGTGAAAGCGCCGAATGCCGCGAGCGTGCGCGCGATGCCGTCTTTCGTGTCGGTGCTGAACTGGTGCATGTAGTCGTATTTGTCCTTCATCTCCTTGTATTTGAGGAAGGCCTGGTATTCGGTATCGGGCATGCCCAGCGTGTCGATGAGGTGTGAATAGGCGGAGATATGGATAGTCTCCATGTTGGAGAACGCCGCCAGCATCATGAGCACTTCGGTGGGTTTGAACACGCGCGCGTAATGCTGCATGTAGCAGTTGTTCACCTCGATGTCCGACTGCGTGAAAAAGCGGAATATCTGCGTGAGCAGGTGTTTTTCCTCGGGCTTAAGCGTCGTTTTCCAGTCTTTCACGTCGTCGGCCAGCGGCACTTCCTCGGGCAGCCAGTGGATACGCTGCTGCATGAGCCATGCTTCGTAGGCCCAGGGATAGTGGAAGGGCTTGTAGATCGGGTTGGATTCAAGAAGGGACATGAACTCTCCTGATGGTTTGTTAATTATTGTGAGTTATTTCGGCAGTATTACCAAGTAATCCAGCGGCATGCTGATCATTCAATTCAAGCTTAGGTACAGCTTCTTTAATTCGTTTCTCAACATTCTTTATATGCTCAGCGGGCGGAATATTCTCTGGTAAGTCGCCTCCAATGCGCTTTATTGCATCACGTACCTCGCGCCCCACGTGTTCGTGCATTGCGATGGCTTTCCCTTGTTGACGTATGCCTTCCCGAGCAAGTTTGTCTCGCGTTTGAGTCATGCGAAATTGATTGGCGGCCAACTCAGTAGCATTCATACGGTCCATTAAATTTTCCTTTTCAGGAATAGCTTTGCGGGTTTTAATAGCCTCATTCCCTAATCCGTCATAAAGCCCTTTATATCCAGCATCATGGAAAACGCCAAACATTCTGTTTTCAACACCTGCTTCACGCGCTGCTCCAGATAAAGCTTTGAACTCTTCAGCAGTTTGTTTACGTAATTCTACTCTTTCTTTATCTGCGGCTAATTGTTCGTCTAATTCCTGCTTTCTGGTTTGAACTGCAAAATAGTGTTGTGCATACGCAATTTCAGGTTTTCTGGCATCACCATTCTGAGCAATAAGATAACAGGCAAAACGCGATAAATGAAAATCTGGCACATTACGGGCGCTTCCGGAGCCTATAACAACCATTTTGCCGGCACCGGCAAAATGGTTTTTGGGTTTATTTCCAGATTGTTCGCACGACATTTGTGCACGGCCAATAGCATCTTCGAATCGTCTCCACTGACTATATCCCAAGAGTAATTGTAAGTCGCGTGCACTCCAATATTCAGCCCCATGATCATTAAGATGTTTCAAATCTTCAAAAGAAGAAGCGCCAGATACGGATGTTGGAGTATTAATCATGAGATTGTTTTAGAGTATATGATTCGTTATACTGAGATCTTACTGCTGATGTTCGGGGCGCGCAAACACTTCGTGTTCGCCGAATACGGGTTGCTCCATGCTGCGTATGCGCTGCTCGATATTCTGGCGGTGGAAGCCGCTGAGGAACGGGGAGTCGCCGTTTTCAATGTACAGCGCCGCATAAAACAGGCTGCCCAGCGCGTTGCGGCGCCAGAATACGCGCCGGTCGTGGCCCAGCACGGTGAGGCGCAGGTTTTCCGATTCGCCGACATCCAGTACGAACGGAATCTGGAACCCCTGCGTGGCGACGACGAACACGCCGGGGCGTTCTTCCAGTTCATGCGGGCTGTTGAACCAGCCGCGGACTTCATGTCCCCAGCGCTGGAATATCTGGGCGTCGATAAATGATGCTGCTACGGCCATAGGTTTCTCCTTGATGAAAGAGCGCTTGAGAACCCGAGGACTCGATAAAGCCCTCCAGTCCTCGAGTCATCGAGTTCTCTTTTTACTGGCACGCCAGGCATTCTTCGTATTTGCCGGGCTGGTACATGACGGGGGCGGTCTTCTTCACCAGCGACATTTCCAGCTGCAGGCCGGTGCCGTCTACCTTGTGGGAAACCTTTTCCGCGCGCTGCATGGACGTGGAGCGGCAGTAATACAGGCTCTTCATGCCTTTTTTCCACGCGTCCATATGCAGCATGTGCAGGTCGCGCTTGTGGATGTTGGCAGGCAGGAACAGGTTGACGGACTGTGCCTGGCATATATAGGGCGTGCGGTCGGCGGCATGTTCCACGATCCAGCGCTGGTCGATCTCCGGCGCGGTCTTGAACACGAGCTTTTCGTCCTCCGTGAGGAAGGGCAGGTGCTGCACGGAGCCTTCATGCGAGGAGATGGAACTCCATACGTCTTCGTTGTTATAGCCGTAAGACTCCAGGATACGCGTGAGGTGTTTGTTGCGCACGTTGAAGGAGCCCGAAAGCGTCTTCTGCGTGAAGCTGTTGGCGGCGTAGGGCTCAATGCCGGGCGAGGAATTGCCCGCGATCACCGAAATGGACGCGGTGGGCGCGATCGCCATCTTGTTGCTGAAGCGTTCCATCATGCCGCATTCCGCCGCATCCGGGCAGGCGCCGCGCTCTTCGGCCAGCTTCTTGGAAGCCGCGTCCGCCTGGGTGCGGATATGGGCGAACATGCGCTTGTTCCATACCTTGGCCATGACGGATTCAAACGGGATCATCTTGCTCTGCAGGAAAGAATGGAAGCCCATCACGCCAAGGCCCACGCTGCGCTCGCGCATGGCGGAGTATTTTGCGCGGCTCATGCTGTCGGGAGAGGAGTCGATGAAGTCCTGCAGCACGTTGTCGAGGAAGCGCATGACGTCTTCAACAAAAGTGGGGTGGTTCACCCATTCGTCGTAGGTTTCAAGGTTGATGGAGGACAGGCAGCATACGGCGGTGCGTTCCTTGCCCAGGTGGTCTTCGCCGGTGGGCAGCGTGATCTCGCTGCACAGGTTGGAGGTTTTCACCAGCAGGCCGAGCTGGCGGTGATGTTCCGGAATGGCGCGGTTCACGCTGTCGATGAACAGGATGTACGGCTCGCCGGTTTCCACGCGGGCGGTGAGCAGCTTGATCCAGAGGTCGCGCGCCTTCACGGTGTGGATGACGTTCTTGCTCTTGGGGCTTACGAGGTTCCAGTCGTCACCGTTTTCAACCGCCTGCATGAACGCGTCGGATACGGCAACGCCGTGATGGATGTTGAGCGCCTTGCGGTTGGGGTCGCCGCCGGTGGGGCGGCGGATATCGATGAATTCCTCGATCTCCGGGTGGTCGATCGGCATATAGACGGCGGAGCTGCCACGGCGGAGCGAGCCTTGCGAGATGGCAAGGGTGAGGGAGTCCTGCACGCGCATGAAGGGCACTACGCCGGAGGTCTTGCCGTTGCCGCGCACTTTTTCACCGATGGAGCGCAAATTGCCCCAGTAGCTGCCGATGCCGCCGCCGCGAGCCGCGAGCCATACGTTTTCGTTCCACAGCGTCACGATGCCTTCGAGATTGTCCTGCGTTTCGTTGAGGAAGCACGAGATGGGAAGGCCGCGATTGCTGCCGCCATTGGAGAGGATGGGGGTGGCGGGCATGAACCAGAGCTGGCTGACATAGTCATACAGGCGCTGCGCATGTTCCGCGTTGTCGGCATAATGCTTGGCTGCGCGCGCGAACATATCCTGAAAGCTTTCACCTTCAAGCAGGTAACGGTCCTGCAGGGTAGCCTTGCCGAATGTGGTCAGGCGGTTGTCACGGGAACGGTCTATCTGGATGGCTTGCATGGTCTCTCTCCCTGAGCGCGTACTCTTTTGGTGTTTTGTTATGTTCTGTACCTGGCTCGCTTCTTTTCTGAAGCTCAAAATCATTCTTAAGAGTTGCCTCTGTTGCTGTCAACATCTAGTCCAGAAATTGTTATCAACTACTATATATAGTGGATAACTGGGGTAATAGCAGTGGATAAATTGGGGATAACATTGTAAATATAATTTTTATTCAACTGATTGCACTGCGTAGTTAAAGCAATACGATTTTTTTGCTTATGCCTTACCTATTCCTTGACAAATTTTTGCCGTGTTATCCGGCATGAAAAAATGCTTATTGATGACAGCTGGGAAAAATTTGCCTGTGTCATTTTTGCACAATAGGGGGGTGGCCCCTACCTGTTAAAGGTATAGCACCATCTGCTCTTCGTCGAAATAGGTTTTATCGGACTTGAGTGCGTGGGGTTCTTTGGAAAAGACGACGAAGCCTTCCGATGCATATAACTGTATCGCTTTCATGTTATGGCTGAGTACCGTAAGCAATATCTGTTCCAGCCCCGGTTGCTGGCGTGCAAGCGCCACGGTCTGGCGGATGAGTTCGCGCCCGATGCCTCGCGACGTCGTTTCCGCCGCCACATACATGCGGTACAAAAGCCCCTTATGCAGGAATTTCTGCCGCGTTTCCCGTGCGAAGCTCACCACTCCCAGCAACAGGCCTTCTTCTTCAAACGCGCCAAGCGTAAAGTCATCCACATAAAGAGACAATAGGGGATCGGGTGATTCCAGCACGTCCTGCTCGCTGATGCGGAAACAGTCCGCATGCTCATGCACGCCGCGCAGGATAAAGGGATTATAGATGCCGCGGTCCGCTTCACTGAGGTGACGTATGAACATGGCGTGTTATGCGGCCTGTTTCTGGCGCAGGTAGAATTCTACGGTCTTGTGCAGGCAGGCGGCAAAATCCGTCACCGGCTTCCAGCCGAGTTTTTCTTCGGCGCGGCGGATGGAAGGCACGCGGCGCTCCACGTCCTGATACCCTTTGCCGTAATAGGCGTCGGCGGACGTGTCGATGATGCGCGTGGGGACGTTTTCATAACCGGGGAAGGTTTTTATCGTGGAAAGCAGCGTTTCCGCCAGTTCGCGGATGCTCGCCTCATTGCCCGGATGGCCGATATTAAAGATGCCGCTATCGGCGCAGCCATTTTTATTCTCTAAAATACGCATCATCGCATCCATCGCGTCGTCTATGTAGAGGAAGCAGCGTTTCTGCGCGCCGCCTGCCACAAGCTGGATGTCGCGTTTGTGCAGTATGTCACTCAGGAACTGCGGCACTGCGCGGCTGCTGGTGCCTTTATTGTTCCATACATTGTCCTGCTTCGGCCCGATCCAGTTGAACGGGCGGAACAGCGTGAACTGCAAGGCCCCGCGCTGGCCATAGGCATAAATCACGCGGTCCATCATCTGCTTGGAGCAGGAATAGATCCAGCGCTGTTTGTTGATGGGGCCGGTGACAAGGCGGCTTTCCTCTTCATCGTAAGGCAGGTCTTCGCTCATGCCGTAGACTTCCGACGTGGAGGGAAAGATCAGGCGTTTCTTGTATTTCACGCAGTCGCGCACCACGGCGAGGTTGGCTTCAAAGTCCAGTTCGAACACGGAGAGCGGGTCGCTTACATAGGTGGCGGGGGTGGCGATGGCCACGAGCGGCAGCACCACATCAGCTTTGCTTACCTGCTCGGAGACCCAATCGCGTGCGGCGAGCATATCGGCTTTGTGGAACGTGACCTGTTTGTGTTTTTCGAGGCCATCCAGCTTATCGGCGCCGAGGTCAAGCGCGGTGATGCGCCAGTCGGGCTTGGTAGCTACGATGCGCGCAATGAGATTGCTGCCGATGAAGCCGTTAGCGCCGAGGATTAAAATATTCATAAGTATCCATGTTATTTCGTCATCCTGTGCGAAAGCACAGGATCTCAGGCCAGTGCATTATCGCCTGAGATCCTGCGGTCAAGCCGCAGGAAGACGTTCAAGTCAGGTAGGAAATAGCAGGTTTGCAGCGTTACGCAATGGAGTTTTGCGTTCTAGAACGCGACTCTCTGGCCTCGTGCGTCGAGTTGCGCCATGCGTATGGCAACCTGAGGACGGGGATTTATCCTCTCCTTGTCATGATAGGCAAAGGAAAGTGCCTCAAACAATGCACCACCATATTCCCTGACTGTCGGCATGCCCTGTTCTGCTAGCGCGGAACGCACAAGTTCTGCGCCACGCCCGTGGCTATCATGACGGGCTTCTTCCAGTATCTGGCGCATATCACCTGTAGGCAGGGCTCTCTTCATATAAGGTGCGAGGTTATCCCAGAAATTGAGCATATCGACTTCAAGCCTTCTCATCGGAAGAAAAGCTTTCAGGCTTTCCCCCATTTTGTTATCCAGCTGAACGAAGATATTACCATCTGCGCTGTCGAGTGTGAGCTTGAAAGGGCCTTTTATTTTAGTAAGTGCATAATTCTTAGATGGGGTTGTGGCGTCTTTCAGGGCAATATCGAGCGCTTCTCGGATCGCACGCTGTTCACTTGCATTCCTACCCGCAAAAAGCCGGTCGATATTTTTGGACAGCTCCGGGCCAAATGTGACTTCGGTGATGCGGTAGTGGGCGTTTTGGTCTTCTTTATGCATGGGTACCTTGCGCTTTGTGTAAGGATTATAGCGTCTTGAAGCGCAGGGTGTGTGACAGTTTTATGAATCTTTTTTAACAAGAAAATTTAGCTGGTTATTAGGTGCGTTCCTTGAGCGGAGTTACTTTGTTCGGTGCATCTTTGCCCAGTACGCTGCGGATGACATATTTGGGGCGCTGGCGCACCTCAAGGTAAATGCGGCCAATATATTCGCCCAGCAGCCCAAGCCCGGTGATGGCCACGCTCATCAGGAAGAACAAAATGCCAAACAGCGTGAACATGCCTTCCGCTTCCGGCCCGATGAAAATGCGCCTTGCCGCAAGCACCACAACCAGCAAACAGGAGAGCGCGGAAAGCACGATGCCGAAGATGGTGAACAGTTGCAGCGGCACCAGCGAGAAACCCGTGGTGAGGTCGAAGTTATAACGGATGAGCTTGTAGAGGTTGTAGTTGGACGTGCCGCCATGGCGTTCTTCATGCGCCACTTCCACTTCCGCCGGGTTGTTGGCGAAATACTGCGCCAGCGCCGTGATGAACGGCGTGCTTTCGTTGCTGCCCACGATAAGCTGGACAATCTCGCGGCGGTAGGCGCGCAGCATGCAGCCCTGGTCGCGCATTTCGATCTTAGTGATCTTTGCGCGCACGATGTTGGACATTTTGGAGACGAACTTGCGGTACGGCGAATCCAGCCTGTTGCCGCGATAGCCCCCCACCACATCGTGCCCTTGCTCAATAAGCGCCAGCAGTTTGGGAATTTCTTCCGGCGGGTTCTGCAGGTCGGCGTCCATCGTCACCACCACGTCGCCCTGCGCCAGCTCAAACCCGGCCATGATGGCGGGGTGCTGGCCGTAATTGCGGGCGAACTGGATGACCTTTATCACATCCGGCCTTGCCGCCTGATGCCTGGCGAGCAGCTCCTGCGAATTGTCGCGGCTGCCGTCATTGGTGAGCACTATCTCGTAAGGCTTGCCGAGTTTGTCGAGCACGGGCAGGGTGCGTGCGAACAGCGTATCGATATTGGCGGACTCGTTATAGACGGGGATCACGACGGAAAGATACATATTCAGCATACCCGGTTGTTAGCGCCCTACCTCTTGCACTTCTGGCAGGTAGGGTCAACAGGCAACCGCGCATCTGCATAAAAACGCCCCCTTCCCGGCGGGAAAGGGGGCGTTGACGAAACGCTTCTTAATGCAGGGTGGTGCGGTGGATCGCCCACGTGGCCATAAAATCGGGATCTTCAATCTTATCCTCACCGATCAGGTAGGTGCCGGGCGAGGCCACTTCAATATCGTCAAGCGAGGGGGGCATGTTCAGCATGCCGCCCTCATTCACCCCCCTGAGCGCTACCCTGATACCCTGCGGCGATGCATGGGTGATGATGCCGTGCATCTGTTCCCGGGCCGGTGATGTTTCGCCCTGCTCATAAATATGCAGGCCGATGAGAATGGATTTGCCGATATAGCTGCTGGCGCGGTTGTGGTCGAATGCATGCCGGGTCGTCATGTTACGGTCCTTTCCTTGAATATCGCTTCCACATAATTCTTCATGAGGAAAACATGCTTACACTGTAGCGCGGACGTCATTTAAAAATAGTTAAAATAATAGAAAAAACTAAGTATATTCAAATGTATAGATTTCTATTTTTGGGGGTAAAATTCTCATTTCTGGTTCTGCTCGGGCGACAAAATGATGCTGAATTTGTACCGAAGTGATGCAATGATCTTTGTCACCCGAAGATTTTTTCTGTCTCTGCGCGATTCACAGGATGACGAAGATTAATGTAAAACTTCTTTCACCGCCGTTACCACCCTATCAAGCTCCTCATCCGTCATACGCGGGAACAGGGGCAGGCTGCAAATACGCCCGCCTACGTGTTCCGCATGCGGGAAGTCGCCCTGCCTGTAGCCGAACCGTTCTTTATAATAGCTGAACAGGTGCGCGGCCACATAATGCATGCCGGTGCCGATATTCTTTGCCTTTATCGCGTCCATGAAGCCGTCGCGGTTTTCCACCAGCACGGTGAGCAGGTGCCATGCATGGCGGTGCGCGTAAGCGGGCTGGGAGGGAAGGGAAAGCTGCTTCACGCCTGCGAACCTGCTGCGGTATTTTTCCACCAGCGTATTGCGTGCGTCAATAAAGCCGTCCAGCATCGGCAACTGGTGGATGCCGATGGCGGCCTGGATGTCCATCATGTTGTATTTGAAGCCGGGCAGCACCACGTCATAATGCTGGCTGCCGGTCTTGCTGAAGCGGTTGAAGGAATCGCGGTCGATGCCGTGGAAGCGCAGGCGCTCTATGGCTTTGAGCACGTCCGCGTCGTCCGTAACAACAGCGCCGCCTTCGCCGGTGGTCATATTCTTGTTGGGGTGGAAGCTCATTACCTGGATATCGCCGAAAGAGCCGAGCTTCCTGTCTTTATAGGCGGCGCCTATGGAATGCGCGCAATCTTCCACGACGCGCAGCCCATGCTTGTGGGCGATGGCATAGACCTCGTCCATATCCACCGGCAAACCAGCGAAATGCACCGGGCAGATGGCGCGGGTTTTTCTGGTGATGGCTTTTTCGATCAGGCGCACATCCATGTTGCGCGTGGCGGGGTCGATATCCACCAGTATGGGCTTTGCACCCGCCTGCACAATCGTGTTGAGCGTGGCGACAAAGGTAAGCGGCGTGGTGATAACCTCGTCGCCTTCCTTCAGCCCAAGCGCCATGAAGGCAAGCTGAAGGCCTGCCGTGGCCGAAGCCAGGGCGCGCACCTGCCTGCCACCAAAATAGGCGGAAAGGTCTTTCTCGAACTGCGCCACGCGCGGGCCCGTGGTCAGCCAGCCGGAACGCAGCACCGCTTCCACTTCTTTAAACGTTTCCTCGCTCAGCGTGGGCCTGGCAAAAGGCATGAAGGGTGCATCGCTCATGTTAATTCTTTTCTTGAACGGTTTCTTTTTCGATGAGGGCTTCTTTAGGCACGTTGGCGAACAGCAGGTTACGCCCGTCCTGCATCAGGGGGTAGAGGGGAATATCCTTATATTCAGGCGTGGCCTTGATTCGTTCCAGCGCATCCTGCCGCATGATGACGAACATGCGCTTGCCCGGCGTCTGCCAGCGTTTCCAGAAACTGTCATAGCTGAGCAGCCAGTCCGACGTGTCCTGATGCTGCGAACCGAATTCCAGCTCACCCTTCCAGTTCACCGTGCCGATACGGCGGTTCAGGTAAATGGGCATATCCTGATAATAATGGTCGTAGATCACCACTTCATCGTCCGCTCTCAGGATGGGTTTGACCGTACTGGCGATACCCTGCATGGAGTCTTTATTATAGTGCGAGGCAATCACATCGCCCATCTGCATGACGAGCACGGCTATCGCGATCATCACCATGATCACATGCTTCGCACGCCCCTGGAAATAGGTGATGAACAGAAGCACCGCGCCGGTCAGCGCCACGCCGGAGAGATACTGTATGCTGCTTTCCCCATCTTCTATAGCCTGGAACACTTTACTGTTCTGGTCCACGGAGTCTTCCACGGTATCCGGCAGCACGGCAACCAGCAACAGCAGCACAATCATCGCATAGACGCCTGCGCGCCAGCCGCTGGTCTTGCGTTCCTGCCAGTTCTGCGCGAAGTAATGGCCGAGCATCACCGCCAGCGGCGGGAAGATGGGCAGGATATAAGGAATCAGCGTGGAATCCGAGATGGAAAAGAAGATGAAGGGGAACCATATCCACAATGCGAGAAACAGCGGGCGGCTGTCCTGATGGCGGTTGCTCCAGCCGCCTTTGAGGTGGGTGGAGAAGGCCTGCCACGCGAACACCGTCCACGGGAACAGCCCGCCGATGACCACGGGAACGAAGAACCAGAGTTTATGGTCGCGCCCGTGGGTGGTGGTGGTGTAGCGCAGCCAGTGTTCATGCACGAAATAGAACCACGGATGTTCAGGGTTTGCCTGCCACACCATGATATGCCACGGCGCGCAGAGCGCCAGAAACAGCAGCGTGCCGGTGGGCAGGCGCATTTCGGCGAGCAGTTTCCAGCGCCCGGTGCACAGGAACCACAGGAAGATAATGGCGCCCGGCACCACGATGCCGATGAGCCCCTTGGTCATCACCGCGCCTGCGGCGGCTATGTACATGCAGTAAATGACCAGCGTGCGTTTTTTGCCGGGCGGTGCGTTGGCGGCATGGAGAAAAGCCATCAGCGTGGCGACGAGGAAAACGCTCACCGGCACGTCGAGCAGCACCACGCGGCTGAGCGAGAACAGGTAGATGCTGGTGGCGATGACCAGAGCGGAAAGTATGCCCGCCAGCCTGCCATACAGCATCCTGCCCAGCCCATAGGTGAGCAGGCACAGCAGCACCGAGAAGAATGCGGTGGGCACGCGCGCGTTGAAAAAGTCGGTGCCGGCAATCTCCGTCCATGCGCCCTGTGCCCAGTAGAACAAAGGCGGCTTCTCAAAGTATTTTATGTAATTGAGGCGCGGGGTGACATAATCACCCGACTCGGCCATCTCGCGGCCGATTTCCACATAACGCGATTCGCTGGGCGCGGAATAGGGGCGGCTGCCAAGCAGCAGGCCGAAGATGAGGGCGGTTGCCAGCGCCAGTAAAACGAGATCAAGCAGTGTCTTGGAAGATTTTTTTATGCTCTGCATGCTGCGCACTATAGCGATAGAATAAGTGGCCGCAATGGCTTAGGCATACCTGCATCATTTTTTCCCTAAGGGGATGACAAAGTGGTATTATCCACCTATATACCATCATAGTCCCGCAGCTCCCATAATATAGAGAGTCACCCTATGCCTAATTTCTCGCGCAATGTTTCCATCTGGCTGGTGATAGCCGGTGCCGTTCTGCTGATGGCGATGCTGTTCCAGGGCAATAACGACGCCAACGTGAAAGGCAAGCTTGCCTTCAGCGAATTTCTTACGCGTGTGAATGCGGGCGATGTGTCCGATGTCACCATCCGCAAGATGCCCGATGCCCCCAGCACCACGATCGGCGGCACATTCAAGTCCGGTGAGAAATTCGTAACCTATGCGCCCGATTACCCCGCGCTGGTGGAAGTGCTGACCCAGAAAAACGTCAAGGTTTCCGCCACGCCGGAAAATTCCGGCATCGACGTGTTCATCACCAACATGCTGAGCTTCTGGCTGCCGATATTCATTTTTATCGGTATCTATATCTTCATCATGCGCCGCATGCAGATGGGTGAGGGGGGGCGTGGGGGTGCCATGGGCTTTGGCAAATCGCGCGCGCGCCTGCTCACTGAAAAACTCGGCAAGGTGACGTTTGAAGACGTGGCCGGTATCGACGAGGCCAAGGAAGAGCTGGCCGAAATCGTGGATTTCCTCAAAGACCCGCAGAAATTCCAGAAACTCGGCGGCAAGATCCCCAAAGGCTGCCTGCTCATCGGCCCTCCGGGTACCGGTAAGACGCTGCTCGCGCGCGCCATCGCAGGCGAAGCGGGCGTGCCGTTCTTCACCATTTCCGGTTCCGACTTCGTGGAAATGTTCGTGGGCGTGGGTGCAAGCCGCGTGCGCGACATGTTCGAGCAGGGAAAAAAGAATGCTCCCTGTATTATCTTCATCGACGAAATTGACGCGGTAGGCCGCCATCGCGGCATCGGCCTTGGCGGCGGTAACGACGAACGCGAACAGACCCTCAACCAGCTGCTGGTGGAGATGGACGGGTTCGAGGCCAATGAAGGCGTCATCATCGTGGCAGCCACCAACCGCCCTGACGTGCTCGACCCCGCGCTGCTGCGCCCCGGCCGTTTCGACCGCCAGATCCATGTGCCCAACCCTGATATCACGGGCCGTGAAAAAGTGCTCAGCGTGCATCTGAAAAAAGTTCCCCTCGCGCCTGACGTGGTGGCGCGCACGCTTGCGCGCGGCACGCCCGGTTTCTCCGGTGCCGACCTTGCCAATCTTGTGAACGAGGCGGCGCTGCTTGCCGCCCGCGCAGGCAAGAAGGTGGTGACGATGAAGGAACTCGAAGCTGCCAAAGACAAGGTGATGATGGGTGCGGAACGCAAATCCATGGTCATCAGCGAAGCGGAAAAGAAAATGACCGCGTATCACGAAGCAGGCCATGCGCTGGTGTCGATGCATTCACCGGCGGCTGATCCTGTGCACAAGGCTACCATTATCCCGCGCGGGCGCGCGCTGGGCATGGTGATGCGCCTGCCGGAAGCGGACAAGCTCTCCTACCTGCGCGAAAAGATGTATGCCGACCTTGCCATCGCCATGGGTGGCCGCGTGGCGGAAGAGATTATCTTCGGGCATGATAAAGTGTCCAGCGGTGCGTCATCCGACATCAAATACGCAACGCGTCTGGCTCGCGCGATGGTAACCGAGTGGGGCATGAGCGACAAGCTCGGGCCGCTTTATTACGGCGACGACCAGCGCGGCGACATGTATTCCGGTTCCGGTAAATCTCCCGCGTCCAGCAAGACCGAGGCGGTGATTGATGAAGAAGTGCGCGGTATCGTGGAAGGCGCGCATGCAAAGGCCAAGCAGCTGCTTACCGAGAACATCGAACAGTTGCACGGCATCGCACGCAACCTGCTTGAGTATGAAACGCTCTCAGGCGACGATATCAACGCCATCATGAAAGGCGAGTGGGGCGGCAGGAATGAAGGCGGCGACGGTGGCTCCAAAGTGTCCACCAAGTCGTCGGTGCCTTCCAGCCGCAAGAAGCCTGAAAGCCCAACCGGCGGCGATCCTGTTACGGCCTAAGCTCTTATGCTAGGGGGCGTTCCGCCCCCGCTACCGCTCCCCCTCGCTTCGCGGGGTCGTTGCGATAGAGCTCCTCTTCGCATGCGGCGACGCTACGCAATAAGCTATATTCCGTTTTTAGTGACGACGCCTGTGAGGGTGATCCGGCCTGCCATAGTAATAAGCGGGTGCAGGGTAGTAATATCCCGGTGTTGCGTATGTGCGATAGCGTTGCTGCGGGTAATAATAGGTGGGTTGTTCCACATACACGGCACCGCCACGGGCTACAGGCGCCGGATAGGGAGCCACATAGCAGCCTGACAGGCTGGCAACCGCCAAGGCGCAAATGACTAATTTAAGCTTCATGATTATCCTCCTTGGTTACTTTTATTGCCTTGAGCAGAGTGTATGCTTTTCCCGCATTGCAAAACAGTTACCAGTTTGTAATTTGGCCTCCCCAATGCCTGTGTTATAAGGTTCCCATAAACATCGGGGAGCAGTTATGAAAGAGCGCGTCTATTTCGGCACGGATGGCATCAGGGGCAAAGCGAACGCCGAGCCGATGACGGCGGATATCGCCCTGAAACTGGGCAAGGCCGCCGGTCAGATGTTCCTGCGCGGCGATCACCGCCACCGCGTCATCATCGCCAAGGATACGCGCCTGTCCGGTTACATGATCGAACCCGCGCTCACCGCCGGTTTCATTGCTGTGGGCATGGACGTGGTGCTGGTAGGCCCCCTGCCTACGCCCGCCGTTGCCATGCTCACGCGTAGTTTGCGCGCGGATCTGGGCGTGATGATCTCCGCCTCCCATAACCCCTATTACGATAACGGCATCAAGCTTTTCGGGCCGGAAGGCGAGAAGCTTTCCGACGTGACGGAACATGCTATCGAAGCGCTGATGCAGGACGATAGCGGCATCACCCTTGCCACGCCGGACAAGCTTGGCCGCGCCAAGAGGCTGGACGACGCGGCGGGGCGCTACATCGAATTCGTGAAGAACACCTTCCCGCGCCATTTGCGCCTTGACGGGCTTAAAATAGTCGTGGATTGCGCACATGGCGCTGCCTATCACATCGCCCCCGCTGTGTTGTTCGAGCTGGGTGCGGAAGTGATACCGCTTGGCGTTAATCCGGACGGTTTCAACATCAACCGCGATTGCGGTTCCACCCACACCGCGCTCATGTGCGAAAGCGTCGTTTCCCACGGCGCGCATCTGGGCATCGCGCTGGACGGCGACGCCGACCGCGTCATCCTCTGCGATGAAAAAGGGCAGGTGCTCGACGGCGACCAGCTCATGGCGATGATCGTGGTGGCATGGCACAAGGCAGGCATGCTCAAAGGGCGCGGGCTGGTGGCCACCGATATGTCCAACCTCGGCCTTGAGCGCCATCTCCACACGCACGGGCTTAGCCTCGTGCGCACCAAAGTGGGCGACCGCTATGTGGGCGAGGCCATGCGCGAGGGCGGCTATAACGTGGGCGGCGAGCAATCCGGCCATGTGATACTCAGTGATTATGCGTCAACCGGCGACGGGCTTGTGGCGGCACTTCAGGCCATTGCCGTGATGCTGGAAGAAAAAAGGCCGATGAGCGAGGCGGGCAGGCGTTTTGCGCCGCTGCCGCAGATATTGCACAACGTGCGCTACAAGGCGGGCAACTCGCCGCTGGAGCATAAAGAGGTGAAAGCGGCGATAGAGGCCGCCTCTTCAGCGCTTTCCGGCAAGGGCAGGGTGCTGGTGCGCAAATCCGGCACGGAGCCGCTGATCCGCATCATGGCGGAAGGTGAAAGCGAAGCGGAAATCAAAAAGCTGATCGACTCGATTGCGGCGGCGGTGAATAAGGCTGCCGCCTGATCTCTTTCTTGTCATGCCCGTGTAAACGGGCATCCAGCGCGATGCGAAAGCATCGCAAAGAAATATCTGGATTCCCACCCACTTTGTTTTAAGGACTTGGCGGGAATGACGGCAATGTATAGATTACTGTAATTACGGCTGTTTGCCGCCTCCGCTCATGGCAGGCCCGCCCATGCTTCGTGCATTCATTTTCAGAATGAGTTCCTGCGCTCGCATTGCAGCTTCAGCGCCAGGCGATGAATCGCCGCCTTTAATGTGCTCCTGAAGGCCCCTGCGTACTTCTTCCGTTTTAGCAGCAAGCGTTGCATGATCAATGCCGGGTATAGAGAAACCTTTCTTTGTGCCGTCGATATGGGGTACGGAGCTGGCGTCCGGCGGAGTGGCGCGTTCGTATTGCTTGCCCTCAGCAGTACCTTTTAGAATATCTCCGATTAATCCCGGGAGGCGTTCCGCCATTTTAGGGCCTAACTGCTTGTAGGCTTCCAGCGCGGCCATCATTGCGGCCACTTCCGGTGGCATGTAGCCCTGTGTGCGCGAGGCGCGGCGGCCTTTTTCTTCAACACCGGCATCGGGTTGTCCTGAAGAAGTGGCAGCGGCGCGGTCGGGTATTGAAAGCCCTGCTTCCGGTTCGCCCATCATCTTTTTGGGTTTCGGCGGCTGTTCGCCGTCCTGCGTGCGCGGGAGGGGGCGGTGCCGTTCGGCATCCGGCTGCTGCCTTCTTCCCAAAGCTTCCATCTGGCGTGCGACATCTTCGGCATGCCGGTTGATTGCTTTCTGGATAGCGTTGGTGCGTTCTTCGTCTGAACCAAGCAGGGCGCCTCGCTCGTCCGCAGGCAGGCCATCGTAAAGCTGCGTGGCCATCCGGGTGAAAAAGCCTTCCTGCTTAGCGGGCTGCTGCGGCGCTTTGCTCGCCTCGAACTGTTTCCGCACCGCGTCTGCCAGTTCCGGCGGCGTGCCTTCAGGTACGTGTAGCGTTGCGTTGTCTGGCTTCAGGATTTTGCGCAACTGGCGCACGGGTTCAGGGACGTCGGAGTCGGGAGAGATTGTATAACCGGTGATTTTATCGAGCTGGCCCATAGCGGCGTCAAGCTGCGTCTCGCGAGCAACGCGCTCGTTGGGCGGCAGCTTGTCAGCAATTTGTGTAATATCTTCTTCGCGGCTGGCCATAATAATACGGTATTTACCCTATAACCGGATAAGTGTAACACAGTTTTGTGAAGGAATAATGACAATGAACGAGAAAAAATTGGCGGGCAGGGTATTGGTCGTTGCCGGGTCGGATTCGGGCGGAGGAGCCGGAATTCAGGGGGATATCAAGACTATAACCATGCTTGGGGGCTATGCCGCCACGGCTGTAACGGCACTCACCGCCCAGAACAGCCACGGGGTTTTTGGCATCCATGAGGTGCCCACGGCTTTTTTAGAGCAGCAGATGCGGCTGGTGCTGGAGGATATCGGCGCGGACTGCATCAAGACCGGCATGCTGCATAGTGCCGGGGTCATCAACACGGTGGCAAAAGTATTGGATGATTACCCGGCCATTCCGCTTGTGCTTGACCCCGTGATGGTAGCCAAGGGCGGCGCACCACTGCTTCAGCAGGAGGCTCTGGAAGCCCTGAAAACGCGGCTGATCCCGAAGGCGGCGGTTCTTACCCCTAACATACCGGAAGCGGAACTCCTAAGTGGTGGCAGGTGGCACGTGGCAAGTGGTAAGGAAATGGAAATGTTAGCGCAGTCTCTGCTCACTTTAGGTGCTAAGTCTGTATTGCTCAAGGGGGGGCATTTACGGGGCGATATCGTCACAGATGTTCTTGCCACGTGCCACGTGCCACTTATCACGTTCTCTTCCCCCCGCATCCATACCTTGCATACGCACGGCACGGGCTGCACGCTCGCTTCCGCTATCGCGACCGGCCTGGCGCAGGGGCTGGAACTGAAAAAGGCGGTGGAGCGGGCAAGGGCATATGTGCATGAAGCCATACGCACCGCGCCGGGGCTGGGAAAAGGGCACGGGCCCCTCAATCATCACGTTGTTGGTTGTTAGTTCTTCGTTGTTAGAATTATTTTGTATAAATAGTACTTTATATGGATATGCCACCTTCCGGTGCGCGCGAACAATGAACAACGAACAACGAACAACGAATTACCCCTTGCCTTACAGCCTGCTTTACGATAATTAGCACCCCCTTATATATAAGCATCGTATGCGAGGACGTTATGAAGGCCAAGATTCACCCCGATTACCACACCATTACCGTTAAAATGACGGATGGCACCACCTACCAGACCCGTTCCACCTGGGGTAAGGAAGGCGACGTGCTGCAGCTTGACGTAGACCCCAAGACCCATCCGGCATGGGTTGGCGGTGCGCAGCTGCGCAAGACCGGTCAGATGGAAAAGTTCAATAACAAGTTTGCTTTCCTGGATGTGAAGGGTGGCGCTGCCGCTCCCAAGGCTGCCGCTGCGCCTGCTGGCGAAGCGAAGTCTGAAAAGAAAAAAGAAGACAAGAAGAACTAACCACACTGCCTGAAGGGGCTTTATGGCTGAGAGCAAAACCAAAACCAAAACGAGCCCGTCCAGATTCCTGCGCGAAGTGCGTCAGGAAGTGAACAAGGTCACATGGCCAACACGCAAGGAAACCATGGTTTCCACGGGGATGGTGCTGCTGCTGGTGCTCATTTCCGCGTTCTTCTTCTGGGTCGTGGACAGCCTCATCAACTTCGCAGTCAAATCAATTTTGGGATTATAAGGTAATTCTCCATGGCAATGCGCTGGTATATCATTCACGCCTATTCCGGCTTTGAAAAGAAGGTGGCGCAGTCCATCAAGGAGCAGGCTGCTCAGCACGGTCTCACCGAGATGATCCAGGAGGTCGTGGTGCCCACCGAAGAAGTGGTGGAAGTGCGCCGCGGCAAGAAGACCAATGCGGAACGCAAGTTCTTCCCCGGCTATGTGCTCATTAAAATGGAGCTGAGCGACGAGACCTGGCATCTGGTGAAGACCACGCAGAAAGTTACCGGCTTCCTCGGCGGCAATGGCCGTCCACAGGCCATTTCCGAAAGCGAAGCGGAATCCATCTTCCGTCAGGTGAAGGAAGGCATAGAGCATCCGAAGAATTCCATCATTTACGAAGTGGGCGAATCGGTGAAAGTCACCGAAGGCCCGTTCGAGTCTTTCGTGGGCGTGGTGGAAGAGGTGGACAGCGAGAAAAACCGCGTGAAAGTCGCCGTTTCCATCTTCGGGCGCGCGACGCCGGTGGAGCTGGAGTTCACGCAGGTCGAAAAGGCATCATAAAAGGTCAAGATTCTGCTTGCCGAAGGCAGGTTTTGGCGGTATAAAGCGCACCCTTTGATTAAGAAAGCACACGGTTATGGCTAAAAAAGTAGTAGGATACATTAAGTTACAGATTCCCGCCGGTAAGGCGAATCCGTCTCCCCCGGTTGGCCCGGCGCTCGGTCAGCGCGGCCTGAACATCATGGAGTTCTGCAAAGCGTTCAATGCCGCCACGCAGAAGATGGAAGCGGGCATGCCGATTCCCGTGGTGATCACTGCTTATGCCGATCGTACGTTCTCCTTCATCACCAAGACCCCGCCCGTGTCCTACTTCCTCAAGAAGGCCGCTAAGCTGGAAAAAGGTTCGCAGACCCCCGGTAAGGGCGGTACTGTTGGCAAAGTAAGCTGGGATCAGCTGCGTGAGATCGCCAAGGTGAAGATGCAGGATCTCAATGCCCATGACGTAGAAGCAGCCTGCCGCATGCTCCGCGGTTCGGCGCTGGCCATGGGTCTGGAAGTAACCGGCGAACCCAAAGCCGCATAAGGTATAAAAGGAACTGAGTTATGGCCAAAAAAGAAAAAGCACCTGCGGTAAAGAAAGAAAAGACCATCGGCGGCAAGCGTTATGCGGCCTCTGCCAAGCTGGTTGACCGCACCCGCACCTATACGCTCGCGGAAGCGGTGAAGGTGCTCAAGAGCTCTCCCAAGGCGAAGTTCGACGAGACCGTGGATATCGTGTGCAACCTCGGTGTGGACTCCAAGCAGTCCGACCAGCAGGTGCGCGGCATGGTGGCCATGCCCAACGGCATCGGTAAAACCGTCCGCGTTGCCGTGTTCGCCCGTGGCGACAAGGCTGCTGACGCGCAGAAGGCTGGCGCTGACCTCGTAGGCGGTGACGACCTCGCAGAAAAAGTGCTCAAGGGTGAAATCAATTTCGACCGCTGCATCGCCACCCCCGACATGATGGGCGTGGTAGGCAAGATCGGTAAGATTCTCGGCCCCCGCGGCCTCATGCCCAACCCCAAGCTCGGCACCGTGACCCCCAACGTAGCGGAAGCCGTAAAGGTAGCCAAGAGCGGCCAGGTTGAATTCCGCATTGAAAAAGCAGGCATCGTGCATGCCGGCATCGGCAAGGCAAGCTTCAGCGAAGAAGCTATCGTGCAGAATGCCCGCGCGTTCATCGACGCCGTGAACAAAGCAAAGCCCTCCGGCAGCAAGGGCGTATACCTGAAGAAGGTATGCCTCTCCACCACTATGGGTGCCGGCGTGAAGATTGACCTCACCAGCCTCAGCGCTGCCGCATAAGGATTGAAGTTATGGATCGCCAAGAGAAGAAAGTATTCATTGAGACCCTCTCCAGGAACGTCGCTGCTTCCAGCATCGTTCTGGTGGCTCATTACAAAGGCCTCACCGTTGCCGAGATCACCGATCTGCGCGTGAAAGTGCGCAAGGCCGGCGCTGGCTTCAAGGTGACGAAGAACAAGCTGACCCAGCTTGCGCTTAAAGACACCCTGTTCAACAACATCTCGGGCATGTTCGTAGGCCCCACCGCTATCGCTTATTCCAGCGACCCCGTGGCGGTTGCCAAGATCCTCGCCGAGTTCGCCAAAGCGAACGAAAAGCTCGTACTGCTCGGCGGTGCGTTCGGCGAAACCCTGCTGGACTCCAATGCGGTTACCGCGCTGTCCAAGCTGCCCTCGCTCGACGAACTGCGCGGCAAGATCATCGGCCTGCTGCAGGCTCCCGCCCAGAAGATCGCCAGCATCCTGCAGGCTCCGGGCGGTCAGGTGGCCCGCGTTATCGGCGCCCACTCCCGCAAGGATGCTGCGTAAGCAGTCACAGACTCAATCAAAAAAGGCGGAAACTTGGGTTTCCGCCTTTTTTGTTGCCTCTCTTTCTTCC
This sequence comes from Alphaproteobacteria bacterium, assembly GCA_035906055.1. GTDB lineage: Bacteria > Pseudomonadota > Alphaproteobacteria > Rickettsiales > JABCZZ01 > JAMIFV01. The sequence continues at coordinate 22,289 of JAMIFV010000021.1, read as the reverse complement.
CAGAAACATCATTTGGCGATATATTTATAGTCAATTTGATGTTGGGAACATTCCGCAGACGCGAAGCCTCAGCTTGCATCCAGCATCGGTAAAAGAGACAAGGTACGAGCTTTTTATGTTCCTGCAATACGACAAAATTCCCATTGAGCGCGTACGTTATGAAGCCGCGGCGCAACAAGCAAGGCGTTGGGAAATAAACAACCCCGCCGCAAGCAGCGGGGTATTAAGTGTAAGGGGGATGAAGACATCCCCCTTCGCTAACGCTTACCCCCTCTAAAGGGGTCGTCGCCTTCGGCTCCTCCACGCCGCAAGCGGCGGGGAATGTACCCGGAGGGATTCAATAAACCGCATTACCAGAGCAGTAAAAACAAAGGAACGGACTATTAATCCAGCTATCAACCATGAGTCTACGGTAATCCAAACCATCCCGATCGGCGTAAAGCACACCATGGGAACCCTGCCAGTCCCCGCCGTAAGTCGAGGGGGCTGGAGCGTTGCTAACTCTTCATTGCAGGAAGGGTGCTCACTGGCAGTGCAACAAAAGGTGAAAAGAAGGGCTGGAAATCCTGAATTGTCCTTGAGTTTCAGTTGGCTGAAAAAAGTCCATTAAAAGCCAATATTTTCCTTTGCAATTTAGGATCTATGCGCTATAAACCCTGCTCTTATTTCAGGGCAATGCGTCTTGTGAATAAACAAGTTACTGAAAATTATAGAATAATTTATAGAGGGTGTATCCATGTCTGCTAATCTCGCTCAAATCGTTGATAGCCTGTCTGCTCTGACGGTTATCGAAGCTGCCGAACTCTCCAAGATGCTCGAAGAGAAGTGGGGCGTTTCCGCCGCTGCTCCCGTGGCTGTTGCTGCCGCCGCTCCCGCCGCTGGTGGCGCTGCCGCCGGTGAAGAGCAGACCGAATTCACCGTGATCCTCAAGGACGCCGGTGCGAACAAGATCAATATCATCAAGGAGGTTCGCGCAGTGACCGGTCTCGGCCTGAAGGAAGCTAAGGACCTCGTAGAAGGCGCTCCGAAGGAAGTGAAGGCCGGCGTATCCAAAGACGAAGCGGCTAAGATCAAGAAGCTGCTCGAAGACAACGGCGCCAAAGTAGAAGTAAAATAACTTCACTGCACCCTATTGGCCGGAGTTCGTATACCTGCAGGATCGCGGGTAGCGGTCTCCGGCCTTGGTGCATATTGGCTATCTGTCTTTACACCCACACTCACGCTTGCCGCAACGCGACGCAACTATCAGTATATTTAAGAAGGGCTTAACATGGTGCAACCCGCAGTCTCTAACCGTTCCTTCACCTCACGCAAACGCATCCGCCGCTCTTTCGGGCGTATCTCGTCCATCACCACCATGCCCAACCTCATCGAGGTTCAGAACAACTCCTATGAGCAGTTCCTGCAGCGTTTCATTCCGCATGAAAAGCGCAGGGAGCAGGGGCTTCATGCCGTGTTCAAGGGCGTGTTCCCCATTAAGGACTTCGCCGAGACCGCGACCCTCGAATACGTGAAATACGAATTCGACGCACCCAAGTATGACGTGGAAGAGTGCCGCAGCCGTGGCATCAATTTCGCGGCCCCGCTGCGTGTTACCCTGCGCCTGATCGTGTGGATCGTGGATGCGGACACCGGCGCGCGCGAAATCAAGGACATTAAAGAGCAGGACGTATACATGGGCGACATTCCGCTCATGACCGAGAACGGTACTTTCATCATCAACGGCACCGAACGCGTTATCGTGTCGCAGATGCACCGCTCCCCCGGCGTGTTCTTCGACCACGACAAGGGCAAGTCGCACTCCTCGGGCAAGATACTGTTCTCCGCCCGCGTTATTCCGTATCGCGGCTCCTGGCTCGATTTCGAATTCGACGCGAAGGACATCGTATACGTACGCATCGACCGCCGCCGCAAGCTGCCGGTTACCTCGCTGCTGCGCGCCCTGGAAATGGGCACGGAAGACATCCTCAGCACCTTCTATAACAAGGTGACCTTCAAAAAGACCAAGGCAGGCTGGACCACCAAGTTCATCGCTGAGCGCTGGAAGGGCACCAAGCTGGCGCATGACCTCATCGACGCCAAGACCGGCAAGAAAGTGCTCGACGAAGGCAAGAAGATCAACGCCCGCACCGCTGCCAAGCTCATTGAAGACGGCCTCAAGGAAGTGCTGCTCAGCGACGACCAGGTGCTCGGCAAGTTCTTCTCTGGTGACGTGGTGAACGAATCCACCGGCGAGATTTATGTGGAAGCCGGTGAAGAAGTGACCAAGGCGAAGCTGGCCGCGCTGGAAGAAATGGGCGCCAAGGACATCCAGGTGCTCGACATCGACCATGTGAATGTCGGCCCGTACATCCGCAACACCCTCATCCTCGACAAGAACGCCACGCGCGAAGAATCGTTGATCGACATCTACCGCGTTATGCGCCCGGGCGAGCCCACCACGCCGGAAGCAGCCGACGCGCTGTTCAAGAGCCTGTTCTTCGAACAGGAGCGTTATGACCTCTCCGCTGTAGGCCGTGTGAAGATGAATGCGCGCCTGAACCTTGCTTTCCCTGAAGATCACGGTACGCTTACCAAGGAAGACATTATTGGCGTGGTGAAAACCCTCGTGGCGCTCAAGGACGGCGTCGGCGAGATCGACGATATCGACCATCTGGGCAACCGCCGCGTACGCTCCGTGGGCGAACTCATGGAGAATCAGTACCGCATCGGCCTGCTGCGCATGGAACGCAGCATCATCGAACGCATGAGCTCGGTGGACATCGACACCGTGATGCCGCATGACCTCGTCAATGCCAAGCCCGTAGCGGCTGCCGTGCGCGAGTTCTTCGGCTCCTCGCAGCTCTCCCAGTTCATGGACCAGACCAACCCGCTGTCCGAGATCACCCACAAGCGCCGCCTTTCGGCCCTTGGGCCGGGCGGTCTTACCCGCGAACGCGCCGGTTTCGAAGTGCGCGACGTGCACCCGACCCATTATGGCCGTATCTGCCCGATCGAGACGCCGGAAGGTCCGAATATCGGTCTTATTAACTCCATGGCGACCTATGCCCGCGTGAACAAGTACGGTTTCATCGAAACCCCGTACCGCAAGGTCAACAACGGCAAAGTGGCCCCGGAAGTGACCTACCTCTCCGCGATCGAAGAAGGCAAATACACCATCGCTCAGGCCAACTCCGCCATCGACAAGGGCGGCAAGCTGACCGATGAACTCATCTCCTGCCGCAAGGGCGGGGACTTCATCATGTCCGCTTCCGACACGATCGACTATATCGACGTGGCGCCCAAGCAGCTCGTGTCCGTGGCCGCATCGCTGATCCCGTTCCTTGAGAACGACGACGCGAACCGCGCGCTCATGGGTTCCAACATGCAGCGCCAGGCGGTGCCCCTCGTGCGCACCGAAGCGCCGCTCGTCGGCACCGGCATGGAAGACGTGGTAGCCCGCGATTCCGGCGTAACCACCGTTGCCCGCCGCTCCGGCATTGTGGATCAGGTGGATGCCGCGCGTATCGTTATCCGTACCACCGAAGAAGACAAGAACGGCCAGCCGGGTGTGGACATCTACAACCTGCTTAAGTTCCAGCGCTCCAACCAGTCCACCTGTATCAACCAGCGCCCCATCGTGAAGGTGGGTGACAAGCTGTCCGCAGGCGACATCATCGCTGACGGCCCCTCCACCGACCTTGGCGAGCTCGCGCTCGGCCATAACGTGATGGTGGCCTTCATGCCGTGGAACGGTTACAACTTCGAAGATTCCATCCTCATCTCCGAAAAGCTCGTCGCCGAAGACGTGTTCACCTCCATCCACATCGAAGAATTCGAAGTGATGGCGCGTGACACCAAGCTCGGCTCCGAAGAAATCACCCGCGATATTCCCAACGTTGGCGAAGAAGGCCTGCGTAACCTCGACGAAATCGGCGTGGTGCATATCGGTGCGGAAGTGAAAGCGGGCGACATACTCGTGGGCAAGGTAACGCCCAAGAGCGAATCCCCGATGACGCCGGAAGAAAAACTCCTGCGCGCCATCTTCGGTGAAAAAGCATCCGACGTCCGCGACTCATCGCTGCGCCTGCCGCCGGGCAACACCGGTACCATCGTGGGCGTGCGCATCTTCTCGCGTCGCGGCATCGAAAAGGACGAACGCGCCCTGGCCATCGAAAAGGCGGAAATCGAACGCCTCGCCAAGGACCGCGACGACGAACGCGCCATTATCGAGCGTTACGTCTATGCCCGCCTGAAGGAACTTATCCTCGACAAGAAGGTGGTTTCCGGCCCCAAGAACTTCAAGGCCAAGACCGTGTCCGAAGACGTGTTCACCTCCACCGCGAAAGGCCAGCTCTGGCAGATCGACGTGGAAGGCGAAAAGACCATGAAGGACGTGGAAAAGCTCAAGAAGCAGCTCGACCTCGCCGTGTCCCAGCTCAATGCCCGCTTTGAAGAAAAGGTCGGCAAGGTGCAGAGTGGCGACGATCTTCCCCCGGGCGTTCTGAAAATGGTGAAAGTGTTCGTGGCGGTTAAGCGCAAGCTCCAGCCCGGCGACAAGATGGCAGGACGCCACGGTAACAAGGGTGTGATCTCCAAGATCATGCCGGTGGAAGACATGCCCTACCTTGAAGACGGCACTCCCGTTGACATCGTGCTCAACCCGCTGGGCGTACCTTCGCGTATGAACGTGGGCCAGATCCTCGAGACCCACCTTGGCTGGGCATCGGCAGGTCTTGGCCGCAAGATCAGCGCCATGCTGGAAGATGTGCAGTCCAAGCAGGGCATCTCTTCGCTGCGCAGCCAGCTGGGCGAGCTCTACGAAGACAAAGACATCCAGCACGAGATCAAGGACATGAAGGACAACGAGCTCCTTGAACTCGCGGGCAACCTCAAGAAAGGTGTGCCGCTTGCTACGCCCGTGTTCGACGGTGCCAAGGAAGACGACATCGTGCACTGGCTTTCCAAGGCGGGCATGGACGCTTCCGGCCAGGTAACGCTGGTGGACGGACGCACCGGTGAAGCATTCGACCGCAAGGTGACCGTGGGCTACATCTACATGCTCAAGCTCCACCATCTGGTGGACGACAAGATCCACGCACGTTCCATCGGGCCGTACTCGCTCGTAACCCAGCAGCCCCTCGGCGGTAAATCGCAGTTCGGTGGCCAGCGCTTCGGGGAAATGGAATGCTGGGCGCTTCAGGCGTACGGCGCGGCTTACACGCTGCAGGAAATGCTCACCGTCAAGTCTGACGACGTGGCAGGCCGCAGCAAGGTGTATGAGTCCATCGTTCGCGGCGATCACAGCTTCGAGTCGGGCATCCCCGAATCGTTCCACGTGATGGTCAAAGAGCTGCGCTCACTGTGCCTCAACGTCGAATTGGAAGAAAAAGAAGCTTAAGAGTTCAGAGTCCGGAGTTCGGAGTTCGGTATAATGCTGAACTCTGAACTCTGAACTCCGAACTCTCCATTAGGAGAGAAAAAAATGAGCAACGAACTGATGAACTATTTCGGACAGCTTTCAGCCGCAAAGCAGTTTGACGAAATCCGCATCTCCATCGCCAGCCCGGAGAAGATCCGCTCCTGGTCGTTCGGCGAAGTGAAGAAGCCCGAAACCATCAATTACCGTACCTTCAAGCCCGAGCGCGACGGCCTGTTCTGCGCGCGCATCTTCGGCCCGATCAAGGATTACGAATGTCTTTGCGGCAAATACAAGCGCATGAAGTATCGCGGCATCATCTGCGAAAAATGCGGCGTGGAAGTGACCACCTCCAAGGTGCGCCGCGAGCGCATGGGCCACATTGAACTGGCTGCGCCCGTTGCGCATATCTGGTTCATGAAGTCGCTGCCCAGCCGCGTGGGCATCCTGCTCGACATGACGCTGAAAGACCTCGAAAAAGTTCTGTACTTTGAAAATTACGTGGTGGTTGAGCCCGGCCTTTCCGTGTTCAGCAAGGGCGAGCTGCTCACCGAAGACCAGTATCTCGACGCACAGGACAAATACGGCGAAAACACCTTCACCGCGCAGATCGGTGCGGAAGCCATCCGCACGCTGCTTTCCGCCGTTGACCTCGCCAAGGAAAAGGTTTCCCTGCGCGTTGACCTCGCGGAAACCACTTCGGAAGCCAAGCGCAAGAAGATCGTGAAGCGCCTCAAGCTCGTGGAAAACTTCCTCGATTCCGGTAACAAGCCCGAATGGATGGTGATGGAAGTGATCCCCGTGATCCCGCCCGAACTGCGTCCGCTCGTGCCGCTGGATGGTGGCCGTTTCGCGACCTCCGACCTGAACGACCTTTATCGCCGCGTGATCAACCGTAACAACCGTCTGAAGCGCCTCATCGAACTGCGCGCTCCGGATATCATCATCCGCAACGAAAAGCGCATGCTGCAGGAAGCCGTGGATGCGCTGTTCGACAATGGACGCCGTGGCCGCGTCATCACCGGCGCGAACAAGCGCCCGCTGAAATCCATGAGCGACATGCTCAAGGGCAAGCAGGGCCGCTTCCGCCAGAATCTGCTCGGCAAGCGCGTGGACTATTCCGGCCGTTCCGTTATCGTGGTAGGCCCCGAGCTCAAGCTGCACCAGTGCGGCCTGCCCAAGAAGATGGCACTCGAACTGTTCAAGCCCTTCATCTATGCCAAGCTCGAAATTTACGGCATTTCCACGACCCTCAAGGCCGCCAAGCGCATGGTGGAATCCGAGCGTCCGGAAGTATGGGATATCCTTGACGAAGTGATCCGCGAACATCCGGTGCTTCTCAATCGCGCCCCCACGCTGCACCGCCTTGGCATCCAGGCGTTCGAGCCGGTTCTCATCGAAGGCAAGGCTATCCAGCTTCACCCGCTGGTGTGCGCGGCGTTCAACGCCGACTTCGACGGTGACCAGATGGCCGTGCATGTGCCGCTTTCCATGGAAGCGCAGCTCGAATCGCGCGTTCTGATGATGTCCACCAACAACATCCTTTCCCCGTCCAACGGCAAGCCGATCATCGTTCCTTCGCAGGACATGGTTCTGGGGCTTTATTACCTCTCGCTGGAATCCGAAGGCGAAATGGGCGAGGGCATGGCATTTGCCGACGTGGCCGAAGTTCAGCAGGCGCTGGATAACAAGGTCATCACGCTGCATGCCAAGATCAAGTGCCGCTTCCGTTCCATTGACGAAAACGGCAACCCCAAGGTCGATCTGGTGGAAGCAACCGCTGGCCGCATGCTGCTCTCCGAGCTGCTGCCGCGCCACAAACAGCTCACCTTCGCGCATTGCAACAAGCTGATGACGAAGAAAGAGATCCAGAACCTCATCGACACGGTATACCGTTTCTGTGGCCAGAAAGAGGCCGTTATCTTCGCCGACCGCGTCATGGGCCTGGGCTTCGCCCATGCCTGCCGCGCCGGTATCTCCTTCGGCAAGGACGACATGATCATCCCCGAAACCAAGGAAAAACACATCGGCGCCACGCTGAACGAAGTGAAGCAGTTCGAGCAGCAGTATGCTGACGGCCTTATCACGCTGGGCGAAAAATATAACAAGGTGATCGACGCATGGTCCAAGTGCACCGAAGTGGTGGCTGACGACATGATGAAGCGCATCTCCGGTCAGGCTATCGGCAAGACCGAGCAGAAGAAGGGCGGCCGCCATGTAAACTCCATTTACATGATGGCGCATTCCGGTGCGCGCGGTTCTGCGGCGCAGATCAAGCAGCTCGCAGGCATGCGCGGCCTTATGGCCAAGCCGTCCGGCGAGATCATCGAAACGCCGATCATTTCCAACTTCAAGGAAGGCCTCACGGTACTTGAGTATTTCAACTCTTCGCACGGCGCGCGCAAGGGTCTGGCCGACACGGCGCTCAAGACCGCGAACTCCGGTTACCTCACCCGCCGTCTGGTGGACGTGGCGCAGGACTGCATCGTCAACGAAGACGATTGCGGTACGGTAAAAGGCCTCATAGCCAAGCCCGTGATCGAAGGCGGTGAGATCATCGTGACTCTGTCCGATGTGATCCTTGGCCGTACCTCTTCCAAGGACCTGCACCACCCCGTCAATGGCGAACTGATTCTCAAGGCGGGCGACCTTATCGACGAGAAGCTCGTTGACCGTATCGACGAAGCAGGCATCGAGTCGCTGCTCATCCGCTCCGTGCTGATGTGCGAAAGCGAAAAAGGCGTGTGCGCACGCTGCTATGGCCGCGACCTCGCCCGTGGCACGCCGGTTAACGTTGGCGAAGCGGTTGGCGTTATCGCCGCCCAGTCCATCGGTGAGCCGGGTACGCAGCTTACCATGCGTACGTTCCATATCGGCGGTGCGGCGCAGCGCGGTGCGGAAGCTTCCAGCGTGGAAGCCACCCATGACGCAACCCTGCATCTCTCCAACAAGAACGTTGTGAAGGACAGCCAGGGCCGCCAGGTGGTGATGAGCCGTACCTGCGAAGTGATCCTGAAAGACGAGCAGGGCCGTGAACGCGCCCGCTTCAAGGTGCCCTACGGCGCCCGCGTGCTCGCTTCCGAAGGCGCTTCCGTCAAAAAAGGCGCGAAGCTGGCCGAATGGGATCCGTACACGATCCCCATCATCACGGAAAAAGCGGGTATCGCCCATTACCGTGACCTCGTGGAAGGCGTATCGCTTCGTGAAGTCATGGATGAAGCCACCGGTATCTCCAACAAGGTGATCATCGACTGGCGCCAGCAGACCCGTGGTGCGGACCTGAAACCCCGTATTGCGCTGCGCGATAAGAAGGGTGATATCCTCACACTCGCTAACGGCCTCGAAGCCCGTTACTTCCTGCCGGTGAACGCGATCCTTTCCGTGACCGACGGCCAGAACGTGCATGCAGGCGACGTGCTCGCACGTATCCCGCGCGAATCGACCAAGACCCGTGACATCACGGGCGGTCTGCCGCGCGTGGCCGAGCTGTTCGAAGCCCGCAAACCCAAAGACCATGCCATCATCTCTGAGCTGGAAGGCACGATCGAATTCGGCAAGGACTATAAAACCAAGCGCCGCATCATCGTGAAACCCAAGGACGAGTCCATCGAACCGGTGGAATACATGATTCCCAAGGGCAAGCACATCACTGTGCATGAAGGCGACTACGTCATGAAGGGTGACCTGCTCATGGACGGCAACCCCGTTCCGCATGACATCCTGCGCGTGATGGGCGTTGAAGCGCTCACCCGTTACATGGTCAACGAAGTGCAGCAGGTATACCGCCTGCAGGGTGTAGGCATCAACGACAAGCATATCGAAGTGATCGTGCGCCAGATGCTGCAGAAAGTGGAGATCCTCGACGCAGGTGAAACCACGTTCCTCACCGGCGAACAGGTGGACCGCGACGAATTCGATATCGTCAACCGCAAGACCATCCAGGAAGGCTTCAAGCCCGCTACCTGCGTGGCCGTGCTGCAGGGTATCACCAAGGCATCGCTGCAGACGCGTTCCTTCATCTCCGCCGCTTCCTTCCAGGAAACCACGCGCGTGCTTACCGAAGCATCCGTGGCGGGCAAGGTGGACGATCTTGCAGGTCTCAAGGAGAACGTTATCGTGGGTCGCCTCATCCCGGCGGGTACTGGTGCGCAGGTCATGCACATCAAGTCCATCGCGCAGGGGCGTGACAAGGCTCTCGAAGCAAAGGCTGCTGAAGCCGCTGCTAATGACGACTCCGAGCCGAAAAAGCTGGCGTCAGGCAGCTAAAATCTACTAGGGGCGGCCAGCTTGCTTGGTTTGCTGCGCTTCCGTGCTTCACGTACCTTGTTGTACTCTCCAGTACGGTTCTCGCAAACCTTCGCATCCGGCTCGCCCTAGCGATTTTCGTAAAGAATAATAAAAAACCCCTGATAAATCAGGGGTTTTTTTGTTGCTGGTCTGTTGTAACGGAAACTTCATGTTTGTCAGGTGGCTATCGTGTTTTACCCTTGTTATACTGGCGGCTCACATGAGGGGCGTATGAAAGAACCGGAATCTGATGAAGCATACAAGTTGCGCAGGCTGCTGGAGATGGCAAGGGACGGCCATGTCTACAAGATCAGCTACCCGCCTGTGGTAGAAGAAGGCAAAGAGCCTGTTACACGCCCGGATAATTATTTCGTTAAAATAGACGCGCGCGAAGCGCTGGACCGCCTTGAGATACCTTCTGCGGTTTCTACCGCTGGCGATGGCCGCATTCGGCATAAGATCGATCCCGCTAATTTAGCCGCTGCCGTGGGAGGTGAGGATAAACTTCAGCCGGTGCTGGAGGCAATGCAGCTTGAGAATACTGGTATAAGGGTAGGCGGCGCTTTATGGCAGGCACAGCACGGACTGCGACGCTAAAATTCCCTGGCACCCTACAGAACCGGGCGACCCCGTACGGGCCTATTTATTTCAAAGGGGAGTATGGAATCTAAGGGGGGCGCGTTGCGCGGCCCCCTCAGTAATTTTACGCTACTTCAAGTGCCATCTTGCGGGCTTTTTCCATAGCTTCGTCGATGCTGCCCACCATGTAGAAGGCGGATTCGGGCAGGTCGTCATATTTGCCGTCAACGATGCCACGGAAGCCCTTGATGGTGTCTTCGAGCTTCACGAGCTTGCCGGGTGAACCGGTGAAGATTTCCGCTACGTGGAAAGGCTGGGAGAGGAAACGCTGGATCTTGCGCGCGCGGGCCACCACCAGTTTGTCTTCTTCGGAAAGCTCGTCCATACCAAGGATCGCGATAATGTCCTGCAGCGACTTGTAGGTCTGCAGAACCTTCTGCACGTCGCGTGCGCACTGGTAATGCTCCGCGCCGATGATCTCGGCGGAAAGCATGCGCGAGGTGGAGTCGAGCGGGTCTACGGCGGGGTAGATGCCCAGCTCCGCGATCTGGCGGGAAAGTACGGTGGTCGCGTCCAGATGCGCGAAGGAGGTTGCCGGAGCGGGGTCGGTAAGATCGTCCGCAGGTACGTAGATAGCCTGTACCGAGGTGATCGACCCCTTCTTGGTGGAGGTAATGCGTTCCTGCATTGTACCCATGTCGGTAGCCAGCGTGGGCTGGTAACCGACCGCCGAGGGGATGCGGCCCAGCAGCGCGGACACTTCCGAACCGGCCTGGGTGAAGCGGAATACGTTATCCACGAAGAACAGTACGTCCTGGCCTTCTTCGTCGCGGAAATATTCAGCGAGGGTAAGGCCGGTGAGACCTACGCGGGCGCGTGCACCCGGGGGTTCGTTCATCTGGCCGTATACCAGCGCCACTTTGGATTTGCTGGGGTCTTCAAGGTTGATAACGTTGGATTCGATCATTTCGTGGTAAAGGTCGTTACCTTCGCGGGTACGCTCACCCACACCGGCGAACACGGAGAAACCGCCATGCGCCTTAGCGATGTTGTTGATGAGCTCCATGATGAGTACGGTCTTGCCTACGCCTGCACCGCCGAACAGGCCGATCTTACCGCCCTTGGCGTAAGGGGCGAGAAGGTCGATTACCTTGATGCCGGTTACGAGGATCTCGTTATCGGTGGACTGGTCGATGAATTCAGGCGCCTGCGCATGGATGGCAGCCTTCTTCTTGGACTTTACCGGGCCGCGTTCGTCGATCGGCTCGCCGATCACGTTGATGATGCGGCCAAGCGTTTCGGGGCCTACGGGCACGGAGATCGGTGCGCCGGTGTCGCTGACTTCATGACCGCGGGTGAGGCCGTCGGTGGAGTCCATTGCGATGGTGCGCACGGTGCCTTCACCCAGATGCTGCGCCACTTCGAGCACGAGGAGCTTGCCGTCGTTCGTGGTGTGCAGTGCGTTAAGGATCGCAGGCATGTGGCCGGAGGGGAACTTTACGTCCACTACTGCCGCGATGATCTGCGTGATGATACCTTTATTTTGTGCCATAATTACCCTCGTCATTCCTTATTCAAAAATCGTTGTTCGTTGCTTGTTGTGGGTTGTCAGCGGTTCGAACAACGAACAACCAACAACTAAAAACGGTTATAATGCTTCCGCTCCCGAGATAATCTCAATGAGTTCTTTCGTAATCGTCGCCTGACGGGTACGGTTGTATTTGAGGGTGAGCTTGCCGATCATGCCGCCTGCGTTGCGGGTGGCGTTGTCCATCGCGGTCATGCGCGCGCCCTGTTCGGATGCGGCATTTTCCAGAAGCCCGCCATAGATCTGCACGGCCACGTTACGCGGCAGCAGGTCGGCGAGGATGGATTCTTCATCCGGCTCGAATTCATAGGGAACGTTGTTCGTTGCTCGTTGTTCGTTGTTTAGTTCTAGCAACGGAATCACCTGCTGGAACGTAACCACCTGCGATATGGCCGACTTGAAATGGTTGTAAACGATATGCACCATGTCGATGCCGCCATCGTTGAAATGCTTGAGCACGGCGCGTGCGATATGTTCGGCTTCCGCGTATTGCACCTGCTTCTTGCCGATCTCGCTCATGCGGCCGATGATCAGGCTGCCGAAATCGTTCTTGAGCAGGTCATAGGCTTTTTTGCCTATGCACAAGAGCTTCACGGTCTTGCCCGCGGCTCTCAGCTCGGCCACCTTGCGTTTGGTGGCACGCGTGATGGAGCCGTTGAACGCGCCGCACAGGCCACGGTCGGAGGTCATCACCACCAGCAGCACGGTGTCGGATTTACCCGTGCCGTTTAGCAGCGGAATGGCGTTCTGGCTCTGGCCTGCGGCGAGGGAGGAAAGGATAGCGGCCATCTTTTCCGCATAGGGGCGTGCGGATTCTGCACGGTCCTTGGCGCGGCGCAGCTTCGCGGCGGCCACCATCTTCATGGCCTTCGTGATCTTCTGCGTCGATTTGACGCTCTTAATCCTGTTCTTTAAATCTTTTAAACTTGGCATAGTTGCTAGGAGCTAGTTGCTAGGGGCTAGTAGGTTTTCGTTAATTCTGGATTGCAGGCCGCGAATCATTTTTCCAACTTCATCGGCACATTGCAGTAAATCATAAGCCTGCTTTTCAGGAATGTAGGCGAACGCTTGCGAGAGAGTGATCTGTGTTTCCAACTCGGCAAGCGAGCCTTGGGCAATGGAAGGAAAACGCAGAAACTCTTTTGAAGAATCTCGATTATGCCCTTCGGCGATATTAGACGGCACCGAGACAGATGAACGACGCATCTGAACGGCAAGGCCATATATTTCCGTTTTAGGAAATTGCGCGGTAGCCTCATATATTGATTTCGTCAATTCCATGGATCTTTGCCAAATCTTCAGTTCTCTATAATGCTTAACCATACAAGCCAGTCCCTAGCTACTAGTAGCTAGCCCCTAACTGGCGAACCTTTTCACAATTTCGGTGATCATGGTTTTCATCTGGGCTTCGGAAGCATCAGTGAGTTTCTGTTCCTTGTCGATGGTGGCAAGCAGCTTGCCTTCAGCGCGTGCCTGCTGCAGCAGCGCCTTTTCGAACTCAGCGATGTTCTTCACCGGCATGGCGTCGAGGTAGCCTTTTACGCCCGCATAGATCACCAGGACTTCTTCCGAAGTGGAGAGCGGAGAGTATTGCGGCTGCTTGAGCAGTTCAGTGAGGCGCTGGCCGCGTGCCAGCAGCTTCTGCGTGGCGGCGTCGAGGTCGGAACCGAACTGGGCGAATGCCTCCATTTCGCGGTACTGCGCGAGTTCCAGCTTGATGGAACCTGCTACCTGCTTCATGGCCTTGATCTGCGCGGCAGAACCTACGCGGGATACGGAAAGGCCCACGTTAACCGCGGGGCGCACGCCTTTGTAGAACAGTTCGGTTTCAAGGAATATCTGGCCGTCGGTGATGGAGATTACGTTGGTCGGGATGTAGGCGGATACGTCGCCAGCCTGCGTTTCGATGACGGGCAGGGCGGTGAGTGAGCCTGCGCCCTTGTCGTCGCTCATTTTAGCGGCGCGTTCGAGCAGGCGGGAGTGAACGTAGAATACGTCACCGGGATACGCTTCACGGCCGGGCGGGCGGCGCAAGAGCAGGGACATCTGGCGGTAAGCCACGGCCTGCTTGGAAAGATCATCATAAATGATCAGCGCATGCATGGCGTTGTCGCGGAAGAATTCGCCCATGGCGGCGCCGGTGTAGGGCGCGAGATACTGCAGCGGAGCGGGCTCCGAAGCGGTGGCGGCTACCACGATGGAATATTCCAGCGCGCCGGTCTCTTCGAGCTTTTTCACTACCTGCGCAACGGTGGAACGCTTCTGGCCTACGCACACATAGATGCAGTACAGCTTCTTGCTTTCGTCGTCGCCTGCGTTGGCGGCTTTCTGGTTGAGGATGGTGTCAACCGCGATGGCGGTCTTGCCGGTCTGACGGTCACCGATGATCAGCTCGCGCTGGCCGCGCCCGATGGGGATGAGTGCGTCGATAGCCTTGATGCCCGTGGACATCGGCTCATGTACGGATTTGCGGTATACGATACCGGGAGCCTTCACTTCCACGCGGGAGCGTTTTACGTCCTTCAGGGGGCCTTTGCCGTCGATCGGGTTGCCCAGTGCGTCAACTACGCGGCCCAGCAGGCCTTTGCCCACGGGAACGTCCACGATGTCGCCGGTACGTTTTACGATGTCGCCTTCTTTCACGGCCTGGTCGGAACCGAAGATTACCACGCCCACATTGTCGGCTTCAAGATTGAGCGCCATGCCCTTCATGCCGCTGGGGAACTGCACCATTTCACCGGCCTGTACGTTTTCGAGGCCATAGATGGTGGCGATACCGTCACCTACGGAAACAACCTGCCCGGTTTCGGACAGTTCAGCGCCTGCATCAAAAGCGGCGATCTTTTTCTTGAGAATATCAGAAATTTCCGAAGGGCGAATTTCCATGCAAGGCTCCTATTAACAGTATCTATGTCTTTGTTTTACAACGCTTCACGTAACTGTGATATTTCTACGCGCGCACCTGTTATCACAGGTTTTCCGGCTGTGCAAGCGGTGATTATTCCTGTGCGCCGCCAGCGCCGGGAAGAGGGGAAATGCAGGCCGGGTAATCGGTAGAATTTCCTTTATAGGCAGGCACGTTACTGTTATACAGCGAGTTCAGTAAACCCGCGAACCGGCTGTGTAATCCCATGCAAAATCCCGACGTAAGTCATTGCAGCCGCATTACATTCTGGCTTATTACGCTGGTGGCGGTCGCAGCTTTTATCCGCGTGAACGGCGCTACCGGCTTTTATTTCCATAGTGACGAGGCAATCAATTTCGCCATGGCGGCGGGTGGCTCGCTCATGGAAACGATCCGTTTCAGCCTGTACGAGACGCATCCCTCCTTTGGCACGGTGTTGTACCATTTCTGGGCGAAGCTGAGCCATGAGCCGGATATACTGCGTGCGCTGGCGCTGCTTTTCGGCCTCGCGCTTGTGATTCTCTATTACCATATCGGCAAGGCGATGGACGGCAGGCTGGCGGGCTATGCCGCTGCCGCGCTGGCGACGTTCAGCTATGGCTGCATCGTGCAGTCGTTCGTGCTGCGCAGCTACATGGCGTTCCTGTTCTTCCTCTCCGCCGCGTTCTACGCCTATCTGTGCTGGCGCAAAAACCCGCAGAGCCGCCAGCTTGAGATATATTTCCTCTGTGCGCTGTTCGCCTGCTTCATCAATTTTTCCGCCGCATTCGGCATATTCTGCATCGGGGTGGCGGAATTGTTCATCTTCAAAACGGTGACGGGGCGCAAAAGGGCGGGATTTGTCGTCGTGCACGCGGTGCTGGCGGCGGTATGGCTGATGCTGTATGACCTCTGGCTGCCTACGATGACACAGCTGAGTGAAGATGAGGGCGCGCAGGCCTCAGGGCTGATGGCGCTGGCACGCGGCCTTGTTTATCCGCCCAGCGCGTTCGTCTATATGTTTCCCTCCATGTATGTAGGGTTTTTCAGTGCATTCCTGCTGCCGCTGACCGCTATCTACCTCAAAACCCCGCTGCGCAGGTTCGTGCAGATGGGGTGGCTGGCGCTGGCGCTTGGCGTAATGCTGAACATAACGGGGCTTTACCCCACGCTCGCCAGCAGGCACAGTTTGTGGGTGTTCCCGTTCATCATGCCGGTGTTGGGCTGTATCCTTGCAGGGCTATGCGTGCCCATCTTCAATGCGGTGCCATTCATCCGCAAACGTGCGCTGGCGGTCGATGCCACCGCTTTACTGATGCTGGTTTCTGGCTGGCTGCTGTATGATCCGCAGGTGCGTTTTGCCGATAGCGGGGAATACGGGCTTGATAAACCTGCATGGGACGCGACCATGCAGGCGCTTGGCACATTGCCCCCTGACCGGCTTCTGGTGGCAGAGCGCAGCGACGCGTGGCTGATTACCATGCCCGCGTACAATCCTTACCTCGCCATGATACAGAACGATAAAGCCGACCCCGCAGAGAAGGGCATTGCCTCTTACGTGGTGATGCCGTATGGGCAGACCAGATTGCTGTTTAAACGTTTTTACATGAATTATGATGCGCAAACGTTCATAACCCTGTTTAATGATGCGAAGCAGAAAGGCCTGCTGGACGGGGTGGAAGCGGTATCGTTCTTTATTATGAACAGTTCGCGCACGATCGCGGCGAATTTCCTGAAATGCGAGGAACTGGACAGAACCGTAACCGAACTGGCCGCGCGCGGCATGATAAAGACGAAGCTGGTGACTGTGCCCACGCGGGCGCTGTTCGATCAGCTTATTGCGCCGCAAGGCAAGGCGCATCATTGTTTATCGGCCCCAAAGAAGTAAGATGAAACGATAGTAAGGCACCAGCATATGCTCAGGATCATCGCAGGAAAACATCGCGGCAGGAACATAGAAACCAAGGACAACAAGAATATCCGCCCCACCGGCAGCATGGCGCGCGGTGCGATATTCAACATACTCACGCATGGCTCCTTTGGCGCGGACGGGGAATCACCGCTTATCGACCAGCGCGTGCTCGACCTCTTCTGCGGCACCGGCGCGCTGGGGCTGGAAGCGCTTTCGCGCGGGGCGGCGCATGTGACCTTTGTGGATCAGGCGAACGACTCCATCCATCTTGCCCGCCAGAACGCGCTGCGCATGGGGGAGGAGGACGAGACTACAACCTTCCTGCGCAATGATTCCACCTCACTGCCGCCCGCCCGCCGCAAAGTGAAGCTGGTGTTCATGGACCCGCCCTATGACAGCGGCCTCGCGGTAAAGTCGCTGAACAGCCTCGACCAGCAGGGCTGGCTGGAACAAGGTGCCATTATCGTGGTGGAAGTATCCGCCAAGGAAAAGCTGACGCCGCCCGCCTGCTATGACCTGTTCGACGAACGCGAATACGGCAACTCGAAGATAGTGTTCCTGCGTTACACTTAAGTAAAATAGGGGAAACGCTTTCCCCTCTCGGCTCCGCCGATTCACCCCCTTACGCCAATTGCAATGCACTGGAATAAACGCCGGTACCGTATGCGCGGAGGAACTTTGTTGTGACGACCCCTTTAGAGGGGGAGCACGAGCGGGGGCGGGACGCCCTCCTAAATTAAATTACGCTTTAACCGGCGCAGCCGTTGCGGTGGCAGGCTGGGCGAAGCCCGAACCGCTTTCTTCCACGATGCCGATGATCTTCAGCAGCATCTCTTCCTGCGATTTGAGGAAGTCGTCCTGGCTGGTGGCGGCGAGGAAGCCGTGCACTTCCACCAGATAGGCCTCGTTGGTGATCTGGGTGAAGCGCACGCGCGCCGAGTCTTTATCCACAAGCGGGTGGGTGATGACATATTCGCGCAGGCGTTCCAGAAGCTGGCGCATCTGGCCGGTGCTGGTCTCGCGGCACAATGCCAGTTTGGGGTGGAACCAGTAACGGTTACGCAGCGCGAAATTCTCGATCGGCTGGGTGGACAACATGCCGTTGGGAATGGTGACGGTGGTCTGCTCATTGGTGCGCAGGCGCGTGGAGCGCATGCCGATATCTTCCACCGTGCCTTCGAGCGTGCCGATCCTGCAGAAATCGCCGACGCGCACCGGCTGATCCATGATGAGGGTAAGGCCCACTACAAAATTCTCGATGGTCTTCTGCGCACCGAATGCCAGCGCCAGACCGCCGATACCCAGTGCCGCGAACCAGCCGGTAACATTGATACCCACACGGTCAAGGGCAAGCGCTATGGCGATCACCGAAAGTATCAGCCTTGCGCTGCGGCGGAAGAAAATGACTGAAGAAAGCGCGGAGCGGCGCATTTCCCTGTCCATGCGGTTCTGCACGTTCTCGGCCACGATGTCGATGATGCGCCACAGGAACCACCACAGCGAGAGCCACGCGGCTATCTCCGCCATCAGTGTGAAATTCTGCCTTGCCACGATGGATATGCCCGACGCCCTTGCAAGTCCCACGAAGATACCCAGCGCGATATAGATACGGATAGGCCACGTACAGGCGTCGAGCACCTGGCGCGCGCGGCCAATGCGCATATAGGGCCACATGCGGCGCACCAGCGCGTTAACGCAGTAGGTGAGCGCCCATGACAGCAAGAGCGCGGTAATCGCGATAGTGAATATTGCCAGCCAGTGCCCCACCGGCACGCCGTACAGCTTGTTTTCGATGAGGAACGCAGGCAGGGTGCTGTCGATAAGGCCGGTGGACATTTTCTCCAGCAGGCCGGGAATGGCTTTCACCGTATCGCCGGAAAATTTCCAGATCAGGC
Source organism: Alphaproteobacteria bacterium (assembly GCA_035906055.1). GTDB lineage: Bacteria > Pseudomonadota > Alphaproteobacteria > Rickettsiales > JABCZZ01 > JAMIFV01. Next base: position 3,746 of record JAMIFV010000021.1, on the reverse strand, counting down.
CGCCTTTGTCGTCCTCTACGCGTTGTGCCTGCAACTCCACCACGAGATCGGTGGAACGGATATTACCTACCACGTCCACGGCATTGGCAAGCCCGTCATTGGTGTTGCCTTCGGGACTGTCGCTGAGCTTGCCCGCCTGCTCGATCCAGCCGCCCTGGTCCAGCAGGGTCTGCAGGTCGCGCGCGAAATCGGCACCGGAGGCTTTCTGCTTGCTGGAAAGGCTGCGCAGGTCAAGATATTCGGCGGCGCGGTTATAATCTTCATCCTCTACGGCCTTAAGGAACCCCTGCACCATGCCTTTGGGCGTGCCGCGCCCCAGCGGGTCCACGGCAGAGGCGGGCGGGCCTGCGGGTTCCTGCGATGCGGAGGTTGTCAGTGAGGTGACGCCTGCCGCGTTGGCGCCGTGCTGCAGCACGGCGAACGCGATGAAGCAGGCGCTGAGCGTCACCAGCATTAACAGGGCATTGAAGAATCGTTTATTGCGCATGAGTCTCTCTTTTTTCCGGCAACCTGTTTACCAAACAAGAAATATATATCCAATTACATTTAAGATACTTTTCATTTAGCCATGTGCTTCGTTATCCGTCGGTCTCGGTGTGCTCATGTACTGATTGTACACTCCGCGCACCTCGCCTCGGCTGTCTTGCACATAACTAAAGCAAAAGCATCTTAAGTCCTAAAAGCCGCGCCCGCCGCCGCGTTCTGCTTCGCGCACGGCTTTTTCCACATAATCGCCGACGATATTCATGCCCTGCGCGGCCATTTTCTTCACCAGCTTCTGGGCATCCTGATAAATGATCAACTGGCTGCTGGCGAAACGCATATGCTGCGCATCGATCTTTTGCATGGTTTTGTTCACGTCGTCCTTCACCTGCCGGGCAGCTGCGAACAGCTCAGTGCCGGAAGCGCGTTTACTCTTTTTGGCGGCGGCAAGTGCGGCCACGAGGCGCTGGCGCAGCTCGGGATCGGTGATACCGGCAAGTGCGGCCTCTTCATTCACCTGCGCCTCGTTCTGCCTGCCCCTGGCGTTTTCCATGAGGTCATGCACCATATCGAGCTGGTTATTGCATTCACCCGTGCGGTTCATGAAATTACGTTCCGCCGGGTAGGAGAGCAACGCCGCGAAGATCAGGGCATAATGCGCGTAGCCTTCTGCCAGCGCCGCAATCACAGCCATATCCACGCGCGCGGTGCCCTGTGCGGGCAGGGAGGCGGGGGGGGCTACCTGCCTGCCCGGCATAAGCCGGATGTTAAGCTCCGGATGGCGCACCAGCGGCTTTTCCCTGATCTGGCGCAGCATCACGATGTCATTGGCGAGCGATTCCACTGAAAGCCGCCCGGTGCGGTCGAACCCGTCTCCCGCGCCTTGCGCGAACGCGCGGATGGCATCGTGGAAATACTCGATGCGCGGGCGGAAATCCTCAGGGCGCGCCATAATGCCGCCCGCCTCCTCAAGCGACCGTATTTCCTGATAAATACGCGTGATAAGGCCTAAAAGCGCCTGCTGCTGTTCGCGGGTGGGTTTCATAAAACTCTTTATTCTGCTCCTGCTCAGGCCTGCTGGCCTTCGCAATGAGCCTCACGCCTTCGGCGACTAAAGCACGGTTTCTTCCTGAAACCGATTCTTTATGATACGTAAGCGCCATGACTCATCCTCTCAGTATTTACATTCACTGGCCGTTCTGCAAGTCCAAATGTCCCTATTGCGACTTCAACTCCCATGTGCGCGATCGTGTGGAGCATACGCAGTGGCGCGATGCGTTGCTGAAGGAATTGGCTTTTTATGCGGCCCTTCTGCCGGAGCGGGAGGTGGTGAGTATTTTCTTTGGCGGGGGCACCCCTTCACTGATGGAGGCCGATACTGTCGCCGCGCTTATCCGTGCGGCGGGGGGGCACTGGCCGTTCGCGCCCAATGTCGAGATAACGCTTGAAGCCAACCCCACCTCGGTGGAAGCGGCCAAGCTCAAAGCCTTCAGGGAAGCGGGCGTTAACCGCGCCTCGCTCGGCGTGCAGGCGCTGAATGCGGATGACCTGAAATTTCTTGGCCGCCAGCACAATACGCAGGAAGCCATGGAGGCAGTGGCGCTCGCGCGTGATATTTTTCCCCGCATGTCGTTCGACCTTATTTACGCGCGGCCCGGCCAGAGCCTTGCCGCATGGGAAGCGGAACTGACCGGGGCGCTGCGTTATGCCAAGGGGCATATGTCGCTTTACCAGCTTACGATTGAGGAAAACACCGCCTTCCATGCGGCCTTTACCAAGGGTGAACTGCCCGTGCTGGACGACGACACCGCCGCGGATATGTACGCGCTGACCGCCGCCATCATGCAGGCGCATGGGCTTTGCGCCTATGAGATATCCAATTATGCCAGCCCGGGGCAGGAAAGCCTGCATAACCTCGCCTACTGGAAAGGCGATGACTACATTGGGATAGGTCCGGGAGCACATGGGCGCTATAGAGAAGATGCGAGGGTACGCGCAGGAGTTCTGCACGACAACCCCGCAGGGGCCCATTCTTTCTCAGACGGGGCGCGCAGCGCAAATGGGGGCAGCGTGCCCCCCATGACAAAGTCTACCGAGAATATAAAGAGTCCGGAACGGTGGCTGGAGAGAATGCAGGCAGGGGGCAGGGCGTTACAGGCTGAGAACAGCATACCGCCTGCGGAGCGCCTTCAGGAGCTGGTGATGATGGGGCTGCGCCTGAGCACAGGCATTAACTATGAAGACTGGCAGCGCCGCACGGGGCTGGATATACGCAAGGCAATTAACAATGCTGCGTTGCAACAACTGATGCGGCAGGGGCTGCTGGTGACGGACGCGCACCATATCCGCATAACCCCCGCCGGGGCGCTGGTGCTTAACAGCATTACGGCCAGGCTGCTCACATAGAAATATTCTAAAATACGTATCCCATTTGACAGGTTGAAAAAATTAAGCATGCTGGCGGCATGAAAAAGCAGTTGCCTAATATCCTCACCTATTCGCGAATTGTGATCATCCCTGCGCTGGCGGCGGTCTATCTGCTGATGACGGGCGATCTTTCCAATTACGTCTGTGCCGGGCTGTTCATGTTCGCCAGCATCACCGACTTTTTTGACGGGTACCTCGCCCGCGCGTGGCACGCCCATTCCAGCCTCGGGCGCTTCCTCGACCCCATTGCGGATAAACTGCTCGTGGCCACCGCGCTCATGCTGCTGGTGAGCGACCACCGTGCGGATATCATCCCGGCCATCGCCATACTCTGCCGCGAGATACTGGTTTCGGGCCTGCGCGAGTTCCTTGCCGAATTGCACATCAGCGTGCCGGTTTCCACACTGGCCAAATACAAGACCGCCGCCCAGATGGTGGCAATCTTCCTGTTATTGTTCGGCGCACCGGGTGTCGGCGTGTGGATGGCTACATCTTATATGCTGGGCAACATATTCCTTTGGGTGGCCGCAGCGCTCACCCTGATTACAGGCTATGCCTACCTGAAAACCGGGTTGAAGCACCTTTCCAGCAATTAACGGGTATCGGCTGTTCAGGGCCGCTGGGTATACCGATAGCCGGCATAATTAAAGAAATGGGGGGCTGTTTTTGATATATATTGTATTAGAATCATGCTTTTAACCTATGGTTTGAAACGAAATGAATCAAAAACTGTCCTAAGTGCCACCGGAGTTCGACTAAAAAGAATGGTCTGAAACGCGGCCTTCAATCGTACAAATGCACGTATTGCCTGCATCGCTGGCGAGCATCGGGACACC
>JAMIFV010000020.1:0-46932 GCA_035906055.1 Alphaproteobacteria bacterium | reverse complement strand
CACATCAACGGCATTGAGAACTTCTGGAACCAGGCCAAGCGTGCTTTGCGCAAATTCAACGGCATCAAACAGGACAATTTCTACTGGTTCCTCAAGGAGTGCGAATGGCGCTTCAACGGAGGCAAACACAATACACTACTAAAGCAGCTCAAATACTGGTATAAACACACCAAGCATTAACTCTTAGCTACTTCAGCCCCTAGATTTTTATCGTGATCCACAGAAGTATAAGTGGATAGAACTTGAATCACAGGACAAGGAAATTTCTGCATTAGACGATATTGTAGCTTGTCGTACTGATGGTACATTTGAACTTACACAAGTAAAATTCACGGTAGATCCCGATAAGTACTTTTTAGGTTGGGATTGGGTCTTAGAGAAAAAAGATAAAGGAACCTCTTTCTTACAGAAATGGGCTGTATCTTTAAAACGAGTTGTTGCTTTAGGTCGTGTTTTTTCAGCTAAATTGAGGACAAATCGTAGCCCAGATGCTGAATTTCTAAATGTATTGAAGGGAAACAAAGTTGATTTTGACTTAATTCCTGAGTCTACACAGAAATTAGTAATTGAGCATTTAGGAACGGCTGCTGAAGCAAAAGCATTTTTTGACATCTTTGAATTTTGCCATTCTGAAAGATGCACAGATAATCTTGAGATATACCTACAAGGCCAATTAATTCCTTCAGACACCGGCATGAATGGATGGTTGCTACTAAAGAATCAGGCAAAACAATGGTCAATCCAAAAAAATTTGCCAGAACCAGATGGAAAAATTCTTTACCATCATCTAGTGCAAATTATTACTAAAGCCCGTACTCAACCCATTTCACAAGATTTTCAAGTTCCAAAATCATACTGCATTCCCAATCAAGAGTTTCATAATAACTTCTTAAACAGGCTTATAACTGAAAAATCTCCACTCACGGTCTTATGGGGTACTCCAGGTCGGGGAAAAAGCACTTATATAAGTTTTTTAATCCAGTATTTAGAGGAGCAAAAATACCCGGTTATTCGTCATCACTATTTCTTATCATTAGCAGATAACTATACCAATAGAATTGGCTTCAACGAAATCAGCGATTCTTTACAGTATCAGATACAAGGAAAATACCCAGAAGCAGTTAGAGGTATTCCACAAAATTCTCCAGATTTAAGAAAATGGTTAGAGGTATGCGGAGCACATTATAAAAAAGAAAATAAACCCTTTTTTGTCTTTATTGATGGTTTGGATCATGTGTGGCGAGAACAACAGGATACTGCTCAGTTAAACCATTTATGTAATCATATTTTGCCTTGTCCAGACAATGTGATTATTATTTTTGGAACACAAAAAGTAAGTGATGATAAATTATCTTATCGTTTATTACAGAATGTAACGCTGTCTGACTGGATTGCCCTTCCTCCGATGGATGAAGGAGCAGTTCATAACTGGTTAGAAAATCAAGATAGGAACGGCCAAATCCTTTGGCCTGAATACATAGCAAAAGACGATAGCAGAAGAAGCGAAGAACTTCCAAAAGTTGCAAAGGCATTTTTTGACATTTCATATGGCCACCCACTTCATTTAATATATTCATTTGAGTCCTTGGTACGCAGGGGCGTGAATTTTACTACCGATGAGGTGCAAGCATTGGCTTCTTGTCCTGATGGCGATATTCAAACTTACTATAAAGGCTTATGGGTACGAATATCGGCAGCAGCCAGACAAGTATTACATATGATTGCTGGAACTGATTTTAAATGGACAGTTGCCGGTATTCGATATTGCGCTGGGCATGGTTTAGAAGAAATAGATTTTCTTTTTGAGCATCAACGTACTGGCGTGATGCCATTTCATGGAAGCATTTTAGCCTATATCAGAGAGCAGCCTGACCATATTGTTACGTACACTGCTACATTGCCTCGTATTATAGAATGGCTAGAAAATGAGGCTCCCGAATATCTTAATTGGGGATGGTTGTGGAGAACAAAAGCCAAAAATGGTGACAGTTCTAGTTTGCTGCAAGGTGCAACAAGGAATTGGTTAATTGATTCAATTGCAAAAGGATGGCCAATATCCGAGATGATTGAAGTTTTTTCCTTAGCAGAGAAGGTAGCATTTGAGCAGCGGGATTATTGTAGAACGATAGAACTTCGCAGTCTCAAAACCAGATTGATTAACGGCCCAGAGTTTCAAACTAATCAATTTTCCATATTCCAAGGAATCGCAATTAAAGCATCAGCGAACCAAGCTGAAGTAAATAACCTTACCGATGATATGCCTATTCTAAAATATGATGAAGTTGTGATGTTAGCTTATGCTACTTCTAGTAGCGAAATCAGAGATAAGTGTTTTGAAAAATTACGAACTTCAGTTAATAATTGGGTTAATTTAAGGAATGCGTCGCAGAACGACTTCTCACGCCTTTTAAGTTCCCTTCTTGAAGTCGTCGCACTCCAAGAAAATGGCAATCTTAAAGAAGCCTTAGATTTTATTTTTACTCTGAATGATGGAGACGCTTATTTTTATGAGTTGATAGGGCATTTAAGCAGAGAAGGTAGATTAGACAAACTAATTGAAATACTTTGCTTTTCTCATGCTGAAGTTAAGGGGAGAAGAAGAATCACAATTTTAGATAATATCGTACGTTTGTCATGTTTAGACATGGTAGATATTTCTAAACGCCTTGCCAGCAAAACCTTATTAGGCAGCCCCTTACTTGCTTGCTGGCTTCAGATTAAGGGTTATCCTGTACAAATAACTCAGCATATCCAAATCACTGCTAAAGCAATTAAAGAAAAATATGAATATGGGGCAAACCCTGCATTAGAAAAATTCTTTCATTCTGTCTTTTTCAGTTCTTTATCTACAGGGCTTCTAGCGGAAGGTGATTACAGCTTTATATTACCTGGAATAACATTAGCCTCTGAAAGGCTAAATTCTTTTATAAATACTTTTAATGATGCTGCTAAAGATATCAGCAAAGGGGATTTAGGTTTAGCTTTTGAGAGTATTTATCTTGCTTTCGGTAGTATCGAGCCTTCAAAAAATGATAATTCAAATGAAGCTGTAGAATATAGGGCATTAACAAATGCCTTGCGATCCATTGCAACTGATTTGTACTGTTTAGGGTGCACAAAAAATCCAAAAATAAAAATAGGTTCTGATGCATTCCAGTTTGTACGCGCTTCTGTACATTGGAGTGATGAAATGTGGTTATATATTTACTCTCAGAATCAGCTGCCCTTACTTGAGCAAGATGCAGTTAATTCATTCTTGGATGAGATGCTCGAAAAGACCACTTCGAAGGTTACGCAGTTCAATGAGCGTATGGATAGCTACATTGAACTTTCGAAAGCTGGAATCCTTACCGAATATCCCGTTTTATCTGACGTTTTGAAACGTGCTGCGAGCTGCCTAATAGGTTATGGTCACAGAAAAGATGTCGAGATTTTTGATATACTTGACGGCATTGAACAGATTCATAATCATAAAGCATATGATGTTTCTACGTGGCTTAAAACTTTATGCCCAATTATTGACCAGATTACAGAATTTACTGATGGAAAAGAGACTCGCCATTCAAAGCGTTCCTTCATACAGCTGCTTACAATTGTATCTCCCGAACGACTGCCAGATTGCTATGCTTATTATACATCGCAAGATGAATATTATTTGGCAGAAGAAGCGTTGAATTGTTTGATGCAAAAAATCGACTTAAGCACACCTGTTTGCAGAGCACTTGGCCGTACACTTGTTGGTGTAGAGGAGATAAAAGAATTGGGTGAGCTATCTAAAGAAAATAGCAGCGCAAAAGAGATTTATGATGAGCAAGCAGCCTACATAGGCGGTTTAGGCGGCCTTACATCCGATTCAAGGAGTAATAGAACACAAGATTCGGTTGAAAAGAAATCAGAGAAGGCTATTCCAGATATTACACAGTTTGAGCCAGCAAAATTTAAGGATTTTCTTGGCAGCATGTCTGACTTTGCCTTTGATTACAAATTACGTGAAGATGTTTTAAAAAAGTGGGCACATCATTGGAAAGATAAAGGGAAGGGCATAGAATTACTAAAGGTTTTAGAGGCATATTTTAATGCCGATGAAACAGCGTATGGTTCGGATTCAATCCTTGATGATGCCTTTTTAATCAGTTTGGAAATAGAAGGAAAGAATGCTGCGTATAAATGGCTTGTTAAAGCTCATATTTCCGATAACGGTTGGGCAAGCTATTGGAGCTCAGAAGAAAAAATTATGAGGAGATTGGAGTGGGCGGCAACTCATTACAAAGATAAATGGCAAGAGTACATTTTTGATACTTCTAAACCTGCCACTCGCTATCAAAAAAGGAGATTCAGTTTTTCTATAGGCGGCAAGTACCTCGTGCGATTTCTTTTGCTTGTTGGCCAAACACAAGCAGCAGTCGAATTTACTCAAACATGCATAAATATACTTATTGACGAAGTGTCCGACCAACCTATTCCTAAATCCACATGGCTTCATTAGAGCAAACTGATTTGTCAGATTCAGTAATCCAGATGCTTCTTGAACGCATCAAATGGCCAGTTCGTCTAGTGCGTTGGAAAGCAGCAGAAAAGTTTGCAGTGCTGTTTTCATCAAAAGATTTGCAAGAAAAAGCCATAGGTATTTATTTAAAGTGGCTCTCTAATCAAACCTTAGAAAGCGAAATAGTTGCCGGACTCTCTATTCTGCTGCTGGTACCTAAAGCGAGTCTGCCAAATTATACAGCTGTTTTTTCGTCTGTTTCAAAGCCTTCAATTCTTGCAGAAATGCTTCTGCGAAATATCTTTAGAGAAGGTGGGCTTGAGTGGGAAGCATGTCATTCTGGCTCTCCACCTGATTCATTTTCCCCTGATAAATATTTTCTCGATAATAAGGGTGCTCAGGTGCCGGGCGGGATGTTTTGTGAACTCAAGGAATTGGAAGAGGACACTGAATTGCCATTCATCAGGCAATGGGCATTTGAGTGGAATCAGATTATGAAGTCAGGGGAGTATCCACATTCTTCTATTCCCTATCATTTTGCGGATTCGAGCACTTATAGGAGAGGTATAATAGGCCAGTTTAGCCAAAAGCAGTGTGATGTTTATAGATCCGCATATGTAAGAACATTTGCATATGCTGTAAGTGAATGGGAAATGCCTATTCAAGATGCAGTGTATCATGCATCTTTTACGCTACCTCTAAATCGTAACCTGTATTCAATACAGAACCCCCAAAAACCCGATTGGCTACCTAGCATTTCTGATAAAGACCTTTTAGATGATTTGACGTTAGAGTCTTTGGTCAAATCTATAGTGCAATTAAGTGTAGACGGAAAAAGAATTGTTTCAGCTCGAATACCCATAAAATTCACTAGCTACGAGCATGCGGAACTCATAATTAATGCAGCCATGTTCAGTGATGATTATATACCTGATAGCGATAGCAAATTCTTTCGTGAAAAATCAGCAATTTGGTTGCTACAAGATTGCATAACGTTTGGCGGTAAAATTAAAAATAATGGTATTTCAAATTTTTTAGTTAAAGGGAGTAAGGGGAGTTATGTTCCCGTGTGTCTAAATCTGCATCCAACACAAATGGGATTTTGGCATAATGACTATTGGGAGCTAGGAATAGCCTTGCCTGCACCATTTATTGCAAATGAAGTTGTAGCAGTCTGTTCTGATAAAAATGGGATAACTGCTACTACTTCATCAGGCCACCTTGGTTTTTGGACGATTTGGAATGATAATTGGACACCGCTTTATCCTTTCAAGGGGCGGCCAAGTATAGGGTGTTACACCAATGTAAATGAAACTGCGCTCCACAACGCCTTAAACTTATTAGGACGAAAGCTAGGATGGCACGTTACTTTGAAACTTTGGAAAAGCGAATCTGACTATAGTGAATTAGTTTATACTGAAAGAAATTTGCTATTTTATGAAAACGCCAAGGCGGCATGAGTCCTTAATCTGAATCAGTGAGTAATCAATCATTCAAGACAAAATCACCAACCAAAGCGCGATACACAGTTTTGGGTGAAATGTTCACTGATTTCTGAAGAGCATGTCTATTAAAATAGGCATTAATTTTCTGATTAACTATTCTTGTTCCTTCAGGAGAACCATCGTAATTAGTGCAAAAAAATCTGTGAGCACCGTGTGCTGATTGCGGCAAACCAAGCAGCTTAACATTATCGTCATTAAATCCAAATCCTAGAAAGAAGATATTCTCAGCTTTGTTAAGCCATTCTTTGGCTTGTTTTGCATTTGCTTCGGCTCTGCCTCTATCTTCTCCGATAACAAAAATTGAATCTTTCCATTTTGTAGCCATTTTTAGCGCATTTAAATCTTTATAGTGCCCGTAATCGTCGTCATTTCGGTCACCATCATGGCCTTTCCAACGAAATTTTCCTACTTGGCCATACATATGCAAAATATTATCGCTAATCCTTTGCAGAAATGGCGCTGCTGTCTGATTGAATTTAGGGGCATTCATAAACCGCGAATAAAGGGCATATTCTAGAGAGATATCATAATTAAATGTAATAATTTTTAATGATAAATAGTTATTTCCCAATTGCTCAGAAGTGGCATTACTAATCAATGCATGTAGAAGATATCTGTACCAATTCTCATTACGGCATATTTCTTGAGATTTCTTAGCTTTTGCTGATTCGAATCGTTGAAGTAAATTAGCATTCTCAGATTGCAATATTTCATAGGCAATCATTGTTTTACCCGCATCTACAATTTCTTTCTGCATGGTAAATTGCGATAAAAAGTCGTCTATGCTTAACGGGTCATAATATTCGAGTTTTTCACAGAGTTCTTTATAGACGGGGATATCGAATAGAGTATTAGCGTCTGTAAAGAAGCCGGGTTTTTTTATTTTACCTGTCGAGGTAAGTTTTACCTTCTTGATGCTATGTATAATTCTATCAATTAGACCTTCACCTGTAGGAAAGCCGTAGTGACAGCTTGCGCCAGCACCCAGAATTATTACTGTCTCTTTTGTAAACATAGGCTTGAATACTTGGACTACTTAATCTGCGAAAATAACTCACTGATTGTAATGCCAAGTGCATTGGCAAGGATAGCGATATTATCCAGCGAGACGTTCCGCTCCCCGCGTTCAATATCTCCCATGTAAGTGCGGTGCAAATCGCACTCATGGGCAAACTCTTCTTGAGAGAATCCTTTTGCTTTTCGCAGTTCGCGTATGCGATTGCCTAATGCTTTGCGAATTTTATGTAATTTTGCCTCGTCCATAGAGGCGGATTCTTCAGCTGTGATGACTATCAGTCCACAGGCGATAAGTGGTATTTCCCTTGCTCAACAAAATGATACCACTTATAGTCATCACGTTATATCCGCAGGAAGGCCAATATGAAACTAATGATACCTTTCAAAAATCCGAAGACAGGCGAGGTGAAATTCGTCAAATGCGGCTTCAGTTGGACATTGTTGGCATTTTCTTGCTTTGGAGTGCCGCTTTTCCTTAGAAAACTTAATCTCTGGGGATGCATTTTCCTTTTGTTTTGGGTCATTTGCAGCATTTTGCCAAACATCACAGTCCTGTTCTTTTTTATGATACTGCAGATATGGATTGCCTTTAAGGGCAACCAGATGACCGCGAGGAACTATTTAGAGCAAGGTTGGATTTTAGCAGAGCCCAGCAGTGAACTTACCAAGGCGGCGTTAAAGCAATGGGGATTTTCTCCTGAGCAAGCATCTTTAAACCCTAGTGACACAGGCATTCCTGCCACCGCACCAAGCGCCCCTACGGCTGCTTATATTAAGCAAAAGCAAAACATACCTGCTTGGCAAGGCTTGCTGATTATAGTCGCAGTTCTCTATTGCCTATTTGCATTGATAAAGCATGGAGGTGGGAAAGTCATAGAAGCCAGCCAGCGGGAAGCGAGGTCTGCCAGACAGCATTCTGAAAATCTTGTGCTGCCCAGTTGTGATAGTGAAGAAATCAAGCAGACTCTTATTGATGCTGCAAAGAACTCACCAGCTGGTAGGACGGTAGGGATTGAGATACTCGATATTAAGCAGCAGAGGCAGGTGAATGCTGATGACAGGAGCCGATTCTGTAATGCGGCATTCTACACTAATGCAGGAGCGGAGGCTTTAGATTACTCCATAATGTGGGTGGATAAGGCCGAAGGTAGCTATTACGTTTCAATGACTCGATGACGTATCAGTATTCTTCCGCCCGCATAACCGTAAGTACACGGTTTGTAACCTTTGGATTGGTCGGGTCTGGTGAATGCGCTTGAAACTGCAGGTCGTAGTAGTCGATTTTCCAATAGAAAAGCTCCCCACGAAATTGGAATGAGCCGAAGTCATGCTCTCCGTGTGGATTATTGTCCTCGGTAAACTCGTCATATTTCTTCACGATTTGCATAATGGCATAGACATAATCCACCGCCATATCGGCAATGCCTCGTGTGACGTTTATTGTGCCTCCTATGCCTGTTCGGCGGAATTGGTCATTTAGGTCACGGATTTTGATGGTTTGTTCTGATAGTTGCATAAAGTCTCCTCGGCTGTTGATGAACAAAAGCATCCTGCCGCTTCTCCAAAGGGGAAACGGTCAGAAATTGCGTGGTAGGGGTGTTATTCGCTCAGGCTAAGCGCCCAGCATTCGGTGGGAGTGATAATGTGGCGGGCTTTGTAATCCGCCCCAATATGGATGCTGCTCTTGCGTACATAGCGGTAGCCATACGAGTCTTCCAGCAGCAGAGAGGTTCTCGTTACCTCTTTCACGCAAGACCAGTGATTAAGAGCACCTGACAAATTGATGATGACTGCTCGGTTCTTGTGCTCCAAAAACGTCTCCAGTTTCTTATAGAATTGTTTGGCCTCAACGCCTTTATTTGCCTTGAAAAGTGGCTCTACCTTAACCATTGCTTTGTGCTGCCTATATATGAGCTGTTTCGCTGTGCTGAGCATCAAATTCATATGTCTTTTATAGGTTCCGCTCATTATCGCGATATTGAGATATTTATCCTTCTTCAAGGTGGTAAGTAGCTCCTTAAACAGAACCACCCTGTCTTGCCGCCGCATTTCATAGACGAGGTTAATGGCGTTAATGATGACGTATACGCCGCAGAGTGAATCGAGGTTTCCTTGCTGGTCTGGCATGGCGCACCTCACAGTCTGTAGGAGATAGTGCCTGCTATCTCATCTATCTCGATGGGTATCGTGCCGCTTAATAGTCTGTCGGCTTCTTCCTCTGGTAGGCCATATCCCGTGCTTAGGATATTAACGGCTCGCTTTCGCGTCCGTCCGTTGATTTGATAGTCATTCTTTAGGGCACGAAATACCCCCGGCGTATGTATCATGCCGTTACTGGTGAGGGTTTTCTGCACGGATATGTAGGGATCTTTCTTCTCAGCCATAATCTACTCCATAAATTAAAGACAAACGCCTCCGCTGCGTTCTGGGCGCAGTGGGGGTAAAACAGGGCAGGGGATATGTGGTTAAAGCAGGTCTATGAGCTTACGTTTGGCTTTGCTGTCGCCTTCAATGTACGTCTGTGTCGTTTCCAGTGAGCGGTGGCCTGCCAGTTGCTGTACGTCCTTAAGGCTACCGCCGACCAAATGAATAGCTTTGGCTGCACTGGTGACAAAGCTCCGCCGGCCAGAATGTGAGCTGCAGCCTTCAAAGCAAAGTTCGCTATAGATGCCTTTGAACCATTTCACGACGCTGGAAGCCTCCATAGGCGTTTTACGCTCGCTCAGGATAACATGCCCCCAAGCAGGGTACTTTTGCTGCTTATGGAGCTTCACAAGCGATTTGCGTAGCTCGGCATTCATGGGGATGATTCTGCCTGATAGTTTCTTAGCCGCCCTATCATGCAGGGCTACCACATCAGACACCTTGCATTTGGCGTCCAGAACCATAGGCCAGGTCAGATTTGCTATCTCCCCAGCCCTTAACCCCGCCTTTACCGATAGCAGCACCATTGTCACATCCCGGACGGGGTAGCGTTTTTTGCGAACGAACGTCATCACAGCCCTGACCATAGACCCGGTCAGCAGCTTAGCTTGCTTGCCAGCCATAACTTGCCTCATTGAAATAATTGTAGGAAAAGAGCGCCAGAATCAGCGCATAAAAAAGGCAGCACGAAGTACGTGCCGCCACAGCCAATTTAGCAAATAAAACACGAAATGTCAATAATATTGAATTATATCAATATATTAAGTGAATTTTCTATATAAAAGCCTAATGCAAGGTGCTTTTTCTAAGGCTGTTTAGTAATGTTCATTGTCGTCTATAATGTACTATGTTATATAGGTTATTCGAATCCCCGTTGGGGATGGAGACTGAATCGTTGGGGTACAAATGGGGGTATATTCGTTACCCACATTGAATACCTGCTATTTTTATCAAATAGATAACATCGTTTCGTGAGTCGTAGTCCCTGATTCCATTGGCGCTTCAGCGCTTAAGAAATCAAGTGCCCCGGCGGAGGCCGGGGGCGCAGACCTGAAAATAATCACTTATGTAAGTAGGCTTGATTCTTCTGTTTAATTATGTAGACGTAAGCAGCGTTATGTCAGAGCCTGTTCGATTTCAGGGGAAATATAAATATGGATGAAGATATCCGTAAAAAACTTGAGGTAGTAGAAAAGAAGCTGGACTGGCTTGTTAGGTATCTGCTTTTGTTGCCCATTGTGGCCTTTGTAATGTATATGACTAACCTGCTGGATACCATGGGGCTGACTCAGCCAGGCAAGCTCTTCCTTCTTTTCTTGTCAGTTATCCCTCTGGCATGGGCACTTTCATGTCTTAAAAAGACGTATAAGAAGCTAGAAAAATCAGAGAATCCCACGAATAGGAATTGACCTCAGGGGCTATAATCACTAGCGTGCGCGGCTTCTTAAACCTTGGCGCAGGCATTCGTCATGCTTACCATCACTGATCTCACCTACCGAATCGCGGGGCGCACATTGCTTGAAAAGGTGAATGTGTCGATAGGCGCCGGGCATCGCGTGGGGCTGGTGGGGCCGAACGGTACGGGCAAATCCACTTTGTTCAAGCTGATATCGGGCGAGTTGCAATCGGACGGCGGCGATATTTCGCTCATCCGTGGTGCATCTATGGGCATGGTGCGGCAGGACCTGCCGGACGACGATACGCCGATCATCGACGTGGTGCTGGATTCGCACAAAGAACGCGCGGCGCTACTCAAGGAAGCGGAAACCACCGAAGATCCCGACCGCATCGGCTATATCTATGAGCGCCTTGAGCAGATAGGTGCCTATGACGCGCCTGCGCGTGTGGCGACCATTCTTTCCGGTCTTGGCTTCAGTGAAGCGGCGCAGAATGAACCGATCAATTCCATCTCCGGTGGCTGGCGCGCCCGTGTGGCGCTGGCGGCGGCATTGTTCGTGGAGCCAAACCTGTTGCTGCTCGACGAGCCGACGAACCATCTGGACTTTGAAGCGATGGTATGGCTGGAGAATTATCTCCAGAAATACAAACATACCTTCATTATCATCAGCCACGACCGTGACATACTCAACAAGACGGTGACGCATATCCTGCATCTGGAAAACCTGAAGCTGGTCAACTACACCGGCAATTACGACCAGTTCGAGCGCCGCCGTGCGGAACGCATGCTGGGCCAGCAGGCGCTGCATGAAAAGCAGCAGAAGCAGAAGGCGAAGATGATGGAATTCGTCAACCGCTTCAAGGCCAAGGCCAGCAAGGCAAGGCAGGCGCAGAGCCGCCTGAAGATGATCGAGAAGATGGACATTGTGGATGCGGTGATGGCCGACCGTGTGACGGCGTTCGAGTTCCCGCAGCCTGAAGAATTAAAGTCGCCGCTTATCACGCTGGAAGATGTGGAAGCGGGCTACGAACCGGGCAGGCCTATCCTGCGCAAGCTCAACCAGCGTATCGACATGGATGACCGCATCGCGCTGCTGGGCGCAAACGGTAACGGTAAGTCCACCCTGGTAAAACTCATTTCTGGCAGGCTTGCGCCGCAGCACGGGCAATTGCTAAAGTCCGGCAAACTGAAGATCGGCTATTTCGCGCAGTTCCAGACCGACGAGCTGGACGTGAACCAGACGCCGTTCGAGGTGATGCGCGATGTGCTGAAGGACAAGCCGCAATCAAAGATCCGGGCGCTGCTGGGCAATTTCGGTTTTGACAAGCATAAGGCGGATACCAAAGTGGGCGAGCTCTCCGGCGGTGAAAAAGCGCGGCTGCTGTTCTGCCTCATGAGCCACGATGCGCCGCACATCATGCTGCTGGACGAACCGACGAACCATCTGGATATCGATGCGCGCGAGGCGCTCACGCAGGCGCTCAATAATTACAACGGCGCGGTGATTCTGGTGAGCCACGACCCGCATCTGGTGGAATGCGTGGCCGACCGCCTCTGGCTGGTGGCGGACGGCACGTGCCATCCGTATGAGGACGACCTTGACGGTTACCGTAATCTGATCGTGCAGCAGCGCCGCCGCGAGCGTGAGCAGGTGCGGCAGGAGGCGCGCAGCCAGAAATCCGATACAAAGAAAAAAGGCGGCGGCAGCGCCTCGCAGGAAAAGCAACTGGCGACACTGGAAGCGAAGCTTGCCGATGTGGCCGCGCGCAAGGACGCCATGGAGAACGAACTGGCCGTCTGCGCCAGCAATGGCGATGCAAAACAGCTCAAGCGCCTCAATGATTCCTACACCGCGCTGCAGGCCGAATGGGACGAAACCAACGCCGCGCTGGAAGCGTTTATAGCCACGTTATAAAAATTGATATATTTATCAATAGATTGATTTGAAGATATTCTTCACGTAACTGTCGCACACAAAGCGCGTATTTCTGGCAGAATGCTATAATTATGCAGAAAGCTCAGGATACCACGCAAGACCAGCCAAAAGACAAGCCCGCTGAAAAGCACACCGGCTCAAAAATCGCCTTTGCGCTTGCGTTTTCCACGGTTGGCGCAAAGATAAGCACGATCGGCACCGCGATTGATGCTGCTGATCTGCTGCGTGACAAGCCTGCTTTCAAAGAAAAAATGAAAACCCTGTTCAGCAGTGAGATACTGGTCAAGCTCAGGGAGCGTACTATCGATTTTATATCGGACGAGTATAAGAAGGGCGGGCAGCTTATAAAAGAACCGCCTGTGGGAGAGCTTATCAGGGCATCCATGAAACCTGTCAAATGGACGCTGATCACAGGCGTCGTCGGCATGGTGGCAGGTGCCGCTATAGGCTGGGTGCGCGGCGAAAAGGCTGGCAGCGCCAAGAATATCATCAAGCATCCCATCAAAGCAACCAAAGCGGTGTTCGGTTTGAGTGAACCGTTGGACGATAACGGTGAGCCGATTGTCAGGCAGGGGTCCCCTGCCGTTGCAAAGGAGACGCACACACCCGATGCAGTTGCAGAAGGCAAGGCTTCGCCAGCATGGCAGGCGCGTATGGAGCAGAATGCCGCGAAGCAGGCGGAAACGTCACGTTCCCTGTAAATTTGTGATGCCCTTGGCTCAGGACTCATAAATTCCCCTCTCCCTCAAGGGGGAGAGGAAAAGAAAGTATAAGCTTAATGAGTCATAAGTCTAAGTAACTCTTGTCCAGTTCCAATTGTTTTCAAATGGACTTCCATTGCCCGGCTCACGGGATGCTCTGGGGTAGCTTTGACTATAGTTAAGTAGAACGGTCGGCGGCGGCGCGGCGAAGGCGGTCGTTAATGGCGCTGCCAAGGCCGCTCTCCGGTATCGGCATCACAGCGATGGCGGTGAATTCCTGAGAGTCCAGCACGCGCAGGGCAGCGAACAGCTTTGCGGCGGCTTCCCTGTCATCACCGGAATCACTGAGCGATATCACTTTCCTGGCACCTGAGGGCACAGCGGGGCCAAAGCTCAGCAACGCCTCCGTGGGCAGGGGCTTCGTTACATTGAGGCGTACGGGCAGGGCAGGGGCATAGTGGCTTTCCAGCATACCGGGAGATTTAAGCGTGGCGGCTTTATCCTGCAAGGTTTGCAGCTTTACACCCAATACGGCCTCAAGCGCTTCTTTGGGTACGCCGCCGGGGCGCAGCAGGAGCGGCGTGGCGCAGGTGAGGTCCAGCACGGTGGATTCGACCCCCACCGTGCAGGCGCCTCCATCGAGCACGGTGAGCGCCTCACCAAATTCTGCTCTCACATGCTGCGCGCTGGTGGGGCTTACGCGGCCTGATTTATTGGCGCTGGGCGCGGCCAGCGGCTTTGCGGCGGCGCTGATGAGTGCCAGTGCAATATCATGCGCAGGCATACGCACGCCCAGCGTGTCGCCTCCGGCGCTCGCCAGCAACGATATGCGGGAATCCGCCTTGCGCGGCAATACGAGTGTAAGCGGCCCCGGCCAGAACGCTTTGGCAAGCGTGTCTGCCACCTGCGGCCATTCCACTTCCTGCTTTGCCATGGCTACACCGTCCACATGCACGATGAGGGGGTTGAATTGCGGGCGTCCTTTTATGGAAAAAATTTCTGCGACCGCTTTATCATTGGTTGCATCCGCCCCGAGGCCATACACTGTTTCGGTAGGGAAGCTCACCAGATGCCCGTTGTTGATGAGGGCAGCGGCATGTCCTATATTTATAGCATTTGCGGATTGCATGTTGATTGACAGTATCTGGTAGGAAGAGTTATAAGATAAACTATATATTGTTATAAAAACCAAAACAGGGGACTAACATGTCAGAAAAAGTCATTACCATAGCCCAGCAAAAAGGTGGAGCAGGAAAAACAACGCTCGCGGCACATCTGGCGGTTGCGTGGAGCCAGCGCGGCAAGCGCGTTGCGATTATTGACATCGACCCTCAGGGTAGCCTGACCCAATGGCATAAGCTGCGCGAAAAGCGCTTCGGTGAAGGCTATACCGGCCTGACATTCGCCGCGCTTTCCGGCTGGCGCGTGGGCAGTGAAGTGGCCCGCCTGCGCCGCAACCACGACATCATCATCATCGACAGCCCGCCGCACACCGAAACGGAAGCGCGCACGGCTATCCGCAATGCCGACCTTATCCTGCTGCCCGTGCAGCCCAGCCCCACCGACCTGTGGGCCACCAAGGCCACGCTGGATCTGGCGAAGGCAGAGAACATCCCGGTGCGCGTGGTGCTCAACCGCGTAACCTCCAACTCCAAGCTGGCCATGGCCATTGCCGACGAATTGCCGGACCTCGCCAAGACCACCCTTGGCAATCGCGTGCTGTTCGCATCGTCTTTCCTTGAAGGCCGTTCCGTTACCGAGCTGGCGCCTGCAAGCCCGGCCGCAATTGAAATCAAGCTGCTTTCCGAGGAGATCGGTCGCATGCTGAAAACGCTGGACAAGCCTGCTGAAGAGGTAAATGATCTGGGACGTTCCGTAATCCGGCAGATCGAGATGGCATGATGGAAACAACCTACACGTTGCTCGCCACTCCCATAGGGGAACTGCTTGTTGCAGGCACTGAGTCCGCCGTGACCCAGGTGCGTTACGATGCTGATGCGTTCCTCGCGCAGCGTTGCGAATTGCAGCAGGCGCAGGCGGGCAGTGTAGTGGCAAATGCCGCCAATGACATACGCGCTTTCCTGCATGGTGAAAGCGAACGTGTGAATGTGGCGCTTGAACTGGATGGCACCGGGCTGCAGAAAGCCGTATGGGCGGAACTGCAGAGGATACCATACGGCACCACCACCTCCTACAGTGCCATTGCGCAACGCCTCGGCAGGCCAGCCGCATTCCGTGCGGTGGCCAATGCCTGTGGAAAAAACCCGGTTCCGGTTATCATTCCCTGCCACCGCGTATTGCATAAAGACGGCAGCGTCAGCGGTTTTGCATGGGGGGTGGAGGTAAAAAAAACGTTGCTTGCCCTTGAAGCGCGCTATGCGCTGCAACCCGCTGCTGCGTAAGCGTGGTGTTCTTCAGGAAAAAGCAGGCCAGAGAAATAAATCCCCGCACGATAAAGCTGCTCCTCATTTTCCTGCTGGCCAACCTTGTCTATATCGCGTTCTTCGGCGGCGACAGTTCCTCGCCCGGCATGATGCAGTGCGATAAGGGAGCGCTTGCAGCCATTGAATCCTGCAAGGAAGAAAGCTCGCAGCCAAAGGCCACAAACGTATGGTGGTTTTCCGATGCATTCGGGGCGCTGGATATGAAGCTTTGCAGCAGGATGAGCCTTGAGGAAGAAACACTGACATTGTCAATCGCCCGCAACAATGCGTCGGATACGTTGCTGAAGGCACCCTGCAGCGCTATCGGCCAGACGGACGATAATTTCTGTTACGCATCACAGCATCTTTCCGCCGACGGTAAAATACGCGAGGTGCGCATACTAACCACCAATTCCCATTGCGGGGAGGCGCGTTATTTCCGTGGGCAGAATGCCACGCTTTTCAATTACAGGATAAAACCGGGCTTGAATCCGTCGGAGATAATTAAGGATATGCCGGAACTAAAAAAATAAGGGGGAACGCTTCCCCTGCTTTTTTTAGTTATGCCTAAAATTACTTCGCGCCGGTGCCGGGGTTCGGGCTGAAATGCTGGTTGAACTTATCCACCACGCCTTTGAAATCCTCCGCTTCCGGCAAAGCGTCCTTGCGGGAGGTGAGGTTGGGCCATTTGGCGGCGTATTCGCGGTTGAGCTCCACCCATTTGAGCAGGTGCTCCATTTCCGGCAGGATGGCGTCGGCAGGGCATTCCGGTTCGCACACACCGCAGTCGATGCATTCATCCGGGTTGATCACCAGCATATTCTCGCCTTCGTAGAAGCAGTCCACGGGGCAGACTTCCACGCAATCGGTGTATTTGCACTTGATACAGGCTTCGGTCACTACAAAGGTCATTTTCTCTCATCCTAGATTTGCTCCGGGAGTGTCCGGCGCGTATGCGTTTAATTCACACCGGGGTGTATATTATCAATTGCATGATTTTTCAATCCCGTTATGTTGCTGACAGTTATGAAAAATTGATGGAGTTGCCATGCGACCGATTGACCGCCTGCTTACAATTATGGCGCAGCTCAGGGATAAGGAAAAGGGCTGCCCGTGGGATATTGAGCAGGATTTTGCCTCGATTGCGCCCCATACGATCGAGGAAGCCTATGAAGTGGCCGATGCCATTGCGCGCAAGGATATGCATGGGTTGCGCGATGAGCTGGGCGACCTGCTGCTGCAGGTGGTGTTCCATTCGCAAATGGCGAATGAGCAGAAACTGTTCAATTTCGACGAAGTGGCGACAGCCATTTGCGACAAGCTGGAAAAGCGCCATCCGCACGTGTTCGGCGATGCGGTGATAACAACCGCCGCCGATCAGGAGAAGGCATGGGAAGACCAGAAGGCGAAGGAACGCAAGGATGCAAGTTCCGGCATAGCGGAAGACCCGCTGGCAGGCGTTTCGCTGGCGCTGCCGTCACTCACGCGCGCGCTGAAATTGCAGAAACGCGCCGAGAGGGTGGGATTCGACTGGCCGAATATCGACGCTGTATTCGAAAAACTCAATGAAGAGATACAGGAACTTATCACGGTGATGGCGCAGAAGCAGGCACCCAAAGCCATCATGGAAGAAGTGGGCGATATTATTTTCAGCTGTGTGAACCTTGCGCGCAAGCTGGGGGTTGACCCCGAAGAATCCGTTCGGCTCTGCAACCGAAAGTTTGAAAGCCGCTTCAGCTACATGCGCCATATGCTCGACCTGGAGCAGCGCAACCTTTCCTCGGCCTCGCTGCAGGAACTCAACGATCTGTGGGATCAGGCCAAGATAGCCGAAAAAACGCCGCCTGCGAATAAATTTTAGGACATTGGCATATATGAAAGTTGGAATATATCCCGGCACATTCGACCCCATGACGCTTGGCCATATGGACGTGGTGAAGCGCGCGTTGCGCGTGGTGGACAAACTCATTATCGGCGTGGCGCTTGATACGAACAAGGCGCCGATGTTCGACCTCGATATGCGTGCCATGATGGTTAAGAGCGAAGTGGAGCAGCTTGGAAACGGCAGCGCCAGCCGTATCGAGGTGAAGCCGTTCTCCGGCCTGCTGGTGAGCTTCGCCAATGAAAACCAGGCGCAGTTGCTTATCAGGGGCTTGCGCGCCGTATCGGACTTTGAATACGAATTCCAGATGGCGGCCATTAATTCCAAGCTTTCGCCGGATATGGAAACCGTATTTCTTACCGCGTCGGAATCCACCCATTTCATCTCGTCGCGGTTCGTCAAGCAGATCGCGAGGCTAGGCGGCGATGTAAGCGGTTTTGTTTCGCCTGCGGTGCAGGAGCATATGCGGGACTACTTCAAAGGTAAGGTGTGAAGGCCATACGCGCGCGTACCCGCATGCCGTCGCTTTCCGGCACGGTGCTGCATATCAGGGATTTCAGGCTCATGCTCTATGTGCGTGTGCTCAGCCTCATGGCGTTGCAGGCGCAGGACGTCATCATCGGGTGGCAGGTCTATTCCATCACCAGGGATTACTTCATGCTGGGGCTGGTGGGATTGACCGAGGCGATACCTGCGCTGGCGGGGGCTTTTTTCGCCGGGCATGTGGTGGATACGGGCAGGCCGCACCGTATCTATATCGCCTGCATCAGCGTGCTGACGCTCAATGGCTTTGTGTTGTTTCTCATTGCCGGCGATGTGGTGCATTTCCCGCATCATGTGATACTGCCCGCGCTGTTCATCGGCATTTTCATTTCCGGCCTTGCGCGCAGCTTTATTTCACCGTCATCCTACACGCTTATTCCGCAGGTAGTGCCGCGTGCCGACATTCCCGCCGCATCGGCGTGGCTGGGCAGCGGTTTCCAGTTCGGCGCGGTGCTGGGCCCTGCCATCGCAGGGCTGGCGTATGGGTTGCTGAGCGTTACTGCCGCATGGCTGATTCCCACCAGCCTGATGGCGCTGGCGCTTACGCTGCTGTTGCCTATGAGCGCGAAAGTGAAGGCGTATCGCAGCAACGCAGTGCGCGAAGCGGCCTTCAAAAGCATTTATGCGGGCTGGCAGTATATACGCCACCGCCCGGCTTTGCTTGCGGTGATGTCGCTGGATATGTTCGCGGTGCTGTTCGGCGGCGCCATAGCCATGCTGCCCGCATACGCCGATCAGGTGCTGCATATCGGCGCTGACGGGCTTGGCATGCTCAGGGCCGCGCCCGCTGCGGGGGCTATCTGCAGCGCGTTGTTTCTGGCTGCATACCCCATGAAGCGCGTTTACGGCAGGACATTGCTTTGCGCCGTATGCGGATTCGGCTGCTCCATTATCATATTCGGCCTCAGCACATCGTTCCTGCTTTCCCTTGCCGCGCTGGCGATGAGCGGCATATTCGACAGTGTGAGCGTCATCATCCGCACGACGCTGGTGCAGCTCATGACCACGGACGATATGCGCGGCAGGGTTTCCGCACTCAACAGCATGTTCATCATATCCTCAAACGAGATCGGGGCGTTCGAGTCAGGCCTTGCCGCCAGAATGTTCGGGCTGGTGCCTTCGGTGGTGTTCGGCGGAGGAATGTGTCTGGCGGTTGTTGCAGGAATCGGGTATCTTTGTCCGCAGTTGCGCCGCCTCGATGTGGGCGTGGACTGGGAATCGGAAAACAATGCGAAAGGTGCCAAGGCATGAATGATACAGCGCCGGAAAAACGCTCGTCCGTAGCGGCCATGCTGCTCGTTGCCGCATTCTTTGTGTGTATCGTGGCGTATATCCTGCAGGGCGCTTATGGCATAGCGGGGGACGGGCTGGATGCAAACGGCAATCCCACCCCGGTTGCTTTTGACAGGGATAAACTCTCCATCGAAACCAAAAATGGCGCGGTGGATATTGAGGTCGAAGTCGCCAGAAGCGCGCTGCAACTGGAGCGCGGGCTGATGTATCGCAAGAGCCTTGCCGAAAAAACCGGCATGATCTTCCTCTTTCCCCAAAGCACCGAGCTTGCCTTCTGGATGAAGAACACTTATATCCCGCTGGATATGTTGTTCATTGACGAAAAGGGCATCATCACGCGCGTGGTGGAAAACACCAAGCCATTGTCTACGCAGAATATTCATTCTATAGGTAAAGCCATAGCCGTGATAGAGCTGGCGGGCGGCAGCGCGGCCAGGCTCAATATTGCCACGGGCGACAGAGTTCTCTATTCTCACTTCAAATGAACAGGCTCATCATATATATGCTGGCGTTCCTCATCTGCAGCCCCTGCGTGGCGGCGGCGGATGATTCGCTGATGTTCTACAACCGCATGAAGCTCAGGCTGATACCCAAACCGGAGCCCGTTGCAGTGCCGCAGCCAGTGCCGCAGCCCAAAGTCCCTCAGATGGAAACGAAGGAAGTTGAAAATAAGAAAGCGCCCGGTGAACTGACCACCACCCGGGAGGCCGAAAGGGAGCAAAGCAGTAAAGACGGGCTGGAAGTGAACCGTATCCGTATAGCAGAGCCGGAAACGCCGCCGGGCCCGCCGCCGCGTGAGCCGATCGAGTTCACAGTGGATATGAAACCAATGAGCTATTTCGATCAGGAAGACGTGATCTCGCAGACTGTCATTGGGGAGCGGGAAGGGTTGCTGATTGTGGTGGAACCACCGGCGCTTGCCAGTATTTCCGCCTCACGGCTGCTGAGCAGCTCCGATGTGGTTTTCGTCAATGAAGACGGCTATATCACCCGTATTGCGCCGCGCCTGAATATCAGCGAGCTGCAGGAGCCGGTCTCCAGTGGCGCGGCGGTGCGCGCGATCATTTATCTCAGGCCCGGCGCTGTGGAGCATGAACGTATCGTTCCCGGCGACCGTTTTGAGAGCGAACTTTTCAAGACCCATCCCGTCATCGTCCAGTAACAAGGGTAGTGCATATGAAAAAAGGCCTGTTTCTCGCATGTATAATGAGCGCCGCATCCGCAACTGTGTTGGCACAGGGCGTATCACCTGCCGTACCGGCTCCCGTAATTCCCGCCGTGTCCGTTGCCCTGGGGGACGTAACCGATAGCCGCACGAACGGGCAGTATTTTGCAGGCCTGCGTGTGGATTTCAAACTCAGCGGCGATCCCATCTTCGACGCTTACGGTATCGGCAAGCCCGTATTCACCGCCGCCATGGACGATACAGGCCGCACCGTTATAAAAGAAGACAGGGACAGCACGCTGATGTGGGACCTCAAAGCGCGTCAGCAGAAATCCAGCAACGAGACAGTTACCGCCGACCTTGCCAATCCCGCGCGCAAGGCAAGCGTGCTGCTGGTCAAAGGTTTCATACCCGTATATTCCCCGGCGCTTGATCCTTCCTCCGTGGTGACGATCAGCGACATTACCACAGTCTACGGAAGGCCGATGGTTTCCAAGAGTCCCGAGGTTTCCATTACCGTGCTGGACAAGAATTATTATGAGGCTTACGCCAAAATGAAGGCTGAAGAACAGAAAGCCCCAGTGGCAGAAGTGGGCATTCAGCCAAACGACCTGCAATTCCGCATCATGGACCCTACCAGAATGCTGGTTAAACTGGAAGTGGTGGATGCGGACGGCAAAGCTGTTGATGCGAGCAGCAGGTCAAAATCCGCCATTAACGGGGAGGATGTGTATACCCACTCCTATAGTCAGCCGCTCCCCAAAGGGGCGGGGTTGAAAATTTATTACGCGACCCCTGAATCCATGATCAATGTGCCCTTTGACTTCCCGAACATTGCTCTTCCCTAGATTTTCCATGGCGATGGATAACAATCTTAATTTTTCTTAATTTCCTCTATTCGCTGATTTTTCGACTTTGATAAGACATTTTTAACGTCTTGCATGATAAAAACGGGTCATGCGTAAAATACCGTTATAAATTTTTGTTCTATCAGTAAGAATCCGGGTACATGGGAAAAAAGATTTTAATAGTCGAGGATAACGATCTCAATCTCAAGCTCTTTAAAGACCTGCTTGAGGCTCACGGCTATGAGACGATCGAGATACGCGACGGGCTGGATGCTGTGTCTGTGGTCAGGCGTCATCGTCCCGATCTTATCCTCATGGATATCCAGCTTCCTGAAATTTCTGGCCTCGATATTACCAAGAAGATCAAGGCGGATAAAGACATCAGCGATATTCCCATCATCGCGGTTACGGCCTTCGCCATGAAGGACGATGAAGAAAAGATACTCAGGGCAGGTTGCCAGTCCTATATTTCCAAGCCGATATCAATAGCAAGTTTTCTGGACACTATCCGCAAATTTCTGGGTGAGGCATAAGCATGTCGGCACTGGTGCTGGTAGTTGACGACGTTCCGGCGAATATAAAGCTGCTCGAAGTAAAGCTCTCCAATGAGTATTACGACGTGGTTTCGGCGAAGGACGGCTTCGAGGCCATCAGCCAGGCCAAGCAGCATAAGCCCGATATCATCCTGCTCGACGTGATGATGCCGGGGATGGACGGTTTTGAAACCTGCCGGAAACTGAAGGAAGACCCGGTAGTCTCGCATATTCCGGTGGTAATGGTGACGGCGCTTTCCGACATCGCCGACCGCGTGCGCGGCCTTGAAGCGGGGGCGGACGACTTCCTGACCAAGCCGATCAACGACATCGCGCTGTTTGCGCGCGTAAAATCGCTTCTGCGTATCAAGGTGCTTCTCGACGAACTCCGCCTGCGTGACAAGACCGTAGCGCAGATGGGTGTGCTCAATGAGAACCAGAACACGTTCACGCAGGATGTCTCCGGCTCCAGGATCATAGTGATCGATGATGACGCCGTGCAGCTCAAACGCCTCTCCGACCGCCTGATGCAGGATTATGAAGTGGAAATGGTGGCGCGTCCGCAGGGGGCGGAAAGCCTGGCTGTGAATGGCAATTTCGACCTCATTATCGTAAGCACGCAGCTTGCCGACATGGACGGTTTACGCCTTGCCTCGCATTTCAAGAGCCTTGAAGAGACGCGCAGCGTGCCGGTGCTGATGCTGGTGGATGAAGACGATTCGCGTGCCATGCTCAAGGGCCTGGAACTGGGCGTAAATGATTATATCATCATGCCGGTTGATTATAACGAAATGGCTGCGCGCGTGAAAACGCAGATACGCCGCAAGAAATATCAGGACGCGCTGAAGTCCAATTACCAGCAGACCATTTCGCGTTCCATTACGGACGGCCTCACGGGGCTTTATAATCGCCATTACCTCAATACCCACCTTGATAACCTTGTGCGCCAGTCGCTCAATAACAATAAGCCGATGTCGCTCATCATTCTGGATATGGATCATTTCAAGTCCGTGAATGACACTTACGGCCATGATATAGGCGACCAGGTGCTCAAGCAGTTTGCCGATATCGTTATCAAAAGCATCCGTAGCTCTGACCTTGCCGCGCGTTTCGGCGGGGAGGAATTCGTAGTGCTGATGCCGGAAACCGACCATCAGCAGGCCAAGGACGCCGCTGAACGTATCCGCAAGACGCTGGAAACTACCGCGCTCAAGGTTACGCATGAGGTAGAGCAGATATCCAAGACGGTGAGTATCGGCGTTTCGTTCATGAATGATATGGGCGATACCGGACAGAGTATGCTCAAGCGCGCCGACGAAGCGCTTTACAGGGCCAAGAACGGCGGCAGGAACAAGGTAGAGTGCAGCGAATCCAACTGAAGGCATTTTACAAAGCGGCATAAAAAAAGGAAGCCCGGAGGCTTCCTTTTTTTTTGTAGGATCAGGCTGGCTTAGAAGCGGAACTTCGCACCGGCTTCCACGCTGTGCGTGGAGTATTCCATATCCATGTTGCCGAAATCTGCGTCGGTGGTAGCGAGGTAACGGTAACCGATGGACCACTGGGTGTTGGGCAGCGAAGCGGGACTGTAGCCAAAACCTGCCAGCGCCTGATAAGCGAATTCAACTGCGGTTTCATCCGTGTTGCCAGCTGCATTGTCGAGATGGATCTGGGCAAAGCCTATGCCGCCGCCGATATAGGGGGACCATGCGGAGTTGGTCGGGAAGTCGTAGAACAGGTTGGCCATGTAAGCGGTGCTGTAGAGTTCGCCATTGCCTGCAACGCCTGCGCCGTTGATGGTTACTGAGTCAATGTCGGTCTTGTGGTGGGTAATTTCCGCTTCAAGGCGCAGGGAGTTGAGGATCGGCGCGGAGGAGGAGGGGAGGTAACCGATAGAAGCGCCGAGGCCGTAACCGGAATCCAGCGAAATCTGCGAAGCGCCGGTAGAGCCTGAGATGTCCTGGTCGGACATGACGGTGAAGCCGCCGGTCAGGCCGATATACCACCTCGGCCAGCGTTCAGCGGCTTCTGCGGAAAAAGCAGTGGTGGTGAGAAGCGCAACTAAGCCTGCCGCTGCGAGTGTATTTTTCATTTTGGAACTCCCTGACTTTGATTACTGTATTTTTTAACGTTCAGCGTGGAAACACGTTGCGCCCACGAAATGTTGGTGAGATATATACACCAATTGAGTCTTTTCACAATAAAAAACAGTGTTGAGGCTTCCGAATTCCACATTATGTGGTGATTTTTGTAACAGAAAAACACTAGCTGTTGTGGACAGCCTGACTGCTCGCGCGTCGTCATCACGGCTTGAGGCTGTAGCGGGTAGGGAAAGTAGGAATTTCCGCTGGGTTGCCCTATGATGCTTGCTTTTTCTCACATTATATCACACAATCTCACATATATCTCATGTGGGGATGTACATGGACTGGAAGGATGACCGACTGAGCAGGCGTTTGCGGTTTGATGCGGATCAGACTGAGGCTCTTTATGCCATTTTAGCAGAGATTGACGCCATTAAAAATGCCTTTCGCCTGACCAATAAATTACTGCCGCAGACCATCACGCGCCTTACGCAGTCGGTAATCGTGACCTCTGCGGGTGCATCAAACCGCATTGAGGGCAACCAGCTTACCGATGATGAAGTGGAAGCACTTTACCGTAATCTGCGCATTAAGAAGTTCAAAACCCGCGATGAGCAGGAAGTGGCGGGTTATCTCGAAATGCTGGAACGTGTGCTGGAGCATCATCAGGACATGCCGCTTAACGAGTCGCTCATCCTGCAACTGCACGGGGATATGCTGGCGCATTCCGATAAGGATCAACGCCAGCGCGGAAGCTATAAATTCGGCCCAAACCGCGTGGAGGCCAAAGACCAGAGCGGTAAAGTCGTCGGGGTGATTTTCGAGCCCACGCCGCCGCACCTTACCCCTAAGGAAATGCAGGAACTGGTGGCATGGTATCAGTGGGCGGATAATGAAAGCTACAAACACCCCCTGCTACGCATCGGCAATTTCATTTTCGAGTATCTGGCCATTCACCCGTTTCAGGATGGGAATGGCCGTACCAGCCGCCTGCTGACCAACCTGCTGCTGTTGCAGCAAGGCTATAGGTTCACCGGCCTTGTCTCGCATGAAAAGCTGATTGAAGCGCGCAAGGCCGATTATTATCTGGCGCTGAACAAGGCGCAATCTAGCTGGAAGAAAAACCCTGAGAATGTCTTTCCGTGGCTGGCATATTTCCTGAGCATCATCCGGCAACAAGCCAGGGATGCAATGGCCATCATTGAGGAAGACCAGATCGAACATCTTCTCTCCGGCAAGCAGCTTGCCCTGTGGCAATGGATCAGCACCCGGACTGAGCCGGAATTCAGCCGCAAGGACGCCATTAACGCGCTGGGTTTTCCGGCCCGAACCGTCGAATCCGTCATAAGGAAACTACTGGATTTGAAGAAGCTGGAGCGCGTGGGCGAAGGACGGGCAACGCGGTATAGGCGGTAAGAAAAAGCATATGGTGCAGGTGAGAGGCGAAACCTCGAACCAAACCCGCGCGCAGGGCTGGCGTGGCGGCTGCGCGCAAATAAAAATGGTGCTCGCGGCCGGACTCGAACCGGCACAGGATTAACTCCCGAGAGATTTTAAGTCTCTTGTGTCTACCATTTCACCACGCGAGCATGACTAAGCTTGCCCTTGGTATAATCCGGTACAACAGCGATAGCAATATTTTAGGTGGGTTTTATACAAGATATACAAAGGTCTTTAGAGTTTTTGGATGGTGTCCACACGACCTGAGATAAAAAGCCACAGTCATCCGCCTAGAAACAGGAGCAAAGTGTTATACTGTAACGTCGCAGCTCATGGATTCAGGCTGCCAGTCGACTGCTCTGAATTCTGAAAATGTTTTCGCCCTGCAAGTGGTGCGCCGCCCTATTCCGGCTTTCGGATCATCTTTTCCACTTCGGAGATGTGAGTCTCTTCATCCATGATCATCTGGCGGGCATATTCTTCAAGGAATACGGATTCGCCTTCCACCAGCTTGAGCAGGCTGTAATAATTTTCAAGCTGCGTGGTCTCATGCTGCAGACTTTCCTTAAGGATATCGTTGATGGCGTGTTTGTGGGTTTCCAGCAGCGAGGATATCCTGAGCGAAGGGTGGCCGCCCAGCGTAGTGATATGTTCACCGGCCTGATTGGCATGGGTCAGTGATTCAGTCGCCTGTTCGCGCAGCCACGCCACGATGGGGATGCGCGTATGGCCAAACACCATAAGGGAATAATGTGTATAACGCACCACGCCTGCCAGTTCGTATTCGAGGATGGTGTTAAGGATATCGATTATTTTTTCCTTGTTCATGACGTTCTCCTGATGCGTTTGGTAAACAGTTTTGCCTGCTTAGCAGATTACGCGGGAGTATGCAGCCAGTTTCTGCCTTTTAAAGGGCGGTGGGCGGAGAGGGGGGCAGCTTCCGATGCGGGCCAGCGGTAGCAATAGAGGTTATAAGCTGTTTCGCCCAGCATGGCGTGCTCATCAAGGTCTGGCCTGAGCATGCGTAATGCCTGCAGCATGGCGCAGCAAAGCTGGTGGACGATGCCGGGGCGCTGGCCGGAATTGTCGTGCTTCAACTGGGTCGTCTCATAGCGGAAATAGTCCAGAACGTCTGCGGCCTTGCCGCTTACAAGCATGAATTCACAAAAGCTTATCGTGCCGTCTTCATACAATGCTTCAAGATCGTTGATAAACTGGAGCGCCGTCTGTTCGTAGGGGTGGGCAGAGCCTGTGACAGCTTTCTTGATGTGCAGCAGCAGCGCATGATGCGCGGTGGCGCTGGCAAAGCTGATGACGCTGGTTTGTTGCGGCATAGAGAGTTCCTTAGCACTGACGGCATGTCAATATTAAGAATGATTATCATTATCATTTATGCTTGTCAAACGTCATGGCAGACGTAAAAACAGCCAGTCAATAATGCTGGAAAAATCTGTCAATATTAGGCAGAATGCTCAGGCTTTAATCTTGCGAGGATACTATGGCAAAAAAACCGGCACATCCGGCCAGTTCATCATCAGGCGGCAATGAACTTTATGACCGCAATGACATGAACAAGGAAATGGACCGCATGGTGCAGCTTGCTGTTGCCGCCGCCGCCAAAGGCGAGAATGTGGAACAGTTGCAGGAAGTAATGTCGGCTTCGCTGCCCGCCAAAATGCGTGAAGAACTCAAAAAACGTTTTGCCGCCGCGCTGCATGCCAAGAAGATGCGCGTGCCCTCGGGCGATGCCGACGTGGCACCCCGCAACGTGCTTTCGCGCATCCGCAAGATATTCATGGAATCCGCATTGCAGGCCATGCAGCGCGTGACGAACTTGATGAAAGCCAAGCCTTCATTGGCCGCACAGGTAAAACAGGTAGGGCAGGCATTGCAGAAAAGCGGTGTGGCGCTGGATAAAAGCTCGCAGGTCACGGAAGTGGATCTTGGCCTGCTTTCCCCCACCGCGGGCATCGGCTCACGCACCGTGCAAACCGGCGGCAAGGGCGTTGGTGGCGGAAACTGAAGCCACTCTGCTTTTTGCTAAACAGCGTTTTATTGTGGTGCGATGCTCATAAAACACTTTTCGCTGACAGCAAGCGATGTCTGAGAAAGTGATTAAGCGGCCTTGGCGACGATGCCTTTTTCCTGCAGCAACGTCTGCAGTTCGCCGGACTGGTACATCTCACGTGCAATATCGCAGCCGCCGATGAACTCGCCTTTGATGTAAAGCTGCGGGATCGTGGGCCAGTTGCTGAACTGCTTGATGCCTTCGCGTATCGCGGGGTCGGCCAGCACGTTGATGTCTTTAAAGCTCTCAACGCCGCAACGCTCCAGAATCTGCACAACCGTGGCGGAGAAACCGCATTGCGGGATTTTTTTGTTGCCCTTCATGTAGAGCACCACGTCGTTGCCCTTGATGGTGTTTTCGATGTCGCTGAAGATCTGGTCGGTCATGGTTATATCCTTATTGTTCGGACGGAATTATACATGGAAAAACGCACTTTTCCAGTGCAGATAAGGGGCTATTTCAGCATTTCAAGGGCTTTGGCGTGCACTTCGTCCACCCCAATCATCTGCATGCATACATTGTTTTTGCAGGGAGACGTGCGGTTATTCTGGGCGGTGTAGCAGGGTGAGCAGTGTAAGTGCTTGAAGAAATTGAAAGCGTTAGGGTTTAGGGCGCCGTAGAGGTCGGGCGTTTCCGGGCCGAAGAAGGTAATGGTGGGCAGCCTGGCAAGGGCGGCGAACTGGGCGGGGCCGGAATCATTGGTGATTTGCAGCGTAGCGATGAAATACAGGGCGACCACTTCTTCCATGCTGGTGAAACCGGAAAGGTCAGCGATGCGCGTGTCCGGCACCTGGGCGCGGATGTAGGCGGCGTCGGTGCGCTCGCTGGCGGAACCGGTGATGACGATAGCCACATCCGGCAATTGCAGCAGTCTGCGCGCGAGTTCCACATATTTTTCCATCGGCCAGCGGCGCAGCGGCAGCGCCTCTGAGGAATTGGGGTTGAGGATGAT
The DNA here is from genome assembly GCA_035906055.1 of Alphaproteobacteria bacterium. GTDB lineage: Bacteria > Pseudomonadota > Alphaproteobacteria > Rickettsiales > JABCZZ01 > JAMIFV01. The sequence goes on along the minus strand of JAMIFV010000020.1, from coordinate 18,236 downwards.
GATCCTCCCTGCCTCTTTCAATTGCGGAAAGGACGCATAGAGCCGCTCACGGAAGCGTTCCACTACGCCGTCGCGAGGAGCAAAGGCGGGAAGCTGCACTTCTTCGTCGGTTATTGCCACCTTGCAATGGGGGATGTCCGCAGGTTCGGCTTTCAGCGCATGCAGCATGGCCATGAAGTTTTTGCTGATAGTAAGGTGCGGGTTATAGGTAATGGCATGGGAGAGGAAGTTGCCGCGATAGAGGCCCTCTGCCATATAATTATGGAAGCCCACCTTGCAGGTGGCCCCCGAGCAGTAAGCGATAAGGCTGCTGGTGCGGGAGAACAGCTCGAAGTCGAAGCTGACATCGAATTTTGTGAAGAGGAGCCTGGCACTGAGCCTGATGCTGTCGCGGATGAAGCTGGTGAGGCTTTTGGTGTCCAGCGTCCAGATATTCTGCGCCTCCACGTTCTTTATAACATGCAGGATATGCGAGGAGGATTTGAAGGTGACGAAGGTAATCTTTGCTTCCGGGTAGGTCTGCTTGATGCGCTCGATAAGCGGCATGAGCTGGATCATCGAGCCCATTTCGGAGAGTTCGATAAGCAGGATGGATCTTACCGCCTGTGGCACTCTGGGTGTGACCGGCAGCACCAGCCGCTTAAGGCGCTGCAACATGCTGCATGCGAAGGTGAGCGGCACCCCGAGCCAGAGATCCATCCTGCGCATCTGTGTGACGTTCATGATTCAGCCTTTGTCGCTGCGTTCCGGGCAAGGTCGGCAGTGCGCATGGCGATTATCTTTTTCCACACCGCACAGGCAAACGGCCCGATAACCTCGCCAGCCGTGAACAGCACCAGTATCGAATACGTATAATAGAAGCGGAAATCGCCCCAGGAAGGCCACATAAGGAAGCGTAAACCCCAGGCGGCTATGGTGAGCAGCAGCATATCGCGCCAGATGCGGCGGTCAGGATTGGGTTTGAGGTAGAAGGCTATGAAAGCCAGCAGGCTGACGGCCAGCAGCGTGAGCACGCGGCTTTGCGAGAAGAACAGCCAGAAGGAGCCGGAAAAAATCCACCAGTAAAGCTGGAGGCTAAGCTCCTGCGTGATCCGCCCCGGATGCTGCGACGTGGCGACAAGGCTATGGATGAAGTATTGCGCGAAGGTATAACCGCCGAACGCCATCTTGAACGCGCTGTAGGAAATGACCAGCGCTACCAGCATCAGCGCTGCGCTTAACTTGGACCAGCGCCACTCTCTGGGCGAGAGGAAGGCGAAATAAAGCGTGGCGCCGCTGAAGATGATCATGGCGTCAGGGCGGGCAAGCGTGGAGAGGACGCCCAGCACACAGAATGCCAGCACGGACCGTTTCCGCAGCAAGGCATAAAAAGCCGTTATGCTCAGCATGGTGCTCATGGCGTCGGGTGTGGAAAGATTGCCCACCGTGGCGACGGGGAAATCCCATACGAAGCATATAAGCAGGGAAAGCAGCAGCCACGCATTGCGCGGCATGAATTGCGGCTTCCACAGGAACATGACGACCGCCAGTATCAGGAAGCTGATATTGGATATGCGCCATGTGGATTCCGCCAGCGGCACGCCCAGTTTGTGCAACGCCCATGCCGAGCCGGTGTATAAAGGCTTGATCTGGCAGAGCGGCACCTGGTCCATGTAAGCGGTGTATTCAGCGGAAAGGGCGTTCTTGATGTGCTGCTGGTAGACCCAGTCGGGAATCTCGGCTTTTGCCGCCTGCATCACCGTGTCGTATACCGTCCGTGGATCCTTTTCCTCGAACGATACCACGCTGCCCATGTAGCAGAGCATATCCCAGTTGTAGTAAGGGTTCTTCCAGCCATTGAGGAATGCGGCGGTCATGGCGAGGATGTAAATGAAGGGGATGAAGCCGCGTTTTATCGTTTGTAGAAAAGCCATTGTTACCTGCTGGGGCTACGCATAAGGCGTGCCGCACGCGCATAAATAGCACGCGACAGCCGCACCCACCGTAACCAAGACCGTGAATCCTGCTGTTATTCTACAATAATTTAGCAATAAAGCAAAGCGAACTGAGACGGCAGGCATCAGCCATGGTGGAAAAACTGCAAAATGCGGATTATTGATCGGCAGGGGGGGCTTATGTCTGTTCCATGTACTCGGGAAGCCATTTCTGGTTGAGCTTGTGGAGATCTTCCACATTCTCTTCCAGATGGCCAAGCACCTTGAGGGACTTGCCGCCGGTAGTGCCCAGCAGGGCGGCGGGAACAAACTTTTCCTGCGCCTGTTCGAGCAATGCTTCCTTCTCGGAAGCAGGCACAGTGATGATATAGCGCGCCTGATCCTCGCCGAATGCCATGGCGAACGGCAGCGTGTTGGGCGCAACGGGCAGGGTGATGCTGGCGCCGACGCGGCCGGGCAGGCACATTTCGGCAACGGCAAGCAGCAGGCCGCCGTCGGATATGTCATGGCAGGCGGTTACCTTGCCGCTTTCGATAAGGCCGCGCACAAATTCGCCGTTCCGGCGTTCGGCTGCGAGGTCAACCGGGGGAGCGCCGCCTTCTTCCTTCCTGGCGATTTCGCGCAGGTAAAGCGATGCGCCCAGATGGCCCTTGGTTTCACCGATGATAATGATGGATTCGCCTTCTCTGGCAAAGCAGTTGCCGATGGCTTTCTGCACATCCTTAAGTATGCCCACGCCGCCGATGGCGGGGGTGGGCTGGATGGCCGAGGTCTGCGTGCCGATCGTGGTTTCGTTGTAGAGCGACACGTTGCCCGAGATCACCGGATAGTCAAGCGCCTCGCAGGCGGCTTTCATGCCCTGCAGGCAGCCGATAATCTGCCCCATGATGTCAGGTTTCTGGGGATTGCCGAAATTGAGGCAGTTGGTGATGGCCAGCGGCGTGGCGCCTACGCTGATAAGGTTGCGCCATGTTTCGGCCACTGCCTGTTTGCCGCCTTCAATGGGGTCGGCAAGGCAATAGCGCGGAGTGCAGTCGGTAGTGATGGCGAGCGCCTTCCGGGTGCCGTGCACGCGCACGATGGCGGCATCGCCGCCGGGGCGCGCTACGGTGTCGGTCATGACCATGTGGTCGTACTGTTCCCAGATCCAGCGCTTGCTGGCGATATCGGGGCAGGAAAGCAGCGTCCTGAGATCGGGGCCGATGGGGTTGGGCGCAAGGCCCAGTTCAGCGCTGGTGGCGCGTTTGTCGCCTTTGGTCTTACGGGTGTAAGGGCGGTCATAGACGGGAGCATCGGTGCTGATGGGAGCCACGGGCATGTCGGCCACCACTTCATTGTCCATCTTCAGGATGATGCGCCCCGTGTCGGTGATCCTGCCGATAACGGCGAACGCCAGTTCCCACTTCTCGAATATCTTGCGGGCGAGTTCTTCCTTGCCGGGCTTGAGGATCATCAGCATGCGTTCCTGCGATTCGGATAGCATGATCTCATAAGCGTTCATGCCTTCCTCGCGCATCGGCACTTTATCAAGTTCCAGCTCAATGCCGGTGCCGCCTTTGCCCGCCATTTCCAGCGAGGAGGAGGTGAGGCCCGCCGCGCCCATATCCTGAATGGCCACGATGGCGTCGGTATTCATCAGTTCTAAGCAGGCTTCAATGAGCAGCTTTTCGGTGAAGGGGTCACCCACCTGCACGGTGGGGCGCTTTTCTTCAGAGTCAGCGCCGAATTCGGCAGAGGCCATGGTGGCGCCATGGATGCCGTCGCGCCCGGTCTTGGAGCCGACATATACCACCTGATTGCCGATGCCTGCGGCGGCGGAATAGAAAATCTTGTCGGTGCTGGCAATGCCCACCGTCATCGCGTTGACGAGGATGTTGCCGTTATAAGAAGGGTGGAACGTGCATTCGCCGCCCACGGTGGGAACGCCCACGCAGTTGCCGTAACCGCCGATGCCGGAGACCACGCCTGCAAGCAGGTGCCTGGTTTTGGGGTGGTCGGGAGAACCGAAGCGCAGCGCGTTCATGTTGGCGATGGGGCGCGCGCCCATGGTGAACACGTCACGCAGTATGCCGCCAACGCCCGTCGCCGCGCCCTGATAGGGTTCGATATAAGAGGGATGATTGTGCGACTCCATTTTAAAAATGGCGGCCTGGCCGTCGCCGATGTCGATAACACCGGCGTTCTCGCCGGGGCCGCAGATGACGTGCGCAGCCTTGGTGGGCAGTATGCCAAGCCATTTGCGCGTGGTCTTGTAAGAGCAATGTTCACTCCACATCACGGAGAATATGCCCAGCTCCGTGAGGTTGGGCTCACGGCCCATGATGGCGAGGATCTTTTCATACTCCTCGCTGGTCAGTCCGTGTTCGGAGACGATGGCGGGAGTGATGGCGGGCTTGGCTGCGGCGGAGTTCTTTTTCATGGGTGCTAATGCTTAGTAGGTAGTTGTTGGTTTCATGCGGCCATCAGGCTCTTGAATACGCCCAGCCCGTCCGTGCCGCCGGTGAAGATATCCGCATGGCGTTCAGGGTGGGGCATCATGCCCAGCACGTTCTTGGAAATGTTGTATATGCCCGCGATGCTGCTGAGCGAGCCGTTAGGGTTGGCTTCCGGCGTGGTGGCGCCTTTATCGTCGCAGTAACGGAATGCCACCTGGTTATGCACTTCCATCCCCTTGAGGGTATTGGGATCGGCGTAGTAATTACCGTCATGATGCGCGATGGGGATGTTTACAACCTGTCCCTTCTGGTAGCTGGATGTAAAGGGAGCCTCATTGTTTTCCACGCGCAGAAATACGTCCCTGCAAACGAATTTAAGCGAGGCATTGCGCATCAGCGTGCCGGGAAGCAGGCCCGATTCGGTCAGTATCTGGAAGCCGTTGCAGATGCCCAGCACCTTGCCGCCCTTGTCGGCATGCGCCACCACTTCCTTCATGATGGGGGACTGCGCGGCCATTGCGCCGGAGCGCAGGTAGTCGCCATAAGAGAAACCGCCGGGAATCACCACAAGGTCGCATTTGGGAAGGCTTGAGTCGCCATGCCAGACCATCTGCGGGTTGCAGCCTGCATTCTTGAGGGCGGTGAAAGCGTCGCGGTCGCAGTTGGAGCCGGGAAAAACAATGACACAGGAAAGCATAATTCAGGTTTTACCTTACCGAAGTTGGATTATAGCTATACATAAAGTAGGTGAGGTTTTCTGCAACTGATTTTTCACAGTTTTCTTCCCCAGATGAAATCGGTACATGCCCTGCGCCCGCTATTGCTTGGCAGGTAATGGCAGAAGTGACTATACCGAAATTGCATTGCCCCTGTTTGGGTGTAGGCCGCCCGGTTATTAAGGGGTTTTAGAGAAATATTCCGTAATTGCATGATTTACAGCAACTATTCCTGCAGGCGTGCATTGGGGATCAGAAAAGAATCATTCGCAATTGCGACAGTATCGTCATGAAATTTTAACATAATTGTAACACTACCGGCATATTTGTATGTTATAAAGGTAGTACTGAATAATATTGCTTAACTGAGCATACTGATACGAGGAGACGAGCATGACTGATCAACCTACCCCCCCCGGAACAGAAGGTGGTGCTCCTCCTCCTGTAGCTGATGCAGCAGGTGCAGCCGCAGCGAAAACTACGGATGTTGTAAAGCCCGCAAACCCTATGCTGCTTAGGGGTTATGTAGGTGAGGAAGTGCGTGGCGCTGCCAAGCTGCAGGAAGCCTACACAAAGGCAACTTCTGGTGAAAATGTAGCTGAAGAAGCTCGCGTTGCCGCTCAGAAGACCTTAGATGAAGGTTTGAAAGCGCTACGGGAAAAGATCACTGGCCGCTTGAAGGATGACGGGCACAAGGCTGAATATGCAAAGGTATTTGAAGCCGAATCCGCAGGTGTTAAAAAAGCATGGGAATCTGTTACTAAGGTTACCAAAGTGGTAGCTGCGGCGCATGATAATCCTGTTAAGACTGCTCTGTTGGGAGCGGCTATTGCAGGAGTGGGCATGGCACTGCCTGGTAAGGAAGTGGAAAAGGCCGATGGTAGCAAGGAAAAGAAAACGGGCTTCCTAAAGGGGGCGTTGGTTGCTATCGGTGGAGCTGTAGCCTTAGGTATCGCATTGAACGTAGCGGGTCCTGCTAAGGGCTTCCTTGCTAAAGAAGTAGCTCGCCGGGCAATGAATGCATCTGCTCCAGCTGCCGGTGCTTCGATCTAAGTTAGTTTTGTACATTATAAAAAAAGGAAGCCTCAGGGCTTCCTTTTTTTATGTCTTCCAGGAAACGTCATACCGACGAAAGTCGGTATCCAGAAAAAGTAAGAACTGGACTCCGGCTTCCGCCGGAATGACAAATAGATAATCTACTCAATCTCGAATTTATAATTTTCGATCACCGTATTGGCGAGCAGCTTCTTGCACATGGCGTCGGCGTCCTCAGTCGCCTTTTTCTTGTCGGTGCCTGCGGGGAAGTCCACTTCGATGTATTTTCCCTGACGGGCATCGGTAATCTCCCTGAAGCCAAGGTGGTGCAGCGCCGTGGTGATGGCTTTTCCCTGCGGGTCGAGAACGCCGTTCTTAAGGGTTACGTGAATTTTTGCTTTCATAATGTAGAGTCCGAGAAACGAGATTGCGAGAAGTCGAAAGAAAGTCAGGCGGCAGTTTTTAGATTGCGAATCATAACATGTAACATTTTTACTATTTCCGTCAATTCCATAAGCAGGGGCGCGAGGGTTTCGGTAGTAATAAATTCCAATTCACCTGCCAGAATTAACTATGTTTCCAATTCCCCTGCAGCGCTAACCTTTTTTGCCAGACAGATAACTCTCTATAACTACCATACTTCATATTTCGTTATCTCGTCTTCTCGCCCTACTTCTTCTTTTTACCTTTCAGGCTGCTCAGTTTAACCACGGCCTTTTGAGCTGCCGGTTTTATGGAATGCTCGCTCTCGCCGGGCAGCACGCCAAGGCGGCGGGCTACTTCGCGGTAGGCTTCTTCCACTTTGCCCATGTCGCGGCGGAAGCGGTCCTTGTCCATTTTCTCGCCGGTCTTGGTGTCCCACAGGCGGCAGCAGTCGGGGCTGATCTCGTCGGCGAGGATCACCTGCACGGTGTTGCCTTCAAAATGGCGGCCGAATTCGATCTTGAAGTCCACCAGCTTGATGCCGAGGCCGAGGAACAGGCCGCTCAGGAAATCGTTGATGCGCAGCGCCATGGACGTGATCTCTTCCAGTTCACCGGGCTGCGCCCACTGGAACGCCACGATGATCTCGGGCGCTACGATGGGGTCGTTAAGCTTGTCGTTCTTGAGGCAGAACTCAATAATGGGGTAGGGCAGCTGCGCCCCTTCATCAACACCGAAGCGCTGCGAGAAGCTGCCTGCGGCGATGTTGCGCACGATCACTTCAAGCGGAATGATCTCCACCGCTTTCACCAGCTGTTCGCGCATGTTCAACGTGCGGATGAAGTGGTTGGGGATGCCGATCTCGGTGAGGCGCAGCATGATATATTCGGAGATGCGGTTGTTGAGCACGCCCTTGCCGTTGATGGTGCCTTTTTTGGCATTGTTGAATGCCGTGGCGTCATCTTTAAAATGCTGGATCAGCGTGCCCGGTTCCGGGCCTTCAAAAAGCTGTTTTGCTTTGCCTTCGTAGAGGGGGACGCGGCGGTTCATAGTTCTTCTTGCGGTTCGTTTGGATGACAGGTAGATGTCCTTCATAGTCTAGACCGTAAAAAAGGGAAGGGGAAAATAATACTACCGGGCATGATAGTAGAAAAGCCCGCGAACACAAGTACTACGGTAGTATTTTTTTGATGTACAAAAGCGCGTTATTACAGGAAGATACGAGCCGCTCAGGTTCTGCTTACCAGCTCTGAAGGACAATCAATGTTTTATCCAAATAATGCCGCTGTAAAAAACAGCATCACCAGCATGTGTAAATACTATTCCGGGATGTATCCTGAAGACAGTACCTATTCGCTGGTTATGGTTTCCGGCGGGTTGGACAGTGTAGCGATGCTTGCAAACGTTTTGCAGCATACAAAACACAGGGTGCACGCGCATTTCGTCGAGATAATAAATAAGGAAAATCGAGCCAAGGCAGAAAAAGCCGCGATGGAAAAATGTGCGCGTTACCTGCTGCAGCATTACCGATCGTTCGAATATTCCACCTCCACCTATGAGATGATGCTGGGCTCCTCTACAGGGGTGGGGCCGGATGCGTCCGTTATCATGTTCATGGCAGGGCGCCTCAATAAGTCGCTGGGCAATACCATGGACATGGTCTGGACGGCGCATTTAAGGGGGCCGATCTATGAATATGCGGATGCAGGTGCAGTGCACGCTGCATCGTATTCCAGTCTCTTGAAAAAGCCGTTATGGGTCATGCCGGTGCTGAACTTCCTGAAGTTTGACCTGTATGAGTCCATTCCCAGGGAACTGGCCGGGCTTACATGGTCATGCAGGAGTCCTGTCTATGCCGAGGACGGCAGCGTGCGCCAGTGCGGCACCTGCCACGCATGCGAAGCGCATCAAAGGGTGCGCAACCTGTCGGAGCATTACCGCCTGAACGGCCTTCCGCCAGCCTTGCAGGTTGAATATGATCCCACGCTCTCTTTCGAGCAGGCGGCTGAAAAATGGCGGTGCCTTTATCCGAGGCATGACGACAACAATAATGTGTTCCGCTGCGGTGCGTGCCAGAATTGTGAAATGTTGATGCGCCTGCGATATGAAAAAAAGATGCAGGCCACGCGAGCTAGCTCTTTGTGAGCGCATGCGTGGCACTCAGAGGGCTGGTAAAAAGAACACGAGCGGTTTAAAATCATTCCATACCATCACGACGTGGGCCTAATTACAGAGGCGTTGTGATGCAAAGTGCCGTTGCAGGCTGTAAAACGGGGCAGGGTGGGATATATAGAGTTGGGCGGCTTCTGGATAATCCAGAAGTTCACACAACGCCGATGCACCTGTTTTATAAGCCTGAACCGAAGGATAAGGGGGAGCGCGGAACTCTTTTTCCTGCCATTCGTTGATATTGAGCCATTTCTTGTTACCCTGCTGATCAGGCTTAATAATCGTTGAAAGATGAGCCGGGAGTTTGACGAAAGTCTCATTATGAGGAAAGAACACACCTGCTTCCATACGATTACCGGAATATAGCTTGAACCCTATTTTTTCTGCCCCTGCCTGTGCATATATTCCCATTGCAGGAATAATGCCGAAAAGTATAATACTAAATGAGACAAGCGTATTGCGGGGCAGCGGCAACACGTTGTTGCTGTGCGCTAATCCATAAAATAGCCTGAGGTCCAGCAGAAACAGTTGCACGTTCCATGGCCAGGCCCCCGCATCCGTATTATGCCCAATCGGTCCAAGGCAAAGCAGTATAGCCAACATCATAAGGAATGCCAGAACGGTTCCCAAAAGGCGGTATTTGGAAAAAAGCATCAGAATGCCGATTGAGGCTTCTAAAAACGGAGTGATGAATATAATCGCGAAGGCGAAATTATCGGCCAATGAATAAGGGGGAAGGTAAGAAATTTCATATATAGGCGAAAAAAACCATGGCGCCGTATCTAACCAGAAGCTTTTATTTATTTTGTAGAAACCTGCCCAGAAATAAAAACCTGCTATCATAATGCGTAGCGCATTTAAGCATGATTCCCTGTTGTTTTTACCCAATAGCACTATCAGAAGCGTAAAACACAGTAAGTAGTTATAGGCCAGCAGGCGATTGAGATCCTGCATAATCCAATAAGCAAAGCATATCAGGATACATATTAATGGCGCTTTTAGTCCCGGTCGGACAACCATGCATGCGGCAGCAAGAAAGCAGGCCAGTAATACCGCCCAATTCAGGCTAACGGGCACATCCTGAAGAAAAGCGACAATCGGATAAGGCCGATAAGAACTTATGCCGGGGAAATAATTTCCGCAGGAGATAAACAAGTCAGCAATTAGCGCAATAGCATGAATACGGACAATAAAGTCAAGATCGAGCGCGGCTGCCCTATGATTTTCAGTATCAACAACATACGGATGGATAAAAAGGCGCACTCGTCTCATTCCCTATAACTGTACCACATCCATGTTTACATGATAGCGTATGCTCGCAGGATAGAAAAATCCCAATCATGCGCTACTGACAATAGGCGTTTTTTTTAACAGGTAGATAATGCTTTCCAGCCCTATGTATACGGAGTCTACTAATTCCAGTCCATCCAGTGGGCCGTTTTCAAACACATCTTCGTAAATCAACCGCCCCAGGTTCTCGCCATTGCGCACCACTATGATACCGTCCTGCGGCATTGTTGCCGCAGCCCGGAGCACGGCATTGCGCTTGTATTTAAGCCCGTTGGCAAAGAATGCCAGCCCCGCATTGCTGTAATCGTAGCTGGCGCCGGAATCGCAGACGAATTCCATCGGCTTGCCCGGCTTGAGTTTGACAAGTCTTGCGCTCACCTGCTTTGCGGATTCGACCATTTCCGAGGAACTGTCTATGCCTATGACACGTGGGTAAGCATGAATAATCTGACATATTCGCATCAGTGTTTCAGGGAATGCTCCGCAGCCGACCATAACCAGATCACGGTTTCCCGGCTGCGGTGAATGCCTGGCAATCAGCGCTTCCACTTCAGGTTCGTAGTTTATTAGGTGTGGGGCGCTGGACATCACTAGGTTGCCATCGTCCGGATTTCTGATCATGATGGCGCTCTGTGACAGTTCCTTGCGTTCAAAATAATCCATCCATTTGGCAGTGAAATAATTGCATAGCATAGGAAATTCCGTCCTGTTCCTGACTTCCTCTATCACCCTTTTGTCGTCCATTTCGGTAAGGTAGGTGAACAGTTCTGCCATGACCCCATCGGGCTGGGTTGATGTTTCAAGTGAGGCCTGCAATCTGGATTGCAGGCTCAGCAAGTATTCTATAGCTACTGTAGCGACATTTTCTGTTGTTTCTTGGGCGGATAGCGATACTGCCATAGCTTTTGCCGCCAACGTTTCTTTTCTTGTCATGCTTTGGCTACTCAAAACGCCGGAAGAATGTAAAACAAAGATAGTATATTCAAGTTATAATCTTAAGACACTACATATTTCTCATGTTCTGCGTTATTGGGAACTGGTGAAAGCTGTTATTGTTGTACTTGCGATTATGCCTTATGGCGTATACACACTACCGATGGTTAAAGCTTAAACGACAATAAGGACAAAAAAATGACCACATTCAACGACAGAGAAAAAGCTGCTGAAAACAAATATGCCCACGATCAGGAACGCCAGTTCCTGCTGAAGGCGCGCCGCACCAAGCTCATGGGTCTGTGGGCGGCAAGGCGCATGAATATCAGCGGTACAGCGGCGGACGACTACGCCAAGAGCCTTATTGCCGCTACCATCAGTTCCAACGAGGACGAAGAAATTGTGGCGCAGGTGAAGGCAGACCTTTCCGCACGCGGTATCACCGCCAGCGAACATGAGCTCAAGGAAGAACTGTTCAAAGTGACGCAGGTCGCCAAAGAGCAGATCGACAAGGAAGCGTAAACGGTTGCGGGCAGGTTATGCTTTTTCCCCATAATCATGCCGCCCGCACCGCCGTAATCGGGCAGATCGATCCCTATTTTTCCGGTATCAGTGACCTCAGCTCCATCGTGCTGCTTTCCGGCGGGCTTGATAGTATGGCGCTGCTTGGCACGCTGTTGCAGCATACGTCGCACAGGGTATATGCGCTGCATGTGGATATTCGTGATGCGCACAACCGCTGGCAGGCGGAACGCACAGCGGTGGACAATTGCATTGCCTATCTCAAAAAATATTATCGTTCGTTTGAATTCGGTACGGTGCGCTACGAGATGCCGCTGGGTGATCCTGCCTATGCGGGGCCGGATATTTCCATTCTTGCCTTCATGGCGGCGCGGGTGAATATCTCCATGGGATTGCCTTTCCATATCCTGTGGAGCGGCCATGTGAGAAGCACGATTAATGAATATCAGGAAAGCGGCGCGATGTTCTCCGCCGCCCAGAGCTTCACACGTCGCAAGCCTGTATGGATGATGCCGTTCCATAACTTCATGGAGCTTGATATTTACGCGGCTATTCCCCCGGCGCTGGCGGATATGACATGGTCGTGCTGGTTCCCTAAATACAGCAATTTCGGCAATGCGCTGGCATGCAGGAAGTGCCTCGGCTGCCAAACGCGCCACGCCATCAAGCTGCTGCTCGAATCACGCAGGCAGGCCGACTCCATGCCGCCGGTGATGGAAGGATTCACTCCGGATAAAAATACGCCGCTGGAAGTGCTGGCGAGCAGGTGGCCGTGCAGCAGCCCGCGCTATGACGCGGCACGGCACGTGATGCGCTGCGGCATGTGTGAGAACTGCCGCAAGCTTATCGATTTCGAGCAGCAGAAGAATAATACGTTCAGCTAGGGTCAGGACTCATTAATCGCATTCAGCCTTTTTCACGACCAGGCTCAGGACTCATAAATTCCCCTCTCCTGCAAAGCGGGAGAGGGGTGCGCAGGCTTTGCTGCATAGCAGCTTAGCCGTAGCCGGGTGAGGGTGAATTTAAACACGTGCCCCCTCACCCCGGTTTGCCTAAGGGCTTAGCTAAAGCAGCTAAACCCAAGGCAAACGCGTCCTCTCCCCGTTGAGGGAGAGGAAAAGAAAGCATGAACTTGATGGGTCCTGAGCCTAGTATATGCGGTAGCGTGGCCCGAAGGGCAGGGCCAGCGTGTTGTTCTGGCAGGCGATGCAACTGGGGCCGAGCGGCATATCCATAGGCTCCAGTATCGCGTCCAGCTCCTGCCACATGCGCACATAGGCCTCGCCGCTGAAGCCGCGTTTATCCGCAAGCATGGTGCCGTCTAGCGGCCTGAAGGGCGACACGATAGGCATCACGCCCATTTTCGCCAGTGTCACCGCGCCTTCAATAGTGTGTTCAGGCGGTTCCAGCCCTGCGATAAGGATGCTGCGCGTATTGATGGGGCCGAAGCGTTTCACCGAGTATTCCAGCGCTTCCAGATAACGCTGCTTGCCGATCAGGTCACGCTTGCCGGGGATAAAATCCCAGCCCGCTTCGCTCCAGAATTCAAGGTTCATGCCCAGTTCGTCTGCTCCGGCGTTTTTCAGGTCGTCGATGTGCTGGTTTTGCGCGGGCGCAGAGATCATAACGTAAATGGATACGTCATATTTACTCCTGATGCGCTCGCACAGGCGTGCTGCCATCACCGCGCCGCGGTCTTCACCCGGTGGGGTGCCGCCGCCGATGAGGATGTGCTTTGCCGGAAGGCTGCCATCCTGCAACGCCTTCTCCAGCACTTCCATAAGGTGCATTTCCTGCTTTTTGGCGGCGTCCTCCGAGTAATTATCGCCGATGGAGCAATACTGGCAGCGCCTGTCCTGTTTCCAGAAGTAGCAGGAGGGGCCGGTCATGCCGTAGCAGAAGCGGTCGCAGGAGCACATCTGCCCGATGCGCTGCATGCTTTGTTTGCCGTCGGCGGTTTTGAGGCTGTAATAGTCGGGGGAGGGCACGGGGGAAAAGTCGCAAAGCCGGTTACCGTCCCGGGTTATAAAATATGTGCCGTCTGCATAATCGAGGCTGTATGGGCTTTGCCTCACGAAGCTTTCCGTAACTGGCACGTTTACGGGAATGCCCGGCGGCTCCAGCCAGATATCCAGCCCCCCGGAAATGCCTGATCGTGTGCGTACAGGGCGTTTGGCGTCGTGCATGGCGTGGTCGGCCTGCCTGCTGATAGTGGCGCCTTCCGCCAGCAGCCCGAATTTTATGCCTGCCCAGCGGAGCACTTGCGCCGGTGGGGGCAGGGTCTTGAAATTATCTGGCGTATACGGGCGCATGGCACTGTTTAACTATATTGTGAATTCAGGCGCAAGCGCGGAAGCGCCTGGCTTCCGGCAATATGGTGTGAACCCTTATTGCATGCCCAGTGCGTCAAGGTTGAACTCAAACCCTTCCGGCGCAAGGCCCGGGTGAATCAGTTCTTCCAGCGTTTTCAGCAGTCCGGGCTGCATGGCGATGAGCGGATCTATCCTGCCTTTCAGAAAGCCAAGCGCTTCAGGCATATTATCTAGTTCGCCGCGCTTATAGAGTTCGGCGATGCAGTAAGCCCTCGTTTCCCAGTAATGCGCCTGCCTGTTGCCAAGCGATTGCACCATCTGCATGAAGGAAGGGTTATCCTGTGCAATCGGCTCTGAACGAAACGTTATCAGCGGTTTGCCGATCGTGTGCTGTATGAGGGCGTATCTGGTGCACTTGCCGCATTTGCCGCACCAGTTATCCCAGTAACAGGAGGATATGGTTTTCCATGAAGCAGGCTCGTGTTCGGTGAGGTGTTTCACCACGGAAAATTCCGAAAAAGCAGCCATGGGGGAAAAGAACCCAGTCTGCAAGGTGTTTTCCAGTAACTGGTTAAGCAATGTACAGCCTTTTGCCGAATACATGTCAAAACGCACGACTTCGCGTCCGTCGCGCACAAAAGTCCTGTGCCAGAATTCCCTTTCGACGCCTGTGCATATATAACGCGCGCCTGTACGGCGCGCGGCAATGGCCGCGATGGCGGCCAGCAGGAAATCGCGCCCGTGGGGCACGGTGTTCATAAATGGAAATACATCGTAAGACGTGGAGTGGCTGAGCAGCAACTTGCGAATTACATCCCATTCGATGAACACCTCAAGCAGCTCAAGCCCGTATTGTTTCGCCAGGGCCTGCGAAGCCTGCTTTTCGTGCTCCGTCACCAAAAAATTGGCAGGCATATGAATGCCGGTAACGTCGTAGCCATTGGCGCGCAGCATAAGCAATGAAAAAAGACTGTCCTTGCCGCCGCTCCATAACAGCAGGCATTTTTTTGTGACTTCACGTTTTGGCACATGAGCTTCAGCTTTGTGCACATCCGTGCTTACATCCACAAAAGGCTTGTCCTGCGCATAGGCGTGGGAGTCATAAAACAGCTGGGTAATATCCGCTGAAATGCGAAAGGCTTCACCGTTCAGCGCAGAATCGATGGTTATTCGCGGGGCAAGCACGGCCTGCCCGGCGATTGCAGCCGTTGCCACAGCGACGATGGAAAGTTCTTCCGCTGAGATATCAGTGTAGCCTGTGCGTATGAACACGTCGCCGAAATCATGGGCATCAACTGCAATGCGAAGCCTTATATCGCCGTTTGATACAGTGGGCGTAACGCGTAAGTGTTGCACGGCTTTCATGATTACAGATTAATGGGGGAGGGGATGATGTGCAATTGGTTCCTGAGTTTCAGGATGGCGTCGCGAATGCCTTCATGCATCAGGCTGAAACCGTCCTGCGTTATTTTTTCGCGCACAATAATGCGCAGTAATGCCGCTTCTGGTTTAATAGTGGTGCCGACCACGGGCGGTGAGGCGCAGACTAAAAACTCATCCGGCTGCAGTGAAAGCAGGTTCAGGGTTTCTTCTACGAGCGTTGCGTCCTGCATACGGTAGCGGCCTTCCTTCAGCCCGCCTGTGACTATCTGTGTTTCGTCGCCCTGCGCATGAACGATGATCTGCGCGTAATCCGTTTGCGCCGGAACCAGTTTTGCATTCGACGGCAACTGGCCGAAAGCCGCCAGATGCAGGCTGGCAGGGGAGGCATTTCCGCCTTTATGGCTCCAGTTGAGAAGGGCGGTGGAATTCTGGAAGCGGGGGTTTATTTCGCACGGTATGACCCGGCCTTGTTTGGTTAGGATCATATCCGTACCGAACAGCCCGCGATAGCCCATGCGCTGCATGAACATGCCAATGCGGTGCGTCTGTGCATAGCACTCTTTCAGCACTTCGGGTGGTAGCGTTTGAGCGCTGATGTAATCGTTGCCGCAGAATCCGAACGGCAGCGAGGTGCATTCCGGCAGGCCTATAAGTTGCACGGAAGGGCTATAGATGTATATTTCATCAGCCAGAATTACGGCGTTGATGTTAAGGGGGATGCCGTCAATACGCTCTTCGAGTAAAATGGTTTCACCTTTGCAGAGCCCCTGTTGCAGAAGCTGGTTATAGGCTTCGCCATCCCCGGCGACGGGAAACGTGCCTGATCCTGTGGAACTGAACACCTTGCGCGCGACACATGAATAATCCAGTGCGCCGAGCGTCGCCTCCAGTGCTTCCTGCGAAAACCTGATGACATGCAAACGCGGGTTGGGAAGCCCTGACCGCTTGAATATCTTTCGTGATATGCTCTTGTTGTCGAAGAAGGTTTTCTGCCGGTTGCTGTTGGCTATAACGCGCTTTTGCGGAACCAGCGTCTCAAGCAGCCTGCTGGGGGAATAACTGATGACGGATGCCTCGCCTGCTTCCCCGGGAACCTGCTTCCACATCGTTTCCATAAGGCGGTCGATATGCAGGTTGCTCCAGCGTTCGCGTACACGGGTCGCAGCTTCAAGGGAGAGTAACTCCATATTGAATTCCTGGCGTACCAGCGCTGCAGAAGCGCTGTTGTCGCAGCATAAAGCCCAGTGCACCGGGGCGTTGAGAGCAAGCGAAGCCGCATCGAATGTCCGCTGGCCAATAAAAATCAGAGGCTTCATTGCTTGGCAACAGCCAGTTGGAGATCAAATATCAAATGCGATGCGTGGGTATCGGTGGAGCTGTTATCCATATCATGTGTTTCTTTGGTGTTTACCCACCATAATTCACCCGGCCGCATGATCACCTCTTCATTACCGCACTTTATGTAAGTGCCTAACGGGCTTTCCATCACTATATAAAAGCGGTGATGCTTTTCGTAATAGCTGCCGAAATGTTTGTAAGGGGTGATGATACAGGATTTAAAGATGCGTTCGAAATACGCACGGCCCAGTTTTGCATTGAGCTCTGCGGCAATATGCTTGAGATGCATCATGGTTTTCTGAAACGGGATGACGAACTGGGTGTCTGCGGTATCCAGCATATCGTCCGCCGTTTGGAAATCGACATACCTGCCTTCCGCCGCATGCCGCAGCGTTATGCTGCTGGTGTTCATAAGCTTGCGGTTACTGCGAGGGCGGCGGCGGTCGATATCCCACAAAATCGTATTATAGTTGATTTCCTCCATCATGTCGGCGTGGGCCTGCGGCAGCAGCGGCAGTTGCATCTGCGAAAAGTTCTTCAGTCCGCCCGCTGGCTGGATAACCGGTTGTGACACTCTGATGCCTTCTCTTTAACGTGTGATATCGGTCAGCATATCATTTTTATGGTGAATTCAAAGCCCGTGTTATAGAATGTTTCCCTAAATACTATTTCAGGCGAGATATGCTTTATCCTAATAACAACATCGCGGCAGAAACCCTGCAGGGCTGGCTTGACCGTAACTACCGCCCCATTAATCCGCAGAAGGTATATTCACTGGTTCTGTTGTCCGGCGGTCTTGACAGCGTGGTGCTGCTTGCAAGGCTATTGGAGCAGACCGACCACGAGATACATGCCCACCATGTGGAGATCGTCAATTCAGAGAATCGCGCGCATGCCGAGAACCTTGCGCTTGCCAATGTGCTGGATTACATGAACAGGAATTACCGTAAATTCACCTACAGCACGTCAACGTATAACGTGAAGATCATCACGCCGGACAACCGCGTGGGGTCTGATGCCTCTACGGCCATGTTCATGGCGGCACGGGTGAACATGGCGCTTGGCTTCGTGAATGATTTCGTGTGGACGGGGCACATGCGCGGTGTAATGTGGGAATATATGGAGGCGGCGGCCATTCATGCGGCATGCTACACCAATATAAAAACCAAGCCCATCTGGGGCATGCCGTTCACAGGAGTGGCAAAGTTCAATCTCTACAATGCGATCCCGCCTGAACTGGCGGAGATGACCTGGTCGTGCAGGACACCGTTATATGATGAGAAATGGTATCCCAGCCCCTGCAATAACTGCCATGCATGCAGGGCCATAAATGCGGTGCGCGAACAGACGAACAGGCTTAAGCCACGATAGGCGCGCTTTTGCTTTAGGCTAAAACTTGTTAACCAAGATTCAGGCAATTGCGCGTATCTGTTGGAAACAGGTAATCCATGCAACTGCTTTTTGGGCTAAATATACACTGAAAATGCCACTCTGCTTTTTCATTGGCCTTGCCTGTAGATATTGTTATAGTTGGCGGAATCTACTCTAATTATCTTCGGTAAACCCCCGGCTCTGCCGGGGGACTGATCATCGTTTGACGACTTCGGAAGTATGTGACTTCCCTCTGCTAGCCGCCCAAGGCTCACCAGAGGAAAGTCACTATGAAAGTCTACGAACATTCACAGCACACCCTGTGGGAGTGCAAATACCATATAGTCTTCATTCCGAAGTACCGCAAGAAGGTGC
>JAMIFV010000019.1:0-5557 GCA_035906055.1 Alphaproteobacteria bacterium | reverse complement strand
AAAAACCGTAAAGTTAAAATCCTCTACGACAAGGCGGTGTATAAGCTGCGTGGCGGCATTGAGCGTTACTTCGGAAAGCTCAAGGAAAATAAACGCCTCTGTCTGCGTTTCGACAAGGAAGACAAAGTTTTCCTCAGCTTCGTGGCACTCGCCGCAACTAAAATCCTCTATAACTGGAAAATTAGCTAACAGTGCCTAAGCTGTTTTTATCATGCTGACTCATAAATCACATGCTCCTGTACAATACCTTAACCTATATTAAGCTAAAATAAAAAACAGTATAGTGAAAGATTTGTTACAGAAAAAAAATATATATTACAATATATAATACAATAAAGCCAATTCGGGATCACAACTGCCCGTTAAGGCGATCAAGCTGATCGTCCTCGGCTTTGGGTTTGCCGTATCTCTGGCTGTCCCAGTCCACCTTGTTTTTCTTGCCGCATAATTTTCCAAGTAGTGCTTTTAGCCAGCCCATAGATCATCCTTTCGGTAAAAGCCCTGGGAAGCCTGCGCGCATCATGCCTTTTTTTCCCAGCTTCTTCATCTGTTTCATCATGCCTTCCATCTGCTGCCATGCCTTGAACAGCTTGTTGATGTCCTGCACCTGCACGCCTGCACCTTTAGCAATGCGTTGTTTACGCGAGCCGTTCAGCACTTTGGGATTTTTACGTTCGTGAGGGGTCATGGCCTGAATGATGGCTTCCTGACGTGCGAGCATTTTTTCATCCACATTGGCTTCCGCGATCTTTTCTTTAATCTTGCCGATGCCGGGCAGCATGCCCATGAGGCCGCCAAGGCCACCCATTTTCTTCATCTGGCGCAACTGGCTGAGCAGGTCGTCAAAGTCGAAGCTGCCCTGCTGCAGTTTTGCAGCCATTTTTTCAGCTTCTTCTTTGTCGATGTTCTCAGCGGCGCGTTCCACCAGCGAAACCACGTCTCCCATATCGAGAATGCGGCTGGCGATGCGGGCAGGGTGAAACTCCTCAAATTCACTGAGCTTTTCACCCATGCCTGCGAACTTGACGGGCTGGCCGGTAACGCTGCGCATGCTGAGTGCTGCGCCGCCGCGTGCGTCGCCGTCAAGCCTTGTGAGAATAATGCCGGTAACGCCGATTTTCTCGTGGAACTGCCTGGCAATCGTCACCGCGTCCTGACCGGTGAGTGAATCCGCGACGAGCAATGTCTCGGTGGGGATGGAAAGATCCTTCACCGCGCGCAGCTCCTGCATCAGTTCATCGTCTACATGCAGTCGGCCAGCCGTGTCGAGCAGCAGCACGTCATAGCCCTCCATGCGGGCGGTTTCCAGCGCACGGCGGGTTATCTCCAGCGGTTTCTGGCCTTCAATAATGGGAAGGGAGCCAACCTGCACCTGCTTTGCCAGCACTTCAAGCTGGATTTGGGCGGCAGGGCGATAGACGTCGAGCGAGGCGAGCAGCACTTTCTTGCCGTAACGGCTCTTAAGACGCAGCGCCAGCTTGCCGGAGGATGTGGTTTTACCCGAGCCCTGAAGCCCTGCCATGAGGATGACCACGGGGGGAGTAGCGTTGAGGTTAAGTTCGCTGTGCTCGCTGCCAAGCAGTTGGGTAAGGTGGTCCTGCACCAGTTTGATGACCATCTGCGCGGGCGAGATGCTTTTGATAACCTCGGCCCCGATGGCTTTTTCTTTAAGGCTCTGGGTGAATTCCTTCACCACAGGCAGGGCGACGTCTGCTTCAAGAAGCGCGATGCGCACCTCACGCAGTGCCGAGTCGATATCGGCCTCGCTCAGCACCCCGCGTCCGCGCAGCTTATCGAAAACACCGGTGATCTTGGATGAAAGCGAATTAAACATATGCGCTGGATTTAAGCACAAAGCAGGCCAGCGTCAATAGCAAGGTGCTTATTTACGGTCGAAGCTGGACATGCGCATGACGGGACGCGGTGCGCTGGTGCGCAGCGATGGCGCCTGGGAGGAAGAACGGTTGCTGGTAATGCGCTCGGGTTTAGGAAGAATGTCAGGCTGCAACACCGTCTTGCCTTTTTTACTGATAGCACGTGGCGGAATATGTTTGGTCTTGATGTATTTGGGATCGGGAATTTTTTCTGCGGCGGCAAGGGTGCTTGCGCCTGCTGCGGTGAGGGTGATGCCGCCGGTGACGGAACTGGAGGAAAAGAGGGCTGCAAATGCGCCCGTGATAGTGGCGCTGATGGCTGCGATACGGGTGACCATTTTGCCCCAACGTAAAAGAAGACCAGAATCTTCTGATAGGCTGTCATCCTGTTTTTTTACGGTCGCTTTTGCCATATTCAACCCAGCCTGTTGATATACTTGTTAAATTACAAAAGTTGTTCTTGTCCTTCTTAAGTTATTTATATCATACCAATATGAAGATTTTATGACAGCTTTATCATTTTGGTTAAAAATTTAACCAGCAATTATTAACCTTTGTTTATGCCGCCTCCATATTCTTTTCTATGAACTTATTGATTCTCATGGAAAAACTTTGAATATCGCTGATTTCCATTCCTCCAATAATTTTTGCCTGGTCCAGCAATAGCAGGGCCGTATCCCTAATAACGGGATCATCTTCTGCGTTCCGGGCAGCGGCACGTGAGGCAAGCGACCTGATAATGGGATGGCGCGGATTGATCTCCAGCACTTTGGCAAAGCTGTTCTGTATCTGCTTCTGTTCCTTGAGGAAGCGCTCCAGGCGGATGTCCATCGCACCATCTTCCACGGAAAGGCACATGGGGCTGTCTGCAAGCTTATGTGTAACGCGTACATCTTTTACATCCGCCACATAGAGCTTTTTCATCAGGCTGATAAGCGTGCTCATATCGCTGTTTTCTTCATCTTCTTTCTTCTCTTCGCCAGCTGTCTCATTCCTGCCCAGTGCATCCAGGTCAATGTTGCTGCGGGTTACGGACTTCAGCAAATGCTTTTTATAGTCCTGCACCACATTAACCCAGAAATCATCCACATGGTCGCTGAGCAACAGCACTTCGATGCCGCGTTTGTTGAAGCCTTCGATCTGCGGGCTGAGCTTTAATTTCTCCGCGTGGTCGCCGGTGAGGTAAAAGATATGCTCCTGCCCGGGCTTCATGCGGGTAATATAGTCATCGAGACTAACGAGTTTGTTTTCGGTACTGCTGTAGAACCGGCATGCTTCCAGTATCTGTTCCTTGGGTGAAAGCGCTTCGCACAGACCTTCCTTTAGCACGGCGCCAAAATTGTTCCAGAAGGTGGTATAATCTTCAGGTGATTTATCCGCGCGCTTTTTCAACTCCCCCAGTACGCGTTTGACGGCGGAATCGCGTATACGGTCGAGGATAGTGTTTTTCTGCAGGCTTTCACGGCTGATATTCAGCGGCAGGTCTTCTGAGTCGATAATGCCGCGCAGGAATCGCAGGTAATGCGGCACAAGATCGGTACCCTCATCGGTGATGAACACGCGCTTGACATAAAGTTTTACACGGCGCTTGCGGTCAGGATGGAAAAGGTCGAACGGCTGCAGCGACGGAATGAATAACAGGTTGGTATATTCCAGTGCGCCTTCATTCTTGTTGTGCAGGATCATCCATGGCGTATCCGGTGAATGCGCCACGTGGTGATAAAACTCCTTGTACTGCGCGTCGGTGATCTCCTGTTTGGGGCGTGCCCATAACGCTGCGGCCGTATTAAACGTTTCCTCGGTGCCGTCACCGTCACGGAAGCGGATGGGAAAGGATATATGGTCGGAGTAGGTCTGCACGATGTGCTTGAGACGGTGCTTATCCAGATATTCGGAAGCATCGTCGCGTATGTGCAGCATAATGCTGGTGCCGCGCGGGTGCGTGCCTTCCAGCGGGGTTACCTTAAATTGCCCCACGCCATCCGATTCCCACGCATAGGCTGCGTCCTCACCGGCTTTGCGGCTGATGACGGTGATGCTGTCCGCTACGATAAAAGCGGAATAAAAACCCACACCGAACTGCCCGATCTGCGCTGCTTCCTTGCGTTCACCTTCCCCCAGCGATTTGATGAACTCCTGCGTGCCGGAGCGGGCAATCGTGCCGAGGTTGCCTATCAGTTCCTGCCTGTTCATGCCGATGCCGTTATCGGTCACGGTCACGGTCTTTTTTTCCCTGTCGAGGCTGAGCGTGATGCCAAGGGCAGGGGTGTCGCCCAGCAGCTCGGGTTTGAGTACAGAGGCGTAGCGCAGCTTATCGCAGGCGTCAGACGCGTTGGAAACCAGTTCCCGCAGGAAAATATCCTTATTGGCATAAAGGGAATGTATCATCAAATGTAGCACTTTAGCTACTTCGGCGCTGAAACTGTGAGTTTCCGGGGACATAGACATGACGAGGTTTCCTATTGAAGCTTGAAGAATCTTTTACTAAGAGTTGTCATATGGTACTGTAGGCACTATAATTCAAGGGGAAATCCTGATGAAAGCGTTTAAAAAAGCACTCCTGTTAACTGTAGCCGTTGCCTGTATGGCAACAGCTCCCGGTCTTGTTTTATCGCAGGGCGCACAACGTTCCATTCAGGAAGATCTTATGTACAGGATCAGCTTTGGCCGTCCTGACGACGTGAAGCTGCTTCTGGAAAAGAACGCCGAAACCAATACGTATGGCAGTATGGGCGACACACCGCTGACCCTGGCTGTCAACCGCAACCCCGGCGATGCGGAAGTGATCATCAAAGCGCTTCTGGCGAAAGGGGCTGATCCCAACTTCCCTGACAAAAACGGTATTTATCCCCTCGAAGTGGCGATCAAGCAGGACAAAGTGACACTGGTGAAAGCGCTCATTGAAGGGGGAGCTAATGTGCAGATGCGTACATTGGAAGGCGTCAGCATGGCCGATTTAGCGTTTCGCCTTGGCAAAAAGCCCGTGACGGACGTGATCAACGACAAGATCATGCAGGACAGAGAGCTGGAACAGAAAATGTATGACCCGCAGAGACTGTTGTCGCTGATGCATCAGTTCAGCACTAACATCTGCGAGATGAACTACTGGAACAACTATTATATGTCGCTGCATAATCCTTCTGAGAATGCGCAGACGAAAGAAAAGATCGAGAAGAACAGGGGGCTGGCGGAAAAGACCGCTCAGCAGATAGCGACGTATTTTCCAAGCGTGAAGATCGATTCTTATATCAGATATTCCTCAGAATCGATCAATAACGTGTTCAAGATGCTGCCGGATAACAAGGCGCGTGACGAGAATAATATCGGCAAGGAAGAAGACGCTCACATGCGTTGTAAGGAAGTAGCCGACGTATCCCGCAAAAGCATTGAAGACGTGCTTGAGGACCAGAGAAAATCAGAAGATGCCGCAGCCAAGCGCGCTGAAATGCTTAAATAGCCTGCCAAGCTCTTGGTTGTATATTTAGGCATAATTAAAGAAATGGGGGGCTGTTTTTGATATATATTGTATTAGAATCATGCTTTTAACCTATGGTTTGAAACGAAATGAATCAAAAACTGTCCTAAGTGCCACCGGAGTTCGACTAAAAAGAATGGTCTGAAACGCGGCCTTCAATCGTACAAATGCACGTATTGCCTGCATCGCTGGCGAGCATCGGGACACC
>JAMIFV010000018.1:0-41965 GCA_035906055.1 Alphaproteobacteria bacterium | reverse complement strand
CACATTAATGGCATCGAGAATTTCTGGAATCAGGCCAAGCGGCACATGCGGAAATTTAATGGTGTACCACGACAGAATTTCGCGCTATTTTTGAAGGAATGTGAGTGGCGTTTTAACAATCCAAACCCACAAGCACAATTAAAACAACTGAAACAATGGGTTAAAAAAATCTAATCTAGTTATCTGGTACAGCCCCAAATTAAAACAGAACTGTCATCCTGACCCTAAACTATGCCCTGCATGAACTGCCATGCCACGCGGCCTGAGCGGGAGCCACGCGTCACCGACCATTCCAGCGCCTGCGCGTGCAGGTCGGCTTTGGGCAGCTTCACTTTGAAGTGGGCGGCGTAGCTGTCTACAATGGCAAGGTAGGTATCCTGCGAGCATTGGTGGAAGCCGAGCCATAGGCCGAAACGGTCGGAAAGCGAAACCTTCTCATGCACGGCTTCGTCGGGGTTGATGGCGGTGGAGCGTTCGTTCTCCACCATCTCGCGCGGCATCAGGTGGCGCCGGTTCGATGTTGCATAGAGCAGCACGTTGTCCGGCCTTGCTGCAATGCCTCCCTCAAGCACGGCTTTAAGGGATTTATAACTCTGGTCGCCTGCCTCGAACGAAAGATCGTCGCAGAAGATGACAAAGCGGCGTTTCGAGAGGGCGAGGGAAGCGAGAAGGGTGGAAAGATTTCCGAGGTCTTCGCGGTGAATTTCCACCAGTGCCAGCGCGTGCGGTTTTTTATTGTTGAGATGCGCCCATATGGCCTTCACCAGCGAGCTCTTGCCCATGCCGCGCGCGCCCCAGAGCAGCGCGTTATTGGCGGGCTTGCCCTGCACGAAGCGTTCGGTATTGGCCAGCAGCGTGCCGCACGCGTCGTCAATGCCCTTGAGCATGGGGAGGGGCAGGGCGTTGGTGGTTTTTACCGGCTGCAGGCCATGTGCCGACTGCTCCCATACAAAAGCATCACCGGCATTTAAATCCGCTGGCGGCTGTGTTACAGGTGAAAGCCTCTCAAGGGCTCCGGCGATACGTTGCAGTTCTGCGAGCAGTTTCTTTTCCATGAGTGTGAGTAATAGCGCAAATATGTCATCTGGCAACCCGCTTTCGATCGTCTGGCTCCGGCGTGACCTGCGCCTGCACGATCACGCCGCCCTTGCCCATGCCGCCAGGCTGGGCAGTCCCGTGCAGCCGGTATTCGTGTTCGATACGGATATCCTCGCGCGTTTTACCCTTAAAGGCGACCGCAGGCTCACCCTTATCGTGCGCGCGCTTTGTGCGATGCACAAACAGCTTGCGCCGAAGGGCGGCGGGATCCTTGCATTCCATGGCCGCCCGCAGGAGATCATACCCCGATTATGCAACACCCTTTCGGCGGGGAACCTGATAGCGGCGGGCGATGTGGAACCGGCCGCGCACAAACGTGACGAAGAGGTGAAGCAGGCGCTGGGTAATGCTGTGCCGTTCACACTGGTGAAAGACCATGTCATGCATGCGGCGCATGAGGTGCTGAAGGATGATGGCACGCCGTATAAAGTGTTCACGCCTTACAGCAAGGCGTGGCGCGTACGTTCGCAGAGCAGCAACTGCTTTGAAGAGCGCAGCACAGCCAAAGTGCAGTATGCGCCGTTTGCGGATGGCATAAAGGGCTTTGCCCTTATCGACCTTGCATTGCCTGAAGAAGCCATATTGCAAAAGACAGGTTATGCGCTGGCCGATAGCGAATGGAAGCCGGAGAAAGCGCGCGAGCGCCTGCAATGGTTTATCGGTAGCCGCCTCGATACCTATAAAGACAAGCGCGATCTGCTGGAAGTGGACGGAACCAGCCGCCTTTCGCCGTACCTGCGCTTCGGGCTGCTTTCGGCGCGGGAATGCGCGCGTGCGGCGCTGGATGCCGAGGCGTGCGGCAGCATCGGCGCATCCACATGGATAAACGAGCTTATCTGGCGCGATTTCTTCTCGATGATACTCGCGCATTTCCCCCACACGCCGCAGCGCGAGTTCCAGCAGCAGTATGTGGGCCTGCCATGGCGCAGGGACGAAAAGGACTTCAAACGCTTCTGCGAGGGAATGACGGGTTTTCCCGTGGTGGATGCCGCGATGCGCGAACTGCTCACTACCGGTATCATGCATAACCGCGCGCGCATGATCGTGGCCAGTTTCATGACCAAGGACCTGCGGCTCGACTGGCGGTGGGGTGAAGAACATTTCGCGCAGTACCTTATGGACTACGACCTTGCCTCCAATGTGGGCGGCTGGCAGTGGGCGGCTTCCACGGGCACGGACGCTCAGCCTTATTTCCGCATTTTTAATCCGGTGCTGCAGAGCAAAAAGTTCGACCCGGACGGCAATTATATCCGCCGTTTCGTGCCTGAGCTTGCAGATTTGCCAACCCGTGCTATTCATGAGCCGTCACCAGCAACCCGCCCGGCGAATTACCCGGCCCCTATCGTGGACCATTCGACGGTTAAGGAAAAGATACTGTCTATGTTCAAAAGCGGCCAGCCTTCATGAAGAAACTCCACCCTAAGGTATCGTCCCTTTTTAAGTACCTGTTCGCGTTCTCACTTCTGGCGCTGGTGCTTGGCGAGGTGGATATAGACGCGCTTGGCAAGCATATGAGCCAGATATCCATCGGAGAGGGGATTGCGGCGCTTATGCTTGCGACCGGTGCGCAAATATCTTCCGCCATGCGCATGCGCTATTTTTTCACTAAATCCATGTTCGAGATGAGCTGGCGTTTCGCCCTCGTACTGTATTATGTGGGGGCGTTCTATAACTTCCTGCTGCCCGGCGGCATCGGCGGCGACGCCTATAAAGTGATGCTGGTGCGCAAGCGTATGGAAATGAACACGGTGCAGGGCATACGTATCATGGTGGCTGACCGTGCCAGCGGCCTGTGCGTCATTATGCTCACCTTCTTCCTGGGTTGCTACCTGACAGGGGTCAATAACGCCGTTCCCTATGGCAGCTTCCTGCTGATGTCGGCTACCATTATCACCCCCATCGCGTATGTGGTGGCTTCCCGCAGGCTGCTCAAGCAGCTGCCCGTCGATATGATAGGGTCGCTTTACTACTCGATCATGGCGCAGGTGTTCTGGATCGCCACGCTTTATATGCTGTGGAATTCCATCGGGCACGGGGGGCATTTGCTGGAATACATCACGCTCTATTGCGCGGCCAGCATTGCTTCGATGATCCCGGTTTCGCCAGGGGGGCTGGGGCTCAGGGAGTTTACCTATTTTTACGGTGCCGGGCTCATGCATACGATGATGGGCAGGGATGTTGACCCCAACGTTGGCATCGCGCTTTCGCTGTGCATGTTCGCGCTGTCGTTCGTCTCGTCGTTACCCGGCCTTTTATTGCTCAATAAAGTGGGCAAGGTGGATATCAAACCCTCTAAACCAAAACAGGAGCGTCAACATGCCGGCATTGGAAACCCCAGTCGCGAAGACTGGACTTAAGGCATCGCCGTTCAGCCTGACGGGGGTGGACGGTAAAACCTACACGCTCGATAGCGTGAAAGGCCCCAAAGGCCTTGTGGTGATGTTCATCTGCAACCATTGCCCATATGTAAAATCGGCTATCAGGCGCATTGTCAGCGACGCACAGGAGCTGCAGGCGGCGGGCATCGGCGTGGTGGGTATCATGGCCAACGATACGGTGAGGTCGCCTGACGATTCATTCGACCATATGAAGCGCTTTGCCGCCGAACATGGCATGACCTTCCCTTACGTGATTGACGAAACGCAGGAAGTGGCAAGAGCCTATGATGCGGTCTGCACGCCGGATTTCTTCGGGTACAATGCCCGGCTGGAGCTGCAGTATCGCGGCAGGCTGGACGAAGGCGGCAGGCTGGAAGTGGTGGACGCAAGGCGTGAACTGCTGCTGGCCATGCAGGAAGTCGCGGCCACCGGCAAAACCAGCGCGGCGCAACATTCAAGCATTGGCTGTTCGATTAAGTGGAAATAGTATTCGTCATCGCCCTTGAACTATCGTCATACCGACGACGCGTTTGCCTTGGGTTTAGCTGCTACCGAGGTGAGGGGGGCATTTACATTCACCCTCACCCAGCTCCGGCTAAGCTGCTGCGCAGCAAAGCCTGCGCAACCCTCTCCCGCTTTGCAGGAGAGGGGAATTTATGAGTCCTGATCCTAGATTCCGGCTTCCGCCGGAATGACGGGATGCTTTTTATACATTGCCGAGGAAATCCGCCTTGCCGATATCCAGCCCGTTATGGCGCAGGATGGCATAGGCCGCCGTCACATGGAAATAAAAGTTCGGTATCACGAAGCTGATAAGATAGGGCAGGCCGTTGAAGCTGAACTCTTTCGGGCCGAATTTGAGCTGTACTGCCTTGCCTTCCGATGCGTCGATGGCCTTGGCATCCACGCTCTTAAGGAACGCAATGGTCTTATTGATGCGGGCTTGCAGTTCGGGGAAGGTCTTTTCGCTGTCTTCATATTTGGGGATATCCACGCCCGACATCCTTGCGGCAAAGCCCTTCACCATATCGGTGGCGATCTGAACCTGCTTGGTAAGCGGGAACATGTCGGGAGCGAGGCGTGCGCTTGTCAGCACCAGCGGGTCGATCTTCTTACCGGCGGCATAGGCCTCCGCCTTGGAGAGTATGGCCAAGAGGCTTTCCAGCCCTTTGATAAAGCCGGGGATGGAAGCGTTGTACATCGAGATGGTCATGATAGTGCCTTTCCTGTTCGTGCGGATTCTTGAGCGGTGAATCCATCATCTACCAGAATCGGCTGGCCGGTTACAAGGGCGCTTTTGCCAGCAAGGCCCATATATGCGGTTATAATGGGCTACTGTTGATCACGCTGATTGCCGGTCCGGCCGACGCAAAGCCCTGCCAAAACCTTATGATGTGGGGAATATTTTCCCGGCGCTCTTGCAATAGCGGTTTTTTAGCTTATATACCCCTCATGAAACTTTACTAGCTAAGAGGGAAAAATGAGCAAAGTCATTGGCATAGATTTGGGAACCACCAATTCCTGCGTCGCTATCATGGACGGCAAGACCGCACAGGTGATCGAAAACTCCGAAGGGGCGCGCACAACGCCTTCCATCGTCGCGTTTACGGAAAACGAGCGTCTGGTTGGCCAGTCCGCCAAGCGTCAGGCGTCGCTTAACCCGCAGAACACGGTGTATGCGGTGAAGCGCCTTATTGGCCGCACCTATAACGACCCCACCACGGCAAAGGACAAGGAACTGGTGCCTTACAACATCGTGAAAGCCGATAACGGCGACGCGTGGGTGGAAGCGCGCGGCGAAAAATACAGCCCCAGCCAGATCAGCGCCTTCACGCTCATCAAGATGAAGGAAACCGCCGAAGCCTACCTTGGCGAAAAAGTGACACAGGCCGTTATCACGGTTCCGGCGTACTTCAATGACGCCCAGCGTCAGGCTACCAAGGACGCCGGTAAAATCGCGGGCCTCGAAGTGCTGCGCATCATCAACGAGCCGACGGCGGCAGCGCTTGCCTACGGCCTCGACAAGACCGACAAGACCCGCACGATTGCCGTATACGACCTTGGCGGCGGTACGTTCGATATCTCTATCCTTGAGATCGGCGATGGCGTGTTCGAGGTGAAGGCTACCAACGGCGACACCTTCCTTGGCGGTGAGGATTTCGACATCAAGCTCGTCGATTACCTTGCCAGCGAATTCAAGAAAGAGTCGGGCATCGACCTGCGCGGTTTCAAGGATGCGGTGCAGCGCCTGAAGGAAGCTGCTGAAAAAGCCAAGATTGAGCTTTCTTCCGCCATGCAGACGGAAGTGAGCCTGCCGTTCATCACGGCGGACGCTACCGGCCCGAAGCATCTCAACGTCAAACTGACCCGCGCCAAGCTGGAACAGCTTGTGGACGAACTCATCCAGCGCACCGTCGCTCCCTGCAAGGCGGCGCTGAAGGATGCGGGCCTCTCCATGAACGACATTCAGGAGGTAATCCTCGTGGGCGGCATGACGCGCATGCCCAAGGTCGTGGAAACGGTGAAGAACCTCTTTGGCCGCGAGCCGCACAAGGGCGTGAACCCGGATGAAGTGGTGGCGATCGGCGCTGCCATTCAGGCGGGCGTGCTCAAGGGCGATGTGAAGGACGTGCTGCTGCTCGACGTGACTCCGCTTTCGCTCGGCATCGAAACGCTGGGCGGTGTGTTCACACGCCTGATCGACCGTAACACCACCATCCCCACCAAGAAGAGCCAGACCTTCTCGACCGCCGACGACAACCAGACCGCGGTGACGATCCGCGTGTTCCAGGGCGAGCGCGAAATGGCGGCGGACAACAAGCTGCTCGGCCAGTTCGACCTGATGGGCATTCCGCCCTCACCGCGCGGCATGCCGCAGATCGAAGTGACCTTCGACATCGACGCAAACGGCATCGTGAACGTATCGGCGAAAGACAAGGCCACGGCCAAGGAACAGCAGATACGCATCCAGGCTTCCGGCGGCCTTTCCGACGACGATATCAAGCGCATGGTGAAGGATGCTGAAGCCAATGCAGCGGAAGACAAGAAGCGCCGCGCGCTGATCGAGGCGAAGAACCATGCTGAAAGCATGCTCCATTCAGTGGACAAAAACCTCAAGGAGCACGGCGACAAGATCCCCGCTTCCGACAAGGACGCCATCGAGAAGGATATGGAGGCGCTCAGGCAGGTGCTTGACAGCGGCGACGTGGAAGCCATCAATGCCAAGCTGCAGGCGCTTACCCAGTCCTCCATGAAGCTGGGTGAAGCCCTCTACAAGGCGCAGCAGTCCGGCGGCGGCGATAATGCCTCTTCTTCCTCCGCTACTGACGATGCCAATACGGCGTCCGGCGGCGGCGAAGGCGTTGTGGATGCCGATTACGAAGAAGTGGACGAAAACAAAAAGAAGTAAGTTGCGAGGGGCGAGTGGCGAGGGGGTGCCCCTTGTAACTCGTTACTCGTCCCTCGGGACTGATCTATGACCAAACGCGATTATTATGAAACCCTTGGTGTCCAGCGCAACGCCGATGCGGATACGATAAAGAAGGCGTACCGCAAGCTGGCGATGGAGCACCATCCTGACCGCAATGCGGGCAATAAAAAAGCCGAGCAGAAATTCAAAGAGATCAACGAAGCCTATGACGTGCTCAAGGACGATCAGAAGCGCGCCACCTATGACCGCTTCGGCCATCAGGCGTTTGAAGGCGGTGGCGGTGGGCGCGCAGGCGCGGGTGCGGGCGCTGGCGGGTTTGATTTCTCCTCCAGCTTCTCCGATATATTCGAAGATTTCTTCGGCGGGTTCGGCGGTGCGGCAAGCCGCGGGCAGGGCGGAGCGTCCGGCGCGTCGCGCGGGGCGGATCTGCGCTATAACCTTTCCATATCGCTGGAAGAGGCATTCGCCGGGAAACAGGAAACCATCAAGGTAACAACCTCCGTCGGCTGCGAAGGCTGCAAGGGCAGCGGCGCGGAAGCGGGCAGCAAGCCCATCACCTGCGGCACATGCAACGGCGCTGGCCGCGTGCGCGTACAGCAGGGGTTCTTCACCATTGAACGCGGCTGCAACAGCTGTCAGGGCACCGGCAAGATCGTCAAGGACCCGTGCAGGCAGTGCGCAGGCAGTGGCCGCACGCGCAAGGAAAAGTCACTGCTGGTGAACATCCCGGCGGGTGTGGAAGAAGGCACGCGCATCCGCCTTTCCGGTGAAGGCGAAGCGGGCACGCGCGGCGGGCAGGACGGCGACCTCTATATATTCCTCTCCATACGCCCGCATACGTTTTTCCAGCGCGACGGCAACAACCTGCTGTGCAAAGTGCCCATCCCGTTCACGACTGCGGCGCTGGGCGGCAGCATCGAAGCGCCCACGATTGAAGGCGCAAAGGTAAAAGTGACAGTGCCCGAAGGCACGCAGGGCGGCCACACCTTTCGCCTGCGCGGCAAGGGCATGACGCCGATGCGCGGCAATGCGCGTGGCGACATGTTCATTCAGGTGAATGTGGAAACGCCGGTTAACCTTAATAAAAAACAAAAGGAACTCCTCAGGGAGCTTGAAAAATCCGGCGGCCATACCAGCCCTGAATCCGAAGGGTTTTTCGGCAGGCTCAAGGAGATGTTCCGGGAGTAGGTTTTAGGTTACAGTCTACAGGTTTCAGCATTTTTGCGCCATTGCCTGCAACTTGCAACTTGCAACTGCTTTCAAAGCCCCCTAATAGGAGGGCACAATTTTAACACTTAAGGATATTTCTTATGGCTACCGAGCGTACCCTTTCCATCCTCAAGCCGGATGTGACCAAGCGCAACCTGACGGGCAAAGTGAATGCCGTGTTCGAGGCCAGTGGCCTGCGTATCGTGGCGCAGAAGCGCCTGTGGCTGAGCAAGGCCCAGGCTGAGCAGTTCTACATCGTGCACAAGGCGCGTCCGTTCTACGGTGAACTGGTCGCCTACATGATCTCCGAACCCGTGGTCGTTCAGGTGCTTGAAGGCGAAAACGCCGTGCTCAGGAATCGCGAAGTGATGGGTGCTACCGACCCCGCAAAGGCTACTGCCGGCACCATCCGCAAGGAATTCGGCGAATCCATCGAACGCAATTCCGTGCATGGCTCCGACTCCCCCGAGAATGCCGCCATCGAAATCAAGTTCTTCTTCAGCGACCTGGAAGTTGTAGGGTAATACCCGCGCCTTCAAAGTCTTTTAATAAAGCCCCGCTGCCCTTGACTATAGGGCGCGGGGCTCTATGTTATACCCATTCTAAAAACCCTTAACCAATGGAGCTACCCAATGGCCGTTCTCGTAGGCAAACCAGCACCGGATTTCACTGCAACCGCAGTGATGGCGGACAACTCCTTCAACGACAAATTCAACCTGTTCGAGTTTCTCGGCATCAAGCGCAATGCCGAAGGCAAAGTGACCAAGCAGGGCAAGAAAGGCGTTCTGTTTTTCTACCCGCTGGATTTCACCTTCGTGTGCCCGTCCGAGATCATCGCTTTCGGCAACCGCGTGAAAGAATTCAAGGCGCGCGGCGCGGAAGTGATCGGCGTGTCGGTTGACTCCCACTTCAGCCATTTCGCGTGGAAGCAGACTCCCGTGGAAAAAGGCGGCATCGGCAATGTTGGCTACCCGCTCGTGGCCGACCTCACCAAATCCATCGCCCGCAACTATGACGTGCTGCTCGGTGAAGCGGTAGCGTTCCGCGGCACGTTCCTCATCGACGGTAACGGCGTTGTGCGCCACCAGATCGTGAACGACCTGCCGCTTGGCCGTAACGTTGACGACGCTATCCGCATGGTAGACGCGCTCAACTTCCACGAAGAGCATGGCGAAGTGTGCCCCGCCAACTGGAACCGTGGCGATGAAGGCATGAAGGCCGACGCTGACGGCGTTGCGAAGTACCTCAAGAAACACGCTGCAAAAATATAAGAAAGGTAGGCACGAGGCTTGAGGCAACAGGCATTAGTTCTGCTAATGCCACCTTGAGCCTGGTGCCTATAGTCTAATGCCTCAAACTCATCACTCCAAAGTCCTTGTTCTCGGCTCGGGCGCTGCCGGTTGCACAGCAGCCATTTATGCGGCGCGCGCCAGCCTTAATCCCATTATGGTACGTGGCATGCAGCCCGGCGGGCAGCTTACCATCACCACGGATGTGGAAAACTTCCCCGGCTTTGAGCATGCTGTTCAGGGGCCGTGGCTCATGGAGCAGATGGAAAAGCAGGCAGCACACGTTGGCACGAAGATTATCGACGACACGATCATGAAGGTAGATTTGAGCAAACGCCCGTTCACCTGCTACGGCGATGGCGGCGATATCTATACGGGTGATACGCTGGTGATCGCGACGGGTGCGTCGGCGCGCTGGCTGGACATTCCCAGCGAAAAGAAATTTTCCGGCTTCGGCGTTTCCGCCTGCGCCACCTGCGACGGGTTCTTCTACCGTGGCAAGGAAGTGGTGGTCATCGGGGGTGGCAACAGCGCCGTTGAAGAAGCGCTTTATCTTACCAACCACGCCACCAAAGTGACGCTCATCCACCGCCGCGATTTCCTTCGTGCAGAAAAGATAGGGCAGGAGAGGCTGTTCAAGCATCCGAAAATTTCCGTGATCTGGGATACGGTAGTGGAAGAATTCACAGGCACCGAAGAGCCCACCAGCCTCACCGCCGTGAAGCTCAAGAACGTCAAGACCGGCGCTGTTACGGAATATAAAACCGACGGCGCTTTCGTGGCGATCGGCCATACGCCCAACACGCAGATTTTTGAAGGGCATGTGAAGCTGGACGAAGATAAATACATCCTCACCACGCCCGGCTCCACCAGGACCAGCATTCCCGGTGTGTTTGCCGCGGGCGACGTGCAGGATAAGATTTTCCGTCAGGCGGTGACAGCCGCGGGCACAGGGTGCATGGCAGCGCTAGAAGCGGAAAGATTTTTAGCAGGGCATTAATTGTGTAATGGGGAGAACGCTTCCCCCATTATCGCTTCGCGATAATTTCCCGCGGGGTCGTCGTGAAGAACTACTCCACGTTTACTGCTGAGCATTATTTTTTGTTGAGTGTTTGCCTGTGCTCTTAAGCTTAAACTCTTCATTGAGCACGATGTCAGGTATGTCCGTATCGTTATGCTGGCGCCGGTGTTGATGATAAGCTGCCACGTATCGGAGAAACCGAAGAACGGGCCGCAGACCGTCCACACAATAATGGCGCCGCTGGCAACAAGGAATGTGTAGGGGTTTCTGCCAGATTGGCGGCGCTGTTGGCAAAGCACGTGAAAAGGCCTTTAGCGGGGGAATGAGTGCGCATGGAAACCTGCTTGAATGTGGAATTCCATTTTAAGCCTGATCCCACATAAGGCGAAAATATGCAAAAGCCTGAAAATCATAAAAAACATGGAAGTATGATAAGCATGCCAAAGGTTTTGGCGCTTGCAAAACCGTACCGGATTGCGCATATTCCGCCCGTGTGCCGCTTTAGCTCAGGGGTAGAGCAACCGCCTTGTAAGCGGTAGGTCGCCAGTTCAAATCCGGCAAGCGGCACCATATTTTTCAATGCATTGTTCTATACCATTAATAAGGCCAAAAATTATAACAATGCTATAACAAGGCGGCGAGATAGTAAAATCTAGTAATCATTGGGAGCAAGTTGGTTGCTCTACCCCTGAGCTAAAGCGGCAAAACTCAGAATATATTTTGAAGAATTAGCGGATATTAAAAGTCACAAAATCAGCTAAAATGCTGTAATTTAATGATATATTGACATTTATATCACAGTATGCTAATGTGACTGTGCAGCAGCATGATTTTCGTGCTGCTTTTTTTGTGCGCTGAATCTGGCGCGTTTTTCCAATTTTATAAGTGAGGTGAGTGATGTCTGGGAAACAGGCGAAGCTGCTGACCAATAGCATGGTCAGGGCAGTGATGACGTATGTTCGTAAGAAGCGTTATCCGGTGCGCGATGTAACAATGGTGATGCTATCAGTAAAGGCAGGATTGAGGGCTGGGGAGATAGCTAATCTCACATGGCCTATGGTGCTTGATGCTAAATGCAAAGTGTCCGATGTGATTGCCCTGCATGATAAGGCTGCCAAGAAACTGTCAGGCAGAATCATCCCCATGAATGCAGAGTTGCGTAAATCACTTGTAAGGCTTCATAAGCAGCAAAAGTACCCTGCATGGGGGCATGTGATACTGAGTGAACGTAAAACACCTATGGAGGCATCCAGTGTCGTTAAGTGGTTCAAGGCAGTATATAGCGAACTCTGCTTTGAAGGATGCAGTAGCCATTCTGGCAGAAGAAGTTTTGTTACCAATGCAGCACGGGCTATCCATCTGGTAGGTGGAAGCCTCAAAGACGTGCAGCAACTTGCAGGGCATCGCTCCCTTGAAACTACCCAAGCCTATATCGAAGGCGACAGCAAAGCCAAGCGCAAGCTGATTGACCTAATCTAACCACTAAAAACCTATTCCCTTTCTGACCGTGTTCCTGAACGCGGTGGAGTCGTTTGTCTTCAATTATGGAGAATTTTTATGCCTATCACACCAGATCCCTACATATTCGTGCGTAAAACCCTAACCAGCACTGGCATGATTCATACGCCGGGAGTGTTCCGTGCTTTACGGAATGACTACCAGATAAATGGACGAACACGGGCGCGAGCTGTGAGCATTCTTTCCACTGGCTATGGAATATCCGAATCAGAGGCTTCTGGCTTATTGAGCGGCAAAATCCCTATAGAAGTGGATGAGGTGGCTGGAACTATCTCCTACACACTGTGATGGAGGTATTTATGCCAGACCAGCAAGGACAACTCGATTCCCTCTGCGGCGTATATGTCATCATCAATGCAGTGAACCTCGTCTATCCCATGCGGCGGCAAGACAGGGTGCTTCTGTTTAAGCAGCTCCTTACCACTCTCAAGCGAGACGAGTATCTCACCATTGCCATAATGAGCGGTACTTATAAACGGCACATGAACCTGATGCTCAAGACCGCCAAACAGCTCATATACAGGCAACACAAGGTCACAATTAAGGTAGAGCCGCTTTTCAGGGTAAATAAAGGCGTGTATGCCAAACAGTTTTACAAGAAGCTGGGGGAGTTTCTGGAACAAAAGAACCGTGCCGTCATCATCAACCTGTCAGGCGCACTTAATCACTGGTCTTGCATAAAAGAAGTAACGAAAACCTCCCTACTGCTGGAAGACTCGTATGGCTATCGTTATGTACGCAAGAGCAGCATCCATATCGGGCTGGAGTATGTAGCCCGCCATATCATCGCACCTACCGACTGCTGGGCACTTAGCCTAAGCGAATAACCCCACTATCCGATATTCCTGACCGTTTTCCCTCTGGGCAAGCGGCGGGATGTTTTTGTTCATCATCAACCTAAGGAGATTTTATGACTCTATCAGAACAAACAATCAAAATACGCGACCTCAATGACCAATTCCGAAAAACAGGCATAGGCGGCACGGTCAATGTCACTAAGGGCATAGCAGATATGGCAATGGACTATGTTTATGTCATCATGCAAATGGTAAAAACCTATGATGATTTTAGCGAAGATAATAACCCGCACGGGGAAAATGATTTCGGGGCGTTTTCCTACAGGGGGCAGAAATACTTTTGGAAGATTGATTACTACGACCTCAGTTTCCAGATGCACTCGCCTGATCCCGCCAATCCAAAAGTAACCAACCGTGTTCTTACTGTGATGAAAGCGGAGGAGTATTAATCATGGCACTCAATAATGTGATACTGACCGTTCCCGATGTTATGGGCTGGAGTGGAGTTGATACTCTGGCACTCACGAAATGGATAAATGCCTATGCCAATTTATTGGGTAAAAACTCTGAAGAACAAGCCATGCAGACCATAAGAAATGCCCTTGCACTGGAAGGTGATTTCCCCACCCGTGATATTAACAGGTGGTTTTATACGGTGATAAGCCTGATTTTTTATGAAATGCTCTCTATTTTGCGAGAATTTGATGCTGCGAAACATGCTAATTTAATACAGCTAGAAAAGAGCTTCTCACCATCCATAAACTATGCCGCCAGCCGTTTTAACAACTGCTTTGACAACATAGATTTTGAGCAGGAGAAAGAAAGCATTATGGAACAAGCCATGAAGCTGATTTGGCTGATATAACTATCTAAACACACCAGACTCTTTCTTGACCTCAGCTTCTCCCTTCTTTTCCAGCAGGGTCTTTGTGCCTTCCGACAAATTGCGGTTAACGTCAGCATGTGACTTGATGACATCGGTAACAGCCTGACGCTCCTTCAACTCTTGGTCTATAAAGTCATTCTGCCGTGCTACACGGGCTTTTTCAGCTTCAATCTGCAACGCTCTTTCCTGCACATCCAGTTCCCGCAATTTGTCTTCATGCGTTTGATCCCGTTGTTTATCTGCAAGCATCTCTGCTTTGCGCTGGGCTATTTTTCGTTCTTGTGCTTGCTGTGCGGCTCTTTCTGCTGCCTCTTCTTGCTTCTGCGCTGCCTCTACAGCGTTAATCTGCTCCATGAGACTGTCTTGTGCATACGCATTGCCAGCAATGAGCAAAGAAGTTGCTATCAAAGTATAGATTTTCATAGCTGCGCCCCTCATTCCTTCACTGGTTCTGGACAAGTCGCATTAGGCTGAATGCGGGTTTCCGTTGGGCTGGTAGATATGACTACTGCTTTGCCCGGAGTATATTCGCATAACCTACCTACTTGCGCTGAATTGAGCGTCTTTTTCTTGTATTTGTAAGTAATGGAAACGCCATCCACCAGAACCTTATCAGGAACCATTGAACCGGCAACCGCGCCAACAGCACCACCACCTGCTGCTCCTAAACCAACTGCATTGGGATTGCCATGGTCTATCTGATGTCCAGCAACACCACCGCCAACTGCGCCTAAAAGAGTGCCTATGAGCATAGCCCCTTTCTTCTGTTGGCTATTATCGGCTTCTACTTTGGCTGGCATTACAGCCAGAATAGTAACTACCGTGGCTTCCTGTACCGAGTTGACCTGACCTTCTTTATACACATTAGATTGCATATTAGCTCCGGGAGGCTGGCATCCGGCAAGCAGCAGAGTCGTGGTGGTAATAGCAGTTACCGCAAGCCATTTCGTATTTTTATACATAGTACCCCTCATGAAGTATTGTTTCGTATTATTTACTAATAACCGTAACAATATTGCGTAATACATATAAATCAAGCGATAAACACATACCAATGATTCATGGCTGATTTTCTCAATGAAGGGAGAATACAGCCATGAATATTGATGATGTCAGAAAGCAATTTGGCCTCCGCGTACAGTTCTTCCGCAAGCAGAAGGGCTATACACAGGAAAAGCTCGGTGAACTGGTGGGAATCAGCACGGAGCAAGTGTCAAATATTGAACGCGCCACCAGCCGCACCCGTATTGAAACGGCGGCAGGCATTGCAAAGGCAGTAGATGTCCGTCTGGCTGACTTATTTGACCTGCCGATGTTCGACACGCGCAGCAAGAAAAAGACCGATGCCATCAAAGAGCATCTGGCATTTTTGCTCAAACAGGATGAAGCCTTTATCAAATACATTCACGAACAGGCAAAACTCGCAGCAGCGCACGGCAAAAAGTAGCCAAATAAGGCAAAATTCGCTACTAAGTATATCTCAGTAATTAAGTGGCAAGTGCCTTTTGGCCTTTTTAAGTGTTCTGAGAACGGCATCCAGAGCAGTTTTAAACGTGCTAATTGATTATTAATTAATTTAGGCTATACTATCTCACTATGGCTTGGTTTCGATACATCGCAATGCTAGCAGTCTGTGTAAGCATCGCTGTCGCAGGGGTTCCTGCACAGGCGAAGCCGGAGTGTCCTATGGCTGCGAAGATGCAGCAGATGACCAAGGAAATGGGCAAGGACTGTAAAGGCTGCACCATGACCGGCAAGCAGGAGCCGAAAAAGAATAGCTGCTGCGATGATAAAACCTGCACTGCAAAATGTTCTTCACTCAGCAGCGTTACCGGCAATACGCTTCCTGCTACTATCGCAATGCCGCAGTTCGCTGTTACTTCTCAGAAGTTCGCCATGACGGGTAGCTCACCACCGTCATTCTTCCTGAATACACAGGAACGTCCTCCCAAACACCTCTCCTAAGGATTACTGCGTCCGCTAACTGGCGAAAGCCGGAAGTGTGTCTGCCGTAATCCTTTTGTGCTTTGCGCTCGCGGTCATGTGCTGCGGCGCTGGATAACGCATAGGAGAGGTTTTCATGTTCAGGATTATAATGTTCACGTTGCTGGTACTCACCGGCACGGTATTTTCGGCACAAGCGGATGATAGGCCTGTTCAGCCGAGCGAGTCATTCACGCAGTTATTGGATAAACTGCGGCAGCATCCCGAAGTGGCTGCTTATGCTTCAAAGGCGGATGCCACAGACCATTACGCCAAAGGCGAGTTGGGATTACCTGACCCGATGCTGAACGTGCAGGAGAAGGATTACCCTATCGGTTCCAGCATGTCGCAGGACTTTGAACAGAAGATGATAGGCTTCAGGCAGGAGATTCCTGCTTTTGGGACGCGCAGTGCCAAAGCAGAAGGAAAGCAAGCAGAAGCCCACAAGACCCGACTCTCTGGTGATTTCGCCTTCGCCACAATGAAAGCCAAGCTGATTATGGTGCTGGCCAATGCCGAGCGTATCCGGGCGCAGGAGAAGATTCTCGATGAACAGTCACATCTTTTTGCATCGGAGCGCACCAGCATCAAGGGGCGTATTGCTGCAAATCAGGCAAGTGTAAGCCAGTATTCGATGAGTCAGGCAGATAGCACCGAGATAGACCTTATGCAGGCGGAGCTATCGGAGCAGAAGCACGAAATCCATGCCATGCTCACCAATATGGTGGGTGAGGTATCGGATACTGCACCGCCGCCAGTGACACTTGCTGCATGGGATAACAATCCCGACCAGACTTATCCCGTCCGCATTGCCGCCGAAGATATTACCGTTGCGGGTAAAGAAGTCGCCATGCGCGAGGCAGAGTTTGGTCCAAGTTTTGAAATAAGCGCCGATTATGGACGTATGAACAACGGTGATAACGCAGGCACGATTATGGTGGGCATCAGCATCCCACTCTGGTCGTCGGAAAGCCAGCGCCCAAAACTGGCAGGCGCGAAAGCAAGCGTTACCTCTGCCCAGCTTGACCAGCAAAATGCAAGGCGGGACATCACGCAGAGGCTCAATCATCTGAAAGCGCAGATAGAGACGAGCGCCAAGAAAATCGAATTACTGAAAAACAAGAATACTCAACTAGTGGTGACAGCCAAAGCCATCACCAGAGAGTATGAGGCGGGCAAGGCCGATGTGGCTATGTACCTCAAGGTGAAACGGGACGCCCTTTCCGTTGCATTCAAGCTGGCCGAAGAACGTGCCAAACACACGACTCTGATAGCCGATTTCAACCATTACATTGTAGGAGATAATCTATGAAGACCGTATCAAAAAC
Organism: Alphaproteobacteria bacterium; assembly: GCA_035906055.1. Taxonomy (GTDB): domain Bacteria; phylum Pseudomonadota; class Alphaproteobacteria; order Rickettsiales; family JABCZZ01; genus JAMIFV01. The sequence continues at coordinate 25,028 of JAMIFV010000018.1, read as the reverse complement.
CCTTGTTACAGCGTTTGCCGTAAGCCTTATGGCATCCGCTGCCCATGCTTCGTATCAGCAGGAACGTATCGGTGAGGAGAATGTCGCTTATTTCCGTCAGGCGGGAAACTCGACTGCATCCGGTTCCGGCAAGGTGATGAAGAATGCTGATTACGACCGTGCCGCCACACCGCAGGAACGCAATGCTATGCGTGATGATGCGTATTGGGCAACGGTGAACCATTCCAATAACGAGCCAGCGTCTGGATACATGTCTGGTATCAGCGTATCGAGAATCAAGAAATAGTAACGACCGGGATTTACGGGGTGTCGAGAGGCACCCCACTTTTCCGGGTACAAAATTAACATACAGCGATTTTATTATTACCTCATTTAAGGAGACACAACATGAAGAAACTATTGATTGCCGTGTTTTTATCTTCCGCGCTTTTCAGCGGCATGGTCAGCGCCGAAGATAAGCCCAGCCCGCTGACTTCGCAGCAAGCCACCCAGCTATTGCAGGAAAGTAAACCCGTTTATTCCTGCGGCATGAAAACCGACTGGTTTTCTGACAAGCCCGGCCAATGCCCTTGCTGCACAATGGATTTAGAAAAGGTGAAGGAAATCAAGGACGGCAAAGCCGTATTTGAAGATGGGAAACAAACTATGCCGATGAACGGCATGGATATGAAAATGATGGAGAAGAAGTAATGAAACGTTCATCGCTGCCGCTTCTGATAGGGGCTGTTATTGGCACTCAGGCATTATTTGGATTAGGCGCATTGTTGCCTGTATCCCCGCATCACGATGGCTTTCAAAAGCTGCTTGGTGTCAGTGCTGCCCATGCCGAGGAAGCGGCGGCGGTGAAATATACCTGCCCGATGCACCACCAGATTATTTCTGACACACCGGGCAAATGCCCCATCTGCGGTATGGATTTAGTGCCAATGGCTGGCGGTAATGTGACGCATGAGCATGAAGGTATGCCAGTTATTTCTATATCAGCGGAGACTGTACAGAAGATGGGGGTGCGGACGGATAAAGCAAGTAAAAGCAGCTTCGGGCAAGGTATCCGCGCCACCGGCATTGTGATGGAGAATGAACGTGCGCGTAGTGACTTGTTCAGCCAGATGGAAGGCCGCGTGGCAGATTTGAAGTACAGCGCCGAGGGAGACCGCGTAAAGAAAGGCGAGCTGTTTTATACGCTCTATAGCCCTGAACTGGCTTCCTTGCAGAATGACTATCTCTCTGCTTTGTCGGTGGGCATGAAGGACATCGCGGCGGCGGCAGCTAAACGCATGAAGCTGCTCGGTGTCGATGAACAGGTGCTGACTACACTGGCAAAGACGCGCAAAGCCTCCGACAAAGTGCCATTCTATATACCTGCCGATGGTGTTCTGGCGAAACTAGACATCCGCAATGGCAGCTACATTAAAGCTGGCGACACGATAGGCCGCATACAGGATTTATCCGTACTATGGATTGATGCCAATGTTCCCGAAAAGGATGTCGCCAGCATCAAGACGGGCGATATAGCGAAGGTATCCTTTACCGATAACAGCCAGAGCTATGATGCGAAGGTGGATTACATCTATCCCACTATTAACGCCGAAGCCCGCATTGCCAAAGTAAGGCTGGTGATAGGCAACAAGGACGGAATGCTGAAACCTGCATCCTATGCCACGGTAGACTTCGTAACTAGCGCGTCTGATGAACGCCTGACAGTGCCGACCGAAGCAGTGCTGCGCGATGCCAGCGGAGCGCATGTGATTGTCACACAAGGGGAAGGCAAGTTCCAGTCCCGAAAAGTACAGGTAGGTGCTGCCAGTGGCGGAAGGACGGAAATCCTGTCAGGTCTTTCCGAGGGTGATGAAGTTGTCACCAGTAGCCAGTTCCTGATTGATTCGGAATCGAGCTTGCAGGAATCGTTGCAAAAACTGGATGCGCCAGCAACAGAATTGGAGAAGCCCCATGCACACTAATCATCTCGCGCATGACCCCACCAAAACATTCGTTGCCAGCGTCATCGAATGGTCTGTACGAAACCCGCTGCTCATATCCATCATGACAGTAGTTATCCTGATTGCCGGTGTGTTTGCTGTCAGCCATACGCCGCTTGATGCCATACCGGATTTGTCCGATACGCAAGTCATTGTGCGGACGGATTTTGAGGGACAGGCACCGCAAATTGTCGAGAACCTTGTCACCTATCCGCTTTCAACCGCCATGCTCGGCCTCCCTAAAACCCGCATAGTGCGTGGTTTCTCCATGTTCGGCGCATCGTTTGTGTATGTCATCTTTAAGGATGGCACTGACCAATACTGGGCGCGTTCAAGGGTACTGGAAGCGTTATCAAAGGTGCAATCCACCCTGCCTGCTACCGCTAAAACCCAGATAGGGCCGGATGCTTCGGGTGTGGGCTGGGTGTATCAGTATGCGTTGGTGGATAAATCCGGCAAGCATGATTTAGCGCAGCTTCGCTCTTTGCAGGACTGGTTTCTCAAGTTTGAGCTGGCAACCGTGCCGGGTGTGTCGGAAGTGGCAAGTGTTGGCGGCTTCGTGAAGGAATATCAGGTGCTGGTTGACCCGGTGAAACTGCGAGCGTTCAACATCCCGCTTTCGCGTGTAGAAGAAGCAATTAAATCATCCAGCATGGAAGTAGGCGGGCGTGTCATCGAACAGGCGGAAACCGAGTTCGTAGTGCGCTCCAAAGGCTATGTGGAGAATGTAGCCGATTTAGAGAAACTGGTGCTTAAAGCCAAAGACGGAGTGCCGGTGCATTTATCAGATATTGCCCGCATTGTTGAAGGGCCGGAACTACGGCGCGGAGTGACGGAGCTAAACGGCGAAGGCGAAGTCGTGTCCGGCATCATCGTCATGCGTCCGGGTGGCAATGCGTTGGATGTCATCAAGGCCATACGGGCTAAAATTGAGTCCCTCAAGCCCGGTCTTCCGGAAGGCGTGGAGATTGTTCCAGTCTATGACCGTGCGCCGTTGATTGAAGGCTCGGTAGAATATCTGACGCATAAACTCATTGAGGAAGCCATCGTGGTGTCGCTCGTCTGCCTCATTTTCCTGCTGCATGTGCGCTCGTCCTTTGTGGCTATCGTCACGCTGCCGCTGGGTGTGCTGGCAGCATTCATCGTGATGTCGGCACAGGGCATTACCGCTAATATCATGTCGCTGGGTGGCATTGCCATAGCCATAGGTGCAATGGTGGATGCTTCTATCGTCATGGTGGAGAACGCCCACCGCAAGCTATCAGAAATGCCAAAAGGCGCATCAATGCAGGACAAGGCGGAGGCATTGATACTGGCGGCAAAAGAAGTCGGGCCTGGGCTGTTCTTCTCATTGCTGATTATCACCGTATCCTTCCTGCCAGTATTTGCGCTTACAGGACAGTCTGAACGGTTATTCTCACCGCTCGCCTTCACCAAGACTTACTCTATGGCTGCGGCAGCAATCCTTTCTGTAACGGTTGTGCCTGTTTTGATGCTCTGGCTCATTCGTGGGCGCATTCTTCCCGAAGAACGCAACCCCATCAACCGCTTCTTCATCACGCTCTATAGGCCGATTCTGACGCTGGCGCTCAGGGCGAAATACACCACGCTGGGCATTGCAGTGCTGCTTCTACTCAGTATGGCATGGCCTATCTGGAAAACTGGCTCGGAGTTCATGCCCGCGCTCTATGAAGGCGATTTGCTCTATATGCCTATCACGCTGCCCGGTGTATCCATCACTAAATCGAAGGAACTGGTTGCCACCACTAACAGGCTTATCAAAACCGTGCCGGAGGTGGAGAGCGTATTCGGCAAGGCGGGACAGGCAGAAACCGCTACCGACCCCGCGCCCATCTCCATGATAGAAACATGGGTGCGTTTGAAACCAAAAAGCCAGTGGCGAAGCGGCCTTACCACCGAGATGCTGGTGAAGGAACTTGACCGTGTTACCAAAATGCCGGGGCTGGTGAACTCCTTCGGCTATCCCATCAAAACACGCATCGACATGGTGACAACCGGCATCCGCACTCCGGTAGGCGTAAAGATTTCCGGGGCTGACTTAACCAAGATTGGCGAAATCGCCGTGCAGGTGGAACAGGCCGTAAAAACCGTTCCCGGCACGCGCTCCGCCTTTGCTGACCGCGTGGTGGGTGCAAAATACCTCGAAATTGAACCGAACCGTAATGAACTGGCACGACGCAATATCGATATGGGCACGGTACAGCAGGTGATTGCTACAGCACTTGGCGGTATGCGGCTTAGCGAGTCCGTGCAGGGGCGTGAACGCTACGGCATTATGTTGCGCTATGACAGGCCATTCCGGGGTTCTATTGAGGATGTGAAGGATATTCTGGTGGCTACGCCGGACGGGGCACAGATTCCGCTGGGTGATGTAGCAACTATTAAGATAGCACCCGGCCCGCAGATGATTGTCTCCGAAAATGCTCGCCTCAATGGGTGGGTATTCGTGGACATCGCAGGCCGCGACATAGGGAGCTATGTAGAGGAAGCGCAAAAAGTGGTGGCAGAGAAGGTAAAACTGCCCGCTGGCTATTCCATCGGCTGGTCAGGCCAGTTCGAGCAGATGCTGGAAGCCCGTGCACGTCTGAACATTGCCATTCCCGCCACTATCGGCATCATCTTTCTGTTACTGGTGATGCACTTCGGCAGGCTGGACAGAACGCTCATGGTGATGCTCTCTTTACCCTTTGGGCTGGTGGGCGGCGTATGGATGCTTTATCTGGCAGGTTATAACTTTTCGGTAGCAGTGGCGGTGGGCTTCATTGCCCTTGCTGGTATCGCCGTGGAAACCGCTGTGGTGATGCTTATCTATATTGACCAGCAAGTGCGCCATAACCCACCGCAGAACAGGCAGGGGCTATTTGATGCCGTGATGCACGGCGCGGCACTGCGCGTCCGCCCCAAGCTAATGACGGTTTCGGTGATTATCGCTGGCCTGCTGCCCATTTTCTTCACGGATGGCCTTGGAGCCGATGTCATGCGCCGCATAGCCCTGCCGATGGTGGGCGGCATGATAACCACCACGTTGCTAACCCTTATCGTGATTCCCGTGGTGTATTATGTGTATGCCGGGAAAAAGATAAAACAATAATATGTCTATAATCATTGACATATTATTCATGTCTATTATTCTAGAGATATGGACATTGACCACGCAATTATTGCTTTCTCTGCTCTTTCACAGGAAACCCGCCTGCGGGTCTTCAAGCTGCTGGTGGAATATGGCAGGGAAGGAACGGCGGCGGGAACATTGAGCGAAGAGCTTAAAATCCCGCATAACACGCTGTCCTTTCACCTCTCACATCTGAATCATGCGGGGTTGGTGTCATCAAAGCGACAAGGCCGTTCCATCATCTACACTGCCAACACTGCCGTTATGGAAGAACTGATTAGCTATCTCGGTGAAAACTGCTGCATCCGTGAAACTGGTGACAATAACTGCTGCCCACCCAAGAAAGGAAAGAAGAAATGAAACGCCTGCATATCCATGTCGCCGTCGATAACCTCGAAAAGTCTGTACAATTCTATTCCTCGTTGTTCGGGGTGAAGCCGACCAAGCTCAAGGCAGACTATGCCAAGTGGATGGTGGAAGACCCCCGCGTCAATTTCGCTATCTCTGCCCGTGGCGCAAAGCCCGGTATTGACCATCTGGGTATTCAGGTTGAAGCACCAGAGGAACTGGACGGCCTGCGCGAGCAGATGAAACGCGCCGACCTGCAACTGTCTGACGAAGGAGAAACCACCTGCTGCTATGCAGAATCGGATAAATCATGGGTGCAAGACCCCAGCGGCATCGCTTGGGAAGCCTATCATACGATGGCAGACGCAGAGTTTTTTAACACTGCTCCGAAAGCTGCTGCGTCGGCCTGTTGTGTGCCGAAGGCCAAGTCTGCCGATGCTACTGCTAAGACCGGCTGCTGCTGATGCTCAAGGTTCTGGTGCTGTGTACGGGCAACTCCTGCCGCAGTGTTATGGCCGAAGGGCTGCTGAACCATTACGGTTCTGGCCGCATTCAGGCATTCAGCGCAGGCAGTTTCCCCACTGGCAACGTGCATCCCATGAGCCTTACCACCCTGAAAGCGCATGGCATGAAGGCGGAAGGCTATCGCAGCAAGTCATGGGACGAGTTTACCTGGCAGCCGATGGATGTAGTCATTACGGTATGTGACAATGCAGCAGGGGAAACCTGCCCCCTGTTCCTCGGCGCTCCTGTTAAAGCACATTGGGGTGTTCCCGACCCGGCGCATTACGAGGGAACTGCTGCCGAAGTGGAGGCGGAGTTCACCCGCGTGTTTGCGATGTTAGAACGCAGGGTGAGGGCACTGGTGGCGCTACCGCTGGAAACGCTCGATAAGGCTGTGCTTGCCGAAGTACTGAATACGATAGGCGAGTCATGAGCGATTCCCCGCTTGGTTTTTTTGAGCGTTACCTATCCGTCTGGGTGGGGCTGTCCATCATTGCAGGCGTTGGGTTGGGATATGTATGGCCTTCCGCCTTCCAGCTTATTGCTGGGCTTGAATACGCCAACGTCAATCTGATGGTGGCGGTGCTTATCTGGGTGATGATTTATCCGATGATGGTGAGCGTTGACTTCTCCACCATCAGGGATGTGGCGAAGCAGCCGAAGGGCTTGGTAATTACCTTCATCATCAACTGGCTGGTAAAGCCGTTCAGCATGGCAGCGTTCGGGGTGCTGTTCCTGCAACATATTTTCGCCGCGTTCATTCCTCCGGCAGAGGCAAAGCAGTATGTGGCGGGGTTGATACTGCTCGGAACCGCCCCCTGCACGGCAATGGTGTTTGTATGGAGCCGTTTAGTCAAAGGCGATGCCAATTACACGTTGGTGCAGGTGTCGCTGAATGATGTTGTCATGATACTGGCCTTTGCACCCATAACGGCTTTCCTGCTGGGCGTGTCGAATGTTTCGGTGCCGTGGGCGACGTTGCTAACGTCCGTGGTGCTTTATGTCGTTCTGCCTATCGCAGCCGGATATATCACCCGCAGGCAATTATCGGCGGAATGCCTGCGAATGTTGCTGAATCACCTGAAACCGTATTCCGTGGCGGGGCTGCTGGCAACGGTAGTGCTGCTGTTCGGATTTCAGGCACAGACCATACTGGTAAAGCCGCTTGTCATCGGGATGATTGCCGTACCCATCCTGCTGCAAAGCGTTGCCATGTTTGCGCTGACCTATGTGTGGATGTGCCGCGCACGTGTTCCGCATAACATTGCCGCACCCGCCGCCCTGATAGGTGGCTCTAATTTCTTCGAGCTGGCGGTTGCGGTTGCTATCAGTCTGTTTGGGCTTCAATCCGGCGCGGCACTGGCAACGGTGGTGGGAGTGCTGGTGGAAGTGCCTGCGATGCTCTGGCTAGTGCGGATAGCGAACAAAACAAAAGGCTCATTTACATAATAAACTGGCTTTTACACTCAATCAAAGAATCAATTAATTGATTTTTAACCCGCATAAGGTATTAGTAGGCGCATGAGTAAATTCTTTATATGCCTGTTTGTAATGTTTTCCCTGCTGATTACGCCTGTCGCTCATGCGCTTGGTGTTGATGGCGATGGATGCCATTCGGAAAGCGCCGCCCAGAAAGAAGATACCCAGAAGGATGGCAAGCAAGTGAATGCAGCGCATCATTGCTGCTGCGCTCCGGCTTCCTTCAAAACGGATGCCGTTGCTCATGTTCTCCTGCCCACCATTGCCAAACAGTTCACAGCCATTGCGGATGACAACATGACATCCGTTAATGTCAGCCCACTCCTAGAACCCCCCTCACACGTTTAATTCCGTCTGCCGGATATGCGCGTCTGGAAGAATGCCTGTTCAGGTGTTCCCGCGTCGCATGTCCATGATTGCATTCTTCAAGGAATTAAGCGGTGAGAACCCATGTACCAGAAACAAACCCTGTGGCTGCTATGCGCCACAATACTGACTGCCCAGCCTGCCTTTGCAGCCGATAAGGCTAAGGCAAGCACTGATAAACCTGCAACCTCTGAACAGAAGCAGAAAGCCAGTGGCCTGACGCTGGAAAGTGCGATTGCCAAAGCATTGGAACAGTCACCGCGCCTGCAAGCGTTTGGCAGTGGGGTTGCCGCCGCAAAGGGTGAATACCGTCAATCCGATGCGTTCAAGAACCCTGAACTCAGTGTTGAGGCCGAGAATGTTGCGGGTGACGGCCAGTATAAAGATTTTGCATCCGCCGAGGTGACGTATGGTATTTCGCAGGAACTGGAGATAGGCGGCCAGCGTAGTGCGCGGCGCAGCATCGCTGGTAAGGGGCTGGAAATCGCCAGCCTTGAGTATCAAGCGACAGCACTGGACGTTATTCGGGATGTAACCACTGCTTATTCGGATGCGGTGGCGGCAGATGAGGCAGTGCGCCTTGCCAGTGAACAGAAGGTGCTTGCGGGAGATGTGCTTAAATCCGTCAGTGCGCGGGTGGGCGCAGCCGCCGCCCCGCTGATTCAGAAAAGCCGCGCCGAGGTGGAGGTATCTACCGCCGCCATTGCGCTGGACACTGCCACGCGGGAGCGTGACATCGCCCATAAGAACCTTGCCACAGTGATGGGCGAAGAACAGGCAGTCATCACGCTCGATAGCACGGCGTTTTATGCTGTCACCAAGCCCGATGCAGTGGCGACTACCGAAAAGCTATCTTCCAACCCCAACCTACAGAAGCTGAACGCCTCGCTGGAACAGTCACGGGCGCGGCTCGAACTGGAAAGCGCGAGTGCCATTCCCAATCCGCGCCTCAATGTTGGGGTGAGGGATTTCAGGGATAGCGGCAATCAGGCGTTTGTCGTGGGCGTATCACTACCGATTCCCGTACTGAATGCCAATCGCGGCAACATAGCGAAAGCCCGCAGCGAGGTAAGCAGAACCGAGCAGGAGAACCGTAGCACCACACTCACGCTTAATTCCGAACTGTATCGCGCCGGACAGGAGATGGAAAGCGCCTATCTCCGCGCTGAAACCCTGAAAAAGAACGTGCTACCTGCCGCCAGTAAAGCCTTCCAGTTAGCGCGTGAAGGGTATGGGCTTGGGCGTTTCCCGTATCTTGAGGTGCTGGACGCGCAGCGCAGCCTGTTTGGGGTGAAGCAACAGCATATCACAGCCCTGAAAGAGTTTCACACCGCCAGAGCAAGCGTGGAGCGGCTTACCGCAGCACATGCAGAAAAAGTACAGAATAAAGGGGAACAGAAATGAAGAATAGAAAATTGAAAACGGTAATTATTTTGCTGGCACTTGCTGGTGGCGGGTACAAGTACCAATACGCTCACGCGGATGGCAATAAAACAACCGAGCATACGCATAGCGAAACCGATTCAGATAAGCATGTGGATGGCAAAGAGAAAGATGAACACGCAGAGGGTGGTGAGCATAATCATGGCGATAAGGATGAACACGCGCATGGTGATAAGCATGGTCACGACCACAGCGATAAAGAACCCGCTAAGGACGAACATGGTCATGGCGATGAAGAAGGGCATGGTGACGAGAGTAAAATCAGCGAAAAAGCAGCCAAGAACCTAAACATCGAAGTAATGGAGGCAGGAAGTGCCACAGTAGCGGAAATTCTAAGTGTTACAGGGCGCGTGTCGCTTAATCAGAGTACAACCGCACAAGTGAAAGCGCGTTTCCCCGGTGTCATCCGCAGTGTGGAGAAAGAACCCGGCGAAGTGGTGAAGGTTGGTGATACGCTTGCAACGGTAGAAAGCAATGAAAGCCTACAGGTTTACGCTGTGAAATCCCCTGTATCAGGCACGGTTATCACACGCACTGCTGGTATCGGGCAATTAACAGGGGATGAACCACTTTACATTGTTGCTGACTTGAACAAGCTATGGGCTGAACTTTTTGTGTTTTCTAAAGATGGTGAGAAGCTGAAGCAGGGGCAAAAAGTACGAATCCAATGCCTTGATGATCCTATAAATACCGAAGCCACAATCGCACTCATTTTACCGACTGCTGAGATTTCCAGTCAGACGGTGGTGGCAAGGGCTGTCATCAACAACACCGATAATCATTGGCGTTCTGGCATGAGCATACGCGCCGATGTGGTGATAGGCGAGAAGCAAGTGCCAGTAGCCGTTAAAACTGAAGCTATCCAGCGCATGGAAGGCAAGAACGTGGTCTTCTTGGAAGAAGGCGGCACTTACAAGATGCAGCCCGTTGAACTCGGCAACAGTGATGAAACATGGACAGAAATCACTCAAGGACTTGTTGCGGGGCAACGCTATGTGGCGAAAAACAGTTTTATCGTCAAAGCCGACATCGGCAAGGCGGGCGCTGAACACGAACATTGAGATTAAGGATTTACCATGATTGAGCGCATTTTAGGATTTTCACTGCATCACCGCTATTTGATTGCCCTGTTAACATTGGCGATAGCGGCATTCGGCGTATATTCACTTAAGAACCTGCCGATTGACGCAGTGCCGGACATCACCAACAATCAGGTGCAGATTAATACGGTCGCATCCGCTTTCTCTCCGATGGAAGTAGAAAAGCAGGTGACATTCCCTGTGGAAACCGCACTGGCGGGGATTCCGGGTCTGGAATATACACGCTCTATTTCGCGTAACGGCTTCAGTCAGGTCACTGCCGTATTTAACGATGATGTGGATATTTACTTTGCCCGTGCTCAAGTGAATGAACGCATCGCGGAAGCCAAAGAGAATCTGCCCGATACTGCTGTACCGAAAATGGGGGCAATCTCTACCGGTCTTGGCGAGATTTATATGTGGACGGTGGAGTATCAACACCCACGCGGCAAGGGGGCAACAGTAAAAGACGGCGAAGCTGGCTGGCAATCTGATGGCAGCTTCCTAACTCCCGAAGGCCAGAAATTGAAAACGGACGTGGAGCTGGCTTCCTACCTTCGCACCGTACAGGACTGGATTATCCGCCCGCAGTTAAAGGGCGTGAAAGGCGTTGCTGGTGTTGATGCTATTGGCGGCTATGTAAAGCAGTATCATGTGCAACCTGACCCACAAAAACTAGTTGCACTGGGTCTGGGTTTCTCTGATGTGGTGCAGGTGCTGGAGCGCAATAACACCAGCATGGGGGCTGGCTATATTGAGAAACATGGCGAAGCCTATGTGGTACGCGCTGACGGGCGTATCGAAAATGCCGAGCAAATCGGTAAAACAGTAGTTACTAACCGTAACGGCATTGTCATTTACCTCAAAGATATTGCCACGATAGGCATTGGCAAAGAACTCCGCACGGGTTCTGCTTCAGAGAATGGTGAGGAAGTGGTAGTTGGCACGGCACTGATGCTTATCGGTGAGAACAGCCGAACCGTATCCGAAGCCGTTGATGTGAAAATCACGGAAGTAAATAAATCACTGCCAGCAGGCATTCATGCCAAAACGGTGCTTAACCGCACAAAACTGGTGGATAGAACCATTGGCACGGTACAGACTAATCTGACCGAAGGCGCGTTACTGGTGATTGTTATCCTGTTTGCGCTGCTTGGCAATTTCAGAGCTGCATTGATTACCGCCCTTGTCATCCCGCTTTCCATGCTCATGACCTCTATGGGGATGATTCGTGCTGGTATCAGTGGCAACCTCATGAGCCTTGGTGCGCTGGATTTCGGGCTGATTGTAGATGGCGCAGTGATTATCACTGAAAACTGCCTGCGCCGTTTATCTGAACGCCAGCATCATGAGAGGCGTATACTTACCTTACCAGAACGCCTGCATGAAGTGATGGTTGCCAGCCGTGAGATGATACAGCCTTCCGTGTTCGGTCAGGCAATTATTATCATGGTATATATACCTCTGCTGACCTTCAGTGGTGTGGAAGGAAAAATGTTTGAGCCGATGGCGATGACAGTGATATTTGCACTGATTGCCGCCTTCGTGTTGTCGCTCACCTTTGTGCCAGCCATGATTGCCATTTTTGTGAAAGGCAAGATAGAGGAGAAGGAAAGCCGAATCGTTCTAAAAGCTAAAGGCTGGTATGAACCTGCCTTGCGCTGGGCGCTTAAAGCTCCGATGAAAATTATCAGCACAGCTACTGCTGGCTTTGTGTTTTCAATGGTGCTGTTTTCTTCGATGGGGCAGGAGTTCATTCCCACACTGGATGAGAAAGACATTGCCATGCACGCGATGCGGATTCCCTCAACCTCGCTAACACAATCACAGGAGTTACAGTTTGCGGTGGAAAAAGCCGTAAGCACTGTGCCAGAAGTGGCGTTTGTATTCTCTAAAACTGGCACGGCAGAAATGGCTGCTGACCCAATGCCACCCAACGTATCGGATACGTTTATTATTCTGAAAGATAAAGACCAGTGGTCACAGAATATTGATAAGCCTGATATTATCCGCCGTATCAATGAGGCCGTATCCGATGTTCCGGGTAATAATTACGAGTTTACCCAGCCCATTCAGATGCGCTTCAATGAGCTGATTTCTGGTGTGCGTTCCGATGTGGCTGTGAAAATCTATGGCGATGATTTTGCAGTCATGGAGAAAACGGCTTCCCAGTTAGTGCAGGCATTAAAGTCCATCAACGGTGCAGCGGATGTAAAAATGGAGCAGACATCTGGCTTGCCTATGCTGGAAGTGAAGCTCGATAAAGATGCCATCTCCCGCTACGGGCTTCATGTCAGTGATGTAATGGATGTGTTGTCTATTGCCGTAGGAGGCCGTGAAGCAGGATTGGTGTTTCAGGGAGACCGCCGTTTTGACATTGTTGTGCGCCTGCCTGATGCTATGCGGCAGGATTTATCAGTGTTAGAGAATCTGCCGATTCTGTTACCTGCCGCCGATGATGATATGGCAGACCGTGCCCCCGGTCAGCAACACACGCGCCCTGCATATATACCTCTTAAGCAGGTGGCGAAGCTGGAAATTACAGACGGACTGAACCAGATTAGCCGTGAGAATGGCAAACGGCGTGTAGTGGTGCAATCCAATGTGCGAGGTCGTGACATTGGCTCTTTCGTACAGGATGCACAGGCAGCTATTAGCAACAAGGTGCAGATTCCCGCAGGCTACTGGCTGGAATGGGGTGGGCAGTTCAAAAACCTTGAAGAAGCCAAAGCACGATTGGGTGTAGTAGTTCCCGCATGTTTCTTCATGATTTTCCTATTGCTGTTCACAGCACTTGGCTCAGTAAAACAGGCGTTGCTGGTATTCTCCGGTGTGCCGCTGGCACTTACGGGCGGTATCCTGACGTTATGGCTGCGGGGTATGCCTTTCTCCATCTCGGCGGCTGTTGGTCTGATTGCACTATCAGGCGTTGCTGTGCTGAACGGCCTCGTGATGATTACCCGCATCAACCAGCTTGTACGCGAAGGCGTTGAAGCGCATATCGCGGTTGTGGAGGGGGCGCTTTCCCGCTTCCGCCCTGTGCTTATGACGGCGCTTGTCGCAAGCCTCGGCTTTGTACCTATGGCAATTGCCACAGGTGCAGGCGCAGAGGTACAGAAACCACTGGCAACAGTGGTGATTGGCGGGCTTATCACAGCAACAATACTGACATTGCTTGTGCTGCCAGCTATCTACAAAAGGTTCAACCTTGCCAGCGATGTGCTGAACAAGGAAGAACTATAATTCTCAAACCAACCCCAAAGGAGAACTACGATGAAAGACATTAAATCCCTGTTTGCCGCTTCCGCTCTTGCACTTGTTATAAGTGCTGGCACCCCTGCCTTAGCCAACGAACACAAGGCTGAAGACGGCAAAAAGATGGAGGAGCATGAACATAAAGATGGCGACCACAAAGACCACGACAAAAAAGAAGGCCATTCTACTGATGAACACCACGACCATAAAGATGGTGATGGACATGGTGATGACAAAGAAAAAGCCACTAAAAAGTAACCAATCATAAAGAGGTTTTATGAAGCACACTATCATCGCAACTCTGACTGTTGCCGCGCTACTCTCTGCCTGTACGCAGCTATCCACACAGCCGCAAACATTAGACCAAAAACTGTATCAAGCCCAAACATCTGATGAACGGCGCAAGGTGCTTCGGCTGGCTTGCCTGAACGAAGCGGAATACACTACTCGCCTCAAGAAAGCCGCTTATCAGAAGAAATATGGCTCTAAACGCCTTGCCTTTGTTAGGGACACGGAAGAAACCAGAACGCTGAAATCACTGTGCCGTGAGATGACCGACGCAACTGTTGATGAGCAAAAGAGTGCTTTGGCGGAGTGCCGGAAAGAGGTAGGGGCTGGATTAAAAGAAAAGCCGGAGTATAAGCAGCATTATGATAATATGCAGAACATCTGCACCAAAATGACTGTGAAATACCTGCCTTAATTTAGTACCTATCAATAGTTTCAACGCGCACGACTTTGATACAGTCTTGCTTGGGTCTATAGTAGTGCGTTCTGATGGGTATGACTTAAAACTGGCGCAGACAGTGCCACAGCATGGCATTTGTGCATACGAGTTTTTAGCTCACAATCACACTACATGTGAACAAGGCGTAGATAGAGAGAAATCATGGCTGAAAACGCAAAAATGACAAAGGAAACTGTCTATCTTATTCAGAAGATGGATTGTCCAACGGAAGAAAAGCTCATCCGCAACAAACTCGAAAGAATGCTTGGAATTGAGGATCTGCGTTTTAACCTGATGCAGCGGGAGCTTACCGTGCGTCACAGGCTGGAAGATGAACAGCCGATTGAGGCAGCACTGAACGAACTTGATATGGAGCCAAAGCGCAAAGGCGAGGATTGTGGTAATTGCGGGGCACGCACGTTAGCAACTACAGGGGTCAGTACACGCACAAAGCTATTGATTAGCATCTCTGGCGCAGCAGCGATGATTGCAGAAATAAGCAGTTGGGTGGGAGCGGATGAAAAATCTCTGCTGGTCATTGTGCTTTCTGCGCTCGCCATTTTAACAGGCGGTACACAAGCCGCAAAAAAAGGCTGGATTGCTATCAAGACCTTCACTCTTAATATCAATTTCCTGATGATGGTTGCAGTGATAGGGGCGATAGCTATTGGCGAATGGCCGGAAGCTGCAATGGTTACATTCCTGTTTGCGCTGGCAGAAATGATTGAAGCCTATTCACTAGACCGCGCACGTAACGCTATCCGCAACCTGATGGAAATGACACCGGAATCCGCCAACGTTAAACAGCCAGACGGTAGTTGGAAAACGATAGCGGTAGGCGATGTGGCGATGGAAGCTATTGTGCGCGTAAAGCCGGGTGAACGCATCCCTCTCGATGGTAAAATCATCAGCGGACAGTCAACTGTCAACCAAGCCCCTATTACCGGTGAAAGTATGCCGGTGGAAAAGATAGTGGGCGATACGGTCTTTGCGGGCACGATTAACGAGCGTGGCGCATTTGAATTTACCGTTACTGCCAATAGAGGCAGCACCACATTGGCGCGTATTATCCGCTCCGTACAGGCAGCGCAGAGTGAACGTGCCCCCACACAACAATTCGTTGACCAGTTTGCGAGTTACTATACGCCTGCAATACTGGTGCTGGCGATACTGATTGCAGTCGTGCCGCCGCTGGCTTTTGGTGCAGAATTTATACCGTGGCTCTATAAAGCACTGGTGACGCTAGTGATTGCCTGCCCCTGTGCACTGGTAGTATCCACGCCCGTTACGGTAGTCAGTGGCCTTGCTGCCGCAGCACAACGCGGTATTCTTATCAAAGGCGGTGTTTATTTAGAGGAAGGACGTAAATTAAAAGCTCTGGCACTCGATAAAACGGGCACACTGACGCATGGCAAGCCAGTGGTGACTGACATTAAAGAATTGAAACATCTTTCTGCTGAAGCGGCACTGCAACTGGCAGCAAGCCTGAATACGCACTCAGAGCATCCTGTAGCCCATGCAATCGTCACCAGAGCCAAGTTGGATAAACCGCTTGATGTCAGTGATTTTGAATCCATCACTGGGCGCGGCGTTAAGGGCATCATTAATGGCACCCTTTATTATCTTGGCAATTACCGGCTCATCGAAGAATTGGGAATCTGTGGCGAGCATGTCGAATCAATGCTGCTGCCATTAGAAAAACAAGGAAAAACATCAGTCGTACTGGCAACTGCAAAACAGGCGCTTTGCGTTTTCGCCGTTGCCGATACTGTGCGCGATACCAGCGTGGAAGCCGTGAAAGAGCTGCAAGATATGGGCGTGACCTGCATTATGCTGACAGGCGATAACGATACTACCGCCAACGCTATTGCCGCACATGTCGGAATTGAAGATGCCCGTGGCAATATGTTGCCGGAAGATAAGCTGTCTGTGATTGAGGAATTAAGGAAACGCTACGGTGTGGTCGGCATGGTTGGCGATGGCATCAATGATGCTCCCGCGCTGGCTAAATCTTCTATAGGCTTTGCTATGGGCGTGGCGGGTACGGATACGGCACTAGAAACGGCTGATGTAGCACTGATGGAAGATGATTTGCGGCGTATCGCGCTGTTTATTGCCCTTAGCCGAGAAACAGGCGCAGTGCTCAAACAAAACATATCACTGGCGATTGGTATCAAGGCAGTGTTTCTGGTGTTGAATATTGCAGGTCTGGCAACGCTATGGATGGCGGTTTTTGCAGATATGGGCGCTAGCCTTATAGTGGTATTCAACGGGCTTCGGTTACTCAAATTTAATGTTTCTTCCAATAGGAATCAGAGCACTTCTCCGAAAATATAGCAAATGCCTAATGCATCAAAGTATCTACAATGTTCATGATATAATTAGTATGTTTCACAAGTGATATTATTCACTTCACATAGGAAAAAACAGTCAAAAGAATGACCATTCTACTTATCACGGTGTAGCTCAGTTTATTAGAAAGACGTACATAGCCGGTTATTCTTATACTGTTCTCAGTCGGCTATTTTCCGGCTTTTTCATCAAACCAATCAGGGAGAGTACGAAGTGGCCGAGGCTTTTTAGTATCATCTTTATTCAATGCCTCCGTCTGCGCTTTCAGAATCAGCTTGCCTGCCGTTACCATAGCTTTCTCCAAATCACGGGCTGCATCTGCTTTGCCATTAAATCGTATAGTTCCCTTCGGCGGCCACCAGTGCATTACCGCGCCGTTCTCAGCCCGAAACATTTTATGGTTGCCTCTATCTTCCCACCTGCCCAGATATTGCGTTAGCATCACCCGGTCTTGAAGCTGCAAAAAGCTACCAAGGAAGTTTGTCATCGTACTCATAGTTACCCCCGCCATATTAGTATTGTTATGTACATATACTTTACAGCTTCAGCTTTTGTCTTTTAGCTGGCTTATTATGGTATCCCTGAGCGCAACGCCTTCACCACCAGATACAAACATATCCGCGAATTTGAGGTCTTTAAGTTGCTTGTAAAGGAAGTATAGCCGAGCATTCTTGAGATATTCTGCCGTATGAGCGTAACTGCCTTTCTTTTTCAGCTTATAGCCATACACCGGCAGTTTATGCATGTAGCTGACCGCGCCAGCGAGATTATAGACTTTGCGGCTATAAAACCCTGTAGCCTGATTCCTGCCGCCTGAGAATTTTTTATTGAGCCGCTCCTTATCCTTCCTCGTCAGCTCACCCCACATAATGCCCTGAAAATGAGGTGCTATCAGTTCCCCGCCGCCATGCTCCGCATTTTTGAAATAAGCCAGCTCAATCATGCCGATATAGTTTCTTCCACGTAACCCATGCTGGAAATCACGTTTGATACGCTTTAAATCCAACTGGAAGTCCTTGTTATTGGTTTCATGCTTACCCTCAATCACCGTGAACATGTGCATATCCTTGAGGCGCAGTTTGAACGCTTCTATACCCACCAGTGTTGCCTCATGACAGGGAATGATTCTAAACGGATTGAAGTAATAGAGTTCCTGCCACCGCTTCTCCGATACCCTTAAATTTATGATGTTAATATCCGGCTTTGCTGCTTTAATAGATTTTAATATTTTCTTGTATTGCTTCTGCTCATGTTCCTTGCAGATGTCATGTTCCGTAGTTTCATAAAATTCACCCTTCTTTTTCTTGGTGACGAGGCGATTCCTATATAATCCCATCAGATATTTGTAGTGGGTTATAGGGGAGTTTTTAGTAGTCATATTTTTCTCTCTTCTTAGAAAAATTAGTAAGAAACGTATTATCTATGCTGAACATCAAAATCAGTGAAAAAGTGTGAATATCAGCCATTTTCTATAATAAAAAGTGGGATTTTTCGCGTTTTGATGTGTAAATTTTGAGTTACAATATACGAAGTATTATTTTTTATGCGGTCTGCGCTTTTTACGCCTTCGTGACCTCCTTCAGGCGCACTGTTTTCAGCCCAATATCGTTAAACTTGACGACCAGAATCTTTCCCTCCCGCGTGACGACCTGCCCGTACCCGCAATCTTTATTATGGCTAACAATGTCACCCGGCGCGATATACTTGGATTTTCCTTCACCTGTGCTGCCGGAGCGTAAAAGTTTCGTTGCCAGCTTGCTCCTTGTGCGTTCACGCGCCGTGCGGGGCAGTTCTTCAATAAAGCGCGACGGTTTTACCTCGTGGACGGCGTGGCGATGAGTAGGGCGGCGTTTAACAATATGGGTAATGCAAACATACTCACGCGCTCTGGTGATGCCTACATACGCTAACCTGCGTTCCTCTTCCATTTTGTCCGCTTTATTACTATCCAGTGCTCGATAATTAGGAAAAACTCCATCTTCCCACGCTGGCATGAACACAGCATCGAAAGCGAGCCCCTTTGCGGCATGGAGCGTCATGAGGTGAACTGCTTTCTCGGAAGTGGCATCGTCATCGCCGATGTCTTCCGCGATGCCATTTAAGAATTGCCTGATTGTAGCATAGCCCTTTGTCATGCCTACCAGCTTTTCTATCGCCGCCAGTTTATCCGGTTTGCCTTTAAGAGAGGCCATATACCCTGATTCTTGCAGTATAAGAGTGGCTGCCTGACGTACTGGTATCGCCCTACGCAACTTACGCCACCGCAGAAAGTCAGCTATGAAAACGGATGCCTTGTTTAGTTTGCCTGCTTTTTCAAGACGGCGGGTAGCCTTCCAGAAGGATGTCTTATGAGCGGTGGCATAATGCTGGATCTTCTCAATGGTGGTGTGCCCAATACCGCGCTTGGGCGTATTAATAATGGTTTCAAAGGCTTGCGTATATTTGGGGTTTTCGATGGCGTGCATGTATGCCAGCGCATCTGTTACGGTTTTGCTATGCAGTAATTGCGTATCGCCTGAGAAATGGCACGGTATGCCCTCTGCTGTCAGAATCTTTTGAATCGGCTTTAGAACCTGTTTAAACCTTGCCAGAACGGCAATATCTTGAGGGTTCACACCCTTCTTCCTGATGAGCCGGACAATGCGTTTTGCGATATATTCAGCTTCCTCTTTCTGGTCGGACAGGCGGTGAACCTTGATTTTCTCACCCTTAGGCTTTTTGGTATAGAGTTTTTTGGGGTGACGGTTCTGGTTGTGCTGAATAAGCCCATAGGCACCATCAACGACATGCCCCATAGAACGGCGGTTACGCTCCATCATGAATACCTTTGCCATTGGGAAATCTTCACTAAAGCGGCTCATGATTTCCGTATCCGCGCCGCGCCAGCTATAGAGATTCTGGTCATCATCACCTACCGTCCAAAACAAGGTGTCTTGTCCGGCAAGCAATTTAAGCAAGGCATATTGCGCCGGATTCAAGTCCTGAAACTCGTCAATGAATATGTTGCGGTACTTATTGGCGTACTGCGTCCGCACATGCTCATGGTTTCTGAGCAGGGTGACGGCATGTATTATCTGGTCGCTATAGGTCACCAGATTCATTTTCAGCAAGGTGGACTGGAAGGCGGCATAGATAATAGCCAGCTTTTTCGTTGCCTTGTTTTTAACCGTTATCTGGCTCGGTAATATGCCCCGGCATTTATACTTTTCTATCCTGCGATGCATGGCTGCAATTTTCTTCAAGTCTTTAGCCTTATACCCGCATTTGACAATTACCTGCTTCAGGCAATCCAGTTCCGCCGATTTAAGTGGAATGGTGAATGTCTGGCTTAATCCTATCAACGCGCCATGCTGCTCAATGATACTTGTAGCAAGGGCATGAAGTGTGCTTACGGACACTTTTGAAGCCTTGCTTGCACCAACATGGCGAATAAGCCGTTCCCGCATCTCAGCGGTAGCCTTCCGGCCAAATGTAACCGCTAGCACCTGTGATGGCATCGTCGAGGCTGAGTCAAGTACACGGCCAATGGCATGAGTTAGTGTTTCGGTTTTGCCTGTGCCTGCGCCAGCGAAGAGTAGCACATGCGATTGCCCGGCTGCGCAGGTAGCCCGCTGTTGAGACTTTGCCAATTTTCTCGGGATCACGGCTTTAATGCCTTATCGAGTGTCTTCTCAAGTGGGCCATGCGTTATATTATGCAGAAACAAAAAATCTTGCGGCCTTAACGTATCGAGGCGAAAATTCAATTCTTCTTCGCACTCCGTAATCCAGCCCTCATCAAGTAAATCTGCAGCGCGGTATTCAGCCAGTTCTGCTATTAATGACGGCGTTTCCCACTTCAAGATTTCAGAAAAATCGCGGCTTGGAACGGGAGCAGTCTGTATAGAATCTGCCGCCTGAAAAAGGGACGGTTTGTGGTCGAAAATCCATTCGATTTGTTTCAGCATCTCCAGACTTATGCCTGTGACGATGACCTTAGCGGTGGATTTCCAGTCGTTATTCCTGTAGTTAAATTCTACAAATATGGTTCCAATGGCCATTGAAGTGTCGGAGCTTATCGAGTTGATGTCTGAGCGCACTTTTCTCATGGTCTCAGCAGGGTAGGGAAATCCATCGCCATAGTATGTATTATAGCTAAGTTCTATGATTCGTGAATCATATGCGTCGCCGAGTAGCCGCAGCGCATTTTCCATCAGCCACTGCTTGTAAGCGGCTATGCAGCATGGACAAGATGCAGAGTACTTTTCGCAGCCATAGGAGTGGTCATAGTTTGGGGTGTGTTTGGGGGGGGATTGCAATATATTACTCATAATCGTCCTTGTAAGGGGTTATTGTTCAATTTGCGCGTCAAGCTCAGCTAAGATATGGCTCAGCCTGTAGCGCACCATTCCGGCAATTTTTATGTATTTCAGGCCGCGCTTTTGATAACGGTCGTTCTCAAATTTTTTAACACTAGCACGAAAAATAGCCGCTACTTCTGCTGTTGTAAGCAACGTCAAAGCGGGGTTGCAGTTCTTCAGACGTGTTAGTAACTCCATGTTGAATAAATGCGAATCAGGGCTAGCCGAAGCTGCACTTTCATCAGTTGTCGTGGAGGTATCGGTTGCCGCCGAGTTTGCGGGGGCAGCAATCACAGTTTCGGCGGGAGTATCATTGGCATTGCTGTTGGCAGAACTGGATAGTATGCGATTCAGCGTCAGCTTGGGCCGTACAAGTACGGGAATACCGCTACGAGTGCCCTGATTTATAGTTTTTAAGAGTATTTCATCTGTCATTGCTTCCTCCGTTATCGAAAGGGCAATTATATTTTTTGTTAAAAACCTATGTTTTCCAAGAATAGGGTGGGTATTCTTGGGTCACTTTAGGTCAACAATTGAATTGCAGATGCGCCCGAAGCGCAGTCAAGGAGAGTACAGCTTCTCGCCAGACATTGCGTGCTCTATTAATATCTCTGCTAGGCTTTAGGGTCTTATTAAAAATCCACCGTCCCATTTGTGCGTCGGTGAATCTGGTATTGTTGCAATTCGCCCAAATTTCTAAATCTCGTAAGGGTATTATGCCATTTGTTTGCCATTTCTTAAAAGTTGCAGGAGTAAAAGCTGTTTTAGAAAGCTCCGGCTTCTTGCCGCGTGGCATACCCCGGCTAGGACGGTGAATTAAATTTCTTTGTTTGGTAATAATGTTCTGAATTTCTTTTAGCAACAGCGCGTCATTTGCTCGTAAATCAATAGTTAAATTCAAAAAATGCCGATGCAGCGGGTTTAAGCTGCGTTGCAAGTTCTCCATAGAATCTATTTCGCGTACAGGAAATTGGATGTGTGGAACAAACATTTCTGCATCACCAAAAAGAGGCTCTGGCTTTGCTTCTTGTCTTTTATCTATATTGGAAAGCCATCCAGCGGCATCCATATTCCTGAGGTGTTTATAGTTGTCTAAGCTAAACCATGATGGGGGATTTGATTCCTTCCATAATGGTTTTTTGGCTTCCTTTTCTTTGTTTTTTGTTTTCATACAACTGCGTCTATGATTTCTCGTCAGAGCTTTGTTCAATGGCGTTAATTTTGGCGCTAATATACTCAGCAATCTTCTGCATAGGATCACGCAGCCTGTCTACATTCATAATAATATACCCAGCTGTTACATCACCGCTGGAACTATGGTTTACAAGCTGTTTTGCAGCATAAGCTGAAATATCTAGGCTCTCAGCTATAGTAATGAAAGTGCGGCGGAGGTCATGCAGCATGAAGGTGACGCCTGATTTTTTGCTCACCCATGCGACTGATTTCTTCGGTTCAACCAGATGCCCTGTCTTGCCACGGCTGGGAAACACCCAGATACTATCTTCAGTGCGTTTCTTTCGAGCTTCCAGCAGGGTACAGACGTATTCACTCATGGGTATAGCTAATGGCCTGCCGCTTTTGGTTTTAGGCACCGTTATCACTTTTTCCTGAAAATCCACATTCTCCCATTTTAGCGTTAAGCCTTCCTGTCTCCTCATGCCGGTAAACAGCAACAGGCAGAAATAATCCCTGATGACGCTATTATCTATAAGCATCACCGCATCATACCAAGGCTTCAACTGTGTTGGCTTTATAACCGTTTGCCGCTTTACATCGGTATACCAACTCTTTGCCTGTGAAAGCGCTTGTACGGGGTTGGATGGCAGATTTTCATTGGTAACCATCGCAAAGTTATAGACCGTCCGTAAAACGCGCAGGCCGATATTTGCTGTCGCATTACCGGTCTCTTCCCCAATTCTTCTATGGCGGTCAATAATCAGTTGTTTTGTTATATCCTTCAGTGGCTTTTTTAACCAATCCTGAAACCAGCTATCTTCACAAAATTGAAGGTTTTTGAGGGTGGTTTTGCTTAGGTTCTTTTTTCCGGCTTTATAATTCTCGAAAGCCTGAGCGAGTGTTATTCCATCCAGTGCAGCCTGATGCTTTACCTTGTTAGGATTCTCACCCTTCGCCATGCGGAGTAGGAAATTTTTAGCCTCTTCACGCGCTTCCCTATTTTTGATGAGGACATGCTTGCCGATGGTAACGCGCACTGTCTTGCGGTTTATGTCGCGTTGCGCGAAATAAGTTTTGGTTTTTTTGCCTACGACAACACCGAAGCCGGGCAGGTCGGTGTCGGTATAAATCACTTGTCCTTCTTCCGTGTAGTCGAGGGCGGCAACGAAATTCTCGGTAAGTTTTGCTTTGGGCATGATAGTATAACCTTATTAATTTTGGTGGCCTTAAGAAGGCTGGTATTTTAATAAGGCTATAATAAGAAGTTTACTTGGTAATCGCTAGAAAAATCATGAACGCAGTATTACTCGCCAATTTTTAACAATAGGAAATTACTCAGTATATTTGGATATTTAGGATTGCTTGGGAGAAAGTAGTAGAGTAGACTATGCTACTTGTAAGCGGTAGGTCGTGTGTTCAATTCACACAAGCGGCACCATTTATAAAAGGTTGTGTGTTTATTTTTAGGCGCCTGCGTTCCACGCATTTCACCGGGCTATTGCCCAACCAGTTGTCGGCTGCTATATTCCGCGCACGGAATCTTGAGCTCTTCTGGATTTCATCTGCCCGGCACGTTGTTCGCCTGAGCAGTGGTAGAACATCTCAACTTCTTCTTCAGGGAAACATTAGTCCCCTGGAAAAGAAAACGGCCATCCAAGATACCAATACAGGGGACATCCGACCGGAATAGTTCTCATACTCTTTTGCTATAGCTCATTTACACGATTGTTTCTTGAACTGAGTTTTGTAGCGCAAAAGTCATTCGTGACATAAAGGAGCCATTGTGTGAAGCTTGTATACTACAGAGGCAGTAGCCCGAATTTCGGCGATGAGGTCAACACGTGGATGTGGCCAAAATTACTTCCCGGAATCCTTGATGAAAACGAAGATAAATTATTTCTTGGCATCGGTTCTATCCTGGGTGATGAAATTCTGGCCCCTTACAAGAAAAGAGCCCATAAAAGCGTATTGGGCTCAGGGTTTGTACCGGAGTACCATTCACGCCCTAATCTTTCGCAAAAAGACTGGTCCATTTACTTTGTAAGAGGCCCCAGAACCGCTAAGGCGCTTGGCCTTGCCAGTGAGCTGGCGATCGGCGATTCCGCTATACTGGTGCGCGGCCTGATCGCACGAAAGAAACCTTCCAACCCCGTGATCTCATTCATGCCGCACTGGCAGAGCGTTTTCCGTGGCAGATGGGAAGAGGTTTGCGCATTGGCGGGAATCAACATGATTGATCCCCGGCTGCCGGTTGAGACTGTCTTTGATAAGATACAGAACTCAAGCGTCCTCATCGCGGAAGCGATGCATGGGGCCATTATCGCTGATGTGCTCCGGGTGCCGTGGATACCCATACTTCCGCTCAATCATGTTAACAGGAACAAGTGGCTGGACTGGTCGGAAGCTTTATCGACTTCTTTAAAACCCTATAAGATATTTCCTTCCAGCATTGAGGAAGCAAGGTTAGGGTTTATGCGAAAGCTGATTCGTGGGAAAGCGCTTAACGAGTCTATTGAAAAGGCCATGGTCGGCATGGCGGCGAACAGCCTTACAAAGATAAGCAGAATGAGTCCCATGATGAGCAGCGACGCTGCACTGGAGCGTGCTCATACAGCAATGCTGGACTGTGTTCAGAAGTTCATGGTTTCAGGCATAATTAAAGAAATGGGGGGCTGTTTTTGATATATATTGTATTAGAATCATGCTTTTAACCTATGGTTTGAAACGAAATGAATCAAAAACTGTCCTAAGTGCCACCGGAGTTCGACTAAAAAGAATGGTCTGAAACGCGGCCTTCAATCGTACAAATGCACGTATTGCCTGCATCGCTGGCGAGCATCGGGACACC